>NZ_JBVJLY010000027.1:43781-120801 GCF_055584485.1 Amycolatopsis sp. NPDC102522 | reverse complement strand
AGACAACCCCGAACACGGGACGTCAGTGGCTTTCCGAGCCAGACCCTGCCAGGCCTCCATCCACACACATCATCATCACTGTGGCTTTCGCGACACGCCACGGCTTCGGTGCCCGCGAGGACCACAGCGGCGACGTAGTGAGGGCCTCCTTCCCAACCTTCAGGGTAGGGAAGGAGGCCTTCACGGACCTCGCGCCCGAACGAGCGCCGGGAAGTGTCGGACAAGCCACCTTCGCGCTATCACTGTTCCACCGGCCGGCTGAGGCGAAAGGACCTTGTGCAGTGTTCGAGGAGAACAACGCCAACCGGGGCACGGAAATCCACCGGAGAGAGCGATTCGATCCGGGACCGGAGTTGCGTTCCCTGATGGCCGAAGGCCCCATGTCCGTGCTGGAGGCCGAAGAATGCCCCGCGGGGCGGACGGGCTGGCTCGCCACCGGGTACGACGAGACCCGGCAGGTCCTCGGCTCGGACAAGTTCAGCGCCAAGCTGCTTTTCGGCGGGACGGCGGCCGGCCGCATCTGGCCCGGTTTCCTCGGCCAGTACGACCCGCCGGAGCACACGCGCCTGCGCCGGATGGTGGCCTCCGCGTTCACTTTCCGGCGGATGCGGGACTTCCGCCCGCAGGTCGAGCTGATCGTCAAGGCCACCTTGGACGACATCGAGGCCACCGGTGGCCCGGTGGATTTCGTCCCGCGTTTCGCGTGGCCCATCGCGACGACGGTGATCTGCGACTTCCTCGGCATTCCCCGTGACGATCAAGCGGATCTGTCGCGCGCCCTGCACGCCAGCCGGTCCGAAAGGTCGGGCAAACGGCGCGTGGCGGCGGGCAACAAGTTCTGGACGTACATGGGCCAGGTCGCGGCACAGACGCGCCGCGATCCCGGTGACGACATGTTCGGCGCCGTGGTGCGCGAACACGGCGACGACATCACCGACGCGGAACTGCTGGGCGTGGCCGCGTTCGTCATGGGCGCGAGCGGGGACCAGGTGGCCCGTTTCCTCGCGGCGGGCGCGTGGCTGATGGTCGAGCATCCCGAGCAGTTCGCCGTGCTCCGCGACGAGCCGGACAGCGTCCCGGATTGGCTGAACGAGGTGGCCCGGTACCTCACGAGCGACGAGAAGACCACTCCGCGCGTCGCGCTGGAGGACGTGTACGTCGGTGATCAGCTCGTCAAGGCAGGCGACGCGGTCACTTGTTCTTTGCTGGCTTCGAATCGCCGGAAGTTCCCCGACCCGGACGATCACTTCGACATCACCCGGGAAAAGCCCGCGCACGTCACGTTCGGGCACGGCATCCATCACTGCCTCGGCAGGCCGCTGGCCGAAATGGTGTTCCGGGCGGCGATCCCGGCGCTGGCGCACCGCTTCCCCAAGCTCAGGCTGGCCGAACCGGGCCGCGAGATCAAACTGGGTCCGCCGCCGTTCGACGTGGAAGCCCTCTTGCTCGACTGGTAGTGCGAAATCTCGGTAGCAAAGGAGTTTCCCGTTGAGTGAGGACGACCCGCGCCCGCTGCACATCCGCAGACAGGGTTTGGACCCGGCGGACGAACTGCTCGCCGCCGGAGCGCTGACGAGGGTCACGGTCGGATCCGGCGCGGACGCCGAGGACCACTGGATGGCCACTTCGCACGCTGTCGTCCGGCAGGTGATGGGCGATCACCGGCAGTTCAGCACCCGGCGCCGCTGGGACGCGCGCGACGAGATCGGCGGGAAGGGCATCTTCCGGCCGCGTGAACTGGTCGGCAACCTGATGGACTACGACCCGCCCGAGCACACACGGCTGCGGCAGAAGCTGACGCCCGGTTTCACGCTGCGCAAGATGCAACGGATGCAGCCGTACATCGAGCAGATCGTGACCGAGCGGCTCGACGAGATGGAGCAGGCGGGATCCCCCGCGGATCTCGTCGAGTTCGTCGCCGAAAAGGTGCCCGGCGCCGTGCTGTGCGAGCTGATCGGGGTGCCCAGGGACGACAGGGCCACGTTCCTGCAGCTGTGTCACGCGCATCTCGACGGCTCACGAAGCCAGAAAAGGCGTGCGGTGGCGGGAGAAGCGTTCTCCCGCTACCTGTTGGCGATGATCGCCAGGGAACGCAAGGAACCCGGCGAGGGGCTGATCGGCTCGGTGGTCGCCGAATACGGCGACGAGGCCACGGACGAGGAACTGCGCGGCTTCTGCGTTCAGGTGATGCTGGCCGGCGACGACAACATCTCCGGCATGATCGGGCTCGGAGTGCTGGCACTGCTGCGCCACCCCGAGCAGATCGACGCGTTCCGCGGCGACGAGCAGCCCGCGCAACGAGCCGTCGACGAGCTGATCCGGTACCTCACCGTGCCGTACAGCCCGACGCCCCGGATCGCCAGAGAAGACGTCACTTTCGGGGACCAAGTGATCAAGGCGGGCGAGAGTGTCATCTGCTCGCTCCCGGCGGCCAACCGTGACCCGGCCCTCGTGCCGGAGCCGAACCGGCTCGACGTCACCCGCGAATCCGCGCCGCACATCGCTTTCGGGCACGGGGTCCACCATTGCCTGGGAGCCGCGCTGGCCCGCCTCGAACTGCGCACGGTCTTCACCACCCTGTGGCGGCGTTTTCCGGCGCTGAGGCTCGCGGATCCGGCACAGGAGGACAAGTTCCGCCTGACCACTCCCGCCTACGGCTTGACCGAGCTGATGGTCGCCTGGTGATCGCCGGATCCGTCCACATGGAGCCGCTGGACGTCCTGGGTGATTACCGGTGAAATTGGGGCGTCCGAAACGACATTTTCCCGGTCGACAGGAGAGTTTCCATTCTGATGGGACACGGTAGCGATCAGGTCGCGCCACTCCTGCGGGAGCCGGCGAACTTCCAGCTGAGGACGGACTGCGATCCGCACGAGGACAATTTCGCACTCAGGGCGCAGGGGCCGCTGGTCCGGATAACCGGGGAATCGTCCGCCCAGCTGGGCAGGGAATTCGTCTGGCAGGCCCACGGCTACGACGTCGTGCGCAAGATCCTGGGCGACCACGAGAATTTCACGACGCGGCCGCAATTCACCCAGGCGAAATCCGGGGCGCATGTGGAGGCCCAGTTCGTAGGGCAGATCTCGACCTATGATCCGCCCGAGCACACGCGTTTGCGCAAGATGCTGACGCCGGAGTTCACGGTCCGCCGGATCCGCCGGATGGAGCCCGCGATCCAAAGCCTCATCGACGATCGCCTCGATATGATGGAGGCCGAGGGTTCGCCCGCGGACCTCCAGGGACTCTTCGCCGATCCTGTCGGCGCTCACGCTTTGTGCGAACTGCTCGGCATTCCCCGCGACGACCAGCGTGAGTTCGTCCGGCGGATCAGGCGGAACGCCGATCTGAGCCGCGGGCTCAAGGCACGGGTGGCGGACAGCGCCGCGTTCAACCGGTACCTGGACAACCTCATCGCCGGACAGCGTAAGGACCCCGACGACGGGTTCCTCGGCATGATCGCGCGAGAGCACGGCGACAACATCACGGACGAGGAATTGAAGGGCCTGTGCACGGCGCTGATCCTCGGCGGCGTCGAAACCGTCGCCGGGATGATCGGTTTCGGAGTGCTGGCGCTGCTGGAGAATCCCGGCCAGATCCCGTTGCTTTTCGAAAGCCAGGAAAAGGCCGATCGCGTCGTCAACGAACTGGTGCGCTATCTGTCTCCCGTGCAGGCGCCGAATCCCCGCCTCGCCATCAAGGACGTCGTCGTCGACGGGCAAGTGATCAAAGCGGGGGATTACGTCCTGTGCTCGGTTCTCATGGCCAACCGGGACAAGGCGCTGACGCCGGATCCCGACGTGCTCGACGCGAATCGCGCCGCGGTTTCGGACGTCGGATTCGGGCACGGCATCCATTACTGCGTGGGCGCGGCGCTGGCCCGCTCGATGCTGCGGATGGCTTATCAAACGCTGTGGCGCCGATTCCCCGGGCTGCGGCTGGCGGTGCCCATCGCGGAAGTGAAGTACCGAAGCGCTTTCGTCGACTGTCCTGATCAGGTCCCAGTTGCCTGGTAGCGCGCGATTCAACACTCGACAGAGGAATGGTGGGAGATGACGGTCGAAGACTTCGACGTGGTGGTTGCCGGTGGCGGACCGGGCGGTTCGACCGTCGCCACGCTGGTGGCGATGCAGGGCCATCGGGTTCTGTTGCTGGAGAAGGAGGTTTTCCCGCGCTACCAGATCGGTGAGTCGCTGCTGCCCGCCACGGTGCACGGCGTGTGCCGGATGCTCGGCATCTCCGACGAACTGGCCGCGGCCGGGTTCCCGATCAAACGGGGCGGCACGTTCCGCTGGGGCGCGCGGCCGGAGCCGTGGACGTTCCACTTCGGAATCTCCGCCAAGATGGCCGGTTCGACGTCGCACGCCTACCAGGTCGAGCGGGCGGTCTTCGACGACATGCTGCTGAAGAACGCCAAGCGCAAGGGCGTCGTCGTGCGGGAAGGCTGCTCTGTCAACGATGTGGTGGAGGACGGCGAGCGGGTCGTCGGCGCCAGGTACACCGATCCCGACGGCAACGAGCGCGAGGTGTCGGCGCGGTTCGTGATCGACGCGTCGGGCAACAAGAGCCGGCTCTATTCCAAGGTCGGCGGTTCGCGGAACTACTCGGAGTTCTTCCGCAGCCTCGCGCTGTTCGGCTATTTCGAGGGCGGCAAGCGGCTGCCGGCGCCGGTCTCGGGAAACATCCTGAGCGTCGCCTTCGACAACGGCTGGTTCTGGTACATCCCGTTGAGCGACACGCTGACCAGTGTCGGCGCGGTAGTGCGCCGGGAGGACGCCGACAAGATCCAGGGTGACCGCGAGAAGGCCCTCAACAGCCTGATCGCCGAATGCCCGATGATCTCGGACTATCTCTCGAACGCGACCAGGGTGACGACAGGCAAGTACGGCGAATTGCGTGTCCGCAAGGACTATTCGTACCAGCAGGAGACCTACTGGCGGCCCGGGATGGTCCTGGTCGGCGACGCCGCGTGCTTCGTGGACCCGGTGTTCTCCTCCGGGGTGCACCTGGCGACCTACAGCGCGCTGCTCGCGGCCCGCTCGATCAACAGCGTCCTCGACGGCGATCTCGACGAGAAGACCGCGCTGAACGAGTTCGAGTCGCGCTATCGCCGCGAGTACGGCGTCTTCTACGAGTTCCTCGTCTCCTTCTACCAGATGAACGTGAACGAGGAATCGTACTTCTGGCAGGCCAAGAAGGTCACGCAGAACCAGAGCACCGACATCGAGTCGTTCGTCGAGCTGATCGGCGGGGTGTCGTCCGGCGAGACCGCGCTGACGGCCGCGGACCGGATCGCCGCGAACAGCGCCGAATTCGCCGCCGCCGTGGACAAGATGGCGGCGGGCGACGGCGACGACATGGTGCCGATGTTCAAGTCGACGGTGGTCAAGCAGGCGATGCAGGAAGCGGGCCAGGTCCAGATGAAGGCGCTGCTCGGCGACGACGCCGAACCCGAGCTGCCGCTGTTCCCCGGCGGTCTGGTGACTTCGGCCGACGGCATGAAGTGGCTGCCGCACCATCCGGTATGAGGCCCTCGCACGTCGGCAGGACTTACGGGACAGGGGAAGCGAAGTGCGCGTGTTGATTTCGGGGTGCGGGTCGCGCGGGGACACCGAACCGCTGGTGGCCTTGGCGGTCCGGTTGCGGGAGCTCGGCGCGGACGTGCGGATGTGCCTGCCGCCGGACTACGTGGAGCGGTGCGCTGAGGCCGGGGTGCCGATGGTGCCTGTCGGCCGGGCGGTGCGCGCCGGGGCACGCGGGCCGGGGGAACCGGCGCCGGGGGATCCCGAAGTCGTGACCGAGGTGGTCGCCGAGTGGTTCGAGAAGGTCCAGACGGCCGCCGAAGGCTGTACCGCGGTGGTGGCGACCGGTCTGCTGCCCGCCGCGGTCGCCGCGCGGTCGGTGGCCGAGAAGCTGGGCATCCCCTACCGCTACACGGTCTTGTCCCCGGACCACCTGCCGTCCGTGCACAGCCGGGCGGAGCTGGACATGTACAACCAGGGCGCCTACGGGCTTTTCGGTGACGTGGTCACCGAAAAGCGGGCCTCGATCGGCCTGCCGCCGGTGAAGGACCTCTTCGACTACGGCTACACCGAGCAGCCTTGGCTGGCGGCGGACCAGATCCTGGCCCCGCTGCCGCCGGCGGACACCGTCACCGTGCAGACCGGCGCCTGGATCCAGCCGGACGAACGGCCGCTTCCGGCGGACCTGGAGGCGTTCCTGGCCGCCGGGTCAACGCCGGTCTACGTGGGCTTCGGCAGCTCGTCCGGGGCCAGGACGGCCGGTGCGGCGAAGGCGGCGCTCGAGGTCGTCCGGGCCCAGGGCCATCGGGTGGTCCTTTCCCGTGGCTGGGCCGAGCTGGCCCTGCCCGACGGCGGGGAAGACTGCTTCGCCGTCGGCGAAGTGAACCTTCAGGAGCTGTTCGGCCGGGTGGCCGCCGCCATCCACCACGACAGCGCGGGCACGACGCTGCTGGCCATGCGGGCGGGCATCCCGCACGTCGTGGTCCGCCGGGTGGTGGACAACGTGGTGGAGCAGGCGTATCACGCCGACAGGGTGGCCGAGCTGGGTGTCGGGCTGGCGATCGACGGTCCGATCCCGGCCTTCGACGCCCTGACGGCAGCGCTCACCACGGCGCTGGCCCCGGAAATGCGGGCGCGGGCGACGGCCGTGGCGGAGACGATCCGCACCGACGGGACGACGGTGGCGGCGGAACTGCTGTTCGACGCCGTCCGCCGCGAGAAGCCGGCGGTTCCCGCGTGAACGGGGGAAACGTGACGCGGGTGCTGCTCGCGACGTGCGGAAGCCGCGGCGACGTCGAACCGCTGGTGGCACTGGCGATCCGGTTGCGGGAGCTCGGGGCGGAGACGAGGCTGTCCGCGCCGCCGGACTGCGCGGACAGGCTGGCCGAGGTCGGCGTGGAGCACGTGCCCGTCGGCGCTTCCGCGCGCGAACCGGTCAAGAACGCGGCGCCGCCGACGCGCGAGGACATGCAGCGGTTCATGACCGAGACGATCACCACGCAGTTCGACCGGATCCCGGACGCCGCCGAGGGCTGCGACGCGGTGGTGGCGACCGGGATGCTGTCCGCCGCGCTCGGCGTGCGGTCGGTGGCCGAGAAGCTGGGCATCCCGTACTTCTACGCCTTCCACTGCCCGAGCTTCGTGCCGTCGCCGCACTACCCGCCACCGCCGCCCCTCGGCGAGCCGCCCGCACCGGCCGGGACCGACATCCGGGCGCTGTGGGAGCGGAACAACCAGAGCGCCTTCCGGCGGTACGGGGGCACGCTCAACAGCAGTCGGGAAGTGATCGGCCTGCCGCCGGTGGAGGACATCTTCGGCTTCGGCTACACCGACCATCCCTGGATGGCGGCGGACGAGGTCCTGGCGCCGTTGCAGCCGACGGATCTCGCCGCGGTGCAGACAGGCGCGTGGATCACGCCGGACGAACGGCCTCTTTCCGCGGAGCTGAAGGCCTTTCTGGCCGCCGGCCCGCCGCCGGTGTACCTGGGGTTCGGGAGCCTGCGCGCCCCCGCCGACGCCGTCCAGGTGGCCATCGAGACGATCCGCGCCCGCGGCCTCCGGGTGATCCTTTCCCGTGGCTGGGCCGATCTGGTCCTGCCCGACGACAAGGACGACTGCTTCGAGACCGGCGAAGTGAACCACCAGGTGCTGTTCCGCCGGGTGGCCGCCGTCATCCACCACGGCGGTTCGGGGACGACGCACGTGGCGACGCGGGCGGGCGTACCGCAGATCCTGCTGCCGCAGATGGCGGACCAGCCGTACTACGCGAGCCGGGTGGCCGAGCTGGGTGTCGGGGTGGCGCACGACGGCCCTGTCCCGACTCTCGACTCTCTGTCGGCGGCGCTCACCACGGCGCTGGCGCCGGGAACCCGGGCGCGGGCGACGGCCGTCGCGGACACGATCCGCACCGACGGGACGACGGTCGCGGCCGGACTGCTGCTCGACGCGGCAAGCCGGGCGAAGCCGTCTGTCTCCGCGTAAAGCCCAGAACTGCTCAAGATAGGGGACGCGAAATGCGTGTGCTGTTGTCGACCTGCGGAAGCCGCGGCGACGTCGAACCGCTGGTGGCACTGGCGGTCCGGTTGCGGGAGCTCGGCGCGGAGGTGCGGATGTGCGCGTCGCCGTCTTCCGCGGAGCGGCTCGCCGAAGCCGGGGTGCCGCATGTGCCGGTCGGCCTGGCGCACGAGGGAATGCTGCTGCAGGAAGGGATGCCGCCGCCGTCGGCCGAAGAAGAGCGCAAGTTCGCGGCCATGGCGATCGAAATGCAGTTCGACCAGGTCCCCCCGGGCGCCGAGGGTTGCGACGTGGTGGTGGCGACCGGCGAGCTGGCCCACGCGACAGGCGTGCGGTCGGTGGCCGAAAAGCTGGGCATCCCCTACTTCTACGCCGCCTACAGCCCGAACTACCTGCCGTCGTCGAACTACCACCCGCCCGAGGACGAGCGGACCACGCCGGGCGTGACCGACTTCGGGGTGCTCTGGGCCGAGCGCGCCGAGCGTTTCTCCGAGCGGTACGGGGAAGCGCTCAACGGCAGGCGGGTCGCGATCGGCCTTCCGCCGGTGAAGGACGTCTTCGCGTACGGCTACGGCGATCAGCCCTGGCTGGCGGCGGACCCGGTGCTGGCACCGGTGGATCCGGCTCTCGACGCCGTCCAGACCGGCGCGTGGATCCTGCCGGACGAACGGCCGCTTCCGGCGGACCTGGAGGCGTTCCTGGCCGCCGGGGCACCGCCGGTGTACGTGGGGTTCGGCAGCGCGTCCGGACCCGGTCTCGCCGACGCCACGAAGCTGGCCATCGAGGCGATCCGGGCGCAGGGCCACCGGGTGATCCTTTCCCGTGGCTGGGCCGATCTGGTCCTGCCCGACGACGGGGCCGACTGCTTCGGCGTCGGCGAGGTGAACATCCAGGCGCTGTTCGGCCGGGTGGCCGCGGCCCTGCACAAGGGCAGCGCGGGCACCCTCCATCTGGCCGCGCGGGCGGGCATCCCGCAGCTCGTGCTGCCTCGTCACACGGATCAGCCGTACTTCGCCGGCCGCGTGACCGAGCTGGGAATCGGGGTGGCGCTGGCGGAACGTCCGGTCCCGACCTTCGACACCTTCTCGGCCGCGCTCACCAAGGCTCTTTCCCCGGAGACCCGCGCGCGAGCGGCGGCCGTGGCGGAGAAGGTCCGCACCGACGGCCGGACGACGGCCGCGGAACTGCTGTTCCAGGCCGCGGGCCAGCTGACCGTCCCCGCCTGAACGCGCACCACTTCTTCTTCGACGACAAAGCACTGAGGAGACCGCATGTCAGCCACGTCCGAGTGCCGTATCTGTGACGGCACTGTCACCGAGTTCATCGATCTGGGACGCCAGCCGCTCTCGGACGCGTTCGTGGTCCCCGGCGACGGGAAGAAGGAGTTCTTCTTCCGGCTCGCCACCGGGATCTGCGATTCCTGCACGATGGTGCAGCTGATGGAAGAGGTCCCGAGGGACCTGATGTTCCACGAGGCGTACCCGTACCTGTCCTCCGGTTCGGCGGTCATGCGCACGCATTTCCACGAGCTGGCCAAGCGTTTCCTGACCACGGAGCTGACCGGCGAGGACCCGTTCATCGTCGAACTCGGCTGCAACGACGGCATCATGCTCAAGGCCGTCGCCGACGCGGGTGTGCGCCAACTCGGCGTCGAACCCTCCGGTAGCGTCGCGGATCTGGCCGCGGCCAAGGGAATCCGGGTCCGCAAGGACTTCTTCGAAGAGGCGACGGCGGTCGACATCCGCGAGAACGACGGCCCCGCCGACGTGATCTACGCGGCCAACACCCTGTGCCACATCCCTTACATGGACTCGATTCTCAAGGGTGTCACCAAGCTGCTCGGCCCGAACGGCGTTTTCGTGTTCGAGGACCCGTACCTCGGCGACATCGTGGAGCGCACGTCGTTCGACCAGATCTACGACGAGCATTTCTTCTTCTTCACCGCGCGCTCGGTGCAGGAGATGGCCCAGCGCAACGGCCTCGAACTCGTGGACGTCGAGCGCATCCCGGTGCACGGCGGCGAGGTCCGTTACACCCTCGCCCTCGCCGGGGCTCGCAAGCCGACCGAGGCCGTGGCGGACCTTCTGGCGTGGGAGGCCGAGCGCAAGCTGGCGGAGTTCGCCACACTGGAACAGTTCGCCACCAACGTGAAGAAGATCAAGGAAGACCTGATCGCGCTGCTGACCAAGCTCCGCGCCGAGGGCAAACGCGTCGTCGGCTACGGCGCGACGGCCAAGAGCGCGACGGTGACCAACTTCTGTGGCATCACCCCGGATCTGGTGGAGTTCATCTCGGACACCACTCCCGCCAAACAGGGCAGGCTCAGCCCCGGACAGCACATCCCGGTCCGCGAGTACCAGGAGTTCGCCGGAGACCACCCGGACTACGCGCTGCTGTTCGCCTGGAACCACGCCGACGAGATCATGAACGCGGAACAGGCCTTCCGTGACGCCGGCGGGCAGTGGATCCGGTACGTGCCGAACGTGCACGTGAGCTGACCGCCATGACCCAGAACCCCTACACGGGCCGGATAGTGGCGATATCGCCGCATCTGGACGACGCTGTCCTGTCCTTCGGCGCCGGGCTTTCCCGTGCGGCGCAGGACGGGGCGAAGGTGACCGTCCACACGGTGTTCGCCGGGACCGCTCCGCCCCCGCACTCACCGGCGGCGGAGCGGCTGCACGCGATCTGGGGCCTCACACCGGATCAGGACGCGTCGCTTCATCGCCGGAACGAAGACATCGCCGCGCTCGCCCATCTGGGGGCCGACTACCGGCACGGCCGATTCCTCGACGCCATCTACCGCAAGCTGCCGGACGGCCGATGGCTGGCCGACAACGTGCCCGGGCGGCAGAAGCTGGCCATCGGCGAGCAGTCGCCGCAGGACGATCCGGAGCTGTTCTCCGCGGTGCGGGCCGAGATCGCCTCGGTCGTCGAAGAGTGTGCTCCGGCGCTGATCCTGACCTGTGCGGCCGCCAGTGGCCATATCGACAACAAGATCACGCGGGACGCCACGCTGTCCGTCGCGCGGGAGAAAGGTATTCCGGTGCGGCTGTGGGAAGACCTCCCGCACGCGATCTTCGCGCCGGGTGCGGTGGAACTCCCGGACGGTTTCCAGGCCGGTTCTCCCGAATTCGTTTCCGTCGAAGCGGAGGTGCGGACGCGGAAATTCGAAGCCCTGCGGCTTTATCCGTCGCAGATGTTGATGCTTCACGGGCCGGAAAAGGACTTCTTCGCCCTGTTGGACGGACATGCCCTGAAGAGCGCGCCTTCGGGCGGATACGGCGAAACGACCTGGCCGGTCGTCTCTCGCGAAGAAAACGGCTGAACGGTTCCGGAGACGAATGTCGACCAGGAGGTTGTCCTCATGACCGAGCAAACCGAGCGCGGCCCGGTGCGGACCGCGCACGCGGGTGTCCTGCTGGCTTCCGCGGGCGAGCGCGGCGTTCTGTGCGACTTCTACGACGAGGACGGCTCGGACACCTATCGGGATCTGATCCAGGACGCGGACGGCACTTCGGAGGCGCGGCAGTTCGCTGCCCGCCTCCGCCCCGCGCCCGGACCCGTGCTGGAGCTCGCGGCCGGAATGGGCAGGCTGACGTTCCCGTTCCTGGATCTCGGCTGGGAGGTGACCGCCCTGGAGTTGTCGGCCACGGTGGTCACCGCCTTCCGGAAGCGGCTGGCGGAAGCGACGGCGGACCGCCAGGACCGGTGCACGGTGGTCCAGGCGGACATGAGCGCCTTCACGCTGGGCAAGCGCTTCGAAACGGTGGTCATCAGCTCGGGCTCGATCAACGAACTCGACGAGACCGGCCGGAAGGGCCTGTACGCGTCGGTTCGCGAGCATCTCGAACCCGGCGGGAAATTCCTGCTCAGCCTGGAAATGACGAAACCCGTCGAGGCGGAACCGCTGGAACGGCAGCAGGAATTGCCGGGCCGCAGTGGACGGCGGCACGTGTTGCACGTGAGGATCCTGCCGTCGGAGGAGATCCAGGAGATCACCATCTACCCGGCCGAGGAGACCGCGGATCCCTTCGTCGTCTGCACACATCGCCGAAGGCTCGTCACGGTGGACCGGATCGTGCGGGAACTCGAAGGCGCCGGCTTCGCCGTGCTCGCGCGGGCGCCGTTCGCGTCCACCAGCACCGGTCGTGACGACATGGTGCTGGTGGACGCGGTGAAGCGGGAGTTCACCCGAGACGTGCGGTGATGAGCGCCGCGAGCCTGCTCACGCCCTCTTCGATCAGTTCCGGCGTGAGCAGGCTGATGGACAGCCGGAGCTGATTGAACCCGTCTTTGCCGCCGTAGAAGTGATGCATCGGGGTGAACAGCACACCGTGGTCGCGGGCGGCGTGTGCCAGCAGGTCGTCGTCGACGACGAAGGGCACGGTGACGGTGACGAAGAACCCGCCCGTCGGGGTGTTCCAGGAGACCCCGGGGCTCCCGCCGAGCCTGCGGTCCAGTTCGCCCAGTGTCAGGCGGAGATTGCGCTGGTAGATGGCGGTCTCGCGGACGTTGGCCTTGGTCAGGCTGAAGTCGTTGAGCAGCAGCTTCCCGGCGATCACCGCCTGGGCGATCGGGGAGGTGTTCACCGTGAGCATGCCCTTGAGCTTGGAGAGCTGGTCGGCGAACAGGCCGCCCCCGGGCATCCGCTGATCCGCCACGGCGTACCCGACCCGGGCGCCGGGCATCCCGGTCTTGGCGAAGGAACCGATGTAGACCACGGTCCCCGACCGGTCGAGCGCCTTCAGCGTGGGGAGGCGCTCGGCGCCGAAGAGCCCGTACGCGTTGTCCTCCAGCAGCAGGATCCCGTTGGCCGCGGCGACATCGAGGAGCCGGTGGCGGGCGGCCAGGTCCATGCTGGTGCCGGTGGGGTTGGCGAAGTTGGGCGTCACGTAACAGGCTCGGACCCGCTTGCCCTGTTCGTCGGCTCGTTTCAGCTGCAGGACCAGGTCTTCGGGGTCGATGCCGTTCTCGGTGGACCGCACCGGCCAGACGGGGGTGTCGGTGAGCAGCGCCGCCCCGGTCAGGCCGACGTAGGTGGGGGCGGGGGCGAGCAGCACGTCCCGATCACCCGCCCGCAGCGTGCGGAGCACCAGGAACATCGCTTCCTGGGCGCCGACGGTGACGACCACGGACTCCGGGGCGGAGTCGATGTTCTCGTCTTCGGCGAGGTTGCGGGCGATGAGGTCGGCGATGATGCCCTTCGTGGTGCCGTACTGGAAGAGCGCGCGCGTCACCCCGGCCTCGTCGACTTTCCGATCGCGCCGGAGATGGTCGCAATAGGCGTCGAGATAATCGTGAATGAGGCGGATGTCGAAATACTCTTCGTACGGACGGCCTGCCGCCATGGAAATGGCCACAGGGTATTCGTCGATCAGCTCGTTCAGCAGATTCATCGACGAGATGGCCGGATCGGTGAGCGATCCGTGCAGCGTTTCCATGCTCAAGTGAGTGGACAAACCGTTCGAATCCATAAATGCTAGGATTTCCATCCGGTGTCGAAGTGTCAAGCAGGGATCGTGGACGCGATTCGCGCCATTTCCGTCCATGTCCAGCACTGTCACTGCGGACAATCGAGCCGCGACGGTACGGTCACCTGAGTGCGTCGCGAATCCGGGGATCGCACGTTCCACATCGGACAGAACAAAGTGACCACGTCACTTCTCTTACTCCTCAACAGAACCCGGTGCCGGCGGACTTCGCCGGCGGCCATGTCGCTGCGCGCCGTCGGCGAGCGGGGAAGGACCATCATGCTGATGACAACCGAGAACGGGATCCGGTTGTCTTACCACGATCAAGGCGACGGTCCGGCTGTCCTGTTGCTGACCGGCACCGGGGCGCCGAGCTCTGTCTGGGACCTCCACCAGGTTCCCGTGCTCCGCGCCGCCGGATTCCGCGTGATCACCATGGACAACCGCGGGATCCCGCCGAGCGACGAGGGGACCGGCGGGTTCACCATCGAAGACCTCGTCGCGGACGTGGCCGCCCTGATCGACTACCTCGACGCCTTGCCGTGCCGCGTGATCGGCACGTCGATGGGTTCCTACATCGCGCAGGAGCTGGCACTCGCCCGTCCGGAGCTGGTGGACTCGGTCCTGCTGATGGCCGCCTGCGGCAAGAGCAGTCTCGTGCAGCGGGAGCTCGCGGAAGGCGAAGCGAAGCTGATCGAGCAGGGCGTCGAGCTGCCACCGGGTTTCCTCGCCGCCGTCCGGGCCATGCACAACCTGGGGCCCGCGACACTCGCCGACGACGACCTCGCCGGTGACTGGCTCGACCTGTTCGCCGCGGCGGGTTCCTGGGGGCCGGGTGTCCGGGAGCAACTGCTGCTGAGCGCGCTGCCCGACAGGTTGGACGCCTACCGCTCGATCAAGGTGCCCTGCCACGTCGTCTCGTTCGAACACGACCTCGTGGCACCACCGGCCGCCGGACGCGAGCTGGCCGCCGCGATCCCCGGCGCGACCCACCGCACGGTTCCCGGGTGCGGGCATTTCGGCTACCTGGAGAACCCGGAAGCGGTGAACCGCGAGCTGCTCCGGTTCCTCCGCACCGAATCCCGCGAGACACTGGGGGAGACCGCATGACCGTCCTTTCGGCGGCCACGACACCGGCCCTGTTCGAGGCGACCGCAGCCGTGCTGCCGGATCGGCCCGCGGTGGCGATGGACACCACCACACTCACCTACGCCGAGCTGAACGGCGAGGCCAACCGGCTCGCGCGGCGGCTCGTGGCGCACGGGGTCGGCCCGGAGCGGCTGGTCGCGCTGGCCATGCCGAGGTCGATCGAGTTCGTCATCGCGATCCTGGCCGTGCACAAGGCGGGCGCCGCGTACGTGCCTGTCGACCCGGACTATCCGGAGGAACGCAAACGGCACATGCTGGACGACACGGCGGCGCAGGTCCTGCTGTGCCTGCCCGGGCAGGACGTGCCCGGTGCCGCCGTCGTACTGAGTGTCGAACGGGAGCCCGGGCTCACCGAGCCGAACCTGGACGAGGGAGACCGGCTCGGCCCGTTGCGGCCCGACCATCCCGCGTACGTCATCTACACCTCGGGCTCGACGGGGAAGCCGAAGGGCGTGCTGGTCACGCATCGCGGGATCCCGAACCTGGCCGACGACTACGTGCGCCGCCAGAACCTGGTGCCGGACAGCAGGTTGCTGGCTTTCGCTTCCCCCAGTTTCGACGCCGCGGTCGCCGAGTTCTGGCCGATCTGGCAGGCAGGCGGCTGCCTGGTGCTGGCCTCCGCGCCGGATCTGGTCCCCGGCGAGCCGCTCGGCAGACTGGTGCGCGAGCAGCGCATCACCCACATCACGCTGCCGCCGTCCGCGCTGGCGCCGCTGGAGGAGTCGGGCGGCCTGCCCGCCGGGCTGACCCTCCTGGTGGCGGGCGAGGCGTGCCCGGCCCCGGTCGCGAAACGCTGGGCCATGGACCGCGTGATGATCAACGCGTACGGCCCGACCGAGGTCACCGTCGCGGTGACCGCGAGCGAGCCGCTGACCGGGGAGGACACCCCGCCGATCGGCAGGCCGATCACCGGTGTCCGCACCTACGTCCTGGACGAGCGGCTGCGGCCGGTTCCGGACGGGGACGTGGGTGAGCTGTACACGATGGGCCCCGGTCTCGCCCGCGGCTACCTCCGGCGGCCCGGCGCGACGGCGGAACGGTTCCTGCCGGATCCGTTCGGCGAACCGGGCGGCCGCATGTACCGCACCGGCGACAGGGTGCGGAAGCGTTCGGACGGCCAGTTCGTCTTCGTCGGCCGTGTCGACGACCAGCTGAAGGTCCGCGGTCACCGGATCGAACCGGGCGAGGTCGAAGCCGCCCTGCTCGCGGTGGAAGCGGTGGCCCAGGCGGTGGTGACCGCGCACGACAACCGGCTCGTCGCCTACGTCGTCGGCACCGGGGGCGAGCGGGTGACGGCCGAAGACCTCCTCCCGCCGTTGCGGGAATGGATGCCTTCCTATCTGGTGCCCGACGTGGTGGTCAGCCTGCCGAAGCTGCCGGTCTCGCCGAACGGCAAGGTCGACCGGACAGCCCTGCCCACTCCCGAAGAGGAGAGCGCCGGGCGCGCGGCGTCGGGACGGGCGCCGAGCACCCCGACCGAGATCCTGCTCGCCGAACTTTTCGCCGACGTGCTCGGCGTCGGCAGCGTCGGCGTCGAGGACAGCTTCTTCGAGATCGGCGGCCATTCGCTGCTCGCGACCCGGCTGGTGAGCCGCATCCGCGAAAACCTGAAGATCCGGCTGAGAGTGCAGGCCTTCTTCGACGCGCCGACCGTGGCACAGCTCGCCAAGGTGCTCGACGGCGCACTCACCTGACCTGGAGACCTTTGATGCAGACGACGACAGCCGTCGACCTCGGCGACCCTGATCTGTACACGAGCCTGGACCGCCATGCCCGGTGGCGTGAGTACGCGGCGGAAGACGCGATGGTGTGGAGCGAGCCGGGCAGTTCGCCCACCGGTTTCTGGTCGGTGTTCTCGCACCGGGCGTGCGCCGCGGTCCTCGGGCCGTCCGCCCCGTTCACCTCCGAGTACGGGATGATGATCGGCTTCGACCGCGACCACCCGGACAACTCGGGTGGCCAGATGATGGTGGTGTCCGAACAGGACCAGCACCGCAAACTCCGCAAGCTGGTCGGGCCGCTGCTTTCCCGGGCAGCCGCGCGGAAACTTTCGGACCGGGTGCGGGCAGAGGTGCGCGACGTCCTCGACAGGGTGCTCGACGGGCAGGTGTGCGACGTGGCCGCCGCGATCGGCCCGCGTATTCCCGCCGCTGTCGTCTGCGAAATCCTCGGGGTCCCCGCCGAGGACCAGGACATGCTCATCGACCTGACGAACCACGCTTTCGGCGGCGAGGACGAGCTGTTCGACGGGATGACGCCGCGTCAGGCGCACACCGAGATCCTCGTCTACTTCGACGAACTGATCACCGCGCGCCGCGCGAGCCCCGGCGACGACCTCGTCAGCACGCTGCTGTCCGACGACGAGCTCTCTGTCGACGACGTGGTGCTCAACTGCGACAACGTGCTGATCGGCGGCAACGAGACCACCCGGCACGCGATCACCGGTGCGGTGCACGCGTTCGCCACCGTGCCCGGCCTGCTGGACCAGGTGCGGGACGGGAGCGCGGACGTCGACACCGTCGTCGACGAAGTGCTGCGCTGGACCTCGCCCGCGATGCACGTGCTCCGGGTGACGAGCGGCGACGTCACGATCAACGGCCGCGACCTGCCGCCCGGTACGCCGGTGGTCGCGTGGCTGCCCGCCGCGAACCGGGATCCGGCCGTGTTCGACGATCCCGACACGTTCCGGCCGGACCGGAAACCCAACCGCCACATCGCTTTCGGCCACGGCATGCACCACTGTCTCGGCTCAGCGCTCGCGCGGATCGAGCTGGCGGTCGTGCTGCGGGAAGTGGCCGAGCGAGTGTCGCGAGTGGAGCTGGTGAAGGAACCCGCCTGGCTGCGCGCGGTCGTCGTCCAGGGATACCGGGAACTCCCGGTGCGGTTCACCGGCCGGTGAACCCTGTCCGTCCTCTGTGGACGGAGGTGTCAAGCGGACACCATTGATGCGTGATCGGCCTCGCGCCATCCTGTTATCGGGGATTGAATCTATTCCACGGAGGAATGCCTTGTCTTCTCAAGAAAGCACGCGGAACTTCGAGATCGACCATGTGGAAATGTATGTGGCCAACCTGGAGGTGGCCGCATCCGGTTGGATGGACAAGTACGGCTTCTCCGTCGCCGCCACGGACCGGTCGGCCGACCACCGGAGCGTGACGCTGCGGCAGGGGCCGATCGCGCTGGTCCTCACCGAGCCGACGTCGGACCGCCACCCCGGCGCGACGTACCTCCAGACCCACGGCGAGGGGGTGGCCGACATCGCGCTGCGTACGTCGGACGTGGCCGCCGCCTTCGAGGCCGCTGTGGCGGCGGGCGCACAGCCCATCCTCGAACCGGGCGAGCGCGAGGACTCGGTCATCACCGCTACCGTCAGCGGTTTCGGCGATGTCGTGCACACGCTGGTCCAGCGCGACCTCACCGGCGAAGCGCCGGACGCCTTCCGCGGCAGGGGAGCACTGGAACTGCTCGCGATCGACCACTTCGCGGTCTGCCTGAACGCGGGGGATCTCGGCCCCACGGTGGCGTACTACGAGCGCGCCCTCGGGTTCAAGCAGATCTTCGAAGAGCACATCGTGGTCGGAGCCCAGGCGATGAACTCCACCGTCGTGCAGAGCGCGTCAGGAGAGGTCACCCTGACCCTGATCGAGCCCGACAAGAACGCCGACCCCGGCCAGATCGACGACTTCATCAAGGAACACCACGGGGCGGGCATCCAGCACATCGCCTTCACCAGCCCGGACGCGGTCCTCGCGGTCAAGGAGCTTTCCTCGCGTGGCGTGGAGTTCCTGAAGACCCCGGACGCCTACTACGACCTGCTCGGCGAGCGGATCGAGCTGGAGACGCATTCGCTGGACGATCTGCGGGAGACGAAACTGCTCGCCGACGAAGACCACGGCGGCCAGCTGTTCCAGATCTTCACCGCCTCCACCCACCCGCGTAAGACGATCTTCTTCGAGATCATCGAGCGCCAGGGCGCGGGGACCTTCGGCAGCTCCAACATCAAGGCCCTGTACGAAGCCGTGGAGCTGGAGCGGACCGGACAGAGCAAGCTCGGCCCCGCCCGTCGATGACCCACGTCTGCCTGGACGACCTCGAGCGCGCGGCGCGAGCCGTCCTCCCCGGCGAGATCTGGGACTTTCTCGCCGGGGGCAGCGGCGCGGAGGCCTCCCTGGGGGCCAACCGCGCCGCGCTCGAGCGGATCTTCGTGATCCCCCGGATGCTGCGCGAGTTCGGCGGCGGCACCGTCGAAGCCGAGATCTTCGGCCGCCGGGCCGCGCTGCCGATGGCTGTCGCGCCCGTCGCGTACCAGCGGTTGTTCCATCCCGAGGGCGAACTCGCGGCGGCACGCGCCGCCCGGGACGCCGGCGTGCCGTACACCATCTGCACGCTGAGCAGTGTGCCGCTGGAGGAGATCGCGGCCGTCGGCGGGCGGCCCTGGTTCCAGCTGTATTGGCTACGCGACGAGAAACGTTCTCTCGACCTCGT
This sequence comes from Amycolatopsis sp. NPDC102522, assembly GCF_055584485.1. Lineage (NCBI taxonomy): Bacteria > Bacillati > Actinomycetota > Actinomycetes > Pseudonocardiales > Pseudonocardiaceae > Amycolatopsis > Amycolatopsis sp. NPDC102522. Next base: position 101,660 of record NZ_JBVJLY010000027.1, on the reverse strand, counting down.
CCGCCGCGCGGAGGACGCCGGCTGCGAAGCCATCGTGTTCACCGTCGACGTGCCGTGGATGGGACGGCGGCTGCGGGATCTGCGGAACGGCTTCGCACTGCCGGATTCCGTGACCGCGGCCAACTTCGACGCCGGCGACGCCGCACATCGCCGGACAAGCGGGCATTCGGCGGTGGCGGACCACACCGCCCGCGAATTCGCCCCGGCCACCTGGGCGTCGGTCGAGGCCGTCCGGGCGCATACGGAACTTCCCGTGGTGCTCAAAGGGATCCTCGCGGTCGAGGACGCGACCCGTGCCGTCGACGCGGGTGTCGGCGGAATCGTCGTGTCCAACCACGGAGGCCGTCAGTTGGACGGCGCCGTGCCGGGTATCGAGATGCTGGGCGAGATCGCCGCCACCCTCTCCGGATGGGACGGCGAAGTGCTGCTCGACGGGGGAATCCGCGGTGGCGGCGACATCCTCAAGGCGATCGCGCTGGGGGCGTCGGCCGTCCTGGTCGGGCGGCCCGTGATGTGGGGGCTCGCCGAGGGCGGCGAGGACGGTGCCCGGCGGCTGCTCGACCTGCTCACCGTCGAATTCCGGAACGCGCTGGGCCTCGCGGGCTGCGACTCGGTGAGCGCGGCCCGCCGGCTGGGCACGAGGGTTTCCCCTCACGGCTGACCTTCCCTAAGGAGGAAAGTGCTTCTCTCGCTTCCGGCGCCGGTCGCCCCGATCGCCGCCCACAGTCTCCTGATCTTCTTGCTGCAGGTCGGTTTGCTGCTGCTGCTCGCCGTCGTGTTCGGACGGCTGGCCGCCCGGTTCGGGATGCCCGCCGTGGTCGGCGAACTGGTCGTCGGGGTGATCCTCGGTCCGTCGCTGCTGGCCTGGGCCGCACCGGGGCTGCACGGCTGGCTCTTCCCCGCCGTCGCCGAGCAGTACCACCTTCTCGACGCCGTCGGCCAGATCGGTGTCATCCTGCTGGTCGGTTTCACCGGCATGCAGATGGACATGGGCCTGCTGCGCCGTCGGCGCGCCGCCGCCGCGGGGGTCGGGCTCGGCGGCCTGATCGTTCCGCTCGGACTGGGCATCGGCGCGGGTTACGTCCTGCCCAAGATGCTGGTTCCCGACGGCACGGACACCACCGTCTTCGCGCTGTTCCTCGGTGTGGCGTTGTGCGTCAGCGCCATCCCGGTCATCGCCAAGACCCTGATGGACATGAAGCTGCTGCACCGCAACGTCGGGCAGCTCACGCTCGCCGCCGGTGCGATCGAAGACGCCTTCGGCTGGTTCATGCTGTCCATCGTCAGTGCGATGGCTGTCACCGCGGTGTCGGCCGGCGCCGTGCTCCTCTCGCTCGCGTACCTGGCCGCTGTCATCGTCTTCGCGCTCGCCTTCGGCAGGCCACTGGTCCGGGGCGTGTTGCACACCGCCGCCAAATCCGACGGTCCCGGGCTCACCGTCGCCGCCGCCGTCGTCCTGATACTCCTGGCTTCGGCCGGGACGCAGGCCCTCGGTCTGGAAGCGATCTTCGGCGCTTTCGTCTGCGGCATCCTGATCAGCACCGCGGGCAAGGTCGATCCCGCCAAACTCGCGCCTCTGCGCACTGTCGTCCTGTCGGTCTTCGCGCCGATCTTCTTCGCCACGGCCGGGTTGCGGATGGACCTCACCGCGCTGATCCGTCCGCAGGTGCTGCTCACCGGGCTGGCCGTGCTCGCCCTGGCCATCATCGGCAAGTTCGTCGGCGCGTACGCCGGAGCGCGGCTCAGCGGCCTGAACAAATGGGAAGGGCTGGCGCTCGGCGCGGGACTGAACGCGCGGGGCGTCATCGAGATCGTGGTGGCCATGGTGGGGCTGCGGCTGGGCATCCTCAGCGTCGAGATCTACACGATCATCATCCTCGTCGCGATCGTCACTTCGCTGATGGCGCCACCGATCCTGCGGTTCGCGATGAAGCGGCTGGAACAGACCGCCGAAGAGGAAGTGCGGGAGACCGAACACCGGGCGTGGACTTCGCAACCGGCGAAGAGCGGGCAGGAACAGCCGCTCTAGGCGTGATGTTCTCGCTGACGCTTCACCCGCGGCTTCGAGCGTCGCGAAAGCCACTTTCGCGACGTCTGATGTCCTGAAAGTGGCTTTCGCGACACCGCTCCGCCCCCGGTAGAGGGGATTGGACGATCTGGACCGCTCCGCCGGACCGAAGCTACCTTTCTGTCAGGGCGCGGCGCGAAGGGAACGAATTTCGTTGGCACGCAAAGGGGATAGACGGCCATGACAAGGAGTCCTTCGACACTGGTGCGCCCCCGTGACGCCCGTGACCACGCGGACCGCATCGCCTTGTCCGCCGCGACCACCGAAGGCGCGCACCTGCGGACCGAGGACGTCCGCGCCTGGATCACCGAACGCCGTGCGGCCAGCGTCTTCCACGTCGAGCGCATCCCTTTCGCGGACCTCGACCAGTGGGGATTCGAGGCCGTCACAGGCAATCTCGTGCACCGGAGCGGCCGGTTCTTCACCATCGAGGGCCTGCACGTCGTCGAGGCCGACGGCCCGCACGGCGACGGCCCCTACCGCGAGTGGCAGCAGCCGGTCATCAAACAGCCGGAAGTGGGCATCCTCGGCATCCTGGGCAAGGAGTTCGACGGTGTCCTGCATTTCCTGATGCAGGCCAAGATGGAGCCGGGGAACCCCAACCTGGTGCAGCTTTCGCCGACCGTGCAGGCCACCCGCAGCAACTACACGAAGGCGCACGGCGGCACGAACGTCAAACTGATCGAATACTTCGCCCCGCCCGACCCCGAGCGGGTCATCGTCGACGTTCTCCAGGCGGAGCAAGGATCGTGGTTCCTCCAGAAGTCCAATCGCAACATGATCGTCGAGACCGTGGACGACGTGCCGATGTGGGACGACTTCTGCTGGCTCACCCTCGGCCAGATCGCGGAGCTGATGCACGAGGACGAGACGATCAACATGAACGCCAGGAGCGTGCTGTCGTGCCTGCCGTACCACGACAAGGCTCCCGGCGCGCTGTTCTCCGACGTCCAGCTCCTTTCGTGGTTCACGAACGAACGTTCACGCCACGACGTGCGCGCCGGCCGCATCCCGCTCCGGGACGTGCGCGGTTGGAAGCAAGGCGTCGAGGAGATCGAGCACGAGGACGGCCGCTACTTCAAGGTCCTCGCGGTCGCTGTGAAAGGCAGTAACCGCGAGAAGGTCACCTGGACCCAGCCACTGGTCGAATCCGTCGGGATGGGCCTCATCGCCTTCCTCCTGCGCGAGATCGGCGGCGTGCCGCACGTGCTGGTCCATGCCCGCGCGGACGGCGGTTTCCTGGACACCGTCGAGCTGGCGCCGACAGTCCAGTGCACTCCCCAGAACTACCTGCATCTGCCCGCGGAGAACCGTCCACCCTTCCTCGACAGCGTTCTCGGCGCCCCGCGATCGCGGATCCGTTACGAGGCAATACATTCCGAAGAAGGCGGCCGCTTTCTCAGTGTCCGGGCCCGTTATCTCGTGATCGAGGCGGACGACACGGTCGAGCCGCCGCCCGGCTACGCCTGGGTCACCCCTGCCCAGCTCACCGCGCTCACCCGGCACGGGCACTACGTCAACGTCGAGGCCCGCACGCTGCTCGCCTGCCTCAACGCCGCGACAGCGCAGCCTCGGGGAGGTGCGTGAGGTGAAGACGATCACCGTCCTCGGCGCGTCGGGTTTCGTCGGCTCGGCCGTCACGCGCGCGCTGGCGCGGCAGCCGATCCGGTTGCGAGCGGTGGTGCGCAGGCGAGTCACGCCCCCGACCGGCCAAGCCGAGACCACCGTCGTCGCCGCCGACCTCACCGACCGCGCCGCGCTCGCCGCCGCGGTCGCGGGCTCGGACGCTGTCGTGTACCTGCTGCTGGGGGAAGGCGGCTGGCGGGCGGCCGAAGACGCCGAACGCGTGAACGTGGGAGTGCTCCGGGACCTCGTCGAGATCGTCGGCGACGGCGGCGGGCCACCCCCGGTGGTCGTGTTCGGCGGTTCCACCTCGCAGGTCGGTGTGCCGCCGAGGGAACCGCTCGACGGGACCGAGCCCGACCATCCGGCGACTCCCTACGACGTGCAAAAGCTCGAAGCGGAACAGCTTCTCAAGAAGGCCACGGCCGACGGCCGGGTGCGCGGGATCAGCCTGCGGCTGCCGACGGTCTTCGGCGAGACAGCGACCGAAGGCGCGAACCACGACCGCGGGGTGGTGTCCGCCATGGCGCGGCGGGCGCTCGAAGGCCTGCCGCTCACCATCTGGGGCGACGGCACGGTGCGCCGCGACTTGGTCCACGTCGACGACGTCGCGGCCGCGTTCACCGCGGCACTGGAACATCCGGATCTCCTGGCGGGCGGGCATTGGCTGATCGGTGCCGGCCGGGGTGACCGGCTGGGCGAGGTCTTCCGCCTCGTGGCGAAGGAGATGTCCGAACACACCGGGAAGAGCCCGGTGGAAGTGACCTGTGTGGAACCGCCGTCGCACGCGCCCGAGACGGATTTCCGAAGCCTCACCATCGATTCGACGCCTTTTCGGGCGATCACCGGCTGGCGCCCGGAGATCTCGCTGTCCGAGGGAGTGCGCCGCACCGTCGCCGCTTTGACGTCATCAGTTCACGGAAAGGTTCGCACATGACCACGCGTGTATGGGACTACCTGGCCGAATACGGGGCGGAGCGGCACGACCTGCTGGACGCGGTCGAGACGGTCTTCAACTCGGGCCAGCTCGTGCTCGGCGCGAGCCTGCGCGGTTTCGAGTCGGAATTCGCCGCCTACCACGGGGTCGGGCACTGCGTCGGTCTCGACAACGGGACGAACGCGATCAAACTCGCCCTGCAGGCGCTGGGCGTCGGCCCGGGCGACGAGGTGATCACCGTGTCCAACACCGCCGCCCCGACCGTGGTCGCCATCGACGGCACCGGTGCCACCCCGGTCTTCGTCGACGTCCGCGAAGAAGACTTCCTGATGGACACCGCTCAGGTCGAGGCCGCGATCACCGAGCGCACCAAATGCCTGCTGCCCGTGCACCTGTACGGCCAGTGCGTGGACATGGCCCCCCTGAAGGCGCTCGCCGCGAAGCACGGACTGTCCCTTTTGGAGGATTGCGCCCAGGCGCACGGGGCCCGGCAGAACGGGACCATCGCGGGTACCACAGGCGACGCGGCCGCGTTCTCCTTCTATCCCACCAAGGTGCTCGGCGCGTACGGCGACGGTGGCGCGGCCATCACCTCCGACGAAGCCGTGGAGCGACGGCTGCGGCGGCTGCGGTACTACGGGATGGAAGAGCGCTACTACACGGTGGAGACGCCCGCCCACAACAGCCGTCTCGACGAGGTCCAGGCGGAGATCCTGCGGCGCAAGCTCAAGCGGCTCGACACGTACACGGCGGGCCGCCGGGCCATCGCCGAGCGCTACGTGCAGGAACTCGGCGACACCGAACTGAAGCTCCCGCGGACCGCTCCCGGCAATGAACACGTGTACTACGTGTACGTGGTGCGGCACCCGCGGCGCGACGAGATCCTCGAACGGCTCAAGGCGTACGACATCCACCTGAACATCAGCTACCCGTGGCCGGTGCACACCATGACCGGGTTCGCCCACCTCGGCTACGAGAAGGGTTCGCTGCCGGTCACCGAGAAGCTGGCGACCGAGATCTTCTCGCTGCCGATGTACCCCGCGCTTTCCCCCGACCTGCAGGACAAGGTCATCCACGCGGTCCGCGAAGTGTTGTCCAGCCTCTGATAATCCCGACCACAGGAGCAGTTGTGCAAGCACGCAAACTCGCTGTCGAGGGCGCGATCGAGTTCACCCCACGGGTCTTCCCCGACGATCGGGGCCTGTTCGTCTCGCCGCTCCAGGAAGAGGCCTTCGCCGAGGCCCACGGCAGCCCGCTCTTCCGGGTGGCGCAGACGAATCACAGCAAGTCCAAACGCGGCGTGGTGCGAGGCGTCCACTACACCACGACGCCGCCGGGGACCGCGAAGTACGTCTACTGCGCGAACGGCAAGGCCTTGGACATCGTGGTCGACATCCGGGTCGGCTCGCCGACGTTCGGCCGGTGGGACGCGGTCGTGCTGGACCAGCAGCACCACCGGGCGATGTACTTCCCCGTGGGCGTCGGGCACGCGTTCGTGGCGCTCGAAGACGACACCGTCATGTGGTACCTGCTTTCCACGTCGTATGTGGCGGAGAACGAACTGGCCCTTTCGGTTCTGGATCCGGCGCTCGGCCTGCCTCTTGATCCGGGTGTCGAGCCGATCCTGTCCGATCGGGACCAGGTGGCCGTCACGCTTGCCGAGGCGGAGCGGAGGGGATTGTTGCCGGATTATGCCACTTGCGTGGAGCTTGACCGGCGGTTGTCCGAAGTCCCGATCTCGACCTGAGTTCTCTTTGAGGAGTAAGGCAAACGTGTCACGTCGTTGAGGTGTGCGCCCAATGTGGCATTGGGGACGTTGAGTGTCCCCAATGCCACATTGGGCGCACCTGGGCGCCGGAACCCACCGGCCAGGCGACGTTGGACGACGTTGACCGCCGTGATCCGCCGAGCTTAATTTCCTCATTGTCCACCCGACTCAGAGAAAGGTGCGATCGATGTCCGCTGCGCGGTTCAAGCAGCTACTCCGAAGCAAGTTGAGAACATGGGGATGGATGTATCGATGACTGCCCTCGCCGAATCAGCCCAGGATCTTTCCGTCTTTTCCGGACTCACCGAGATCACCAGGTTCGCCGGCGTGGGGACAGCGGTTTCCGCGTCGTCCTACTCGCAGACCGAACTCCTCGAAATCCTCGACATCGAGGATCCGAAGATCCGCTCGATCTTCCTCAACAGCGCGATCGACCGGCGTTTCCTCACCCTGCCGCCGGAGGGTCCCGGCGGCACCCGCGCGGCGGAACCGCAGGGTGATCTGCTCGACAAGCACAAGAAGATCGCCGTCGACATGGGCTGCCGCGCGCTCGAAGCGTGCCTGAAGTCGGCGGGAGCGACGCTTTCGGATCTGCGTCACCTGTGCTGTGTCACCTCGACCGGGTTCCTGACCCCGGGTCTGAGCGCCTTGATCATCCGCGAACTGGGTATCGACCCGCATTGCAGCCGTTCGGACATCGTCGGCATGGGGTGCAACGCCGGCCTGAACGCGCTCAACGTGGTCTCGGGCTGGTCCGCGGCGCATCCGGGCGAGCTCGGCGTCGTCCTCTGCAGCGAGGCCTGTTCCGCCGCTTACGCGCTGGACGGCACGATGCGGACCGCGGTGGTCAACAGTCTTTTCGGCGACGGCTCCGCCGCGCTGGCCGTCATCTCCGGCGACGGGCGCGTGCCCGGCCCCCGGGTCCTGAAGTTCGCGAGCTACATCATCACCGACGCGGTCGACGCGATGCGCTACGACTGGGACCGTGACCAGGACCGGTTCAGTTTCTTCCTCGACCCGCAGATCCCTTACGTGGTCGGCGCCCACGCCGAAATCGTGCTCGACAGGCTGCTGTCCGGCACGGGGCTGCGCCGCAGCGACATCGGGCACTGGCTGGTGCATTCCGGCGGGAAGAAGGTGGTCGACGCCGTCGTCGTCAACCTCGGCCTGAGCCGGTACGACGTCCGCCACACCACCGGTGTGCTCCGCGACTACGGGAACCTTTCCAGCGGCTCCTTCCTCTTCTCCTACGAGCGGCTCGCCGACGAAGACGCCGCCCGGCCGGGGGACTACGGCGTGCTCATGACCATGGGGCCTGGCTCCACTATCGAAATGGCGCTTATCCAATGGTGACGCGTAACGAATTCAATGGCGAACCGGTGCCGCGTTTCGAGGGTGCCCGGCCGCTTTCCGCCGCGGCTGTCGAGGAGATCGACGCCCTCTGCGATCGTGCCGAGGACAGGCGGGACTCGGGTCCGGTCGTCATCCACGTCACGGGCGCCCCGCCCGCCGACTGGGCGAAGGGGCTGGCTGTCGGCCTGGTCTCCAAATGGGAGCGGGCCGTGCGCCGGTTCGAGCGGCTCGGCAGGCTCACAGTCGCGGTGGCGTCGGGCGAATGCGCCGGGACGGCCTTGGATCTCCTCCTCGCCGCCGACGTCCGGATCGCCGAGCCGGGGACCCGGTTGCGGCTGGCCTGGGCGGGCGGCGGCGCCTGGCCGGGGATGACCGTCTACCGGCTCACCCAGCAGGCGGGCGCGGCGGGCATCCGGCGGGCCGTGCTGCTCGGGACCCCGATCGAGACCGATCGCGCGCTCGCGCTCGACCTGATCGACGAGGTGTCCGCCGACCCGGCGAAAACGCTGGCAGAGCTGGCCGAGGTCACGGACGGAGCCGAGACGGCGATCCGGCGGCAGCTGATCTTCGAAGCGGGCTCGACCACCTTCGAGGAGGCACTCGGTTCCCACCTGGCCGCGGCGGACCGCGCGCTGCGGCGGGAAGCCAAGTCGTGACAACGGATCACCCGGTTCTCTCGCCAGGGCTCGATCTTCGGGCCCTGGCGGGGGAGGCGCACCGGGTCGACGACGACATCCGCGCGCTGCGCACGGACTTCGTCGAGGCACACGCCGAAGAGATCTACGACGAACTCACCGGCGGCCGGACGCGGTACCTGCGTATCGAAGAACTCGTCCGGGCCGCGGCCCTCGCCTATCCCGGTCTCGTGCCTTCGGAAGAGCAGATGGCGGCCGAGCGTTCGCGGCCGCAGGCGGAGAAGGAAGGGCGCGAGATCGACCAGGGCATCTTCCTGCGCGGGATCCTGCGTTCCCCGCAAGCCGGCCCGCATCTGCTCGACGCCATGCTCCAGCCCACTCCCCGGGCGCTGAAACTGCTGCCCGGCTTCGTCGAGACCGGCGTCGTGCAGATGGAAGCCGTCCGGCTGGAACGCCGTGACGGCGTCGCGCACCTGACGCTGTGCCGCGACGACTGCCTGAACGCCGAGGACGCCCAGCAGGTCGACGACATGGAGACCGCGGTCGATCTGGCGCTGCTGGACCCGTCCGTCCGAACAGGACTGGTGCGGGGCGGGGTGATGAGCCATCCCCGCTACCGGGGGCGCCGGGTGTTCTGCGCGGGGATCAACCTCAAGAAGCTCAGCTCTGGCGACATCCCGCTCGTCGATTTCCTGCTGCGGCGGGAACTCGGCTACCTCCAGAAGATCTTCCGAGGCTTGCTCACCGGCGGCTCGTGGCATTCTCGGTCGACCGAAAAGCCGTGGATGGCGGCCGTCGACTCCTTCGCCATCGGCGGCGGGACTCAGCTCCTCCTGGTCTTCGACCACGTGCTGGCGGCGTCCGACGCGTACCTCAGCCTGCCCGCGGCGAAGGAGGGGATCATCCCCGGGGCATCCAATTTCCGGCTTTCGCGGATCGCCGGGCCGCGGGTGGCCCGGCAGGTGATCCTCGGCGGCCGCCGGATCCAGGCCGACGAGCCGGACGCCCGGTCGCTCGTCGACGAGGTCGTCGCGCCGGAGGAGATGGACGCGGCGATCGACAGCGCGCTGGCCCGTCTCGACGGGGAAGCCGTGGTGGCCAACCGGCGCATGCTGAACCTGGCCGAGGAACCGCCGGAGGAATTCCGCCGCTATATGGCCGAATTCGCGCTGCAGCAGGCGTTGCGCATCTACGGCGCGGACGTGATCGGCAAGGTCGGCGGCTTCGCGGTGGGAGCGCGATGAGCGAAACCCGGGTGCGGTACGAGAAAAAGGACCACGTCGCCTACGTGACGATGGACCGGCCCGACGTGCTGAACGCGATGGACCGGCGGATGCACACCGAACTCGCCGGGATCTGGGACGACGTCGAAGCCGACGACGACGTCCGGGCGGTGGTCCTGACCGGGGCGGGGGAGCGCGCGTTCTCCGTCGGGCAGGACCTCAAGGAACGCGCGCGGCTGACCGACTCCGGCGTGGAAGCCTCGACGTTCGGCAGCGGCGGTCAGCCCGGTCATCCCCGGCTGACCGACCGGTTCACGCTGTCGAAACCGGTGGTCGCCCGGGTGCACGGTTACGCGCTCGGCGGCGGCTTCGAACTGGCACTCGCCTGCGACCTCGTCATCGCCTCGGAGGAGGCTGTCTTCGCGCTGCCGGAGGTCCGGCTCGGCCTGATCGCCGGGGCGGGCGGCGTTTTCCGGCTGCCGCGGCAGCTTCCGCAGAAGGTGGCGATGGGCTATCTGCTGACCGGGCGCAGAATGGACGCGGCGACGGCACTGCACCACGGGCTGGTGAACGAAGTCGTCCCGCGTGACGAGCTGGACCGGTGTGTCGCCGAATGGACGGACAGCCTCGTGCGTGCCGCGCCGCTTTCGGTCCGCGCGATCAAGGAAGCCGCGCTGCGCTCACTCGACCTCCCGCTCGAAGAGGCTTTCACGGCTTCGTATCCTTGGGAAGAACGACGTCGGCGGAGTGCGGACGCGAGCGAGGGTGCCCGCGCCTTCGCGGAGAAAAGGGATCCGATCTGGACCGGACGATAGAATTCCGCACGGCGAGTTACAGCGGAGTTGGACAGGGCTTTTCCCATTGTCTTGAGTGAAGGATGGTGGGAGATTCCGGAGTAAGAGAAATCACCGGAAAATCTCCTCGCCACGAGTAATGCCGGGCTTTGTTCCTTCGTTCATCCGAGACCGCCGGCCGGGCCGGGAAATCCCGGCTTTCCCCGCACCCGGTGCCGGCAGAAACCCTGGATATCTGTGATGACAACCATCACCGCGGTCGATCTCGACAACCAGCGCATCGACCGGATGGTCCCGCTGGTCACCCCCGCCCTGCTGCACCACGAACTGCCGATCGGCGCCACCGCGGCGGACACGGTGCGGCAGGGCCGGGAATCCGTCCTCCGCGTTCTCGACGGCACGGACGACAGGCTGCTCGTGATCGCCGGGCCCTGTTCCATCCACGATCCCGCCGCGGCCCTCGAATACGCCGATCGCCTCGCCGCGCTCGCCGGCCGGTTCGTCAACGACCTCCTCATCGTCATGCGGGTGTACTTCGAAAAGCCCCGCACCGTCGGCGGCTGGAAAGGGCTCATCAACGACCCGCATCTCGACGGCACCGGCGACGTCAACCGCGGCCTGCGCATCGCCCGCGACCTCCTCCTCGAACTCGCCGAAGGTGGCCTGCCCGCCGCGTGCGAATGGCTGGACACCACCATCCCGGCGTATCTCGCCGACACCGTTTCCTGGGGCGCGATCGGCGCCCGCACGGTGGAAAGCCAGAACCACCGCATGCTGGCCAGCGGCCTGTCCATGCCCGTCGGCTTCAAGAACCGCCGCGACGGCGACGTCACCGTCGCTGTCGACGCGATCCGCGCCGCCGAGGCCCGGCACGTCGTCCCCGGCGTCGACCCCAGCGGGCTACCCGCGATCCTGCACACCGTCGGCAATCCCGACTGCCACCTCGTCCTGCGCGGCGGCAACACCGCGCCGAACCACGACCCCGCGTCCGTCCGCGCGGCGCTCACCACGCTGCAGAACGCCGGCCTGCCCCGCCGGGTCGTGATCGACGCGAGTCACGACAACAGCCGCAAGGACCATCTCCGGCAGGCCGTCGTCGCCGACCGGATCGCCGGGCAGATCAAGAACGGCCAGCGCGGCATCGTCGGTGTGATGCTCGAATCCAACCTCCAGGCGGGCCGCCAGGACCTCCACCCCGACCGGCCGCTCACCTACGGTCAGTCCATCACGGACGCCTGCATCGACATCGCCGCCACCAACGAAGTCCTCCAGTCGCTCGCCACGGCGACCGCCGCCCGCCGAGCCGGCGGCAAATGACTAGCCGATCGCGTCGGCGCAGCCCATCGCCGGGTTCGGTGCGGCCTCGCCGAGGGTGCGCCGAAGATGCTCCTCACCCCAGACCCGGACTCCTTCGACCACCGGCAGAACCGTTGTCCCGTAAGGGGTGAGCCGGTAGATCACGCGTGCCGGGACCGGCCCGGTCACCACGCGTTCGACGAGTCCGTCGGCCTCGAGTTCGCGCAGCTGCTCGGCCAGCACCTTGGGGGTGATCGGCGCGCCCCGGCGGCGAAGTCCGGCGAAATGGGACTCGCCGTGGGCCAGCCAGTACAGCAGGGTCAGTTTCCATTTCCCGCCGATCGCGGCGAACGCCGCGGCCATCGGGCAGCCGGGCAGCGGGTTGGGGCGCGAAAGGTTACCCACAGGTGCCTTCTTGTCCATGGCCGTTCTCCGCTCCGATAGTCGGACCATGACCGTGTCATACAGACGAATCCTGACCATGGGCCTCGCGGCCCTCATGCTGATCGCGACGGCGGCGTCGGGCGACGCCTCGCCCGCGCCCGCGTCCGCGGACACCGATGGCGCGCGAGCCTTCGAATGGGAGATCGGCACGTGGCGCTCCACGGTGCGGGTCCTCGCCGAGCCGCTTTCGGAGTCCGCGGACCAGTGGCTCCAGTTCGCGGGCACCAGCACCGTGCGCCCGCTCATGGACCGGCGGGCGAACGCCCTCGAGTTCGAGGTCTCGGGGCCGAGCGGGCGGATCGAAGCGCTCAACCTGCGGCTGTACGAGCCGCAGGCGGGGAGGTGGAGCCTGACCTTCGTCAACATCCGCGACGGCCTGCTCACCCCGGCGGTCTACGGCGGGTTCCGCGACGGCGTCGGCGAGTTCCGGGGCGACGACAGGCTCGGCGACCGGCCGATCAAGGTGCGGTTCCTGATCTTCCGGCCCGGTCCGGACGAGGCGAGGTTCGAGCAGGCGTTCTCGGCCGACGGCGGGACGACCTGGGAGACGAACTGGATCGCCGTGGACCGCCGGATCCGCCGGTGACCTGATCAGTGGCCGAACGGGTCCGGGACCTCGCCGGGCAGCCAGGTGTGTCCCGGCCCGGTCCAGCCGTTCCGCTTGAGCATCCGCTTGGCGCCGCGCGCGTGCCTGCCGACCAGGCGGTCGAGGTAGAGCTTCCCGGCCAGGTGATCGGTTTCGTGCTGGAGACAGCGGGCGAAGTACCCGGTTCCCTCGACCGTGCTCGGTTCGCCGTGTTCGTCGACGCCGTCGACGGCCGCCCAGCGCGCGCGGCCGGTCGGGAAGAGCTCGCCGGGCACGGAAAGGCATCCTTCGAGGTCGTCGTCCGGATGCGGCATGGTCTCGGGGATCTCGGAGGTCCGCAGGACCGGATTGACGACGTGCCCCCGGTGCCGGGTCCCGGTGTCATCCGGGCAGTCGTAGATGAACACGCTTCGGGGATCCCCGATCTGGTTGGCCGCCAGACCCGCGCCGTTGGCGGCGGTGTTGGTCTCGTACAGATCCTCGATCAGCCGGGCGAGGTCGTCGTCGAACTCGGTCACGGGGACCGCCGCCGTGGCCAGCGCGGGCTCGCCGCGGATGAGGATGGGTCGGATGGTCATGCGAAGAAGAGTACTCAAAAGCGAGTACTCGTGTTGTACTGGTGAGGTGAACCCGACCCGACTGTTCATCCTCGGCGCGCTCGCCAAACGCGGCCCCATGCACGGCCACCAGCTCCGCCGCGAGGCGCGGATGGATCGCACCGATCTGTGGTCGCAGGTCAAACCGGGTTCGCTCTACGGGGCGTTGCACCGGCTCGAAGGCGAGAAGCTGATCGAGCCGGTGCGGACCGAGCAGCTCGGCGCGCTCCCGGCGCGAACCGTCTACTCGATCACGGCCGAGGGGCACCGCGAGCTTCGCGCTCTGCGGGACGAGGCTTTCGCCGAAGTGGTCCTCAAACCCGATCCGGTGGACCTCGCGCTGGTCGTCAGCGGGGATCTCGATCGCGAGATGCTGCGGGGCTATCTCGAAGACCGGCTCGCCGCGTTGACCGCCCAGGCGACCCAGTTCGGTCACCTGGGCGAACGGAGGTGGCCCGACCAGTCCGTCGCCGACGACCTCGTGGTGGAGCACGCGCGGCTGCGGATCGAAGCGGAGCTGAAGTGGCACGAGCTGGTGCTCGCGCGGTTGGACAAGCTGTCCGAAGTGGACGGGGGCTGAGAGCCCGCTAGCCGCGCGCGATGGCGTCGAGCAGGGCCAGCTCGTCTTCGCTCAACCGGAGACCGCCCGCCGCGACGTTCTCCTCCAGGTGCGCGGGGCTGCCGGTCCCGGGGATGGCGAGGACGTGCTCGCCGCGGTGCAGTGTCCAGGCGAGCCGGATCTGGGCCGGGGTCGCGTCGTGCGCCGCGGCGACCTTCGCGACCTCGGCCAGGCCCGGAACGGCGCCGTCGTCCGGCTGGAGGCCGGGGACCGAGGTCGTGACCGCGAAGAAGGGCACGAACGCGATGCCGTGCTCGGCGCACAGGTCGACCAGGGTGTCGTCCTGCCGGTCGGTCAGGCCGTAGCGGTTCTGCACGCAGACCACCGGCGCGATCGCCTTCGCTTCGAGCAGCTGGTCCGGCGCGATGTTGGAGATGCCGAGATGGCGGATCAGGCCCGCCTCGCGCAGGTCCGCGAGCGCACCGAAATGCTCGGCCACCGAACCGGGTTCCTTGCCCATCCCGGCGCCCCAGCGCAGGTTGACGACGTCGAGGTGGTCGAGGCCGAGCTGCCGGATGTTCTCTTCGACCTGGCCGCGGAGCTGGTCGGGGCGCGCGAAGGAGAACTCGCCGTCGCGGGACCGGCCCGCGCCGACCTTCGTGGTGAGCACGAGGTCTTCGGGGTAGGGCTGGAGCGCGGTGCTGATCAGCTCGTTCGCCGAGCGCCTGGGAGTGAAGTAGAAGGAAGCGGTGTCGATGTGGTTGACGCCGAGTTCGATCGCGCGGCGCAGGACGGTGATCGCGTCCTCGCGGCTCCGGGGTTTCTCGTCCCACGGCATCCCGGTCAGCCGCATCGCGCCGAGGCCGACGCGGTTGACGGTGCGGTCGCCGAGCCGCCATGTGCCCGCGGTGGGGGCGTGGTCGTGAAGGTTCGTCATGGCCACCAGCGTCGTGACGGGCCTGCCCGAAGTCAGGAAATGGCAACAACCTGCCACGTGGTCGCGAGCCGTGAGGTTCAGGCAGTATCGACGTCATGCGGACGAGTGACGGCCTCACCAGGGCGGGCGATTCGGTCACCGTCGTGCGCGGCGAAGAGGAGCTGTACCAGCGGGTCGGGCACCTGTTCTCGACCGTGACCGACCTGGCGTGCGCCGCCAACGACCTCGCGACCTGGGTGGCCGACCGCCGGTCGGACGAACTCACCGCGGCCGCCGCGCGCCGCTCGGGCGAGGTCCGGATCCGCAAGATCTACCGGGCCGGTCTGCTGCTCGACCCGGGGTCCGCGCGGGAACTGGCGAGGATCGGCGACCTGTTCGGCGCCCGGATCCGCATCTGCGCCGAGGACGTCAACGAAACGATCATCATGGACGGCAGGCTCGTGATCCTGGCCGGCGACCTCACCGCGGGACAACGCGGCTACAGCGTCATCACCCAGCCCGAAGCCGTGCAGGGCGTGATGTCGCTGTTCGAGACGGCCTGGCGGGCGGCGACCGACCTCGCCGTCTACGACGCGCAGGTCGCCGAGATCCGCCGCCTCGCGCCCGCGGTGCTGGACCTGCTCGGCAGCGGGGTCAAGGACGAAGCCGCCGCCCGGACCCTCGGCCTCGGTGTGCGGACCTACCGGCGCCGGGTCGCCGAACTGATGTCCGCGCTCGGCGCCGAGTCCCGTTTCCAGGCGGGCGTCCGGGCGCGCGAGCTCGGCCTGGTTTAGGCCGTGTCCTGGCCGAAGACCATGCCGCGAAGGGCGTAGAACCGCGCGAAGTCCTCGTCGTCCACCTGGGCGCCTTCTTGGCTGTACGAGCTGAGGCCCGACGGGTTGTTGATGACCAGCCCCGTTTCGGTCACCGCGGTGACCAGGACCAAATGCCCGCCCTGACCGGGCGAAACGCTCTTCGGCTCCCTGATCGCCTGATGCACCGACGCGACCACCGGATGTCCCTGCGCGACGAGGTCCCGCAGCTCGGGCACGCCGAGGTCGACCCGCACGTCGCCGTCGAGCCCGAACCGGTCCGCGACCCAGCTCAGGAAAGGCGCGTAGATCAGGCCGCGCACGCCGTGCTCATGCCGCACGTAACCACCGACCTGCTCGCATTCCTTCGCCAGCTCGATACTCGGCGGAACCTCTTGCCCTCGCTGAGCCAGCAGCATGCGCAGGCACGCCATCCCGCAGACCCGCCACGACCAGAACTCGTACTCTCGCGCGGAATCGGCACCGGATTCCGCCCAGCGCGGATCGTCGGCCGCGGACATCGCGCCGGTGACGATCGCCGTGACGAGTTCGGGGGATTCCCATTGCGAGAAATACGGAACGGGCGGGGAGGACATGGGCGCGAGTCTTCCACACGCGCGAGAGCGGTTACCGAAAGTAGCCGGTGTCAAAGAGGTAAGATCTTCCGGCCGACGTCGGGGAACCGACACGCGGCCGGGCGCGTCGATGTACACGAACGGCGTCATCGCGTTTCGGGAAACGGCGCGCACGGGTGGGCGTGAGCTCATAAGGTGCGCGAGTACGGCAATGCGGGGCGGACGACCACAGGCGCAGGCGCCGGGACTGGAGGGATCATCCATGACTCGCCGATTCGATCCAGAGCAGATCGCGGCGTTGGCCAAAAAGGTCGGCGGGCTCAAGGAAGGTTTCGCCACGACAGGCAAGGACCTGGGTGACGGCGACCCCGGCGGCGCGTTCGGCGACCTGAGCAACGCGGCCAGCACGGGCAAGACGATGAAGGGGTTCCACCAAGGTGTGAACGCCCATCTGACGGCCGCCACGAAGCTCGTCGACGCCGCGTCCCACGCGCTGGCCAACGCCGCCGAGCGAATGCGGAACGACGAAGCCGCGGGTGTGCACACCCTCCGCGGCGACCGCGAGCGGGATTGACCGGACTGAAGACGGGACTCAGGGGGATTTACCGATGACCACCGCGGAGCGGAATCCGAGCACGCTCGACGACCCGCTGCACGACCGTCCGAAGTCGCTGGACGCCATCGACAAACACGCCCAGCAGGCGCAGAAGCTCAACTCGAGCGCGGTCAACGACCAGGCCGCGAAGGTCGGCGGAGCCGCCACCAAGGCCAACGATCTCGGGGACGATCTCAAGCTCTTCCGCGACGACGTGCTGCGCGAATGGGAAGGCAAGGACGCCGACGCCGTCGCCGATCATCTCGAAAAGCTCGGCAAGGCCAGCTACAAGGTCAGCGACAAGGCCGAGGCCGCCAAGAACATCCTTCAGCGGGTGTCCGAGATCCTGGACGATGTCAAGAAGAAGGTCGCGCAACTCGCCCAGGAAGCCAACGACAAGGACGCGGACAACCGCGCCCTGATCGACTCGGCCCGGCGACGCAAGAACACTTCCGAAGACGAGAACGAGATCGCGACCGCCGCGTCGGACATCGAGCGGCTCCGCAAGCTCAACGAGAAGGATTCGAACGGCAAGAAGGACGAGATCGAGAAGGCGCTCGACGACGCCGAGAAGCAGATCGACGATCTTCTCAAACCGCTCGGCCTGGAAATCGAGGGCGGTTTCCTGGAGCTCGTGCCCGCCGACGACGGCCAGACCACCGCGTCGAGCGTCCACGCCACCCCGGTCAACCACGTGCCCAGCCACGGCGGCGGGGACGGCGGCGGTGGTGGCGGTGGAGGCGGCGGCGGTGGTGGTGGCGGCGGTGTCGCCGGGGTCCAGGGCGACGGACGGCCCGCCAAGCCCATCGACGCCCAGGGCAACAACCCGGCCAAGATCGCCGAACAGTTCCTCGGCCGCAACGCCGGCGACCTCAAGGGCAGCGGTGAACTCCCCGCCATGCAGTCGTGGGTGCCCAACAACGTCAACTGCGCGAACTTCGTCTCCGGCTGCCTGGAGGCGTCCGGCCTGATCGACAAGGGTCAGGCCAGTGCCTCTGTCGCGGGCCTGACGGCCAACCTCGAAGCGGACGGCTGGCGTTCGGTGCCGCTCTCCGAGGCGAAACCCGGCGACGTGGTGATCTCGAACAACGGCGGGCACGTCGTGCTCTACGCGGGCGACGGTCAGTTCATCGGCTCGAACAACGTCAACCCCGACGGTTCGCAGAAGATCAGCATGGGCGGCGGTGGCGGCCTCGTGAAGATCCTCACCCCGCCGACCTGATCCGACAGACCGCCATAGCATCACCGGGCAAGCTGACGCGGCCGTGTCGCTGTCCCGCCAGTGGGAGGTAGCTCGATGTACACCCGATCGTTCCCGGAAGCGCTGAACCCCGGCGACCCGATCCGGGAAGCGGTGCTCCAGGCCGCCACCGCCCGGCTCGACGAGGAGTTCGGCGATCAGGTCCAGGTGGCCGTGGAACAGCTCGACCGGATCGGTCCCTGGGTGTTCCTTCAGGGGACGATGCGTGGCACCCAAGCCGGTCGCCCGTACTACGCCGGCACCATCTACGAGAACAAGCGAGCCGACGGCGTCATGTCCGACGTCTACGTCGCCCTGCTCAAGAAGACCAGCGAGACGACCGTCGACGACGACGCGCGGTCCTGGCGCCTGGCGCGCTACGCCATCGGCCCGACCGATGTCGCGTGGCTGACCTGGCCGGACGAGCACGAGGCGCCGCAGTCGCTTTTCGGGTTCTGAGCGGTCGTTTTTCGGGATGAGCGGCGCCTTCGGGCGCCGCTCTTTTCGTTTCGGGGGCTTTGGTGAGGCGTCCGGTCTCGGCGGCTGGGGAGGGTGTGTGGAAATAGGGACGTTGAGCGTCCCTATTTCCACACACCCCTCACTCTGGGTGACGCCTCACGTTCGCCAGTCATGGTTCTGGTCGGCGGCAGGTGGCGCGGTCTCTTCAGCGCCACTCACGACCCGCTGGACCGATGCGTCACCGCCGCTTTGGCCGCTGGCAAGTACGTGAAGGACCCCTTCCCTCGGCTCAGGGTAGGCAAGGAGGCCTTCACGGACACGGCGACCGAAACGAAGACGTCGCGAAAGCCACTTTCAGGACACCACAAGTCCCGAAAGTGGCTTTCGCGACACACCCAACCCATTCAGTCGTAGCGAAAGTCGATTCCGCAACATCAGTGACAAACTTTGAACCACCTCGAAGAATCGACACATTCCAGTCGAGTACAAACCGTGGTGTCACAGTCCATCTTGGACAAAAGATCACCACGTCCCGCGTTCCCCATGGCGAAATCGCGCCGCGATACCCGGTCGCGAAGTTGGACAAGAACACGCCCGTTCCGCGCTTTCTGTCGATAAAACTCCCGTAGGCCGTAAGGCGTAACGAACGTCGTCCTGTCGCCGACAGTTGCGTGTGTCCGACAAGGACACTTCACACTTACATCGATCGCGCGGGGTGCTTTCGTGTTCATCATCCACCGCGTCCGGACGAGGGCGCACGGGCAAAGCGTTTCCCGCTCGGCGCGGGTACTCGCGCTGTGGGCGATATTCGCGGCGCTCGTCGCAGGCACTCCCGCCGAGGCACAATTCCCGGAGGCGACGGGTCGGCTCCAGCAAGAATCGCCGCAGGTCCAGCCCGCGCAGCTGGTGATTCTCGTCGACGAATCGGGCAGTATCAGTCCCGGCGATCTGGAGCGTGAACGAGAAGCCGCCGCGACGATCGCGCTCGGCGAATTCGCCCCTGGTTCCTCTGTCGCTGTCGTGGGCTTCGCCAGCGACAA
The DNA here is from genome assembly GCF_055584485.1 of Amycolatopsis sp. NPDC102522. NCBI lineage: Bacteria > Bacillati > Actinomycetota > Actinomycetes > Pseudonocardiales > Pseudonocardiaceae > Amycolatopsis > Amycolatopsis sp. NPDC102522. Next base: position 82,141 of record NZ_JBVJLY010000027.1, on the reverse strand, counting down.
CGGCGGTCAGTCCCCGGTGGATGTCGTCTGCCCGCCGGTCACCGTGAAGACCGCGCAGGACCAGCAAAGTCTCGCCGATTGTCTCACCAAGCTCCGCAAACGGGGCAAATCCGAGGGCGACGGCACCGATCATTACGCGGCCATGCAACAGGCCATGGACTACCTCGACGACGGCCCGCCCGGTTCGGCGACGAAACCGAAGATGATCTTTTTGCTGACCGACGGCAAACTCGATGTGTCCGACAGTCCGCGTTACGGCCCCGACAACGTGGGGGACCAGCGGAACCAAGCGGCGTCGCGGGGGCTCGACGACACGTTGCGCGCCGCGGACAAGGCGGGCGTCCAGGTCTGGCCGCTGGGTTTCGGCAAGGTCGACCGCACCCAGCTCGACCGTTTCGCCGCCGGGGGGTTCCAGGGCACGTGCGGTCCGGCGGTCCCTCGTCCGGCCGCTTCCGTCGCTGCCGACGCCGCCGCCGTTTCGGGGTTCCTCCTCAAGGCTTTCGGCACCGCTCGGTGCGCCGGGAGCGGAGACATCCAGCGTCGCAAGCTCGGGGCCGGCGAAGCGGAGTCGGTCACCGTGACCGTGCCCGAGATCGCCACGGACGGCTCGATCGTCGTGGTCAAGCAGGACGCCCGGGTCTCGGTGAGTTTCCTCGACCCGCACGGCCGCGAAGTCCCGAAGTCGGGACAGCTGGGGGCCTCATCTTTCCAGGACAGCGGCGCGAACGGGCCGGTCGAGTCGCTCCGCATCACCGATCCGGAGCCCGGGAACTGGACCGTCAAGCTCACTTCGCTGCCCGGGCTCCCCGACATCGAAGTGAGCGCTGTCGTGCTTTGGCAGGGCGCCGTCCGGGCGTCCCTCACGGTCGATCCGCCTGCCCCGCAACGCGGTCAGCACGCCAAGGTCCTGCTGACCCTGCAGACCCGCAACCGGCCGATCCGTGATCCCGCGCAGCTGGCGGGCCTGACCTTCAGCGTGACCATGACGAGCGGGGCGGCCACGTCGCAGGTGCCGATGTCCGACAGCGGCGAGAACGGCGACGACCGCGCCGGTGACGGCGTCTACACGGGCTCCGTCGTCGTCCCGGACACCACGGACAAGACGGCCAAGTTCATCGGCAGCGTGCAGGGTATCGGCGTCAGCGGCGACACGAGGACCGTGATCACGACGCTGTCCGACGGCCGTCCCGGTCTGGCTGCCCAGATCACCTTCGGCGCGGCTACCAGGGTGGAGCCCGGCCGGTCCGTGTCCGGCACGGTCACCGTCGACAGCCTGCTGGGGGTCCGGGCCAAGGTCCGGCTGCAGATCACCGATCCGGCGCCGGGCACCAAGGCCAGCATCCCGGGCGACCGGACGGTGTTCGAGGTGCCCGCCACCGGCCGGGCGGACTTCCCGTTCGACGTCGTGTTCGCGCCGGACAGCGCGAACGGGACCAACGGTCTCACCGTCAGCCTGGTCGACGACGCGAACCCGGCGAAGACGCTGGCGAACTATCCCCTGTCGATCCAGGTCGGCTATCCGCCGCCGCCCACGCCGTGGTGGCTGTACCTCGGGCTGCCCGGCGCCCTGCTCGTGTTCGTCGCCTTCGCGGCGTGGGCGCGTGCCCGGCACCGGCGGCGCCGGGTCAGCGGTCTCGCGGTGTTCCTGTTCCAGCGCGGCCGCCAGATCAGCGACATCGCGGCACCGGCGGGCGGGGAGACGCGGTTCCCGTTCGTGCTGCGCTCCGCGAACGGCGCCGCACCCCAGCTCGCGCCGCCCGCCCCGGACGACGAGGAGGTGTACCGGCTCGGCCGCGACGGCCGCCGGTTCACCCTGCTGACCCCGTTCGGCGAGCGATACCTCCTGCACGACGGCGAACGCTGCGAAGCGGGTGAGGGGCTCGAACTCGAGGTCCGTGACGAAGGCGCGACGGTGCTCGCCACCGAGCGCGAAGGCGAGCAGGGCGAGTCCGAGTTCGGCGCCGCGCCTCGCTACCCGGACCTGCTCTGAGAACGCCGAGAAAGGACCACCCTGATGCAGATCTACCAGCCGATGATGTTCGTCGGCCTCGGCGGGACCGGTTGCCGCGTCGGCGCGGAACTGGAGCGGCGGCTGCGCGAGGAACTGTGCGGCCCCGACGGCGCCGCGCTGCAGGAAGTCATGCAGGGCAAGAACTTCCTGCCGTATCAGCTGCCGTCCTGTCTGCAGTTCGTCTACGCGGACCTGAGCGAGGACGAGTTCGGCGGCCTGGAACGGCGTGTGGTGCCGGATCCCGAGCACCTGTCCGCCGCCGAACGCACCATGCACCTGGTCCGTGACCTGATCCCGGAGCACGACACCTATCCCGAGGTCGCGCGCAGCCTGCGGCTGTCCGCCGACAGCTATGTCTCGAAGTGGCTGCCCCAGCCCGCGGGGGAACCGCGGATCGGGCCGCTTTCGCGCGGCGCGGGGCAGCTGCCGACGATCGGGCGGGCGGCGCTGTTCGAGACCTTCCGGGCGGGCATGGCGCCGGCGCAGGCCCCGCTGAACCGGGCGATCGGCAACATCAACAACTCCCTCGGCGAGCTGTCCGTCCTCGGCGGCGGGCATCGCGGGATGTCCTGCGACGTGTTCGTGGCGTTCTCGGTCGCGGGCGGCACCGGCAGCGGCCTGTTCTACGACTACCTGCATCTGATCGGCGACGCGTTCAGCCGTAACGACTACCGGGCACGGATCTATCCGCTGGTGCTCATGCCGTCGGCGTTCGAAGAAGGGCTCGGCGGCGGCCGGGCCGCCCGGCTCAACGCGGGACGCGCGCTGCTCGACCTGTTCCGGCTGGTCGACGACCAGAACGCCCAGCAGGCCGGCACCGAACTGGACCACGCCGGGGTGAGCGGGACACTTTCCGTCCGCTACCCGGGGCAGTCGGAGATCCGGCTGCGCGCGGCCACCGTGCAGACCGCGTTCCTGTTCAGTATGGGCGCCGGGGTGCGGCGGGACGATCTGCACCGCTCGATCGTCTCCCTGGTGCTTTCCCTGGTGGGCACCGACATCGGCGGCGACACCGATCCGCTGCGCTACGGCGACAGGCGCGACTACATGTCGTTCGCGGACAGCTTCATCAACAGCGCGGTCGAACGGGAGACCCCCGCGTCCACGGGCATCGGGAACCGCGGTGTGTCGACGAGTTCGGTCGCGTCGATGACGATCCCCGCCGACGACATCGCCGACATCGTCGCCTCGCGGCTCGTCGCCGCCGCGGTCAGCGAGCTTTCCGTCGCGCCGCCCGGGCAGGCGGAGAGCAACGGGAGCCTGGTCGAGCGGTTCTTCACGGAGTCCAATTTGGACGCTCTCCGGTTGCGGGCCCCGTTGCCCATCAAGGAACCCTCGGCGGCCAGCGGTACGGAGAACATCCAGAACGCGCTCGCGACCCGGGCCAGGACCATGGAGTCCGCGTTGCGCACCCTGGAGCAGCAGCTGACCGGTCAGGTGCCCGAACTGGTGCAGAACTTCGACCCGCACCGGGCGGTCCGCGCGCTGCTGGAAGAGGCCGACGTGTTCCGGCTGAGCCGGATCGTGTTCGGCGACGGACACGGGGAAGGCCTCGGCGCGGTCGGGTTCAGCAAGCTGGTGGGCCTGCGCCGAGCCGAGCCACCCGCCCCGGCGGGCATCACCCTGAACCCGCCCGCCCCGGTGGGAATCACGAAGAAGTTGTTGCGCCAGCTCAAATGGGCCGATCCCGCGGTCCGCGCCTCGATCGTCCGCCAGGACGAGTGGTACGCGTGGCGGGCCAAACGCGCGTGGAACGCGGCGTGGAACGACCAGTCGAGCCGGTGGGACGGCAAGGTGCAGAGCCTCGTCCGGGACGTCACCTCCCTGGTCTCGGCGTTCCGCGGGCACGCCGACGCCGACTCCCGGCGTTTCCACGTGCGGGCGAAGGAGCTTTACCAGCAGCGCGTCGGCGTCACCTACCTGCTTCCCCGGCACGGCGAGCTGGATTCCTTCTACCAAGCCGTTCTCCGCCGGTTCGTCGAGTACCACACGGCGCACGGCCGCCTGCGTCCCACGGCGACCCCGGGTGATCTGCTGAACGAGATCCTCGGTGAGCAGGGCTGGCGTCAGGCCTGGGAGATCATGGTGGCGAACCGGGATCCCGCGGCCGCCGTCGCCTTCGTCCGCGATCGCGCGAAGCAGGCCGTCAAGCGGCTCTTCGACCATCGGGACGGCCAGTACCGCCCGCTCCTGCCCGCCCTGCAGGACCTTCTCGCGGCGGCGGCGGGCCGGACCGGGGTGTCGGTCGCCGAGGACGATCTCCTGCAGTTCCGGGAGAAGCTCGCCGGTCTCGTGCCCGGCGGGTTCGCGCCGGGCGGCACCGGCCGCCTGCGCATCCTGTTCTCCTACCCCGCGGCGACCAAGGACGCCGAGCTGGAGAAGTACCTGCGGCAGGAGGTGGCGCTGCCCCGGTCGGCCGACACGGTCGTGGAGTTCCGGCCGATCGCCGCCGAGACGATCGCCGTGGTGCTGTTCCGGACCTCGATGGGACTCACCGAAGTGCCGGAAGTCCGCGAGGTGCTCAAGCACTGGTCGGACGCGCTGCGCAACGAGCAGCGCCAGGACTTCCTGAAATGGCGGCAGCGCCTCGGATACGACTTCGGCCACCTCGCGACCACCCCGGAGCACCGCGAGCGGATCCTCCACCACCTGCTGTGCGCGATCTGGAACGACCAGGTCCGCATCGGCCCGGACGAGGACGAGGAGTCGCCGCGGCTGATCACCGTCGGCGTCGGCTCCGCCGAGGTGAGCATGCGGCTGGAACTGCGGCCCTACGGCCGGTTGTCCAGCTGGGCCAGCGTGCTGACCTCCTACGAGGAATGGGTGCTCGCCGACGACGAGCAGATCCGCCGCGATCTTTGTGATCAGCTGACGTCCTGCGTGCCCGCCGGTGTCGACCGCACGCCGCGGCAGCCTTCGGCCCTGTTCGAGCGGCTGATGAAGCTGCCCGCCGCGCAGATCGCCGAGATCGACGCCACGCTCGCCGACCGGGCCGGCTCCAGTGGCCGCACCCGCCTGACCGCGTTGCGGGAGTTCTGGACCGGCACCTTCCCGAACGCGCTCGCGCTGGGATTCCGCGGTGTCAACAACCCGATCCAGGACAACCTCGCGGATCTTCACCGGTGGGTCCACGACGAACTGCACGGAGGCTACGGCCGATGACCCGTGACCCGGTCCTCGTGCTCGACGTGCGCGAGCCAGGCCATGACCGAACCCAGCTCGACGCCGCCGACGAAGACGTCGCCGAGCTGTATCCCGGGTACGTGGTCGTGGTCGCGTCCGTCCAGGATCTGCCCGCCCACGACGCCGCGTTCCGGAAGCTCGCGGGCCTTTCCCAGCTCGAAGGAGTCGTGCTCGTCGCGACCGGTCCGCTGAACGCCGAGGACGGCGGCTCGATGCTGCGCACCCCGGCCGCCCTGCGCAGTATCGGGGTCACGCTGTGGGTCGGCGACGAATCCGGCGTGCTGTGGAACGGCGCCTCGCACCGGGGTATCGAGCGGGCTGAGGAGGTCACGCTCGCCGATCTCGTCACCGCCCTGCGCCAGCCGCTGATCTTCGCCCGCGTGCACAAGGCCGTCAGCCAGATCCCGCATCAGGCGGTGAGCCCGGGGCTCGACATCGAGTACGCGACCGTGCCGGACTCCACCCTGCGGTTGCTGCGCATCCGCGCGCTGCGGCATCTCGCCACGGCGGAAGGGGATTCCGGCGGTGCCCCGGCGGGCTCGATCGACTCGGCCATCGACAAATTCCTCGAAGGACACCAGGGGGACCCCGCCGCGCTGATCCGGCAGGGGTCGGCGCTCGACCGCGCCCGCGGGGCGTCCGGCTCCGCGCTGGCGGCCGCGCGCGCCGTCGTCGACCTGCTGTCGCGCCCGCTGACCCTGATCCGACGGCGGCCGGATCCGGCGGCGGTGTTCCGCGAGGCGGGGGACGCGCTCGCGGCCTACCTGCGGCTCGCGGGCGAGATCGCGAGCGCGATCACCGGCATGGCCGCGGGCGGGCCGCCCCAGACCGCGAAGCTCGTGGACGCCGGGCTCCCCGCCCCGGTCGCGCCGCGGAGCCGGGATCTCGCCGCCGTACTGGAGGAGGCGGTGGAAGCCGGTCTCGTCGGCGGGCGGCCGTTGCCCGGCCTCGCCGGCGAGGCGAAACAGAAGGGCAACGCGCTCATCCGCCCGGACGATCCGGCCCTGCGCGGAGGGTTCGAGTCGGCGGCGCGGGCCGCCGACCGCATCCGGCGGGTGCCGCGGTTCACGGTCTGGCCCCATCCCATGGTCACGGTGCTCGCGGCCGTCCTGCTGACGTGTACCGCCGGGGCGGCGCTGGGGCCGTCCGGTGTCGTCGTCGGGCCGGCGCTGGTGGTGCTCTGGATCGGGCTGCTGCACCGGATGCTCTACGGCGGCCCTGAACGGGCGGCCAACGCCACCCGGCTGTTGCTGTCCGCGGTCGCCGTGGCCGCGGTCGGCACGGCGGCCGGGCACAAGATGCGGGGCCTGCTCCCGCGCGAGGTCACGGTGTTCCCGGTGGCCCTCGTGCTCGGTCTCCTCTTGGCCGCGGTGGCCTCGGCCGTCGCGATGCTGGCCTGGCGGGACGCGGTGTCCCGGTGGACGGCGCGCCTGCCGCTGGGCGCCGCGATCGCGGCACACCGGGACCTGGCGGGAACGATGGACCGCCTGGTCACCGAGCGCTGGCTGCCGATCGCCGGCCTGACCAGGCTGGCGGACTCCCTGTTCACCGTGGCCGCCGCGCTCGACGGCGTGGCGAAGGCGTTCGCGGAGACCGCCGACCAGCTCGGCCCCGGGACCGGATCGGTCCCGGACAGCTCCGGGAGCCTCACGCTCGTGCTCCGGCGGGATCTCGCGCGGATCGCCACCGACGTGCTGCGGCCCGTGTTCGGGGAAGTCGCCGTCGACGCACCCCTGACCGGCGACGATCAGCGATGCCGTGCCGAGGCCAGGGACCATCTCGCGCGGTACAACCACCACGTCGACCATCACGGGATCACCGTGGCGCCCTCGGGCCGCACCGACGACGAGCACCGTCAGGCCCTGGCCGGTCAGCTCTGGCACGAATCGGCGAAGAGCCGCCGCATCCTGCTCGCCGGGCCACGCAGCGCCCTTCCGCAGCTGTGCCGGTCCCGCGACCTCCGGCTCCTGTCGTTCGACAACGTGACGATGGTGCACTTCGCCCCGCCCGACCTGCCCGATCCGGCGCTCAACCCGGATTACGAACTGCTCCGCCCCGGCGGCAACGCGGTCGGCGTGCTCCGGCTGGTCCCGCTTTTCACCAAGTACGTCCGCCAGGCGGAAGACATCCAGCCGGAGGAGACATGAACATGGACGACGACGAGTACGGGGAACTGACCGGGATGACCCCGCTGGGTGATCCGGGCAGCTGGCGCGTGCGGCCGGTGGCGGACGTGGCCAACACGACCTCCCTGCTCAGGATCGACGTGGTCGAGACGACCGGCGAGGATCGCCTGCTGCGCAAGCGTTTGCCCGCCGAAGTACGGGGCGCGGAAGACCTCGTGATCGCCGAACGCCAGCTGGACAACGAGATCCGGGCGCTCGTACGGCTGTGGGCCCGGTACGCGCACGACTATCCCGCGGAACTGCCGCATCTGGTCGGCTACAACTTCGACGCTGTCGAGCCCTTCGTGCTGATGGCGAGCATCCAGGCCGCGGAGACCGACGGCGGCGAGCAACGCCGCATCCTGATGGTCAGCGAACGGCGGAAGTTCCGGGAGGGCCTGTTCCGTGCGCTGGCCGCGGTGCACGCGGTGGACCTGGTCCACGGCGCGGTGCAGCTCGGCACGCTCTGCTGGCGTGCCGACAGCTTCCAGCTGCTGGGTTTCGAGCACTCCGCCGGACGGCGTGAGCAGCCACGGTCCCGTCCGATCACACTCGCGAACCGGGCGCTGCCCGCCGGACCCGCCGATCCCGCCGACGACATCCGGGCCGCCGGGGCCGCCTACTTCGAGCGGCTCGAAGGCCGTCCGCCCACGGAAGCGGAGCTGGCCGTCCCCACCGAACTGGAGAAGCGGCTGGACACCGAACTGCGGGGCACCTTCGCGATCGAGGCCGCGGGCCGCCCGTCGGCCGAACAGGTCGTCCGCGCCATGCGGGCCTACGCCGAACTGCCGGATCCCATCGACGTCGACCACGCGCTGCGCCGGGGCTGGCACGCCTTCGACACGCGATACCCCGTCGCGACCGACGAATTCCCCGTGATCACCGCACCGCCGGTTCCGCCCGAGCCGCCACCGGACCCGCCCGATCGGAAGATCCCCGCGTTCGTCGCGGTCGCGGTCGGCGCGGCGATGCTCATCGGGCTCGCGATCTGGCTGGTGATGAGCGCATGACCGAACCGGACCTCCCCGAACCGCACCTCCCCGTCCCGCAACTTCCCCTTCCGGAACTCCCCGTCCCGAAACCCCCCGAACCGAGGCCCGCTCCCCGGCGGATCGTGCTGTGCCCGATCTGCGTCGACCGGATTCCCTGGCCGGAACAGCTCTTCCGGCCGACGGTCCGGGAACAGCAGCTCGTCTGGGAAGCCCTCGACCTGTCCCGGCAGACCAATCCGGACAAGTACCAGTACGCGAGGACCCGCGCCTACGTCCGCTGCCCGAATCCGTCCCAGGACGGCACTCCGACGCACTACCTGCCCGCCGTGCACGACGACTACGGCGCGCCGATCGTCATCGGGGTCGTCGGCCGGAGCACGTCGGGCAAGACCCATCTGCTCATCACGATGCTGTCGGAAATGCTCCGCGGCGGCCTCCACGAGCACGACCTGACCTTCGAGGTCGCCGACAAGATCCAGCACGAGAAATCGGCGCAGGAGATGGAAAGGCTCCGCCGGGGCGACGTGCTGGGCGCGACCGACGCCGACCACTGGTCGTTCACCAGCTATCTGCTGGTCCGCCGCCCGGGAAAACCCACCCGGCCGCTGATCTTCTTCGACGTCCAGGGCGAGGATTTCGTCGAGCGGGGGATGACCAGCGAGCGGCGGGCGCAGTTCGTCCTGGGGGCGGACGCGCTGCTGTTCGTCGACGACCCGGCGCGGGGACTGCCGTTGTGGCGGCCGAACGCGAAGAGCACGCGTGACCTCAAGGCCTCCCAACAGGACAACCGCGCGTTCGCCGGCGCGATCGCCCGCCTGCACGGGAAAGCGGACGGCAGCCGGGTGCCGGCGGCGATCGCGCTGACCAAGGCCGACGAGCTGCGCTACGACTATCCGGTCGACCACTGGTTGCGGCGTGAGGACGTGTCGGGCGAGCTCCGGGCCGGAGAATTCCGGGCGGAGAGCCGGGACGTCTACGCCGTCCTTGAGCGCTACCAGGCGAAACCCATGCTCGAAGTGGCCGAGCGGTTTTCGCGGTGCACCCTGCATTTCGTCTCCGCGACCGGAGGTTCGGCGACGACGGAGGAGGACAGCGGCCGGGAGCTGTACCCCCGTGGCGTCCGGCCGATGCGCGTGCTGCAGCCCATCCTGGCCCTGCTGGCGATGACCGACGTGCTCGACGGGGCCGAAGCCGAGCGGGTCGGCCGATGACCGGCGAAATCGTGGCGGGCCAGGTCGTCCACCACGTGCTGGTGTGCGAGGACCGCTCCGTCGGCATGAGCATCGTCAACAGCTCGATGGACGCCAGCTCCAACGCCGGACCGCTCAAGGCGTGGTGGGGTGACCAGCTCGCACCGCACTACCGGCTGAAGGACGGTACGGGAACCCCGCCGGAAGAAGCCTTCACCTACACCCATCTCGAGGACGGGCAGGCTGCGGTGCTCCGCCGCATCGCCGGTGGGTCGGGGATCGGCCGGAACTTCTGCCACGCGGTCGTCGGCCCGGTCTCCGCGCTGGACGAAATCGCGCTCCCCGCCACCTGCTGGCGCGGCTGGCTGCAGCCCGAGGACTCCAACGAGATCCTGCGGCCGAGTGATCCCGCGTCCTTCACCGAATGGGCGACGCGCAACCGGCTAAAGTTGCTCCGCCGCTCCGCGGACATCCCGCGGGAGCAGCTGATCGGGCTGCTGGCGCTGGTCTGCCGGTACCCGCGCCAAGCACTCGACGTCGCGGGGATCGACACCGAACTGGTGCCCGCCGCGCTGCAGGCGGTCAAGGAACTCGCCACGGCGGTGGGACGACGGCCCCGGCCGTGGACCTTTTCCAGTTTCGAGGACGGTTTCGTCCCCCACCGGTCGCTCCAGTTCGTCTTCCTGCGGCGGCTGCCGGACAAGATGGCGAGCGGATCCGGCGACCGCGTCGTCGCCGACCTCGGCGAAGCGCTGCCGACGGGCGCGGTGCACCAGCAGGTCGCCGCCTGGCTGTACGGCAGCCTGCGTGAGATCTGGCATTCCGGGAACGCTGATCAGCATCGGAGAGTGCGCGACTGGGTCGAGTTGTGCGACGAGATCGGCAAGCACACCGGGCGCGCCGAGGATTTCTCCGACCGGTTCGCCCAGTTCGCCTCGCGCAGGCTGAACCTGGCTCTGGAAGCACCGGCGGCCACCTCGGCGCCCACCGAGCCGCCCGCGGAAGACGACGAGGCCCGGGGCGGTGTCCACGGCACGCTGCCCGACCCGGCCGAGAAACCCGTCCCGGAAATCGACGAACCGGAGTCCGTCACCGTGGAAAACGACCAGCGGCCCACCGTAGCCATCACCACGGTGCTGCACGAGCCTCTCAGCCGGCCCCGGCAGGGGCTGCCCAGTTCGTCTTCGACCTACGAGACCGCCTCGGAACCGGCGCCACCGCCCGTCGTCGCGCCACCGCCCGATCCGACGTGGTATCGGATCATGAACGCCCGGAACGCGAAGGAGCTCGCCGCGGCGATTCCGGGCAACGGCCGGGTTTCGCTTTCCATCGACGAGCGATGGCGGATCTGGCACAAATGGCAGGGGCCCCGTCTCGACGACATCCTCCGTGAACTGCCCCAGGCCGAAAAAGACCTTTGCTTCCAAGCCATTTTGGACCTGCTCGTCGGGACCGCCGACGACAAAGCGATCCAGGACGAGATCTCGCGCGGTCTGACGGACTGGCTCGACAAGGGCACCCAGGCCATCTACGTCGACAAGACCGTGAGCAAGCGCCGCACCGCGCGACAGCTTTCACCGACGACACGAATCGGGCGGCTTCACGCCGTTCTGAGCGGGATCGGCCCCATCCTCAAGATCACGTGGTCGGTGCTCGTACTGGCGATCGTCCTCGTCACGCTGGGCCTGCTCATCGGGCTGGGCACGGTGATGGTGGTCCTGTGGACGTGAACGCGCCGCGCGATCACCTGGGGATCGTCTGGGAGAAGCAGAAACTCTGGTCCCTGACCGCCGACAAGGGGAAGGCCCAGGTCGAACGCAACCGGCGGGCCGTCCTCGTCGCGCTGCTGGTCGGGGCGGTGGCGGGCACCGCGGCGGCGCAACTCTCGACGGTCTCGCGCCCGGCCGCCACCACACTGGCCGTGCTCGCCGCGATGGCCGTCGGGGCGGGCTCCTTCGCCCGCGGCCGGATGGTCACCACCTCGCCGAGTGACTGGGCCACCGCCCGGTCGGTCTCGGAGGCACTCAAAGCCCAGGTTTTCCTGTACCTCGCCGGTGTCGCGCCCTACCACGGAACCGCCGACAGGCGGCTGCTCGACGACGCGAACGCCTTGTGCGCCAAGGCAGGCAACCACCTGACGAACGGGACCCTCGTCAAGACCGTGGAGCCCTTGCCGAAGGTCGGCAGTGTCGATTCGTATGTCCTTTCGCGACTCACCGGTGGCAAGGGGCAGATCTCGTACTTCCGCGGCAAAGCCGACCAGTACGTGAAGACGCTGGGCGGCTACCGCGCCCTCGAGATAACCCTCGGCGCCGTGGCGACGGCCTTGCTCGCCTTCGCGAGTGTGGTCCACGTCGACTCGCTGACCGCTTGGATCGGCGTGGTCACCACCGTGGCCGCCGCCCTCGCCGCCCATTCAGCCCAGGCCGAATACGAGTTCCTGGTGGCGGAATACCGCGCCACGGCCGACCTGCTCGAAGAACTGGTTGCCGACCGAAAGTCGTTGACGGACCAAGAATTCGTCGTCGCGTGCGAGCGAGTGCTCTCCCGGCAGAACGAGAGCTGGTTGCGCAGGCTCGGGTCGGAAACCCCGGAGAAAGACCAGTGAACCATGAACCACGAATCCTCACTCTGGCGGATCTTCGTCAGTCACAGCGCGGGCAAGACCGCGCACAAGACCGCGGGCAAGACCGCGGGCGTGGCCGCACGACTTCTCCGCGATCTCGAAGGGGCGTTCGGCCCGAGCTACACGGTCTGGACCGACAAATCGATCGGTGCCGGTACGGAATGGCGGCCCGAGATCGAATACTGGCTGAGGGCGGCAGACTTCGGGGTGCTGCTCCTCGACGCGAAGGCCGTCGTCAAGGAATGGCCCGCCCGTGAATACAACTGGCTCAGGGCTTCCGCGCAGCACAAGGCGATCTTCGCCGTGCTGATCGGGATCACCAAGCGAGAGCTGGACGAAAATCCCGACTACCGCCATTTCAGTGACCTCCTGGACTTCCAGGTCTTGGAAGTCCAGGAAAGCGAAGAAGACGGGAAAATCAGCGAGAGCGTCGCCAAAGCCCTGAAGTGGATCGCGGGTCAGCTGCCCTCGCTCGACACCGGGAGCCGGGAGGAATACCGGACCATCAAAGAACTCGCCGGCTTGTTCACGATGAACGACCGCGAAGCCGACGAGCTGATCGGACTCCATTTCCCGGAACTCGCCGAGGTGCACACCACCGGCGCCGTCCGGTTGCAGACCCGGGAACGGCTGGCGGAACTCCTCATCCGCGCGCAGCTCAGCAAGCAGGTGGCGTCCGCGGTTTCCAAGCTGAGCCTGGCCGAAGTGCCGGACCGCAGGCTCGTCGCGATCATCGCGCCGACCTGGCTCACCTTCGACGAGGCCGTCGAACTCCGGGTGACGGGGGATTCGCCGCGGATCCCGGCGATCACGAGCCACAAGAACTCCACGCGCAAACAGCTGGTCAAGGACTACCTCGCCCGCGCGTTCCACTGCCGCAGCGGGTATCACTTCGTCGAGTTCGACCCGATCGCCAACGGCGGGCGGAACGCGATCGCGGCCCAGGTCGCCCGGCTGTTCCTGGATTTCGACGATGAGGAAGGGGACAGCCCGGCGATGAAACTGGCCTGTGTGCACGAGGCCGGGACCGAATGCGAGCAGGACGAGCCTCAGTACGTCCTGACGGTGGCGGATTCCCTGCACCCCACCATCGACGCCGTCCGGGAGATCCACAACCGGTGCCGGAAGGTCATCGTCGTCCTGGCGTTGAGCACGAAGTTGCCGCTCGACGCCGGTCTTTCGGCCCGGCTGGGCGCCCGGTACCTCCCGATCCCGCTGGTTCCGGTGCAGCGGCAGAAGGAAGCCGAGTCCACGATGATCCGTATCGAGAGCGACCTGAAGAGGCGGGGAGTCCGATGACCGGCCACCTGACCGAGAACTCCCTGAGCGAGGCGGGCCTGCGTTATCTGCCGTCGCCCCGGCTGCGGCTCGCCGTCAGGGTCGCTCAAGCCACCGAACGGCCTTTGCTGCTGTACGGCGATCCCGGTTCCGGGAAGTCCAGCCTGGCCCGGTACATCGCCGCGACGGAGGGGTACCGCTACTACGAACACGTGACGACCGCCCGCACCCAAGCGCGGGATCTCCTGTGGTCGTTCGACAGCGTCCGCAGGCTCGGCGACGCACAGGCCCGTGGCGGCCAGGCCGCTCTCCCGCCCGACAGTGACTACATCGTGCCGGGCGTGTTCTGGTGGGCGTTCGACAGGACGTCGGCACGGGGGATCAAACGGGCCGAGGAACCGGTGGGGGACTGGAACGACAGCCATCGGGACCGGCCCGCCGTGCTGCTGATCGACGAGATCGACAAGGCCGATCCCGACCTGCCCAACGGTCTGCTGTCGCCACTCGCCGACCGCAGGTTCACGGTGTCCGACGTGACGGGCGGTCTCGAAGTGACCGAACGCGGGGAGGCCCGGAGCATCATCGTCGTCACTTCGAACCGGGAACGCGATCTGCCCCCGGCCTTCGAACGCCGTTGTGTGGTGCATCGCCTGCCAGGGCACGATGAGGCCGACCTCCGCCGGATCGTCGAGCGGCACCTCGTGCGTGACGGTCTGGCGCGGGCGCCGGAGGAGCTGATCGGCCTGCTGCTCGACCGGCTGTCCGCGGCGAAGGCGGCGGCCAAGACCAAGCACCGGCGGGCCCCGAGCACGGCCGAATTCCTCGACGCCGTCCGCGCCTGCGTCCGGCTGCCGGGCGACGTCCGCGACGATTTCACCGGGCTGATCGGCATGATCTTCGACAAGGATCCGGACAAGCCCGCCGGCGAACCCCGATGAGCGAGGTCTGGTGGGGCGACTTCGTCCGCGCGGTGCGTCTTCTCGCCCCGGAAGCCGCAGACGTGGCCGGGATCAAGGAACTCCTGGGCCTGCCCACCTCCGGCCCCGCGTCCGATCCGTCGCGGGGAGACCGGGAGGACACCGTCGCGGACGCGGTGGCCTGTCCGGTGCCCGGCGGTTCCCCCTCCGGTGCCCGGTCCGAGGACCCCGAACCCACGCAGGTGCCCGCGCGGGACGCGAACCACACCATCGCCGCACCGGAAACCACCGGCTCGCACGGATTTATGGCCAGGCTGCGCACGACCTACCGGGATCTCGGCGATCAGCCGCCGCCCTGGCATGACGCGATCTGGCTTCAGCAGCCCGGATACGAGCCGCCTTCCGCCTTACTGCCGCATGAACCGCTTCTCGCCCAGCGCACCGCGCGCGACATCCTCCAGGCCGCGCTGAGCAGGCCCGAACGCTGCGGGGACATCGATCTCCCCGCGCTGATCGACCGGATCTGCGCCAACCGGCCGGTCGGCGCGCTCCCGCGCCGTCCCGTGCCCACCACGCGGTTCGGCGTCCGGCTGCTGCTCGACAGGGGAGAAGCGATGGCACCGTTCCAGCGGGACCAGACCGAGCTGATCGCCGCCGTCCGGGCGCTCACCGGCCGGACCACGGCGGTGACGTGGTTCTTCGCGAGCCTCCCCGATCCGGCCCTCGAACTCCGCTGCCCGCCGGGAACACGGGTCTTGGTCGTCTCGGGCTTCGACACCCTCTCGCATGCCTTCTGCGATCGCCGGGCCTGGCGACGGCTCGTCGACCGGTGGCGCGAGCGGGACGTTTCCCCCGTGGCACTACTGCCTTTCCCGGAGAACCGGATCCCGGGCTGGCTGACCCAGCTGATGCCCACCCTGTCCTGGGACCGCACGACGACCGCGGCGTCCGTGCGCGGAGTCGTCGGCGCGGGCACGCGATGACCGAACTCACGGAGCTTCTCGACGAGGCGCTCAAGGAAGAACCTTGGCCCGGCGACGTGGAACTCGCGGTCGCCTTGAGCATCGTGACCACGATCGAACCGGAACTCGTCCGCGCCGTCCGGCTGGGCGTGCTGACGTCGCTCGACGTGGGGGCGGAGGCCGATTTCTGGTTCAGCGCCTGGATCGGCAGGCGGCAGCCGGACACGGTGCTGCTGGCCGAGGAACTGTTGCCCGGTCTGCGCGAGGCGCTGGCGGGCCGCCTGCGCCGGGCGGCCGCGGATGACCCGATCCGCCGTCTCCGCGGGGTCATCGCGGTGGTGCACCGCTCGCTGCCTTCCGCGCTGCGGCTGGAGGAAAGCGTCACCTGGATGGCTTTCTCGGACTCGGCCGCCGGGCTGAACCGGGCGGCGAAGATGCTCTACCGGCCCCTGCGGTCCCTGGCGGACGGGGAGAACGACCCGCTCGCGGACTGGGTGATCGAAGCCCGCCGCAGGCTGCCCGCGCCGCTCCTCGAACGCGAAGAGGCGTGGCATCTCACGCTGATGGCGAAGGCCAAACGCCCGTACGACGTGATCCCCGCGCCCTGTGTCGAAGACCTGCTGTCGGCCGACCTGCTGTCTGCCGAGGACGGCGCGGAAGTGGCGGGCCGCCGGGTGCGGACCCTGCTCGGACCGGTGGCCCGCGAGTTCCCGGACCGGCGGATCGCCCTGCGCTGGGACGGTGACGACCTGCTGGTCGGGGGGACCGTTGAGGGCGCCACCCTCTGCATCGAAGCGCACGACGTCACCCCGTTGATGCTGAAGATCAGTTCGCCGGGCCTCCCGGGCCGGTGGTACGACGTGAGCGGCGGTCCGCCTCGGCGGCATCGGTCGGCGGGCCGGGAGGTCGTCGTCCACACCGTCGACGGCGACTGTTTCGAGGTGCCCCGGCCGGTCGGCACGACCGTGCAGGCCTCCCCGGTGCTGGTGACCATCGCGGTGGCCGAAGGGCGTGGCGGCTCCTACTGGCTCCAGCCCGTCAGCTACCGCGACAGCCCCGCGCCGCGGCGTGGGCAACCCTCGGTCCTGCTGAACCGGGCGCTGCGGGCGGCGACGTCCCGGCCGTACGTCCACCAAGAACTGCGGACGTGGCAGCAGGGGACCATGGCCGCCGCGGTCATGCTGCTGAGCGGGGGAGACCACGCGACCCGCATCCAGCTCGCCGACCGGTTCGCCGCCGAATGCGAAGCCGCGGACTGGACGGTCTTCCGCGCGCGGCAGGACCCCGAAACCGCGCCGTCGCTGATCGAACAGCTGCCCGGCGGTGGCCCGCACGGCATCCTCGTCGTGGTGGACCGCGCCGACACGTGGCATCCGCAGCATCTGGTCGGCCTGGTCGACGTGCTCCAGCGGACCGCCGCGGGACCGCTCCGCGTGCTCATCATCGCCCCCACCGCGGGCGCGTGGTGGCAGGAGTGCCACACCCGGTGGGCCCAGCGGCGGGTCTACGCGACGCGCAAGGCCATCGCCACGAGGGACGTCCTCGACCCGACTCCGGAAATGGTGTTCGCGCGCTGTCTCGACGTCATGCGGGAGGACCTTCCCGACGCGCCTCGCCCGGCCCCGGCGAGACCGGCCGTCAGCAAGCTCTCCGTCGCGGAAGTCCCGTTGATCGCGGTCGCCGCCGTGCTCGCCCCCTCGGCCGGGCCACTGCCCGACGCCCGGCGGGCGGTCGTCGCGGTGCTCGACCACGAGGCGCGGTACCGGCGAGGGGAGACACCGAGCGAGACCGATGCCGTCCTCTCCCGGCTGTGCTTCGTCACGGCACTGGTCGGACCCTGCACGCACCAGGTGGCGCAGAAGCTCGCGCTCGACCACGGACTCATCCGGGAACCGGCCGAGTGGACCGCGCTCTCCGACCGGTATCGCTCGTTCTATCCCGGCGAGAACGGGTTCCTGCCCCGCCCCGGCCCGCCGCAGCTGGCCGACGCGCTCGTCCTGCACTCGCTGAGCGGGAGCCACGCGGAGCTCGGCGAGCCGGACGCGGCCTGGGCGACCGGCCTGCTGAGCAGGCTGCCCGCCACGGGGGAGCGGAACGACGGCATGAGCACCGCGATGGCCAACGCCCTGGTGATGCTCGCCCGGCTTTCGACGGACTCGTACCCGTTCTATCTCGGCTGGGTGAAGCCGTTGCTGCAGGACGATCCGGGCTTCGCCTGCCGTCACGGCGGGGAGGGCCTGGGCGCGGTCGTCGGGCTCGCCGAGGACGAAGTCATGGACCTCGCCCTGCTCGACAGGATCCGCTCGGCGCTGCCCGCGCCCTCGGCCTGCGACGTCAGCCTCGATCAGGCCATCCTCCGGCTCGAAACCCTCCTGGTGAACAACGCGCTCCGGCGGACGGCGCGCACCGACCCGGCGCTTCAGCTGCGGCTCGGCGTCGCCCAGCACCGCGCCGGGTACCTGCGGGCCGCGCAAGCCGCCGTGACGCAAGCGGTGGAGGGCTACCGATGGCAGTACGCCGCCAAGGCGGTGAAACACGCCGACGCCCTGTGCGAAGCGCTCATCACCTGCAGCCGGATCCACGGCGAACTCGGCGAAACCCGGAAAGCCTACGAACTCGCCGCGGAGGCCGAGCGGCGCGTGCGAGAGCTCAAGGAGTCGACGGTCGGGGTCAATTCGGGGACGGCACTGGCCAACCTGGCCGCCCGGAAGATCGAGATCCGCGGCGACCACGGCGCACCGGCGCTCGCCGACGCGCGCAGAGCCGTCGACATCCTGACCCGCCTGGTGGACAACGACCTGAACTACCGGCCCGATCTCGCCGCGGCGCTGCCGGTGCTCAGTGACGCCCTGGCCGCCTCCGGTGCCCACACCGAGGCACTGGCCCAGGCCGAAAAGGCGGTGAAGCACTGCCGTCAGCTGACGGAGGTGAATCCGTGGGCGCATCAGCACCTGCTGGCGAGTGCCCACGAGTGTCACTCCGCGAGGCTGGCCGAGACGGACCGCATCCGGGAAGCCCTCGACGAATCGCACCGGGCGGTGGAACTCTTCGACAGGGTGGCCAAGGCGTCGCCGGGCCGCTTCCGGCCCGCGGTGGCCGAGGCGCGGCTGCGGCACGCCGAACTCCTGTTCCGGGCCGACAGCGACGAAACGGATCGCCGCGCGGCGGCCGAAGCGGCGGTGTCGGTGCTGCGGACCCTTTCGGAGGGCACCTCCATCGCGACCGACCTCCAGCGGCGGCGGGTGGCCGCGCTCGGCATCGAATGGTGAGCGGGCCGGTAGAATGCGGGAGCGTGGACCACGTTTCCGTGGACAGCCTCGCCGCCTTGCCCGAAGTGCTGGGGCAAGCCGGTTTCCCCGGTGGCGCCCGGGTGTTGGTGGTCGTGGGCGGCGCCTCCGGGATGTCCGAGGCGCACCGCGAAGCGAGTGACGCGGTGCTTCGGGGCGTCGTGATCCCGTTCGTGGCCGCGGCGGGAGTCGCGGTCGTTGACGGCGGTACCGATTCCGGGGTGATGCGCGCGCTGGGCTTGGCCCGAGCCGCCCTGCGCGCGGACTTCCCGCTTGTCGGAGTGGCCGCCCAAGGGACTTTGGGCTCGGCGGTGCTGGAACCGCATCACACGCATCTGGTGTCGGTGCCGGGCGAGAAATGGGGCGACGAATCGCCTTGGCTGTTCAGCGTGGCCGGCGTGATCGCGAAGGAAGCGCCCGTGGCCACGCTCGTCATCAACGGGGGAGAGGTGACGCTCGGAGACGTCGCGCACAGCCTTCTCCGCGGCATCCCGATCGTCGTCCTGGGCGGGACGGGCCGCGCCGCAGACAGGATCACCGACGCGCGGACCGGCCCGGGAGACCCGTGGGTCACCTTCGTCGCACGTTCCCCGTTGACACATCTCGTGAACGTCGGGCACCGGGACGAACTTCGCCGGGTTCTGCGGGGCGTACTCGGGCTCGGCTGACGACGTGGCGGTGGTCAGCCCAGCCCTCCGAGGGCGAGCACCTCCTGCTCCGCTTCGTCCAGGTCGGCCACGAGCAGATCCAGGTGCATCTGCTGCGCGGGCTCGCCGGACTTCCAGTCCGGGCGGACGTGGTGATCGGTGCGATGGAGGGCGATTTCCGGCTGCTCGCCGCCCAGCGGGAGGCGCACGTGGTCCGCGCCGTCCCTGGTCCGGCTCACGCCCAGGAGTGCCTCGTAGAAGGGGGCGAGGGCCTGCGGATCCGGGCAGTCCACCACCACGACGGCGATTTTCGGGCGCGGCCGGAACAGGCGGTCCAGGTGGTAGTCGAGGGCGGACGACGCCCGCGGGGAGCCGGTCATGCTCCACAGCGGATGCGCCTCGTGGATCGGATCGCGGTCGGCGGCCACGTCCCCGTTCTCCTGCGCTGTCCGCAAAAGCCCGGTGAAGAACTCGATCGACGTCGAGGTGTCCTCGGTGATCGTGCGCCGTGTCGCGGACTCGATCAGGCAGGCGCGCACGATGTCCCGGGGAGACGGATTTCCCTGGTCTGTCCCTTTCGGCAAGTCGGCCCCCTCGCTGTCCATGGTGCACCTTCTCTTGGGAGATATGGCGCTCGGGACACTCGCACCCGCCGATGCGGGGAAAGCGGTTCGCCAGGCAGGACACGTTCGCCCACCTCCCTGCGCAAGAATATGACACAGATCACATCCCTTTTGTCCGATTACCGGGGTCTCCGGCACCGGCATGCTGCGCACGAGACAGGAACGGCCGAGACGAGGAGATTCGATGACCGACGACAAAACGGTGACGCTGTCGTTTCCGATGGCCCGCGCGGCGGATCGCCCGCTCGATCCGGCGCCGGAGCTGACCCGGCTGGCCGAAGGCGATCCCGTGTCGCGCGTGCGGCTGTGGGACGGCAGTACACCGTGGCTGATCACGCGTCACGAGGACGTGCGCGCGGTACTGGCCGACCCGCGCGTCAGCGTCGATGCCACCCAGCCCGGCTTCCCGCACACCAACGCGGTGAGCAAGGCCCGCGATACGCGGATGAAAACGTTGATGCAGATGGACGCGCCGGATCACACCGTCCAGCGACGGTTGCTGACGCCGGAATTCACTGTCAAGAAGATGGAGGCTCTGCGGCCCCGGATCCAGCTGATCGTCGACGACCAACTCGACGAACTGCTCGCCGGCCCCCGGCCCGTGGATCTGATCGAGGCTTTCGCGCTGCCGGTCCCCTCGCAGGTGATCTGCGAGCTGCTCGGCGTGCCCTACGCCGACCGCGCCTTCTTCCAGGAAGTGGCGCGCACGCTCGTCATGGACGAAAGCGACCCCGGGCAGGCCCTCGCGGCGGGTGAGCAGCTGAACGCCTATCTGGAAGACCTGGTGGCCCGGAAGAACGCCCGGCCCGGTGACGACTTGTTCAGCATGCTGGCCGTCGAGCAGTTCCGGACCGGCGCGATGACCTCCCGCGAGATCGCCACGCTCGGGCAGCTTCTCCTGGTGGCCGGGCACGACACCACCGCGGGCATGATCACGCTGGGCACGATCGCGCTCCTGACCCATCCCGATCAGCTCCGCGTGCTCCGGGACGGCGACGATCCGGCGGTGGTGGCCGGTGCGGTGGAAGAACTCCTGCGCTACTTGTCCATCACCCACACCGAAGCCCGCCGTGTCGCGCGGGAAGACCTTGAGATCGGCGGCAGGATCGTCCGGGCAGGCGACGGCATCATCGCGGTGAAGAGCACCGCCAACCGGGACCACTCCGCTTTTCCGGAGCCCGACGCGCTCGACGTCCGACGCGACGCCCGCCACCATCTCGCTTTCGGCTACGGCAGGCATCTGTGCTTGGGTGCCCCGCTTGCCAGGGTGGAGCTGCAGGTCGTCTTCAGCACGCTCTTCCGGCGCGTACCGACCCTGAAACCGGCGACCCCGCCGAGTGAGCTCGCGTACGACGAGAACGCGATTTTCTATACGGTGCGGGAATTTCCCGTCACCTGGTGACGGCGACAGCGCGGGCGGCGCGCGGCTGCTGGAGGTTTCCGGAGCGGAACGCGACGATTCCGGCGGCCAGTGATCCGGATTCCGCGAGGCGGGTCACCCGTGCGGGCAACGCGAGGTCGCGGTCGAACGCGGTATCCCCGGCGACGAGGTCGCGGCCGATCAGCAGCAGCACGACCCGCTGGGTGACCGCGAGTTGTTGCCACCGTTGAGGAAGGTCGACGCCGGTGTGACTGAGCAGGGGGCGGACGCGCGGCCAGTGGACGGTGAGGCGGGCTTCCAGGCCCTCGAAAGTCACCTCGATCCGCCAGCCGGGGACGAGTGTCAGGGGAACGCGCCGGAGATCCGTGGTCAGCGGTAACCCACGGGATCGTGACGCGTGCAGCAGCGCGTCGGGTGCGCTGTCCGCCTCGTGTGCCGAATGCCCGTCCATCAGGAGCGTCGCGAATTCGCGCTCTCCGGATGTCCAGACAATCCCTTGGAAACGGATCCGGTTCCCGTTCATCGACAACCCCCCCCCGGTTTCGAAGTAAACGATCAGTTCAAGGGAAGCACGGACCGCCGTAATTCGGGGACTCCGGGGAAAGGATCACCTCAAATGACCAAGTGGGCGAACCGAGAGTGAGCAGGCAGCCGGGAGGAATCCCGGCTGCCTGCTCGTGGTTTCCCCGGCTCAGGGGTGGTAGATCTCCTTGACCGTGGCGATCCGGTCGTCGCCGTTCACGCTGATCTGCGCGAGCACCGGGTTGCCGTCCTTCAGCTGCTGGATCAGCTGGTCCTGGCCGCACGGCCGGTTTCCGTAGCCCTGGTCGTCGATGGTGACCGATTCGGCGGGGCACAGGGTGGCCGCGCTGAACACCTTGCCGCCCTTCTGCAGCGGGAGCCGGTAGGTCCTGCCGTCGACCGGCGTGGACTCGGTGCCCTGGCGGGTGATCAGCTGGAAGCGGACCATGCGCACCCCGGCGTCGTAGCCGGTGAACCGCACCGACTGGGTGCTGTTCGGGAACTTGCGGACCTGCTGGTCGGGCGCCTTCCCGGTGCCGCCCGCAGGCCGGGTCTCCAGCTGCAGGGAATCGTTGGGCACGCCGCAGACCACCGCGCCCTGGCTGCCCGCGGCGTCCGCCTGGCGGGCGCAGGTCCACCGGCCCTGGACGTCGAGCACCCGCTCGCCGGGGCCTTCGGCCTGCGGCAGCTTCTGGAAGTACTCGGTGATCACGTTGTACGCCTCGGTGCAGCCCGGCGTGGTGCCGTCGGTGGCGGCCACCGCGATCAGATCCATCTGCTGCCGCCCCGGCGCGCCGACCTGGCCGCCGTGCAGGCTGCAGTTGACGTCGCCGTTCGACGCGGCGGCGGCCCCGGAACCGCCGGTGGCCGCCCCCTGGCCACCGCCTTCCGGCACCTGCTCGGCGAACGCCGTCTCCGCCGCGTTCTTCACGGGAGAACTGATTCCCGCCGCATTGTTTCCGCTGCACGCGGAAAGGAGTGCGGTGGCGGCGACAGCCCCGCCCACGATGGCCATTTTGATTGTCTTCTTAGCGGTGAATTTCATTTCGGCGCCCCTCTCGCGTCCTTTGTCGAAGCTATGTCCGGAAGACGCCGGGACCGGAATCGGGTTGCTTCGAGAGGGCTGTACGGCGCAGAGTTGCCCGAAGGTCCGGACCGTCCTGTCCCCACGGGCAGGACCTCGGAGGGCTGCGCAACCTCGCCGATTGAGCAGCTGGCTGATTGCGTCAACAGAGTGCGCCGGCAGAGCGTGCCCTGCCGGCGCACCGGTGCCGGGTTACGGGATGACGCGGTTGCGCAGGTTGTTCGGGTACGGGCCTTCGCCGTGGATGTTCAGCTCGTTGCCCACTTCGAAGCTGTAGAAGGGGTGCGAGCTGAAGTAGCTGTCCAGATTGGTGCCGCCGAAGCAGATCAAGTCCGCGCCACCGCCCGAATTGGGGCCGTTGCACAGGCTCAGCGTCGGGTAGCGGAACGAGTCCAGCGGCCGGAAACCGACGCCACCGGGGCCCGGGACGGGCAGGTGCCCGATCAGCCCGCCGGGGTCACCCGGCCAGTTCGACTCGCCGGGCTGCCGCCTGCCGTCGGCGAACAGCACCCCTTGGACGGTCCGTCCGGGCGGCTCGGTCTCCAGCACGGTGCCCGCGACGAGGGCGCCGAGGCTGAACCCGACGATGTACACCTTGGTGTCGAGATCGCAGCCGTAGGTGACATAGAGGTTGTAGAGCGCGGTTCTGAGGTTGGCGACGCCGGCGTCGACGTCGGTGTAGAGGTTGATGTCCGCTTCGCTGTTCGGATACGGGATGCGCACCGGGTTGGCGCCACCCGGCGCGAGCGCCGGGTCCAGGAGTTTCTGGGCCCCGCCGTCCCGGTACCCCGGCACGACGAACATGACCGGCCCGCACGCGCCGTCCTTCCGGGCGGGCGCCGCCTGTGCGGCCCCCGCACCGGCGATCGCGCTGGTCAGGGTGACGATGGACAGGACGGCGGTCGCGAGTAAACGTGCTCCGGCTTTTCTCATCGGTTTCTCCCCACTGTCGTATTCCCGCCGAACGCTAATGAGCGCCGATGAAATACCGATGAAACGCCAGGGCCGGAACCGTCTTCTCCCGCATTTCGTCCGCAGAATGCGTTCCCTTGGGGACGTCAGCGGCGGCCGGCGGCCAGAATGACGAGGAACTGGCCGCCACCGGGTTCGACGGCGGCGGTCACCGGCAGGCCCGGTACCAGCCGGGAGAACCGGTCCACCAGCCAGTCCGCCGCCTCCTGTGCGTCGGGCTTGGTCGGGCAGCGGGCCACCATTTCGCGGCCGCCCTTGCGTTCCAGTCGCCCGGCGACGGTGATCAGCGGCGCGGGTTCGACCACGTGCAGGCGGTCCGGCCAGGCGATGACGACCTTGACCGCGCCCTTGCGGGTGTTGCACCCGCGGTGCGCGAGCCGTTCGGCGATCTTGGCCTTCCGGTCGGCTGTCCGGCTGTCGACGCTGGGTCCGCGCGGGTCGTTCACCGACATGTCGGGGTCGACCGGTTCGTCGCACACCCAGCATCGCCAACCGTCGCGTTCGGCCACGTCATCGAGGAGACTCACACGGGCAAACTAGCCTGCCGCGCCCGCCTGCCCGTGCGGCACACCCCGTACGTCCGGGACCGGGCTGTGTCTCCAGGTTCGTCCTTGCTAATTCTGCTATGTGGAAGCTAACCTCCGCAGACTGAAATTACCCGGCATCGCTCGCTTCTACCGGGAGGCGGATCCATGGTGAAGAGGACGCAGGACGCAGCGGCCGCGAGGGGTGGGCCCGAGGACGAACGACTCGGGGTCGGCAAGAGTTTCACCTACGGCATCCAGCACGTCCTGACGATGTACGGCGGGATCATCGCGCCGCCGTTGATCATCGGCGGCGCCGCGGGAGTCTCACCCGCCGAGATCGGGGTGCTCGTCGCGTCGTGCCTGTTCATCGGCGGGCTCGCGACGATCCTGCAGTCGTACGGCGTGCCCTTCTTCGGCTCCCGGCTGCCGCTGGTCCAGGGCACTTCCTTCGCCGGGGTGGCGACGATGACCGCGATCGTGGCCGACGGCGGGCTGCCCGCGGTGTTCGGCGCGGTGATCGCCTCCTCACTGCTCGGCCTGCTCGTCACGCCGGTGTTCTCCCGGCTGGTGAAGTACTTCCCGCCGGTCGTCACCGGGACGGTGATCACGGTGATCGGGCTCAGCCTGATGCCGGTCGCGGCCAAATGGGCGATGGGCAACAACGACAAGTCGCCGGACTTCGGCTCGGTCTCCACCATCGGGCTGGCCGCGATGACCCTGACGATCGTGCTGGTGCTCAGCAAGGTCGCCGTCCCGGCGATCTCCCGGCTCTCGATCCTCCTGTCGATCGTGGTGGGCACCGGGCTGGCCGCCGTGCTCGGCAAGGCCGACTTCTCCAAGGTCTGGGACGGCCCGATCTTCGCGCTGCCGACTCCGTTCAGCTTCGGTGCGCCGACCTTCGACATCGCCGCGATCGTGTCGATGTCCATCGTCGTGCTGGTGACTCTCACCGAGACCACGGCAGACCTCCTCGCGGTGGGGGAGATCGTCGGGACGCGGGTCGGCAGGCGCCGGATCGGCGACGGCCTGCGCGCCGACATGGCGTCCTCGGCGATCGCGCCGGTCTTCAACGGGTTCACCCAGAGCGCGTTCGCCCAGAACGTCGGCCTGGTCGCGATCACCGGGGTCAGGAGCAGGTTCGTGGTGACCGCCGGCGGGGTGGTCCTGCTCGTCCTCGGCATGCTCCCGGTCCTCGGCCGGGTGGTCGCCGCGATCCCGTACCCGGTCCTGGGCGGCGCCGGTCTCGTGCTGTTCGGCACGGTCGCGGCGTCCGGCATCAAGACACTGTCCAAAGTGGACTACGACGGGAACCTGAACCTGGTCATCGTCGCGACCTCGGTCGGGCTGGGCATGGTCCCGATCGCGGTGCCGGACTTCTACCACCATTTCCCCTCGTGGGTCGGCACGATCTTCCATTCGGGGATCAGCGCCGCCGCGCTCACGGCCGTCGTGCTGAACCTGGTGTTCAACCATCTGAAGCCGGGCAAGGCGGGCAGTGATCCGTCGGTGTTCGCGACGGCGAGCCGCGTGATCGACTACTCCGACCTCAAGGCCTTCTCCCGGCTGGAGAACGGCGACAAGATCGTCGATGGCAAAATCGTGGACGCCGAAGGCAAGCAGGTCCCGGTGCGGGACGCGGACGGCCGCTCCGTGCAGTACCGCATCGGCTCCGAGCCGGAAGGGCACTGACGGCCGGGGACTGATCTATCAGGGGAGCGGATGAGCGAGACGCTGGACGACACCGTCGCGGGCATCATGGCGGGAGTGAGCACGAGGATCGCCGACGGCGACAGCATGTTCGCCGGCAACAACCTCGGGCACTACATGAGTGTGTCGAGGGACGCGTTGCGTGCGGTGCTCGCCGCGCTGCAGGTCACCGGGCGGCCGGAGCCCAAGCGGCTTCTGGATTTCGGGTGTGGTTACGGCCGGGTGATGCGTTCGCTGCGGGCCGCCTTCCCGTCGGCCGAGCTGATCGCGTGCGACATGGATCCGGCGGCACTGGCCAGCTGTGCCGAGGCGTTCGGGGCGCGGGCTGTCGCCGGTGCCGCGGACGTCGATCGGATCGAGCAGGTCACCGAGGTGGATCTGCTGTGGTGTGGTTCGGTGCTGACGCATCTCGATGCCCCGGACTGGGGTCCGTTGCTGCGGTACTTCTCGCGTGCGCTGGCTCCCGGTGGGGTCGCGGTGGTCACCACGCACGGCCGCCGGATGGCGATGCGTGCCGAGGCGGGCAAGGACTACGGGCTGGACGCGCGTGCCACCGATCGCGTGCTGGCCGCGTACAAGGCCTGCGGTTTCGGCTACAACGACTACGCGGGCAACGACGGGTACGGCATCTCGCTCAGCTCGCCCGGTTGGGCGGTGCAACGCGCGCTGGAGGCGCCCGATCTGCGCCTCGCCGGGTACGACGAGGCCGCGTGGGATCTCCATCAGGACGTGATGGTGCTGGTCAAGGACGCCAACGCGACGCTGAAAGCGGACCTTTAGCCACGGGGGAGAAGCAGCATGACCACACCATCCGCGCCCGAGGGTGAGCTCGCGTTCGCGCGTGCCCGGCGCAAGTACCTGATCGCGATGTCGCTCGGCCCGATCATGCTGGTGGCGCTGTGCTTCGTTTCCTTGGTGGGGCCACGGAGCCGGGGCTCGATCCTGCCGGTGCTGGGGTTGCTCGCGTTCGCGCTGATCCTGCTCCTGTTCGGGTACGTCCGGCGGAACTCGCCCGTGCGCTGGAACCGGGTCGCGGCGATCAGCGGGGTCGTGGCCGGGGTCTATGGCGCGGTCGCGGTGCTGACCTGGCGTGACGCGGAGAACCGGCTGCTCATCGCCGTCACGGTGGTGGTCGTGCTCTCGCTCGTGCCCTGGCTCGCCGTGCGGAGCGCGTCGGCCTCGGTGCTGGCCGCGCCCAAGGGCGCCCTCGTCGGCGCGGTGGCCGAGCTGTCCTTCGCACTCCGGGACGAGGCCGACGGCTGGTTCCTGATCCGTCGGGACGAGGTCGCCGTGCGGATCCGGCGCAAGGCCCGCCGTGCTCTCGACGACGACCACGACGCCTCGGCCCCGTTCCCGGGCATCGCCGAGGTCGAGGTCATCGACCTGCCCGGCGGCGAGGAGGTCGAGATCGGTCTGGCGTACACCGTCACGCCCAGTGCCGGGCCCGCCCTGCGCATCCGGGTGGACGACAAGGAGATCGATCTCCAGGAGGAGTGGATCGTGCCGATCGACGAGGCGTGGCAAGCCGCCGAGGCCTTGCGCACCCGGATGGCCCAGCCGAAGTAGCGATCTGACGGTCAGGGGGTCCAGCGGGCGCGGACGACTCCGTCGCCGTCGGGAAGTACGGCGGTGAGCAGTGGGTGACGGTCGTCCGCGTACCCGGACAGCGCCATCGCGGCACGCGCCTCGGCCAGCAGCGCGGGCAGCTTCGGGAAGATCGCCTCGTCGGCCATCGAGCTGCTTATCCGCCCGTCCTCGGTTTCCCAAACGAGCTCGATCAGGCCGTCGGGCGGAAGCGCGTCGAGTACGGCCGCGACGTCCGCGGACAGGTCCGGCCAGACGAGCAGCCCGGCCCGCGGCGTGAGCCGGGAGCGGATCGCGAGGGCGTCGCCGGGGCGGACGCGATGCCAGCGCGAGGCATTGCCGACGTAGCACTCTTCCAGCAGCACGGTGCCGCGGCGAGTGGCGAGCTCGGTCAGCTCATCCCAGAACGCGTCGTCAGCGGGACGCGACGGTTCGGCGGGCTCGTCAAAGGACGGGTCGTAGGGAGAGGCGTCAAGGCTTTCCGGGAACAGCCCGAGTGAGCGGGTGTGCGCGATCGCCCGCTCACAGGGCTGGGCACTGCCGAGATACAGGTATTGGTCGTAGCCCACGTGGACGAAGAACCGGTGGTCCACTTCCAGCCGGCACCACGCGCCGTTGCCGCGCACCATGGCCCGCACCAGGCCGAGCCCGATGGCGAGGGGCACCTCCGCGCCGTCGTGATAGCCGGAGAGGTCGGGCGGGAACAATGCGTCCAGCCCGTGCCCCTTGATCGGCGCCTCCAGCCCGAAGCCGACAAAGCCGGCGACCTGTGGATCTCGGACGGTGAGGTGGGTGACCCCGGTGTCCTCGGCGAAGGCCACCACGGCGGCGAGATAGGCCGCTTCGACCGGGCCATGGTCACTGACGCTGTCTTCGGCCCCGGCGTAGTGACCATGCTCGTCCCGGTCAGCCGGGTCGTACTTGGTGACCCGATGGACATGAAGCAGCACGTCACAGCCCTTCTCGGCTTTCATGCGGACACAGCGACCTTCGCCGGGCTACATGGTCTCAGTCGATGAGGACGTTCTTGTAGAACAGGTTCGCGTAGCGGTTGACATCGCCCATGCTGCTGCGCGACCCGAAACCCATGTACAGCCGGGTCTCCCCGGCCAGGCTCCGGTAGATCCCGAGGCCCTCCGGCTCGCGGTACACGAGCGATTTCCCCGCCTTGGTCAGCGCGCGGCTCTTCACCTTGCCGGTGTTCATGTCGATGCAGGTGACGTAGGAGTTGATGTCGGCGGGGTTCTCGTGGCCCGTACCGTCCAATGTGTACAGATACTGGCCGTAGATCGTGTATCCCTGGAATGTCACCGTGTTCTCGGCCAGCGCGGGCTGCGGGAAGTGCGCCAGCGGCGCGCTGAAGTTCCCGGCGGCGGCGGAAGCGAGCGGGTAGACGCTGATGAACATCTTGCCGCCTTCCTTGCGGCGTACCGCCATCCGCTTGTGGACCGGATCGGTGGCACAGGTGATCGTGTCGCTGCCGGTGAGGAACTTCTTCACCGACGGTGTGCCACCGTTGACGAACTTGAACCTGGCCAGCGCCGTCCCGCGACCGTCGCCGGTGGGCCCGTTCGAGTCGCATTCCATCCAGATGTAGGAATCGGTGCCCACCGGTTCGACGCCGATCGACACACCGTGCCCGGCGTTGTCGAGGTGCATCGAGCCCTGGATCTCGCCGGAGAAGTTGACCTGGGTGACGCACAGGTCGTCCCCGGTCCCGCCGTTGCGGGCGTTCACGATGAAGATGCGCACGTTCTGGTTGTCGAAGGCGAAACCCTGCATCACGTGGTGCGACTCGTGCAGGATCTTGCTGCGGAACTCGTCGTAGGACGGCTCGGTGAGGTTGAAACGCTGGGACGCCGGCACCGCGGTGATCGCTGCCGAAGCCGGTCCGGCGAACATCGCGCCGGTGCCGAGCAGAGCCGTCGTCGCGGCGAGACCGCCACCGGTGCGCAGCAGTGAACGTCGGGAGAACGTGGATCGGACGAGATCCGGGGGCACCTGCTCGGACATGAGCGCTCGCCTTCGTCGGAGTTGCGCGGTCCGATCGAAAATTCTTCAAGCGCGTACACGATTCGTACAAAGCACACCTCGACCGGCATTCGCCAACCCTGGTTAGCCCGAGTGGAGTAGCTCCACTTGTCGGCGCGTGCGGGCGGCCCCGGCGATGACCCACTCGGGAAATTCAGAGTTCTTTCAGAGATAAGAATTCGGCGGGCCGTCGAAAAGGTTCATGGAAAACGGTTAACGCCGGGCGGTTCATCGAATACGCACAGTGCTCGAATCGTGGTTCACCCTGGGAAGTCGTCTCGATAGCGTGATGAATCCCAGCCGCGAGTGCGGTTCTGTCACTCGCCGCCGGGTTGTCAATCCACCAGGGATCGGAGATCTGCGTGCTCTTCAGAAAGCTTGCTACGGCGGCCGTCGGCACCGTCATGGTCGTCATGCCTTTGACAGCCACGTCCGCGGTCGCCGTCGCCGCGCCCGCGGTGCCGGTCGCGGATTCCCAGTCGGTGGCGGTGCGGACCGTCACCGTCAGCGGCGGGGCGGAATACGCCTCCTACGTTCCCCAAGCCGCCGAGATCTGGAACTCCCACGTGCCCAACATCCGGATGGTGCAGGTGAGCGGACGGGGGAACGTCACGATCACGGTCGGCACCGGAGGTGGCTCGCGTGCCACCATCGGCCACGGATACGGGCAGATCTTCCTGGACCGCGGCCAGATCAACCAGGGCTACTCGCCACTTCGCGTGGTCACGCACGAACTCGGGCATTCGCTCGGCCTGCGGGACAACTACAACGGCGACTGCGCGATCCTCATGTCGGGTGGCACCGCGGGCACGAGCTGCCGCAACGTGAATCCGAGCGCCGTCGAGGCGGACACCGTCAACCGCAGCTTCGCCAACGGCAAGGCGGTGTTCTCGCCCACGCAGGAAATCGCGACCGAGTGGTCGTCCGGACACTGACGAACTGGGCTCGTAGTCAGACACGGCGAGGTGGGTGTGGACGGCACTGCGAGTCCCCACACCCACCTTCGCCGGTCACCACCCGCCCGACTGGACGGAGAAAGACGATGGAGGTCGAAGTCCGGCACCTGCGCGTGATCGCGGCCATCGCGGAAGCCGGCAGTGTCAACCGAGCCGCCAAACACCTCGGAGTCTCTCAGAAGACCGGTCGAGGATCATGCTCTCGCGCGTTTTCAGCCGGGCCGAAACAGCTTGCCACCACACGAAACCAGGAGCTCCGATGATCATCGAGAACGACGACCGAGCAGACGCCGGCGCGACGGACGGCGAGATCACCCGCAAGAAGATGCTGAAGATGACGGCCATGGCGGCCCCGGTCCCGATCCTGCTGGCCGCGGGAATCGGGGTGAGCGCGGCACAGGAAGGTCCTGCTGAGGACGGTCTGCTGCCGGCCACCCCGGAATGCCACGACGGCGACCAGCCGACCGTGGCACAGACGGAGGGCCCGTACTTCACTCCCGGCTCGCCCGAACGCTCCGAACTGGTGGAGCCCGGAATGGCGGGCACCCGGTTGCGGGTCACCGGCTTCGTCTACACCCGGAACTGCACTCCGGTGGCGAACGCGCTGATGGACTGGTGGCAGGCCGACAACGGCGGCAACTACGACAACCGGGGATACCGGCTGCGCGGGCACTTCTACACGGACAACGCGGGCAAGTTCACGCTGAGCACCATCGTGCCGGGTCTCTACCCGGGCCGTACGCGGCACCTGCACGTCAAAGTGCAGGCGCCCAACCGGCCCATCCTCACCACCCAGCTCTACTTCCCCGGAGAACCGGGCAACGGCAGGGACACCATCTACGACCCCCGGCTCCTGATGCGGATGAGCAACGCCGGTGGCGGCCGGGTGGGTACCTACGACTTCGTCCTCAACTTCACCGGCA
Source organism: Amycolatopsis sp. NPDC102522 (assembly GCF_055584485.1). NCBI lineage: Bacteria > Bacillati > Actinomycetota > Actinomycetes > Pseudonocardiales > Pseudonocardiaceae > Amycolatopsis > Amycolatopsis sp. NPDC102522. Next base: position 50,573 of record NZ_JBVJLY010000027.1, on the reverse strand, counting down.
CCTCGCCGACGACCACTCCGCCCTCCGGAGGCCGGTTCGAGAACACCGGCAACGTGCCCATCCCCGACAACGGCGCCGCCGTCACCAGCCCGGTCACCGTCACCGGGCAGCCGGGCAACGCACCCGCCGCGCTACGGGTGAACGTGGACGTCAGGCACACCTACCGCGGTGACGTCGTGCTCGACCTGGTCGCGCCCTCCGGCGTGGCTCACCGGCTGAAGAACACCGACGCGACGGATTCCGCGGCCGACGTGATCACCACGTACACGGTCAACGCTTCGGCCGAACGGGCCAACGGGATCTGGCAATTGCGGGCGAGCGACGTCTCGCAGCGCGACACGGGTCACATCGAGGCCTGGAGTCTGCAATTCTGATCGACATGAACCAACGCCGGAAGACGTGGCAGACGGGGGTGTCGAAGTGATCGGCAACTTGGTGACGATGACGCTTCCCACCCTTCCTGTGCTGGTTTACGAAGTGCTGTGGGAGCGGCTCGGCCTCGGACCCATGCCGTCCCCTCTCGTGGTGAGCCGCCATGGCCGCGACGACGAGGAGCGACGAGAGTGTCTTGATCGCGCACACCGATGGCTGACCTCCAACAGCCTCGGGGACGCGGGCAACCTCGACGGCGATCTGGTGCAGGCCCTGCGGGCGATGGACGACCGCGACCTCGTGCTGTCGCTGCGCTACGACGACGCCTACGGACGGATGGCGATCGGCTGCTTTCCCCAGCCCTCCGGACGGGCGCTGCGCGTGATCGTGCGCAACGAGACCGTGGAACTGGGCTGGCTGAACGCGACGAGGATGGCGGAAGGCATGCTGGAGGCGCTGCCCGAGGTCCAGCCGGGCAGCGGGCGCCCGCTCCGCGTGACCGAACTCGCCCTCAACCGGTCGGGCCGGATGTGGCGGCGGTCAGGACTGCTCAGTGACGGGACGCGATCCTTGATCGGGTACGGGGTGGCCCCTGACAGCGCCGAGTGGCTCCTGCGTGTCCTGTCGCGGGCGCGGGCGACCGGCCAGGCGACCGCGACGCGATCGGGAATCGCCGGGAACACGCTGACCGCCATCCGGCCACTGTCCTTTGTGGATAGCAACGATGGCCGGTACGTCGTCGTGCGGAGCTACGGATCGGTCACGCTCATGCCCGCCGACAACGCCGCGTTGGCGGCCCGGATCAGAGGGCTCGCGAACGACGACTTCATCGAAAGCCGGCCTCCCCGCGACAAAGGGGTGTTCAGCCACCTGCGCTGATCCGCGCAACACTCGATGAACCCGGCCCGGTTCCGCGGTATCCCCGCGGGACCGGGCCGCGCTATTCCCATTCCCAGCGGATGCCCGCGACACCACGCTTGGGGTTCTGGGTCGCCGTGAGGGCGAAGCGCGCGTTCGACAGGTGGACTTCCTGTTCGGTGCGAGGCTGGCCCGCGTGGGTGGTCTGGAACTGGTAGCAGCGGACGGGAAGTTCCGAAGGGTCGAACTGGACGCGCAATACATAGAGCCCGACAGACCTGGCGAAGGCACGAAAGTATTCGTCTTCGTCGACCGGTTGGTCAATGACCGCCGTGTACTCGATCAGGAATGTCTCGCCCGTGTTGAAGACCTGGTCGAGAAGTAGTTCGGTGGCGACGAGCCAGCGGGAATAGTCCCTGCGGACCCGGCCGGGCCGGCAATTCTGAAGGGCTTTCACCTGAACCGTGTCGAGGTCGTGTGCGCGGTCGGCGAGATTCACCGCGAAACACCGGTCCACGCCGTCCACGCCCGCCTGTGCGAGAAACCGGGTCCGGATCTCACGCAAAACCCGTCCGGGTGCGAGGACCACCTCTTCTTCGGTATGCAGGACCTTGACGTCGTTCGGTATTTCGGGGCAGATCTCACTGATGATCTTCGCGAGTGCCGGACCGCCCGGTACGGCGTCGAACCGCAGGTTCTCCAGGCCTCCGGCGGGCAGCCTGCCGCGAGGGCGGCGCGGGCCGAGCAGGGTGGTCAGTGCGCCGGGGGCCAGCGTGAACAGCTCTTCGAGCGCGGCCACCGCCCGCAGGGACTCCGGTCGTTCCGGGCGGTTGTGGCCGGTCTGCCAGTTGCTCAAGGTGCCTATCGCGACCTGGATGCCACGGCGGGCGAGGCGGCTTTGAAGGGCATGCAGGGTCAATCCGCTGTCGACGACCGCGGCTCGAAGCGCGGTCTCGAAGGTGATGTGTGCCCGTGATCGCATGGTCGACCTCCAGTCCGTGATGGTCGCACATGTCGGGTTCGTCGGGTTCTGAAATTCCCGAGTTTTTCAACCGAAGTCCCGATGTGGCACTTTTCGGCCACGATCGGGACGTCTGACCGGGGTGAACCGCGCTGGCCGTTCAGAGATTACCGGCAGTGATCATTCAGTCTCTTGTCGTGGCGGAAACCGTCATTACGCTCAGCCGGACACTGAAGCGCTTCGGTGAAATCACACAGATCTGAAAGTGCCGGTATTCCGGCCCATTTCCCCATGGATGTGTCCCCCCGCATTGTATGGAGTACCCATGAAACGCAGAACCGGTTTATCGGTCGCGGTGGCAGGGCTCGCCCTCGCCCTGCTCGCCGGGACGGCCGTCGCGCTGCCCTGGACGCCCGTGACGCGAGCGTTCGCCGAACTGGCCGATCCCGTCGATTCGGCCGTCGCCGCCGCAGACAAGGCCGCCTCCAGCGGACTGGACGCGTTGCGCAAGGGCCCGGACGAACAGTTCGACCGCAAGGCCGTCTACACCGGGGGAAACCCTGGCAAGAACACGCTGTACTACGTGTCCTACGACCGCACCTACCGGGGACTGCCGGTGGTCGGCGGCGACGCCGTCGTGGCCACCGACGCCGACGGCAAAGTGCTGAGCACGGTGTCCGGCAGCGACACCACGATCACCGTGGGCACCAGCCCGCGGATCAGCGCCGGGCAGGCCACCGCGGCCGCCCGCGCTCTGCTGACCAAAGTGGACAAGACCATGGATCCGGACCTCGTGGTGCTCACGCTGAACCAGCCGAAGCCCGTACTCGCCTGGCACGTGGAGGTCTCGGGCACGTCCGCGACCCAGCGGAGCCGGCAGAACGTCTACGTCGACGCCGCCAACGGCAAGGTCGCGCACGCGGAGGAGGAGATCCACGCGGGCACCGGCACCGGGGTGTGGAGCGGGCCGAACCTGAACATCCCGACGTCGGGCTCCAGCGGTAACTACCGGTTGCAGGACCCGACCCGCGGAAACATCAGCTGCGGCAACTACTCGGGAAGTGCCGGAGCGATCTACACCGACACCGACGACGTGTGGGGCAGTTCGTCCAAGACGGACAAGGTCTCGGGCTGTGTGGACGTGATGTACGCCAAGGCCGGCGAGTGGGACATGCTCAAGAACTGGCTGGGCCGCAACGGTTTCGACGGCAACGGCGGTGGCTGGCCGTCGTATGTGGGGCTGACCGAGAACAACGCGTACTGGGACTACGTGCCCAATGCCGCGCTGTACGGCTACAACTCGGCCAAACAGTGGCTGACCGAGATCGACGTCATCGGACACGAGAACGGCCACGGTCTCGACGAGAACACCCCCGGCGGCACCGCCACGGGAAAGGGGCTCGGCGAGGGCACCGGTGACATCTTCGGCGCCTTGACCGAGCACTACATCAACAGCTCGGTGGACGTACCCGACTACGAAACCGGTGAGCTGATCAGCTTCACCGGCAACGGCAAACCCTTGCGGTACATGTACGAGCCGTCGAAGGACGGATCGAGCCCGAACTGCTACTCGTCGTCCGTGCCGAACCTCGAGACGCACATCGCCGCGGGTCCGCTGAACCACTGGTTCTACCTGCTGGCCGAGGGCAACGCCCCCGGCGGTGGCAAGCCGACCTCCCCGACCTGCAACAGCAGTTCGCTGACCGGTGTGGGCATCCAGAACGCCGGAAAGATCTTCTACAACGCCATGCTGCTCAAGACCTCGGGCATGACGTACCAGAAGTACCGGATCGCCACATTGCAGGCAGCGAAGAACCTCGACAGCACCTGCGGCCTGTTCGCCAAGACCAAGGCCGCCTGGGACGCTGTCACCCTGCCCGCCCAGTCCGGCGAGACGACGTGCACCTCGACGCCCGGAAACGACTTCACCCTCAGCCTGAACCCCGGTTCCGGGAACGTCCAGCCCGGCTCCGCGGTCACCACCACGGTCGCCACGAGCACCACCTCGGGCAGCGCGCAGACGGTGAACCTGACCGCCTCGGGCCTGCCGAGCGGGACGACCTCGAACTTCAGCCCGTCCTCGGTCCAGTCCGGCTCCTCGTCGACGTTGACGATCTCCACCTCGGGGAGCACCCCGCCGGGCAGCTACCCGATCACGGTGACCGGGGCCGGCTCGGCGAGCCACACCGCCACCTACAACCTGACCGTCGGCGGTACCGGCCCGAACCCGGGCGTCCCCGACATCGACGTCGCCAAGGTGCAGGCGCACCTGACCCAGTTCAACACCATCGCCACCCAGAACGGCGGCAACCGCCGGGCGGGCTCGGCCGGCTACACCCAGTCGCTGGCCTATGTGAAGGGCAAGCTCCAGGCGGCGGGCTTCACGGTGTCCGAACAGAACTGCACCTCGTGCACCTATCCGTCGAACAACCTCATCGCCGACTGGCCGGGCGGTGACACGAACAACACGGTCATGTTCGGCGCGCATCTCGACGGCGTGTCCGCGGGTCCGGGTATCAACGACAACGGCACCGGCTCCGGGGCGCTGCTGGAGAACGCCCTCGCGCTCGCGGCGGCCGCCCCGACCATGACGAAGCACGTGCGCTTCGGATGGTGGACGGACGAAGAGCAGGGCCTCAACGGCTCCAAGTTCTACGTCAATTCCCTGTCCGCCGCCCAGAAGAGCGCGATCAAGGGCTACTACAACTTCGACATGATCGCGTCCAAGAACGCCGGCTACTTCATCAACAACGTCACCACGGCCACCGCGGCCCCGTTGAAGGCGTACTGGGACTCCCTCAACCTCTCGCCGGAGGAGAACGTCGAAGGCCAGGGCCGCTCCGACGACGCCTCGTTCAAGAACGCGGGCATCCCGACGTCGGGGTACGCCACCGGTGCCAGCGCACGGAAAACCGCCGCGCAGGTGAGCAAATGGGGCGGTTCGCAAGCGGCGTACGACCCCTGTTACCACCAGTCCTGCGACACCACCGGCAACGTCAACGCCACGGCCCTCGACCGCGGCGCGGACGGCATCGCCTACGCCATCTGGAAACTCGCTGTCGGGACGACCACGCCGGTCAACGACTTCTCGGTGTCGGTCAGCCCGGTCTCCGGCAACGTGAACCAGGGCTCCTCGGTGACGGCCGCCGTCAGCACGGCCACCACTGCAGGGAACGCACAGACGGTGAACCTGACCGCCTCGGGAGCGCCGTCCGGCGTGACCGTGTCGTTCAGCCCGTCGTCGGTGCAGTCCGGATCCGGCTCCACGGTGACCTTCGCCGTGGCGTCGAACGCGACCCCCGGCACCTCCACGATCACCGTCACCGGCACCGGATCGGTGGCGCACACCACGACCTACACCCTGACCGTCAACGGCACCCCGCCGACCGGGCGCACGTTCACCAACGGCGCCGACTACCAGATCCGCGACAACCAGATCGTCAGCCCGATCATGTCCAACGCGGGTGGCGCCGCCGCCCGGCCGGTGCAGGTTTCGGTGACGATCAACCACACCTGTTCGGAAGACCTCGGGATCAGCCTGCTCGCACCCAACGGCATGGCCTACACCCTGAAGACCTCCGGCGTCGGCAACTACCAGTGCACCGAGTTCGGTGGTCAGAAGACCTTCACCGTGCCGAACATCAACTCCGCCGCCGGCGGCGTTTGGCGGCTGGGAATCACCGACTACGGCCCTGGTGACTACGGAGTTCTCGACACCTGGTCGATCACGCTGTAGGGCTCCCCAGGGGAGGGGAAGAGAGCCGGTCGCTTCGTGCGGCCGGCTCTTTTCGGTGTCCCGGAGACGGGCGCGGACACGGTGCTGCGGCGCATCATCGGGCAGGTCCTCGACCTCGGGCGGGACCGGTAGTGCCGAAGAACCGGTGGCCGCCGCGTCGCGCAGGTCTGCGATCTCGATCATTCGGTGACGTGGCAGTTCGGTGGCCATACCGACGCTGCTGACCTCTGCTGCCGTGACCATCGCCTCGAAGGCGGACCCGGCTGGATCTGCACCCTTGCCCCCGACGGCACCCCAGGACGATGAACCGCCGCTGTGCTGGGTTGTTGCCGGAAATCGGCGACGGGAGTGCTGGTTGGAGACGATCTCGGTCGCGGTGTTGCGCTTCTTCGTCGTGAACGGTTGCCGGAAATCGGCTACACCGTCTCGGCCTGTGCAGTCCCTGCGAGGAGATCTCGCGCCTGGTAGCGCTGCGTCCGCTAGGGACCGTCGGCGAATCGCCGCTGTACTGGGTCGTTGCCGAAAGACGGCTACAGGAGCGTTGGCCAGGCACGCTTCGGTCGACGTGTCCGTGGTGCTGCGCTTCTTCGTCGCGTAGCTGTTGCCGGAAATCGGCTATATCGTCTCGGCCTGTGGAGTGCTCCACATGGGAGATTTCGTGCCTGGCAGGGCTGCGTCCGTTAGTGACCTTGTCGGCGAACCGTCACCGTTCTGGGGCGTTGTCGAATAGCGGCGACGGGAGCGCTGGCCAGACACGACCCCGATTGCCGTGTCCGTGGTGCTGCGCTTCTTCGTCGCGTAGCTGTTGCCGGAAATCGGCTATATCGTCTCGGCCTGTGGAGTGCTCCACATGGGAGATTTCGTG
>NZ_JBVJLY010000027.1:15109-43683 GCF_055584485.1 Amycolatopsis sp. NPDC102522 | reverse complement strand
TGCCTGGCAGGGCTGCGTCCGTTAGTGACCTTGTCGGCGAACCGTCACCGTTCTGAGGCGTTGCCGAATAACGGCGACGGGAGCGTTGGCCAGACACAACCTCGGTCGCCGTGTCCGTGGTGCTGCGGCTCTTCGTCGCGTAGCCGTTGCCGGAAAACGGCCACACCGCCTCGGCCCGCCCCGCAAGGAGATCTCGCCCCTGACAGCGTAGCGCCCGCCAGAAACCTCGCCAACGAACCGTCCCCGTTCTAAGCCATCGCCGAAAAACGGCCACAGATCTCCCCGCTGTTCCCGAAACCGCCTAGGGTGCCCGCCCACCGGAGTCGCCGAAAGTGACGGCCAGCTCGTCCGGGCGGCAGGGCGCCCCGTAGTGGTCACCCAGCGCCAGCTCGGCACCGGCGGCCAGCCAGAACCCCGCCCGCCCGGCGGTCAGACCGTCCACGATCACCTCCGCGCCGACCCGGTGCGCCAAGCCCGTCAGCTCCCGCAGCAAGTCGGCCACCGGCGAGTCCAGCAGCGCACCATCCAGCAACCCACGGTCCAACAGCCCACTGTCCAGCCGCACACCGCGCACCGGCAGGTCGGCCACCACGGCCAGCGCGCCGTCGCCCAGCCCGCGGACGCTGATCACCGGTCGCACGCCCAGATCGGCCAGCGCCCGCAGGTTGTCCCTGGTCTCGCCGAGGTCGGTGGACACGGCCTGCATGGGCAGTTCGATCAGCAGCCGTTCGGCCGGGAACCGCGTCTCCTCCAGCACGCCGACCACCCGGGTGAGCAGGTCCGTGTCGGCCGCCTGGTGTGGGCTCAGGCTGACCAGCAGCCACAGGTCGCGGTCCAGCCGTTGCCGCCACCAGCCCACCTGACGGCAGCCGGTGCTCAGCAGCCACTCGCCCAGCGGCAGCCACACCCTGCAGGTGCTGGTGCCCGGCGGCACGTACAACTCGGCCTACTACGACCCGCCCGGACTGTCGGAGACCCGATCGTTCCGCAAGGCTGTGAACAACGCCGGATACGCCACCCTGGCGGTGGACCGGGTCGGCTCGGGGCGCAGCTCCAAACCGCTGAGCGCGCTGCTGACCGCGAGCGCCCAAGCCAACGCCGTGCACCACGCCATCCAGGCGATGCGGACGGGCACGTCGGGGCCCGGGTTCGACAAGATCGTCCTCGTCGGGCATTCGCTCGGATCGGCCACCACGATCATCGAGGCGGCCACCTTCCACGACGTGGACGGCGTGGTGATCACCGGGTTCACCCACCGGATCGCCCCGCTGACGGTGGAGCCCACGCTGGCCGCGCTGACCCCGGCGTTGCCGGACCCGGGGTATCTGACCACGACGACGGGCATGCGGTACACCGCTTTCCACAGCCCTGGGCCGTACGACCCGCAGGTCATCGACGTGGACGAGGCGACCAAAGACCTGATCGCGCCCGGCGAGATGGTGGACGCCGTCCTGATCGGTTTGCTGCTGCCCTACAGCCTGCAGATCAACGTACCGGTCCTTCTCGCCATGGGTGAGAAGGACAGCGTGTTCTGCGGCCTGCTGGCCGGCGACTGCTCCAGCGCGGAAAGCCTGCGGCAGGGCGAGGCCGCGTACTACTCGCCCGCGGCGAACCTGCGCACGTTCGTGGTGCCGGGCTACGGGCACTCGATCAACCTCGCGCCCGACGCGCCACTGCTGCACGACGCGGTGACCGGCTGGACGAACGAGATGGTCGGCCACTAGGACGGCACGAAGGCGCTATCCGGCCGGACGTCCGGCGGCCGTCCCTCCGGTTCACCCAGGGTGAGCGCTACGGGAGCCTGGGGCGCGAAATTCGCACCACGGGCGGCGGCCGTCCGGCTAGCTTGATTCCTTGTGGAGTTCCGGATTCTAGGTCAGCTCGAGGTTCATGCCGAGCACTGCCAGGTGCTGATCACCCGGCGCAGGGAACGCGGCCTGCTCGCGGTGCTGCTGCTCGAGCTGGGCCGCGGCGTCCCGGTGGACCGGCTGGTCGAGCTGCTCTGGGCCGGTGAACCACCGCGGGCGGCCGATGCCGCGTTGCGCAGTCATGTCAGCAGGCTCCGCGCCGTGCTGCCCGGCGTGCGGATCGGCAGGCAGGACGCCGGATACGCGCTGCACACCGACCCCGAGACCGTCGACCTGCATCGTTTCCGCGCGCTGGCCCACCGGGCGCGGTCGGTCCGTGAGCCCGGCGCGCGCTCGGCCGCGCTGGCCGACGCGCTCGCGCTGTGGCGTGGACCGGCGCTCGACGGGCTCGTCGACGCGCGGTTCCGGCTCTGCGACGGGGTGGAGCAGCTCCGGCTCGACGCGCTGGACCAGCGGATCGAGGCCGACCTCGAAGCCGGGCGGCATCGCGAGGTGATCAGCGAGCTGCGCGACCTGGTCGTCGCCTGGCCTGCCCGCGAGTCCTTCGCCGCGCATCTGATGCTCGCGTTGCACCGCTCGGGGAGCCAGGTGGACGCGCTCGACGTCTATCGTGACCGGCGCGAAGTGCTCGCGGCCGAGTTCGGGGTCGAACCGGGCAGGCAGCTGCGGGAACGGCACGTCCAGATCCTGCGTGAAGACCCGGCCGCGCCCAGGAGCTACCTGCCGCACGACGTCGCGGACTTCACCGGCAGGGAAGCCGAACTCACCGGTCTGCTCGGCGTCACCTCGGCGGTCGTGGCCATCTCGGCGATCGACGGCATGGCAGGCGTCGGCAAGACCGCGCTGGCCCTGCACGTGGCGCATCGGCTGAAACCGCGCTACCCCGATGGCAGCCTGTTCGTCGACCTCCACGCGCACACCGCGGGGCGCGCCCCGATGGACCCGGCGACCGCGCTCGGAATCCTGCTGCGCGCGCTCGACGTGCCCGCCGAGCGCATCCCGGAGCCGCTGGACGAACGGGCCTCGCTCTGGCGTGCCGAACTGACCGGGCGCCGCGTACTGGTGCTGCTCGACAACGCGGCGAGCGCCGAGCAGATCCGTCCGCTCGTTCCCGGCTCGCCGGGTTCGCTCGTGCTGGTCACCAGCCGCCGTCGACTGCAGGCGCTGGCGGGCGCCACCGTGTTCTCGGTCGACGTGCTGGCACCCGCCGAGGCCGAGGCGCTGTTCCATCGGGTGCTGGGCCGGGAGGTACCGGCGGCCGAGATCGTCGAGCTGTGCGGGTATCTGCCGCTGGCGATCAGGATCGCCGCCGCCAGGCTCCGCCATCGTCCTCAGTGGACTCCCGGATATCTCGCCGAACGGTTGCGCGCTCACCGTCTCGCCAGTCTGGCGGTCGGCGACCAGGGCATCGCGGCCGCGTTCCGGCTCTCCTACCGCCAGCTCGACCTCGAACAGCAGCGGATGTTCCGGCTGCTCGGCGCGCACCCCGGCGTCGACATCGACGTGTACGCGGCCGCGGCGCTCGCGCGGCTCCCCGTCGAGAAGGCCGAGCCGCTGCTCGAGGACCTGCTGGACGGGCACCTGTTGCTGCAGCACAGCCCCGGCCGGTATCGGTTCCACGACCTGATCAGGGACTACGCCAGAGCCGAGGCCGAGCAGCACGGGCAGGAACGGCGCGAGGCGGTGCGCCTGCTGCTCGACTACTACCTGTGCCAGGCGGACAGGGTGGGGAGCATCCTCGCGCCCGGGCGGAAGGCCCTCGGCACCGAGCCGGTGTACCAGCCTGTCGACGGCTTCAAACCCATCGACCAGCGCGAGGCCGTCGCCTGGTGTGAACAGGAAATGGTCAACATCGCCGCGATCGTCGAACTCGGCGCCGCCGAGGGGCACGACGGTCACGTGTGGGCGATCACGCGCGGTCTCGCGGCGTTCTTCCTGGTCGGCGGCCGCACCGAGTACGGCGTGCGGTTGCACGAGCTGGCGGCCGGGGCGGCGACGAACCAGGGTGACGCCCAGGCGGAACTGCTCACGCTGGTGAACCTGAGCACGCTGCACTGGCTGCACGACTGCTACGCCGACGCACTTGTCGTCGCCGATCGGGCACTGGGCATCGCCCGTGACACCGGGGACCGCCGTCACGAGGCACTCTGTCTCACCCGGCGAGGGATTCTCGCGCAAAGTCTCGGCCGCTACGCCGACGCGACGCGTGACATCGAACGGGCGCTCGGCGTCGCCCGTGCCGAGGGAGACCGCCGTGAGGAAGCGATCGCACTGTGGCTGTCGACGGCCGCGCTGGTCGCCACCGGTGAGTTCGAGCGGGCGGTCGGCGAGGCGGGGCTGGCGCTGGCCAGCCTGCGTGCGGTCGGCGAGCGCCATCTCGAATCGGGTGTGCTGGTGGAGGCCGGGGTCGCCTGCGGCAGGCTGCGGCGGTTCGCCGACGCGCTCGGCTACCTCACCCGGGCCGAGACCATCGCGATCGAGGTCGCCGATCTGACGGTCAGGTCGACGGTGCTGATGCAGCGCGCGGACGTCTTCCGCGCGAGCGGGCGGCTCGACGACGCGCACGCCGAGATCGAGCGCGCGTTCGAAGTGCTGGCACGGCTGGCACAGCCGTCACTGCACAGCACCGCGCACAACATCTTCGGCGCCGTACTACGGGATCGGGGTGAGTGCGAGAGCGCACGCGAGCATCACCGGCGGGCACTCTCGATCGCCGAGGGGATCGGGAACCGGCTCAATGAGGCTCGTGCGCTGGACGGTCTCGCCAGAGCGGGTGCGGATCCTGGGCTTTCCCGGCGGGCGCGGGAGCTGTGCCGTGCGATGGGCGTGCCGCCGATCAGCTGGTGAGCGCCCGTTTCACCTGTTCGGCGAGCGTGTCGCGGAACGCGGCGAGTGCCGCTTCGTTCGCGGCCAGCGCCTCGTCCAGTTTTTGTTCCCAGAGAACGGAGATCTCGGCGTTCACCTTCGTGGTTTCGGCGCATCCGGCGTCCGCGACGGCGAGTTCCCGTTGCCGTTCCGGCGGCAGGCCGGCCGCGTGGTGTCGCGCGTCAGCGGGAAACCTGAAAGGTGGGTAGCCCGCTTCGCGCAGGCACCGGGACCAGCTCGCGACCGCCGCCGGTGGGTCCGCGCTCGTGAACGCGGCGGTCGCGGCGGCCTGGATGTCCGCGATCGGCGCCCTCGGCGGCATCCCGCTCTGTCCGAAAAGGACTCGATCGACCTCGGACAGGCAGCCGTCCGAGGACGCGTTGTAGCGCGACCGGTATTCCGCGGGCTGCTTGTCGTAGTCGTGAGGCACCCGCGCGATTTCGTAGCCGGTCGCCTCGGCCTGCGGGCGGGTCGGCGCCAAACCGGTCGGCGCGGCGAACTCCAGCGACGGCGTCGCGCGAACCGGGTGTACCTCGAATCCCTTGGCCGACATGCATTTTTCGAGCAGAGACCAGCGTGCTGTCGTCAGCTGCCGGTCGAGCTGCCGCGCGGCCCCCAGGTCCGCGCGGGCCCGGCCGACGTCACCGGCGGGGTGCACGGCACACCCCGCGATCACCGCGACCACCAGCAGGACCGCACGGGGGCGGAACTTCCTCATGATTTCCCCTTTCCGCCCCCGCGTCCGGGTCAGCTGATGCAGAAGCTCCGGATGTTCTGCGCGTCGAGACTGATCTCCTGGTGACCGGGCCACACCGTCAGGTAGTAGTCACCGTTGTTGTCACGCAGCCGGATCGGGCCGCCGCCGCGGTTCGAGATCGAGGCGATCTGCCCCAGCCCCGTGGCGCCGATCGAATAGCAGCCCGGCGCCGGGGCGTTCCACTGTGGACGCCCGCCCAGGTCGTACTTGTAGTAGCAGGAGTATCCGTCGGGGCAACCCCAGTTGTCGTTGCCCGCGGACGCCGTACCCACCGGCCCCAGTGTCATGCCGATCGCCGTCAGCGCGAGCGCGAGCGCGGCCAGCCGTGCTTTGTTCAGCATTGGTCGTCCCTTCATCAGTCGGCGCACAAGGTCCAGGTGACACGCTGGCCGAGCATGTCGCGGGAGCTGCCCGCGGGCACGGCGAGCATGTAGCGCCCGTTGCGGTCGTAGACGCGGACTTCGCCGCCACCCCTGTTGTAGATGGAGCGCACGTCGTCGAGACCCATGTCCGCGACCGTGCGACAGCCAGGGCTGGGTGCGATGAACATCCGTCCGAAGATGTAGAAGTGGTCCGTGTTGTAGTAACACGAGTACCCGGCGGGGCACGCCCGCGCGGGCTCGCCCGCCGAGGCCTGCTGAACCGGGCCCACGGTCGCGACGGCCGCCGCGGCCAGCAGGCCCGCGCTCAGCCGCGCGGTCAGTTTTCTCATCGTCGAGTACTCCCTTCGTCAGTGCCGGTCAAGGGGTGTCCGGCCATGACTCAGGACGCTAGGGACACGGTGTTGCCATCCTGTTGCCGCTTTCGTGGTTCCTGAATCAGTTGCGCCGAGTTGTGGACAGGAGCCCCGCGGGCATGTTGGGCTGAGACCCGGCCGAACGTGGCGTGGTCGGCGATTTTCTTCCCTGCGACGTCGAGGAGCGGCGCCCTGAGCCTGTGGGAGTACCTCCGAGAGAACTGGATCGACGTCGTGAACGACGCGATCCTGCACGTGGATCTCACGCTGGCGGCGATGGCACTGGCCGTGCTGGTCGGGATGACGATCGGCCTGCTCACCTACCGGCGGCGGTGGCTCGGCGCGATGGCGACCACGACGACGGCGGCGTTCCTGACCGTCCCGTCGATCGCGCTGCTGGGCATCCTGATCGGCCCGTTCGGGCTGGGGCTGACGAATGTCCTGTGCGCGCTGGTGCTCTACGCGCTTCTGCCGATCACGCGCAACACGATCGTCGGGCTGCGTGGCGTCGATCCGGCCGTGGTGGACGCGGCACGCGGGATGGGGCTCGGCCGTGCGCGGCTGCTGTTCCGCGTGCGCCTGCCACTGGCCTGGCCGGTGATCCTTTCCGGCATCCGGGTCTCGACGCAGATCACGATCGGTATCGCGGCCATCGGCGCGTATGTCAAGGGCCCCGGTCTCGGCAACGAGATCTTCGACGGGCTCGGCCGGTTCGGCTCGGTCAACTCGCTGAACCAGGTGCTCACCGGAACGCTCGGGATCATGGTGCTGGCGCTGCTGTTCGACCTCGCCTTCGTGGTGGTCGGCAAGCTGACCACCCGGCGGCGTCCTCGTGCCCTCCGAGCAGCGGACCCGGCGACGTCGGGAGGCGCGGCCGGAATGGGCGGCGAGACGATCGAGCTGCGGGACGTCAGCAAGCACTACCCCGGACGAGCGGTACCGGCGGTCGAAAACCTGACGATGCGCATCCCCGCGGGCGAAATCGTCGTGCTGACCGGTCCGTCGGGGTGCGGCAAGACGACCACCATGCGGATGATCAACCGGCTCGTCGAGCCCACCGCGGGTGCCGTCACGATCGGCGGCACCGACGTGTCGGCGCTCGACCTCGACGAACACCGGCGCAACACCGGCTACGTCATCCAGCAGATCGGGCTCTTCCCGCACCTGCGCGTGGACGCCAACATCGGCGTGGTGCCGCGGATGCTCGGCTGGACTCGGCAACGCATCGCGGGCCGCGTGCGCGAACTGCTCGACGTCGTCGGCCTGACCCGCGAGCACGGCATCCGGTACCCGCGTGAGCTTTCCGGCGGTCAGCAGCAGCGCGTCGGGGTGGCGCGGGCGATGGCCGCGGACCCGCCGGTCATGCTGATGGACGAGCCGTTCGGCTCCACCGACCCGATCACACGCGCCCGGCTGCAGGACGAATTCCTTCGCCTGCAACGGGAAGTGCGCAAGACGATCGTGTTCGTCACGCACGACTTCGACGAGGCGCTGAAGGTCGGCGACCGGATCGCCGTGCTGCGCCCGCGGTCGGTGATCGCGCAGTACGACACGCCCCAGGCGATCCTCGCCGCGCCGGCGGACGACTACGTCGCGAGCTTCGTCGGCTCGAAGCGGAACCTGAAACGGCTCGCGCTGATCCGGGTGGGCGACCTGGACCTTCAGCAGGCGGCAAAGCCGGACGGCCTGCCTTCGGTCCGGCCCGACGCCACCCTGCGGGACGTGCTGGACGTGATGGTGCGGACCGGCAGCACCGCGGTCGCGGTCACCGAGGACAGCGCTGCGCAGCCGCTGGGGGTGTGCGACGTGTCCAGCCTGACCGAGGCGCTCCGGACGATCGACGAGGCGCCCGCGATCCCGGACGCGGAGGAGGCGCCTGGCCCGGGTCCGGACAGCACGGTGCCCGCACGGCCTCGTCGGCGCCGGCTCGGGCTGCTGGTGCGCCCGGTCCTGTTGACCCTCGCCTTGCTGGCGCTCTTCTTGATCGTGCGTGCGCATCCGCTCGACTCGATCGAACAGCGTTTTCTCAACGCCGGCACGATCTTCACCGAACTGGGGGAGCACCTGCGGCTCACCCTGATCTCGACGGCGTGCACCATCGCCATCGCCCTCCCGCTCGGCATCCTGCTCACTCGCGCAGGCGCCCGCTGGGCCCGGCCCATCGGGCTGGGGCTGGGCAACCTCGGCCAGGCGATCCCGTCGATCGGGCTCGTCGTGCTGCTCGCGCTCTGGATGGGCACGGGCACCGCGACGGCGGTGACGGCGCTCGTCGTCTACGCGACCTTGCCGGTGCTGCGCAACACGATCGTCGGGCTCGACGGCGTCGACCCGGCCCTCGTCGACGCCGCGCGAGGCATGGGCATGGGCAAGACGGCCATCCTGTGGCGGATCGAACTGCCGCTGGCCGTCCCGGTGATCCTCGCCGGGATCCGGACCGCGCTGGTGCTCACCGTCGCGAGCGCGACGCTGGCGACGTTCGTCGACGGCGGCGGTCTCGGCGGCGGGCTCGTCGCCGGGATCGGGCTGTACCGCCCGATCCTGAGCCTGACCTTCGGCATCATCGTCGCCGCACTGGCGCTCTTCGTCGACTGGCTGGGGCTGGTCGCCGAGGAGGTCCTGCACCCGCGTGGCCTGTAGCTCGACCGACTTCAAGGAGGACCAACCCATGCGGATGCTCCAGCGCACGACAGCCGTCGTGCTCGCGCTCGTCGCGTCAGCGTCGCTCGCGGTCGGCTGCACGATCGGCAAGGACGAGACCGGTGCCCAGGTGGGAGCGGGATCCATCAAGAAGATCGACGCGCTGAACGGCGCCCAGATCCGCGTCAGCTCCAAGGAGTTCGACGAGCAGCTGCTGCTCGGCCAGATCGCCCTCGTCGCACTGCAGGCGGCCGGGGCGAGCCCGCAGGACAAGACCAACATCACCGGCTCGAGCAACGTCCGCCAGGCGCTCACCAGCGGCGCTGTCGACCTGTACTGGGAATACACCGGCACCGCCTGGATCAGCTACCTCAACCAGACCAAGCCGATCAGCGACCCGCAGGCGCAGTACGACGCGGTCAAGCAGGCCGACGCCGCCAACGGCGTCACCTGGTGGGCCCGCTCGCCTGCCAACGACACCTACGCCCTCGCCGGCAACGCGGCGACAGTGGCCCGGACCGGCGTCAAGACGCTGTCCGACTACGCGGCCCTGGTGAAGCGGGACCCGGCCGCGGCCTCGACCTGCATGGGTCCGGAGTTCAAGAGCCGGGACGACGGTTTCCCCGGCCTGGCGAAGGCCTACGGTTTCACGCTGCCCGACCCGCAGGTGCACCTGCTCAACGACGCCGTCGTCTACCCGAGCATCGGCAAGGGGGACCCGTGTGGCTTCGGCTCGGTCGCCTCCACCGACGGGCGCGTGGCCGCGCAGCAGCTCACCGTGCTCGAGGACGACAAGCACTTCTTTCCGACGTACAACCCCGCCATCGCGATCGCCATTCCGCTCGCCCAGAAATACCCGCAGCTGGAGCAGGTCTTCGCGCCGATCGCCGCGAAGCTCGACACCGCGACGCTCACGGACCTGAACAAGAAGGTCAGCGTCGACGGCCAGAAGGCCGCCACGGTCGCCCATGACTGGCTCAAGTCGGCGGGCTTCATCAGCTGAACCGGCTGCGAGCTCGCGGTCAGGTGCGGTTTGCGGGCCCGGGGTCTGGAGTGACCCCGGTGGCGGCGCTCGTGATCTGCCAGAGCTCGTTCGCGAGCCCCCGGTCCTCGGCGGTCGCCGAGCGGCGTGCCGGACCGGCCGGGCCGCGGATCTCGAACGGTCCGGTCGGGCCCAGGTAGTCGCCGCCATCGACCGGTCCCGTGGCGGCGACGAGCTGGGGTGCGATACCGGCGGTGACCGGCTGCGAGAGGTAGCGGTCCGGCAGCACGAGAAGGCGGGACCTCCACGTGCTCCTGCGGGCCAGGGAGTTGGTCAGCAGCTGTGACGTCGTCAGTCCAGGGTGAGCGGCGATCGACGACACCGGGTCGCCGGCGGCGCGCAGCCGCCGATCGAGCTCCGCGGCGAACAGGAGGTTCGCGAGCTTGGAGGCTCCGTAGGCGCGGGTCGGCGAGTAGCGTCGGCGCTCCCAATGCAGGTCGGCGAGGTCGAGTCCGCCGGTGCGGTGGCCGAGGCTGGACGTCGTCACGACCCGGGCGGGTCGCCCGCGGTCTCCGGCTGCCCGCAGCGCGGGCATCAGCAGCCAGGTCAGCGCGGCCGGGCCGAGGTGATTGGTTCCGATCTGCAGCTCGAATCCGTCGCGGGTACGGCTGTGCGGCCCCAGCGATACCGCGGCGTTGTTGATCAGGACGTCGACCCGGTTCCCGGTGCGTTCCCGGATCTCCGCGGCGGCGGCCCGTACCGAGGAGAGGTCGGCAAGGTCGAGCAGAACGGGTTCGGCCGACCCGGTGCCGTCGATCCCGGCTCGCACCTGGTCGACGGCCGCCGCTCCCCGCTCGGCGTCACGAACGGTCATCAGGATCCGGGCACCGGCCGCCGCCAACGCGCCGGAAAGGGCGAGGCCGAGGCCGGAGGTCGTCCCGGTGACGACGATGGTGCGGCCAGTGAGGCCGGGCAACTCATGTGACATTGTCATATGGAACAGCCTGCCCAGTTCGGATGACACTGTCAACTAGAGTGGCCGGTGTGACACGCACCGAGACCGCCGAGGCCACGCGGCAAGCCCTTGTCCGCGCTGCTTCCGAGCTGCTCGATCAGGGCGGTCCTGACGCGGTGACCCTGCGCGCGGTCGGAGCTCGGGCCGGAGTCTCGCGAGGTGCGCCCTACGGGCACTTCGAGAACAAGGAACATCTGCTGGCCCAGCTCGCCATCAATACGTGGAGTTCCCTGGCGGACGACGTCGAGCACCTTCGGGTGAACCTAGAGTCCACTTCGGACATACGGCTGGAGCGAGCCGTTCTGGCGCTGATCGACGTCGCTCGCCGTCTGCCGCACCGGTACGCGCTGATGTTCAGCACTCCGGCCGATACGCCTGCCGCCCTGGAGGCCGCGGGCCGTCTCGAGGGTGTGTTCCTGGCCTTGGTCGCGGACATGGTCGGCGAGTCCGACGCGCCTCGGTACGGCGCGCTGCTGATGTCGAGTGCGCACGGCATCGCGGGCATGGAACTCAGCGGTCATCTGGCGAAAGACAAGTGGCAGGTCAGTGTGGAGCAACTCGTGCACATGCTGATCGACGCGATCCGGCATGGGGTGCCGCAGTAGGAGCTATTGAGGGGTAAGGCAGAGGTGTCGGGTCGACGAGGGCGCGAGTTGTCACTCAGGGTGAGGAGTGTGTGGAAATAGGGACGCTCAACGTCCCTATTTCCATACACCCCCCCTGTCCGACTGTCGTGACCGGTCCGGTCACGACAGGAGTGTGTGGATTTCTGGTCATCCAACGCACCAAAATCCACACAGTCGACGCCAACGACCCGGTGTCGCGCAGAGTCACCGACACCGTCCACAAACACGCCAGGTTTGCCTTATCCCTCGATATCTCCGGATGGCCACGCTCATCCACGCCGTCATCCCGCGTCAGCGAGAGCAGGCGACGGGTTGGAGTCGCGCCGGTAGGCGTAGTGAATGAGTCCTTTGTGGAATTTACCGATCTTGTCGTAAAGCGCGCGTGCGGGCGCGTCTTCGAGAGTGTTCCAGTAGAGGCTGGGGAAACCGTGTTCCTCGGCGTCTTTTGCCACCCATTCGATCACTGCCGTCGCGATGCCTTGGCGTCGAACTCGAGGATCGACGAACAGGTCCGCCAGGTAACACTTCCCGGAGTGCCAGATACTGGCGTGGAACAAGTAGTGCGCGACGCCCACCGGTCTCCCATCGAGACTGGCGGCGACGCCCCGTATCCGTTCGTCCTCGAGCAGACGCCGCCAGGTCCGTTCGTAGTCGTCTTCGCTGCGTTCGATCTCGAAATACTCGTCCTTGCCACGGGTCAGGATTTCCCAGGAGGCGCGGTCGGATTCGGTCAGAAATCTGATCTCCACCATAAGGGCCATCCTGCCCTACGGTCAGTTGACCGCGTCGAGGATCGGCGGCGACTACGGTGCAGGTGCGTGAGGCGTGGTCGTGTCGGTCACCCGATTCTCGGCCGCGTTCGAAGGTTGCTCGTTCGATTCCGGCCCGGCGTCGCTCGTGTCGGGACGTGCGCCGTATTCGAACAAGAACGGTCCGAACTTGACCTTGAAGTATCCGTCCCTGGCCCCGATGGTCAGGTGGAGGGTGAGTGCGGTCAGGCAGAACACGGAAAGTACTGCCACCAGAATGATCGCGGCCGTAGAAATGTTCGGCACTTCCAGTCCTGCCTGTTCTCCTGCCGGAAGCGCCGGCTGTCTGACGGTCGATGCCAGGCTAGGAAGCCGCTCGTGCCGGTGGTATCGCCCGCGGACTTCTGACCATGGATGTTCGACCAGCGGTCAACCAGCGGTACGAAGGGACTGACGAGCGGTCGCCGTGCATGACCTGGTGCCGTGAGGTCGGCGGAGCGGTCAGTGATCGGGGTCTTCGGTGTTCGCCGCGCGGAACAGACGCTCTCGTACGGTTCGAGCGTGTCGCCTGCTGATCGGAACGTCGCCGAGTTCTGTGTGCGCCACCAGGCCTCCGGTGGGGTCGCTCCGCAATTCGGTGATCGCGCTGAGGGCGGCGAGGAAGCTGCGATGGGTGCGCACGAAGCCGGCGTCCTCCCAGGACTCGGCTAGCTGAGAGATGGACATCCGTGCCGGATGGATGCCGGAGAAGGTGTGAAGCTTGACGGTGTCCCGGCAGGCTTCGACGAAGACGATCTCGCGGCGCTTGATGTATCTCGTGCGGCCTCGTGTCTCCACCGGTATCGCGGTCAAGGAGTCCGGGACGAGGGAGCGTGCCGGTTCGGTGGAGGGAAGAATTCTGATCACTCGCCTCAGTGCGGCGGCGACCCGATCGGCGCTGGCCGGTTTACGGAGATAGTCGACAGCTCCTAGGTCGAAGGCGTCGGCGGCGTGTTCGTCGTAGGCGGTCACGAACACGATCACGGGTGGGTCGGTCAGCTTCGCCAGGAGCCCGCCCATGTCGATGCCGCTCATGCCGGGCATCGAGATGTCGATGAAGACCGCGTCGAAGTGTGCGGCCTGGATCATCTTCAGCGCGCTGAGGGGGTCCTCCGCGGAGCTGACCTCGGTGACGTCTGGGCTTTCGCGAAGCAATCGGCAGATCCGGTCGAGTGCGGCGGGCATGTCGTCCACTGCCAGTACTCGCAACCCAGCGGTCATTCTCACTCCTTCGGATTCCGTCGCACGTCGGACAGGGACTTCGGCAGCCGCAGGGTGACCTTGGTGCCCGCGCCCTCCGCGGTTTCGACAACCAGGGCGTATCCGCTGCCGAAAGTCTGCCGCATCCGGGCGTTGACGTTGCCGAGGCCGATGTGCCGGCCGCTCACGGACTCGAGCAGTTTGGGATCCATGCCGAGACCGTCGTCTTCCACGCAGATCTCCGCTTCGTCGCCTGCGTCGTTCGCGGTGATGGTGACAGTGCCACCGCCGGGCTTGCGGGCCAGTCCGTGTTTGATCGCGTTCTCCACCAGGGGCTGCAGGACGAGGAACGGCATCCCCACACTCAGCACCTCGGGTGCGATCTTCATCCGGACGCCGATCCTCCCGGCATAGAGGGCCGCTTCGATCGCCAGGTATCGATCGATGTTCCGAATCTCCTCGGCCAGCGTCGTGAACGTGCCGGACGTGCGGAAGGAGTACCGGGCGAAGTCGGCGAAATCCTGCAAGAGCTCCTGGGCTGTATCGGGGTCCGTCCGGATCAGCGCTGAGATCCCGTTGAGGGCGTTGTAGATGAAGTGCGGAGAGATCTGTGCCCGGAGTGCCTTGATCTCGGCCGCCTGGAGAGCGTGCTTGGACTCGTCGCGGCGGCCGAGGTCGCGCTGGACACAGACGTACTTCGCCACGACGTCGACCATCAGGCTGAACTGTCGATCAGGGCTCTTGGCGATCACGATCAGTACCCCCTCGGGATCGCCGTCGACGATCAGCGGGACGAGTACCGTGACGCCCATTTCGCACCGGCAGGACGAATTCGGAAGGTCGTCGTGCGTCAAGACGGCCTTCTGGTGGTCACTGAGGACGGAGATGATGGGGGAGACCAAGTCGGCGTAGTGATGGTTGGCTGCACCATTCCAGCTCAGGAGGTCGCCGTTGGGGTCCGTGATGCCGACGGCGACACAGTCCAGCAAGCTGCGCAGCCGCTCGGTGAACGGATCGGCCGTAGGTGTCGAAAAGCGATCGTGGAGCAAAGGTGCGGTCTGCAGGAGCCGGTCGACGGCCTCCGGGGGAAGTCCGCGGTCACGGCGGCCGCGGAAGAAGAACCAGATCGCGGCAGCGGCGAACACCACGGCGAGCACGCCACCGACCATGAGACCTCCCCGCGACAAGGATGAGACCAGGGGCCTCGTCAGCGCAAGCTGCCTCGTCGGCGGTGTCGTCGACCTTCAGGAACGGTGTTTCGGAGCGGTGACGCCGGGTATGCGTGGGCATGACCGACTACCGGCACACCGCCACCATCGACATGCCCGCTTCCGACTTGTTCGCGTACCTGCGCGAGCCGAGCAACCTGCCTCATTACTTTCCGCAGATGAGCCGGGCTGAGCCTGAGGGCGGCGACGCCGTCCATGTCGAGGCCGAGGTTCATGGTGAGCACGTGGAAGGGGAGGCGTGGCTGAAAGTCGACGAGGGCAATCGCTCGCTGCGCTGGGGTTCCCAGGGGCCGCATGAGTACGAAGGGGAGTTGTCGATCGAGGATGCCGGCCCTGCCGCGTGTCGCCTTTCGGTGACCCTGCACAGCGTTCGTGACGCCGCCGATGAGGACGTTCAACGGGGGCTGGAGGAGACCGTGGCCGCGCTCGCCCATACCGCGACGGCGGAGTCCGATGTGGACGCCGCCGAACAGCAAGGTGGCTGGGCCGGCAATCAGCCTGGCTGACCAGGTTCCGGGCAGAGCGGTCACGCCCGCGTGTCGCGGTGCTCCGCTGTCAGCAGGTCGAGCAGGCCGGGGAGCCGGCGGTCGATTTCCGCCCGGCGCAACCGGATTCCCTTCCGGTTCCCGTAGTTGATCTCGTGGATGAGTCCGGCCTCGCGCAAAACCCGGAAGTGGTGCGTCTGCGTCTGCTTGGACACCGGGAGATCGAACGAGTTGCAGGTGCGCTCGCGGTCGCTCCCGTCCGCCGCCAGTTCTGCGATCACGGTGCGGCGATGCTCGTCGGCGAGCGCGCGGAACACCGTGCCCAGATCGGCATTCCCGGCATCGTCTTCGGCCGGACCCGACCCGGTCATCGCCTCACCCCTTTCAGGTACGTCTTGCATCGTACCTGACGGACGTGCTTGACTGCAGGTACGACGAACGACGTACCTGAGAGTGCGTGGCAACCGCGCCGGGCTTCGCTTGCGCACGAAGCCTGTCTGCGGCGCTCGTCGCTTCCCTCCTCGGAAAGGTTGCGGCCATGACGCCTTCTCGCGTCCTGATCCACGGTGCCGGTATCGCCGGTCCCGCTCTCGCCTACTGGCTGGCCCGGCACGGGTATCGGCCGACGGTCGTCGAGCAGGCCAAAGAGCTGAGGTCCGGCGGCAGCGCCGTCGTCGTCAAGGAACCGGCCCTGACGGTCGCCAGGAGCATGGGCATCCTCACGCGGTTGCGCGAGGTCGCCACCGGCTCGAGCGCCCTCTCGCTCCTCGATCCGGACGGACGGCAGCTCCTCCGGGTCCCGACGACTTCCCCGCAGTCGGTCGAAGTGACCCGATCCGACCTGTCCACAGTGCTCCACCAGGCAGCGCGCGACGAAGCGGAGTTCCTCTTCGATGACACGATCACCAGCCTTCGGCAGGACCGATCGGGGGTCGAGGTCACCTTCCGCCGGTCGCCGCCGCGCCGTTTCGACCTGCTCGTCGGTGCGGATGGCATCCATTCCCCGGTGCGCCGCCTGGTCTTCGGACCGGCGGAGCAGTTCACGACCGGCCTGGGCATGTACGGCGCGACGGTGCCGGTGGAGCCCGGTGCACTCGATGAACCGGAGGTGGCTGTGATGCTGACCGCGCCCGGCCGGATGCTCACCCTCCACCCGTCCCGGGGGAAGCCACTCGCGATGTTCACCTTCCGTGCCGGACGGGTGCCCGGCTACGACCGCCACGACACCGCGCTCCACAAACGCATGGTGGCCGAGGCGTACGCGGGAATCGGCTGGCGGAGCCCCGAACTGGTCGAGGCGTACCAGAACCACCCCGCGCCCTTCTTCGATCCGCTCGCCAACGTGTGGATGGACAAGTGGTCGCGCGGTCGCGTGGCATTGCTCGGCGACGCGGCATCCGCGGTAGCCCTGCTCGGCGACGGGTCGAGCATGGCGATGGCCGGCGCACGCACGCTGGCCGAAGCGCTCGCGGCGCATCCCAGTGACCATGCGCGAGCCTTCCAGGCCTACGAGGCGAAGCACCGGCGGCAGGTGGACCCGAGGCATCGGCGCGTCAGCCTCGTCGCCACGCTGCTCGTTCCGCGAACTCGGCACGGGCTGGCGCTACGCAATATCGCCGGCCGAGCCGTCGGCCTCGCCACCCGCACCCGAAACACCTTGCCCGCCAAGCAGAACAGCCGGATCTGAGCGGGAGCCGGACAGTCCAGGTCAAGCACCGAGGTAGCTGCCGACGGTCACGCGAGCCGCCTGCTCAGGGGATCGGCCGGTCCCGCTACGACAAGGACCGCGCCGTCGACTGACCCCGAACGAGCGGCTACGTTCGTTCGGCCTCACGACGCTGGTCGTAGCTCTGCTGGCAGTTCTGGATCTCGTCCGCGTGGGAGGTCGTCCAGTCGTACAAGTGACCGAAGGGTTCGCGCAGGGATTCGCCGAGCGGGGTGAGGGAGTACTCGACTCCGACCGGTGAGGTCGGCAGCACGCGCCGTTCGATCATCCCGTTGCGTTCCAGGCGGCGCAGGGTCTGGGTCAGGACCCGCTGGGTCACGCCTTCGAGGCGGCGCTTGATTTCGTTGAACCGGCGGGGTCTGTCGAGGACGGTCATCACCATCATCGACCACTTGTCGGCGATCTGGTCGAGGATCGGGCGACTGGGGCAGTCGGCCCGGTAGACGACGTCCGTGTCCGTGCCGGGAGCGTCCATGTCGGTATCCTCCAAGATCCTTACGATGCCGAAAGTGCGTTATTGACGCTGGTCTCTCGCCGCTTCAGTCTAGGTATACATCAGGAACTTAGCTGCCTGACAGATACCGATCGGAGATTTCTTTCGTGCACCACGACACCTACGCGACCCTGCGAGTGAGCCATGAGGCCGGCATCGCCCGTGTCACCCTCGACAACCCACCCGTCAACGTCCTGGACGTCGCCCTCATGGCCGACCTTCGGCGGCTGTTGACCGGGCTGCGGGACGACGACTCGGTCCGGGTGATCGTGTTCGACAGCGCCGATCCGGACTTCTTCATCGCCCACGTCGACATGACACTCGTCGACGCGCCGGACGCCTTCGACGAACTCGCGGCCGACACACCCGACGGTGTCAACGTCTTCCAGGCCCTCGGGGAGTTGCTCCGGCACCAGCCCCAGGTGACGATCGTCAAGCTCGCCGGCCTGGCCCGCGGCGGAGGGGCGGAGTTCGTCGCGGCGGCGGACATGGCGTTCGCGGCGATCGGCCGCGCCGGGATCGGCCAGGTCGAGGCCCTCATGGGCATCGTCCCCGGGGGCGGCGGCACCCAGTACCTCGCCGATCGGATCGGCCGCAACCGCGCTTTGGAGGTGGTGCTCGGCGCCGACCTGCACGACGCGCGGACCGCCGAACGCTACGGCTGGATCAACCGGGCCGTACCCGCCGATGAACTCGACGACTTCGTCGACCGCCTCGCCCGCAACATCGCCGCACTCCCCGAGGGAGTGGTCGCCGCGGCCAAACGTGCCGTCGTTCCCACTGATCTGGCCGAGGGTCTCCTGCGCGAACACGACGCTTGGGCGGGCCAGTTCGTCCGGCCCGCGGCCGAACAGTTGATCCGAGGCGGACTGGCCCACGGCGCCCAGACCCGCGACGGCGAACGCGATCTGGAGAGTTTGCTCCGCAAGCTGGCCGGCTGATCCCGGCACATACGCCGAGCCGACCACTCCTGAACGAGGAAGGAAGCACCGCTATGGCCGCCGAGCCGTTTGAAGTCAGTGTCACCGAAGCCGAGATCGCGGATCTGCGTGACCGGTTGCGTCGGACGCGGTGGCCCGAGTCCGAGCCGGTGGGCGACTGGTCGCAGGGGGTGCCGCTGGCTTACGTGCAGGAGCTGTGCCGCAGCTGGGCCGAGGACTACGACTTCGGGTTCGCCGAGCGGCTCAACGTTTTCCCGCAGTACCGCGACACGGTCGACGGGCTGGGTCTCCACTTCCTGCATCTCCGCTCGCCGGAGCCGGACGCGTTCCCGCTCGTGCTCACCCACGGGTGGCCGGGTTCGGTGCTGGAGTTCCTGGACGTACTCGGCCCGCTGACCGATCCGCGTGCGCACGGCGGGGATCCGGCGGACGCGTTCCATGTGGTCGCGCCGTCGTTGCCCGGGTACGGCTGGAGTGACAAACCGTCGACGACCGGGTGGGGTGTCACGCGCATCGCGCGCGCCTGGGACACGTTGATGGTCTCGCTGGGCTACGAACGGTATGGCGCGCAGGGCGGTGACTGGGGTTCGGCGGTGTCCGGCGCGCTGGGCGAGGTGGCACCCGAGCGGGTCGCCGGCGTCCACCTGAACCTGGGGTCCGTGGCGGCGGGCACCTTCGACGACCCGACACCCGCCGAACTGGCGAACCTCCGAGCCGAAAAAGAGTTCCAGCGCACCGGCCGGGGATACTCGGCGCTCCAGGCGACCCGCCCGCAAACCCTCGGCTACGGCCTCACCGACTCCCCGGCGGGACAGGCCGCCTGGATCGCCGAGAAGTTCCGGGCCTGGACGGACAACAACGGCCACCCCGAGGACACGTTGCCGCGGCAGAAGATTCTCGACGAAATCTCGGTCTACTGGTTCACCGCGTCCGCCACATCATCGGCACGCCTGTACTGGGAAAGCTTCGCCCACTTCCGGGACAAGGTCACCGCACCCTCCGGACTGTCGGTCTACCCACGCGACATCACCCGCCCATCGAGGCGGGAAGCCGAACTGCGGTTCACCGACCTGCGCTGGTTCGAGGAACTCCCGCGAGGCGGCCACTTCGCCGCCCTGGAACAGCCAGAATCGCTGATCGAACAGATACGCGGCTTCTTCCGCCTCTTCCGCCTGTGAGTGGGCTAGACCATAGGGCAACCGACTTTCCCCTTCAGGCGTGTACGTCGTGCATGCAACAAGGGAGGGGCAGCATGACCTTACGAAGATCACTGACGTTGCTCGCCGTCATGCTCGCCGGCGCGCTCACCGTCACTGATGGCGCGATGGCGGCAGCGGAAACCACTGGTCAACGGCGTTCCGAGATGACACTGTCCGCGACGTCCTGGGGTTACGTCGACTCAGCGACACCGGCCACCGCCTATTTCAAGCCGCCCGGCAACTTGCCGATCGGCACCTGGGACACCACACCGCACCTCCAACGCTCTTACGTGAATTTCGACCTGAGCTCGTTGCGGGGTGCGCCGTTCACGAAGGTGCTGCTGTCGGCCGGTGAGACGCACTACGTCGGCTGCGACAGCCGCGCCACCGAGGTGTGGCAGACCTCCGCCTACACCAAGCAGTCGACCTGGCAGAGCCGCCCGGCGGAGCGGACACGGGTAGCGTCCAGGGGTGCCGACGGCACCTGCGTCGACAACGACGCCACGTTCGACGTCACCACCGCGGTGCGGGACGCGGTCAAACACAAGGTCCGTCATCTCACTCTGGGCTTCCGCGTCGCCGAAGCCCACGAGGCGGACCCGGCGTTCTATCGGCTGATCAAGGCCCCGGCGACGCTACGGGTGGTCAACAACGCGCCGCCCGCGACGCCGACCGCCCCCCGCACCAACGGCGAACCCTGTGCCAAGGACGGCACCGGCGCGCTGGTGAGCCGCGAGTTGGAGTTGAGCGCACAGGTATCCGACCCGGACGGCGACTCCACGTCCGGGCAGTTCACGTGGTGGCCGGTGACGGACCCGTCGCAACGGCGCACAGGTGCCGGGTCGGGCAGCCCCGCCGCGGCCTACCCGGACATCTCTGGTCTCGCCGACGGTACCTACGCGTGGGAGGTGTACGCACAGGACAGCTGGGGTGCGAAGTCGGCCACGACGGCCCCGTGCCGGTTCACCGTCGACCGCACGGATCCGAACGCGCCTGCCGTCGTCTCCTCGACGTACCCGGAGGGCGCCGAGGGCGGCGGAGTCGGTGTGGCGGGCGAGTTCACCTTCTCTCCCAACGGTTCCACCGACGTCGTCCGGTACGACTACAACTTCGGCGGGAACACGCGAGAGATCGCCGCAGGCCCCGACGGCAAGGCCACCGTCAGCTTCACGCCGACGGCCAACGGCTGGCAGTCGGTGGTCGTACGGGCGTGGGACCGGGCGGGCAACCTCTCGCTCAGCACCTATTACTCGTTCCTCGTCAAGGAGACGCGGCCGACGGTCACGTCCGACCGCTACCCGCCGCAGGGCGGTCCGGGCGGCGGCATCGGCGTGCCGGGAGCGTTCCGGTTCGCGCCGGGGATGCCGAACGTCGTGGGGTACGACTACCGGCTGGACGACGGCGCGTCCGCCACCGTCACGGCCGGCCAGGACGGCGTCGCCGAGGTGACGATCACGCCGGCCACCGGTGGTGATCACGTGCTGTTCGTGCGCAGCACCGACACCTCGGGCGTGAAGTCGCCGGAACGCGAGTACCGGTTCCTCGTCGATGCGTCACCGGTGGTGAGCGGGCCCGGAAACGTCGACCTGGGCACCTCGGCCACCTACACGGCAGCCCCGAGAATGCCGGGCGTCGTCGAGTACGACTACTGGTTCGCGAGTGCCGAGGGTACGAAGTGGACGGTCAAGGCGAACGCCGACGGAACCGCCACGCTGCCGGTCGAGTTCACCTCGGCCGACCAGAACCTGCTGCGGGTCCAGGCCCGCGACGCGTCCGGCGGGCTGTCCCCGGTGACGGAGAAACGGTTGTCGCTCAACACCTGGCGACCGGCGATCGGCCACGAGGGCGACATCGGGACGGAGGGCAGAGCCGGCAAGTTCACGTTCACCACCCCGATGCCGAACGCCGTGGAGTTCGAGTACTGGCTGACGGCGGACCCGGCGACCAGGTGGACCGTGCCGGTCAGCGGGAACACCGCGACGGTGAGCTACACCCCACCCAGGATCGGCGACTACGAGATGGTGGTGCGTGCGAAGAACACGGCGGGTGTGTGGTCGTCGACGGACAACATCACGTGGACAGTGACGAACGATCCAACTGTGACCTCGAAGGAGTTCCAGGCGAACGGGCGGGTGTTCCCCGGCACCTTCACGTTCGAAGCCCGCCAGCCGGGCGCGGTGGCGTTCGAGTACTCGTTCGACTGGGGTCCGTTCCAGCAGGTGGCCGCTCAGAACGGGCGCTCCGTGCTGGCATGGACTCCGCCGCTGCCACCGGAAGGCACGGCCTACCACAACCTGCGGGTGCGTACGGTGACGGCCGACAACGTCTCCTCGCAGGAGAAGGCGTACTACCTCAACATCTTGAGCGCGCCGTACGTGTCGTCCAAGGAATACCCGGAAAGCAAGTGGTCGGGCGGTACTGGTGTGCCGGGGACGTTCACCTTCACGCCGGGTATGCCGGGCATCGTCTCGTACACCTACCAAGTCCGGAACGACCGGGGTGCCGTGACAGAGGAGACCACCGTGCCGGCGGACGGTTCGGGTGCGGGGACGATGACGTGGACCCCACCGGAGCGAGGCATCTACTCGGTCATCGTGCGGGGCACCACAGCCGACGGCACCAGATCGGGTGGCATCGGCTACTCGGTGTACGTCAACTGACCGCGTGATCGGCGGCCCCGTTCCCTCCAGGGAGCGGGGCCGCCTGCTCTGTAGCGGCAGCACGCTCTCCCGAACCAACAGACCGGCTTGGGTCCGGTCGAGGCCTGGCTTTTTGTGGTCTGCGGCGGCCGAGCGGGTTTCCGCCGGAGGCCGGGGGAGTGGCCGCGGCGCACGGAGTCCTTCGCGGGCCAGGCGTTCGACCTGGTCCTCCCACACGATCGTCGCCTCGGGAAAACCGTGAAGCGGCAAGGCAGGCTTGCCGTCTTTCGGGCCGGCGACGATCGCGTCGAAGGTTCTGGTGGTCCGTCAGGTTCCCACGCTATCGCGGGCTACGGCTTGATGTAGAGGTCCCACGACCAGCTCGACGCGGAGCAGAAGTAGGCCGACCATCGGCCGTTCTGCCGGCCGAAGTAGCCGTTGATCTGGCAGTCGCCCTCTTCCGGCCAGCTGGACTCGTAGGAGTACGTCGGGTCGACGCCCGCGCTGGCAGGCTGCGCGAACGCGATCGTTGACGCCAGCGCGCCCATCACGGCGGCGGCTGCCGCGATCTTCTTCTTCACTTGTACATCCCCAGTTCTCTCTTGAACACGTGCGCGCACAATCAATCATGAACCGGGCCCGTTTGTATGCCGAACGGGTGAATTCAGCCGTCTTCCACCCGGCTGTGGCGATCGCGGAGCCGGACTCCCGGCAGGCTCGGCGCCAGAACTTTCGGACATGCGGTCCAGAGGCGGCAATGACCGAGTCCTTACCGGCGCGATCGCCTGCTGTGGGCGGGAACCGGTTTCCAGCGCCGGCTTCCACGCCTGCCGGTAGGCATCGACGACCCGGGCTGCCGATCGGACTTCGGGGCCCGGGTCATCGGTTGGCGTAGTCAGGGGCCCGGCAAGCCGCTAGGTGGTGGTGTCGTGCTCGGGAGCGAGAATCTTGGCCAGTTCGACAAAGAGCCGGCCCCCTGCACAGAACCACTTTTCCCGCGGGAAGCGGCTGCCGCTCACGGCGTGTTTGCGCTACGGTACTCGCTGCTGATGACGTCCTTCGATCCCCGCTGCCGTGGAGCTGCCGCATGATCCCCCGGCTCGGCCCAGGCGTCCTTGCCCTGTCGATCGTGAGGATTTCATGGAGTACCCCCTGCTGACGGCAGCGCTGGTCTGCGTCTCGCTGCTCGCCGCGGCCTTCGCGTTGTTGCTGGTGCGCCAGCGCCGGGTCACCGTCAACGCCGGCCGTCGTGGTGAGCAGCTGCTGGCCGAACTCCGCGCCCGTGAGGAGGAGGACAGGCACCTGCTGCACAGGCGGTTACCCGCGATCGTCGAGGGGCAGACCAACCAGGCCGTGACCGTGCCCGGCCCCTTGCGTGCCTTCAACGGCGAGGACCCCCACCGCGAACTGCTGGTGGCGATCAGCGAGCTGACCGGCCAGACCCGCCGCAACGCCGCCGAATCCGCCGCCGCCACCCTGCGCGCGATGATGCGCACGGTGCAGAACCTCGCGGGGGAGCAGCAGGTGCTGATCTCGGCGATGGAGGAGCACCACGACGATCCCGACGTGCTCGATGGTCTGCTCGGCCTGGACCACGCGAACTCGCAGCTGGGCCGCCGCGCCCAGGCGACCGCCGTGCTGTGCGGTTCGTGGCCGGGCCTGCAGCGCTCCGCCGCGACCCTGACCGACGTGGTGCGCGGGGCCACCGGCCGCATCCGTGACTACGCGCGCGTGCAGATCCCGGCGCCTTCGGACACCGCGGTGGTCAGCCAGGCCGTGGAACCGGTGGTGCTCGCGGTGGCCGAGCTGCTGGACAACGGCGCCCGCCACTCGCAGCCCGGTTCGCCCGTGCAGGTCAGCTTCCAGCAGGCGCACAACGGGCTGGCGATCGTCATCGACGACGCCGGGGTCGGCATGACGGTGGAAGCGGTGCAGCGCGCGGGCCGGCTGTTGGAAGGCCACGGCGGTCAGGACATCGCCGCGCTCGGTGTGCCGCCGCGGATCGGGTTCGCCGTCATCGGCGTGCTTTCCCGCCGCTACGGCTTCCGCGTCTCGGTGGACATGCGCTCGCCCTTCGGCGGGGTGCGCGCGGTGCTGTTCCTGCCGAGCGAGTTGCTCACCCGCGCCGCCGTCCCGGAGCCGGCACCGCAGGAAGTCCCGGCGCTGGCCGCGCCTGCCAGCCCGGCCGCGATCACCCCCAGTCCGGCCCCGCATGTGCGCGTTCCCGCGCCGGAACCACAGCCGGCCGAACCGGCCGAGGAACTGGGTACCACCGCGCACGGCCTGCCCCGCCGTCGCCGACGCGCTCCGGTGACCGGGGCGGCCACCACCACGTTGTCGGTTCCGGTGCAGCCGCCCGCCGCGCCGGAACCGGCCGAGTCCCCGGTGAACCACAGCCCGGTCGCCACGGCCACGGCCTGGCAGCGCGGCACCCGCCAGGGCCGCGCTTCTTCCACCGATGACGAAAGGGATTTCCAGTGAGCAGCTCCGTCACCACCAACAACCGGTTGGGCTGGATGCTCGACCAGGCCCTGCAGATGCCGGAGACCATCTCCGCGGTGCTGCTCTCGGCCGACGGCCTGCTGATGGCCCATTCGCAGGGAATCACCGTGGAGGACGCCGAGCGCACCGCCGCCGCGGTCTCCGGGCTCCAGTCGCTCGCCCGCGCCACCGGCGAGTTCTGCCGTCAGCCGCCGGAGCAGTGGCGGCAGACGCTGATCGAATTCGACGGCGGGTTCGTCTTCCTGACCTCCGCCGGACAGGGCGCCTACGTCGCGGTGTCCACCACCGGCCGGGTGGACATCGAGGGCGTTTCCTCGCGTTTGCAAGAGCTGGTGCAGAGACTCGGCCAGGAACTCACCGCGCCGCCGCGCTTTCCGACCGAGGGATCTGGCAGCCCGGCATGAGCGGGCAGCGGCGGGAACGGGCGCTGGTCCGGCCGCACGTGGTCACCGAGGGCCGGGCCCATCCGACCCGCAACACCCTGGACGTGGCCACCGTGGTGCTGGCCACCTGGGCGCCGGTGACCGGGCTGAGCCCGGAAAAACGGCGGGTGATGGAGCTGTGCCGGGGCGGCGCACTGGCCGTCGCGGAGGTGGCGGCGCATCTCAAGCTGCCCACCAGCGTCATCAAGGTGCTGTTGTCGGACCTGCTCGACAGCGGGCACATCGAAGCACGGGCCGCGGTGCGCGAGACCGAAGTCCCCGACCAGCAACTCCTGCAGAAGGTACTCGATGGCCTCCGTGCTCTCACCTGACCGATACGTTCCCGCCACGGTCCGGACCTCGGTGAAGATCCTCATCGTCGGCCCGTTCGCGGTGGGGAAGACCACCTTTGTCGGCACGCTCTCGGAGATCCGCCCGCTGCGCACCGAGGAGCGGATGACCCAGGCGGGCGCACTGGTCGACGACCTGTCCGGCGTGCGCGGCAAGGACACCACCACGGTGGCCATGGACTTCGGGCGCCTGACACTGAGCGACGAGGTGGTGCTCTACCTCTTCGGCGCCCCTGGCCAGCAGCGGTTCACGCAGATGTGGAAGGACCTGGCCCACGGCGCGCTCGGGGCGCTGGTGCTGGTCGATCCCAGCCGCCTGCAGGACTCCTTCGACGTGATGGGCCTGCTGGAGGAACTGGACCTGCCCTACGCGGTGGCGGTCAACCAGTTCGACGGCGCGCCGCGTTTCCCCGACGCCGAGCTGCGCGAGGCGCTCGATCTGCTACCCCAGACCCGGCTGGTCACCTGTGACGCCCGCGATCGCGCGTCCGCCGCCTCGGCGCTGATCAGCCTGGTCGACTACCTGTTCACTCCCGGCCGCCAGGAGCATTCGTGACCGTTCCCGCCATCCCGCCCCCCGGTTGTCCCGCTCACGCGACGCGCACCCCGCTCTACGACGAGGAGTTCGCCGCGAACCCGGCGAGGGTCTACGCGCGCCTGCGCAAGGAACACGGCCACGTCGCGCCGGTCGAGCTGTCGCCGGGGGTGAACGCGAGTCTGGTGCTCAGCTACGAGGCGGCGCTGGACGTGCTGCGCTCCCCGCAGACCTATCCGCGTGACCCGCGCCGCTGGCAGGCCACTCAGCCGCCGGACAACCCGGTGATGCCGATGATGGGCTACCGGCCGAACTGCCTGTTCACCGACGGCGCGGTGCACGCGCGCTACCGCAGCGCGGTCACCGACAGCCTCTCGCGGGTGAACCCGCACGCCCTTCTGGACTATGTGGAGAAGGCCGCGCGGGACCTGATCGCGAAGTTCTCCCGGAACGGCCGGGCGGACCTGCTCACCGAGTACGCCGGAACCCTTTCCCTTCAGGTGTTCAACCACCTCTTCGGCTGCCCACCGGAACTGGGCGAGCGGCTCACCGCGGGGATGCGCGGGATCTTCGACATGGTGGACCCGGAGCGCGCCAACGCCGAGCTGACCGCGGCCATGCTGGACCTGCTGGCGCTCAAGCGGCGGCAGCCGAGCCAGGACGTGCCCTCGTGGATGATGGCGCATCCCTCAGGGCTGACCGACGAGGAGATGCTGCACCAGCTGGTGCTGCTGATGGGCGCGGGTACCGAACCGCAGCAGAACCTGATCGCCAACGGGCTGCGGCTGCTGCTGGTGGACGAGCGCTTCGCCGGAGACCTGGCCGGCGGCAGCCTGCACGTGGAGGACGCGCTGGAGGAGATCCTCTGGAGTGACCCGCCGATGGCCAACTACTCCGCCGGTTACCCCTATCCGGCGGCCGACCTGATGGGCGCGCGGCTGCCTGCCGACGAGCCCGTGATGATCAGTTTCGCCGCCGCCAACACCGATCCCGAGCTGGGCGAGGCCCAGCGGGCCGGTAACCGGGCGCACATCGCCTGGAGCGCCGGGGTGCACTCCTGCCCGGCGCAGGGCCCGGCGCGGCTGATCGCCACCACCGCCATCGAGACCCTGCTCGACGCGCTGCCGGATCTGCGCCTGGCCGTGCCGGACGCCGAACTGCGCTGGCGGCCGGGCCCGTTCCACCGCGCGCTGGCCGGTCTCCCGGTCCTGTTCACCCCCGTCGTCGCACCGGCCAGTCCCGTTCCCGACCCGACAGGAGAGCACCCATGGCACCAGCCCGCCCGTTCGTCCTCGATCCCAACGGCCGTGACATCCACACCGAAGGCGCCGAACTCCGCGCCCAAGGAGCCGCGACACTGGTGGAACTCCCTGGCGAAGTGGTGGCGTGGTCAGTAACCCAGCCGGAACTGCTGCGGAAACTGCTGTCCGACCCGCGGGTGTCGAAGAACCCGAACCTGCACTGGGCGGCCTACCGCGACGGTGAGATCCCCGAGGACTGGCCGCTGCGAATCTGGGTCTCGGTGCAGAACATGTTCACCGCCTACGGTGGCGACCACCGGCGGCTCCGTTCGCTGGTGTCGAAGGCGTTCACCCCGCGCCGAGTGGAAGCACTGCGGCCGTGGGTCGAGGAGCTGACCACCGGCCTGCTGGACCGGCTCGCCGCCGGGCCGGATTCGGTGGACTTGCGGGAGAACTTCGCCTATCCGCTGCCGATCGAGGTGATCTGCCAGCTGTTCGGCGTGCCCGAGGAGCACCGGCCGGAGCTGCGGCGCGCGGTGGACGGGGTGTTCAACACCTCGCTCAGCGCCGAAGAGGCGCAGGCGAACGGCGTGCTGATGTACGGGATTCTCGGGCAGCTGGTGGCGAACGGGCGGGAGAACCCCGGCGAGGACCTCGCCAGCGGCCTGATCGCCGCGCGGGACGAGGACGGTTCGGTGCTGGAGGAGGCCGAGCTGATCGACACGCTGATCCTGATGATCTCGGCCGGGCACGAGACCACGGTGAACCTGCTGCACCACGCGATCCTGGCGCTGCTGACGCATCCCGACGAGCTGGCGAAGGTGCGCTCCGGGGAGCACACCTGGGCCGAGGTGATCGACGAGACCATGCGGTGGCAGGCACCGATCGCGAACCTTCCGCTGCGGTACGCGGTGGAAGACATCGAGATCGACGGGGTGCGCATCAAGGCGGGCGAAGCGATCCTGGCTTCGTACGCGGCAGCGGGCCGCTCGCCCGAGGCGCACGGTTCCGACGCGGACGAGTTCCGGCTTTCGCGGGAGTCGAAGAGCCAGCACCTGTCGTTCGGGCACGGGGTGCACTACTGCCTCGGTGCGCCCTTGGCGCGGCTGGAGGCGGAACTCGCACTACCGGCGCTGTTCGAACGGTTCCCCGAGCTGGCCCTGGCGGCGGAGGTCTCCGAACTGGAGAAGACGCCGTCGTTCATTTCGAACGGGCATACGAGTCTTCCGGTACGCCTCAAGTGAATTCGGTGAGTTGTGGGGGGGGGGGGGGGGGCGGGGGGGGGGGCCCCAACAAACCCCACCCCACGGGGCGGGGGGGGGGAGCGGGCCGGGCGGG
>NZ_JBVJLY010000027.1:0-15099 GCF_055584485.1 Amycolatopsis sp. NPDC102522 | reverse complement strand
CCGCCGGCCCCTCGGCGCCCCCCCCCCCCCCCCCTGGGGGGGGGGGGGGGGGGCGCCCCCCCCCCCCCCCCCCCCCCCCCCCCACAACTCACCGAGCCCGTCAGTCGCTGTGCGAGCCTCGGCTCCGGCGGGTGCACAGGTGGGTCAGCGCTTGAGAAGTCCCTGGATGAAGGGCAGCGTGCGGAGTTCGAGATCGGCCAGGGCCTGGACTGTCCACAGAGACGCCATCAAAGCGGTCGAGGGACAGGTGCGGCCAGTGTGAAGGTCGATCGTCGCGAGGGCTGGTGTCTGGTGCACTCCGGCGCTGTCGTCGGGATTCTACCGCGTAATCGGGTAAAAGATCTGCGTCCGATCTCGTTTCGTGGTTTGAGGTACCGGTCGCGCATCGACGGTCGCGGTGCCGGGTTCAGGGACTACGCTGAACGGTAACGCC
The DNA here is from genome assembly GCF_055584485.1 of Amycolatopsis sp. NPDC102522. NCBI lineage: Bacteria > Bacillati > Actinomycetota > Actinomycetes > Pseudonocardiales > Pseudonocardiaceae > Amycolatopsis > Amycolatopsis sp. NPDC102522. The sequence continues at coordinate 14,666 of NZ_JBVJLY010000027.1, read as the reverse complement.
CGATCGGCCGTCCGGAACCGGCGGAACGGATCGTGGTGTATCGGGTTTCGCCCCGGACCTCGGCGTCTCAGGCTCGAACCGCTTGTTCGCCAAGGAGTCGTCATGGGCATTCTCGCTTGGATCGTGCTCGGCCTCGTCGCCGGCGCCATCGCCAAGTCGTTGTCGGGTGGCCGAGCGAAGCACGGTCTCGTCGTCCCGATTCTCGTTGGGGTCGCCGGGGCCGTCCTTGGTGGCTGGATCGCGGCTGCCTACCTCGGGATCGACGTCACACAGGGGTTCTTCGACCTCGTCACCTGGGCGACCGCGATCGTGGGATCGGTACTGCTCCTGGTGATCCAGCACGCGATCAGCGGAGGACTCCTCAAGTCCAAGCCTCGCCGGCGGGTGCGCCGATGACCGGCCAGGCGGCGGGATGGCGATGGCGCCACGCGTCGCGTTCCGAGAGACAGGGAACGAGGATCATGGCGGAGCTCGAACCGTTCACCGACAGCGCCGAGCGCGATCGGTCGCGATGGAGCCGGCGGAGGACGGTGTCGGTCTCCTGCACCATCGTCAGAGTCCTTTGTGGACTCTTCGCGACGGTGCTCGCGGCGTGGATCGTGCTGGTTTTCGGTGAGGCCAACCCCGCGAACGGGGTGGCCGAGTTCGTCCGAGGTTTCGCCGCCGGCGTTTCGCTGGGGTTCGACGACCTGTTCACCCCGGACGACGCGAAGTTCCGAGTGCTGCTCAACAGCGGCCTCGCCGCGATCGTGTGGCTGGGCATCGGGTCACTGGCCACGATGCTGATCCGCCGGTTCGCCCTGCCCCGGCCAGGGGAGTCGTACTGACCCTGCTTTCCGGGGGTGCGGGGGGCTATCGTCGAAGACAGCACATCGTTGCCTTCAGGAGCGGAGCGGCCATCGCCCGATGATCTGAGGGACTGCTCCGGACCCGGCGGCGCACGTTCGGTGTCGTCACAGTGACGACCGAATGAGCCGACGAGCCGTCCGCAGCGCACGAGAGGCCTGCTCATGGCCGATCCCCGGCACGAGCCGAACGTTCCCGACGATGCCCGGCTGGTGGTGCCGCACCTTTTGCGGGTGACCGCGGAGTTCGGGTGGCGGTTGCTCGTCGTCGGCGCGACCCTGTACGTGCTCGGTCTGGTCGCCGGCTTTCTGGCCGCGGTGGTCGTGCCGGTGGCGATCGCCTTGCTGCTGGCCGCGATGCGCGCTCCCGCGGTGACCTTCCTCGCCCGCCACAGGGTTCCCCGCGGCCTCGCCGTCGTGATGGTCGTGGTCGGCGGGCTCGCGGTGCTGGGCGGCCTGCTGACCTTCGTGGTGCTCACGTTCGTCAACGGCCTTCCGGCCCTGCGGGTCCAGCTCACGAAGAGCGTCGACGCCGTCGCGCACTGGCTCACCACCGGCCCGCTCCATCTCAGCGCCGCACAACTCAGGGATTCGGTCAACGACCTGGTGACCACGCTGACCAATTCCCGGACCGGTCTGACCTCAGGGGCTCTGAGCACGGCGGCGACGGTGGGCGGAGTGCTGGCGCAGGCGCTGCTCGTGTTGTTCGTCTTGATCTTCCTTCTCGCGGACGGGCCCGGGATCTGGGCGTACCTGCTGCGCGCGGCGCCCGCCGCGACGCGGACCCGGGCCGACGTCGCCGGGCGGCGGAGCCTGGCGGCGCTCGTCAGTTACGTGCGGGCGACGATCGCGGTCGCCACGGTGGACGCGGTCGGCATCGGTGTCGGCATGGCCGTGCTGGGTGTTCCGCTGGCCGTGCCCTTGTCGGCGCTGGTGTTCCTCGGCGCGTTCGTGCCGATCATCGGCTCGGTGGTGGCGGGCACGGTCGCGGTCCTGATCGCGCTGGTCGCCAACGGTCTCGTCCCGGCGCTGATCCTGCTCGGCGTCGTCCTCGTCGTCCAGCAACTGGAAAGCCATCTGCTGCAACCGTTCCTGCTCGGACGTGCGGTGAAGCTCCATCCGCTCGCGGTGGTGCTGGCCATCGCGACCGGGCTGCTCGTCGGTGGCATCGCCGGGGCGTTGCTGGCCGTGCCCCTGCTGGCGGTGCTCAACTCCGCCATCCGGTCTTTGCGCAGCGAGGCCGACGAACACGTCGTCCCGGCAGACGTCCGCGCGAGCAGACCCGCGGAGTCCGGCCCACCCGAACCCGGCCTCGACCGGGAACCCGAACCACGGCAAGGAGACGCCCCATGACCACGACGACCCGCCGACTCGACCAGAACCAGGTGGAGCTCATCGGCAAGGAACTGGATGCGCTGCGACAGCGTGTGGTGGCGGATCTCGGCGCGGACGACGCCGACTACATTCGCCGGGTCGTCGCGGTGCAACGGCTCAGTGAGGTGTCGGGTCGGGTGCTGCTGTTCGCGGGCTGGTTCCCGCCTGCGTGGATCGCCGGTGTGGGCGCGCTGGCGTTGTCGAAGATCTTGGACAACATGGAGATCGGGCACAACGTCCTGCACGGTCAGTACGACTGGATGAAGGATCCGACGCTGAATTCGCGGACCTTCGAATGGGACATGGTCTGCCCGGGTGAGCAGTGGCGCCGTTCGCACAATTTCATGCATCACACCTATACCAACATCCTCGACAAGGATCGCGACGTCGGTTACGGCATCATCCGGATCACCGAGGACCAGACGTGGAATCCTTACTACCTGGGCAATCCGCTCTACGCGGCGGCGCAGGCGGTGTTCTTCGAGTACGGGATCATGCTGCACGACCTCGAAGCGGACCGGATCGTGCAAGGCCGCCGGTCATGGGCGGACGTCCGCCCGCTGCTCGGCCCGATGCTGCGCAAGGTGGGCAGGCAGGCGGGCAAGGACTACCTGCTCTTCCCCGCGCTGACCGGCCCGCTGTTCCCCGTCACACTGGCGGCGAACGCCGGCGCGAACCTGATCCGCAACCTGTGGGCGTTTTCGATCATCTTCTGTGGTCATTTCCCCGACGGCGCCGAGGTGTTCACCGAAGAGGAGAGCGAAAACGAGAGCAAGGGGCAGTGGTACCTGCGCCAGATGCTCGGCTCCGCGAACATCACCGGAAGCCCGCTGTTCCACCTGCTGTCCGGGAACCTCAGCCACCAGATCGAACACCACCTGTTCCCGGACATCCCGTCCCGCCGCTATCCGCGGATCGCGGCCGAGGTACGGGAGATCTGCGAGAAGCAAGGCCTGCCCTACAACACCGGCTCCCTGTCGAAACAACTCGGCTCGGTCGTCCGCAAGATCTTCCGTCTCGCTTTGCCATGACCGATCGGCTTCTCGCGCCGCACTGTCACGCTCCTGACGCAGGCGGGACCGGAGCGTGCCGCAGCGCGCGGTTGTGCCGCGGTTCGGTGCGAGTCTTCGCGTGGTCCACCTGGCGGATCATGTCGGCGCGAACCTCGTTGAGCGCGACGGGCAGGTCCGGTGCCGAAGACCCGGCCACCAGATGCAGGCCGGGAAGGCGATGGAGCCGGCATTCGAGGGTGAGCTGCTGTCCCGCTCCGCGCCGGCCCTTGACACTGATTTCGAGATCGACCTGGCCTTCGCTGAAGGAACGCAGCCTGGAACCGAGCGCGGCCAGCCGTTCGGCGACCCACTCGCGTTCGGAGGCGGAAAACCCGCCGCCGAGACGGAGTCGTTCGGCGATCAGGTTCAGGTCTTTCCGATCGGCGGTCATGGCGCCTTCTTTCCCGTTGGCCAAAAACCACTGTACGCCGTTTCCGTAGTGTGAACCGGAGCGGGTGAATTGTTGCCGCGCTACTACGCGTATTTCTCTGTACAGTGGAAATGCCGAGAGTATTTCGTGTGTCGGGCAACGACCGATGTCACCTTCGGTTCTTCATTGACGCCGGTCTTCACGGCCGGAGACCGGAGCCGAACATGCGTGCTGACTCCCACACCCCGGACGCCGCCGAACGGCTGAGGATCAAGCCTCGTAATTCGGAAAGCGGTTGTGTCGACGGAGCCTGGTGGCCCAGGTCCCGTGACCTGACAGCCGAGGTACCCGAACTCGCGACGGCGCTCAACGACCGGATCGGCCCGGTGTGGCGGGTGGCGTTCCCGTTGCCGGGCTGGGAAGTCACGGTCCGCGAGATGATCTGCCAGGGGCGGCTGGTCAAACTCGAGGGAATCGACTCGCAGAACGTTCATATCGTGCACGTGACCGGCGGGAACATGCGCCGTCTCACGCTTCTGGTCATCCCGCCGGAGGCGGACACGGTGGCCGCCGAGGGTGTTCTGGTGGCGGCCTCCGGACAGAACAACGTGGCAGGCCCGGAGATGCTCCTCGACGAGTTCGGCGCGCGGCCCACACCGGAGAACGCCCTCGCCCGGTGGGAATCCGAGGGTGGTCGTGGTGACATCGCCGGAGCAGGCGGGTGAATTCCGGCCGTCAGCGACCGGCAGGCCCATCGTCGAACGAAGCCGAAACATGAGGAGTGAAAATGCCGGTCGGCACGGAGAGATCCATCGTCGCTGGGATCGACGGGTCACGGTCTGCCAAGACCGCCGCGATCTGGGCGTCGGACGAGGCCGCGAAACGCGGGCTGCCCTTGCGGCTCGTCCACGTGTTCACGATCCCGGTCGTGAAGATGCCGGGGGTGGTCCCCTCGTTCGAAGGGGTCCGTGAGGGTTTCGAGAGCCGCGGCCGAGCATGGATTTCCGAGGTGAAGGACGCAGTGCTCGCCAGACACGCGGGTCTCGTCGTCGAGACCGCGGTCCGCGAGTGGAATCCGGCGGCGGCCCTGATCCAGGAGTCGGCGAGGGCGACGACGGTCGTGCTCGGATCGCGAGGACTCGGCGGTTTCACCGGGATGCTGGTGGGCTCCACCGCGGTCGCGCTCGCCCATCACGGCCATTGCCCGATCGTCGTGGCCCGGGACCGGCGACCGGACGGTGCCGTGCCGCAGGCGGGACCGGTCGTCGTGGGCACGGACGGTTCGCCGGTCAGCGAGGCTGCCCTCGGGTTCGCGTTCGACGAAGCGAGGTTGTGGAACGCTCACCTGGCCGTTGTCCGGACCTGGTCGGAACTGGTCGACCACGGCGCGATCCGACTGCATTTCCTCGCCGTCGACCCGGCCGAGATCGAGGCCGCAGACAGGAAGTCGACCGAGGAGCAGGTAGCCCCTTGGCGGGAGAAGTACCCGGACGTTCCGGTCGAGATCGTCGTCCGCAAGGGAAGGCCTGTCCGCACGTTGCTCGAAATCGGTGTGGGGGCGCGGCTTCTCGTCGTCGGCAGCCGGGGGCGCGGTGGATTCGAGGGCATGCTCCTCGGGTCGACCAGCCAGGCGCTGGTCGCCCACGCCGAGTGTCCCGTCGCCGTCATCCGGGGAGATCGCCTCGACGCGGAACTGTGAAGCGGCAAGACTCCGGAATCCTCGGTCATCCACACCACCTCGCAGGTCCGAGGCAGCAGTCCCGGATCCCCTTCCCAGGCGGGAAGGTTGATCATGAGATCGACAGCACGTACCAGCACGGCAGCCCGGGCGGGCCGCGCGTTGATCGGTGTGGGCACCGCGGCGGGCTTCGCTCTTCTGGAGCCCGCGCAGGCGTGGGCGCTCCCGCCGGGCCGCACCCAGATCGGCGCCAACTTCACCTGTACCGCCGGTCAGGTGCAGCTCAGGTATAAAACGGAGCTTTCAGGAAATCAGGTGGCGTCGGAATCCGTGCGCGACGGCTTGAGCGCGGTCGTGCACGCTGAGTTTTCCGAACAGGCGGCGGGCATGAGTTTTCACTGTGTCTTCGGCCAGGTATAGCTCGCGGCCGATCTGTCCGTTGCTTCTGCCTCGGCTCATTCCTTGCAGGACCTGCATCTCGCGCTGTGTCAGCCGGACTCCAGGATCCAGCGATTGCCGAGGGGCCGACACGGGGGTGGTGGCGAGCGTCTGGGCTACCGCCGCGACGAGTTCTGGCCGTGAGGCATCCCAGCGTAGGTAACCGCGGGCTCCGCCGGCGATCGCCGCGGCGATGGTGGCGGCGTCATCGGGTGCGCCGAACACGAGGACATTGGCATTTGGATTCGCCGAGACGAGTAGCCGGGTGGCTTCCAGTCCGGATGGCACCGCACGCTGGGTTCCCATGAGCACGACGTCGGCAGGCTGTCGGGAGTATCTCGCGTGCAGCTCATCGCCATGCACGACATGATCGATGCGGTTGACTCCCGGCACCGAGGACAGCGCCCGGGTGAGTCCTTCCCGGACAATACGTCGCTCGTCGCAGATCAAGATGGTCGTCAAATTGTTCCTTCCCGCCACACGTGTGGTTCAACTTCCCCTAGTGGCACCAGCGCGCCAACGCTCGGCCCTGATTGCCGGCTTTCGGCGATCATCGGGCCTGCCCGAAAAAATGGCAGTTGAAATATCTGCCGGTCTCAGCCCCGCGCAGACGAGATGCGGTTCGTCGAAACGCTGTTCACCTCGTGCGGCACCGACAGCTCGTCCTGGCATTAGGGTGAAACCAGCGACGATGCCCGCCGCGACGATGAAGTGGCTTGTGCAGACACGTTCGGGTCAACTCCGCGTGGTGGATGCCCTTCGACTCTATGCGTTGCAGCCGGGAGAGAGCCTGTCAGGTAAGGAATGGCCGTCGATCCTGCGGCGAGGGCGGCAGTGGCGCGCAAGGGGCGGCTGCTTGCGTCGCGCTTTGGTGGATGCAACTGTATGTGCCGACGGCCAGTTGGCTCGGTCCCATCACCAGGGCCGGTGCCGTCACCGCTCCAGACCGTGGCGGGTTACACCCGTACCGGCCTTGTCAGGAGTGTTGATCGTTGTGAGCAGTACCGCCCTGGTGGCCTTGTCGGTTCCCCCGGATATGCGACGTATTCGTACCTTCCATCTGGGGCGATCGCTGGGGTTCTACCTCGCCCTGGAGTGTAAAGTCCGTCTGTCGGGCGGTGGCTGGGTGCTGTTGGGCAACGCGGACACCTTGTTCATCTTGGAACGCGTTGGTGTCGGCGTTCCCTCAAGGGACTGTGTTCCTGCGCTGAGTGTCGGCAATCTGCTGCATCTGTGCCGTCGCCTGTGGGCATCCAGCATTGACACGAGCCCGATCAGCTATCCCGCGTGTGCGCCTGGCGGCCGGATCACCGCTCGTGATCCTGACTCGCATGCTGTCTGCGTCAGTCAGGCGGAGAACCGGTCGCCGAGACCGTCGCAGTCCGCTGAATGTTCGCGGGTCACCTGTTCGCAGGGGAAGTGTTAAGTGAGGTAAGGCCAGCGTGTCGGGCCGGGTGGTCGACGGCCTGGCGTTCGGCTTCCGCCCTGCTTGAGGACCTCGTCGGCATTGACGCCCTGTGGCCGTTGGCGGCCAGATAGCTCCCCGCTAACTGGCCGCCAGTGGGGAGGTACGACTGGTCTCTGACACACGATCACGCTCACGATCGCGGTACCAGGTTCCTGTAGCTTTGCCGCACTCTGTCGAGCTGATAGTGACGAACGAAGGTCGTCCCTCGTCGACGTTCACCTGATCAGATGGCTGTATTGGCGGACGTGCCCAGGATTGGCAAGGCTTGCTCGGTCTTGATCTTCGTTGACGATGGGACGAGGCCGAAATGACTTCCGCGCGGGTGGGCTTTTCTTCCGACATGCTCGACCGTCTCCCGTGTTTCCCCGCAGACACATCGTTCGGTACCGACGTCGACGCGGTGAACGAGGTGTTGCTGTCCGACGTGCCCGAGGAGGTGAAGCGGGCGGCGTTCATGGGCTGGGTGGCCCGCCATCAGCCCTGCGTCTTCGGCCGGGTCGCGACGAAGTCCGGTGCGGCGGCGAAGGGCCTGGGCATGACCCTGTGCTGGATTGACGAGTCCACTATGGACTCCGGGCCCGAGGTGGTGGCAGCACGCGTCGCGGCTGCACGGCGAGACTGGAAAGAGCTGGCTTCCGACGGTGAGAGCAGCGCCTTCCTGATCATGTTCAACAGTCCACGGCTCGCTCACGCCATGCCGAGCCCTGAACTGGTGCGGGTGGCCGCCGATCTCGCTTCGCTGTACCTCGTCGAGTGCGCGCCGGTCCAGCCCGGGGTCATCTACACCGAGGCGATCCCCCTGCGCGGGCCCGACGGGATTCTGCGGGTGTTCAAGGGAAGCGTGCAACTGTTCCACACCGGGGCGCACCTGCGCCGCCACCACGACCGCCGGGTCCCCGGAGGGCTGCTGATCTCGGTCAACGGCCCCGGCCACTACGCCAACGCACTGGTCGCCCGCGGACTGTTCGACTCGCTGCGGGACTCCGCGGGGTTCGTCCGCCGGATGGCCGCGCGGTCGATCGGCGCGGGCGGCTTGGGCAGCGACGACGCTGTGAGCACGACCTGGCACCGCGACACCTGCCCTGCCGAGCGTGACACCGCCCGCTGGTTCTCCGCCGCCTACCACCTCGACGTGTTCGTCCAGTCCGACGTGGTCGGCGACCCGAGCAGGCGAACCGGGCCCTGCCCGCCGGATCAGGTCTGGTCGTGGCTGCACCTGGACTACATCGACGCGCGGAAGACCACCCCGGCGGACGACACACACGGCTGGTTCCACGGCACCGCCATCACCGATGACGCGATGCACGACAACCCTTGGCCGCCGGTAGTACCCGTCGACGCACCGGACTTCAACTACTGACCGTTCCTCTCAACGAGTTCCGTCGCCGAACCGTGGGCAACGGAACTCGTCCCCCGGTGAGTTCTCAGCGTGTCCGAGTACCACCGTATCGGTGCGGTGTCATGCCCCGATCGCGGCCGCCACGACGGCACCGGTTCGTGCCATACCTGTCGCGTTGGGGTGGAATGGGGTGGCAGGCGAGGTCGGCAGGGTGCCTTCCATCCATTTCTCTGCGATGTTTTCGCAGATGCCGTGCCCTGCGCTGGGTGTGCGGACATCGACGAACTCGGCGCTGTGTCAAACGGGTTCGTTCGACACTGAGTGGTGAACAAGTCCGCTTCATAGCTCAGTGTCGGCGAGTGGGAATTGTGCTATGTCCCATTGTCGGCGTAGTGAGAGCAGCGCGCTCCGGTCGATCATTCCTTGTGATTCCAGGAAAGTGAGCGATCTGCGGAGTCGATAGGTGGTGTAGGAGCCCTTCTGCCTGCTCGCTGCAGCCTTCGCGGCGTCTGATTCAAGTAGGTCCGGGGTTCGTTGGTTCCACAGTTCGACGAGCTGGCCGCGGTCGCAGGTCGGGTGGGCGTTGTCGGTGATTTCGAGGAGCAGGTCGGCGACGTCGACGTTTTCGCCGGTGACGTGTGAGCCTTGGTACTGGATGAAGCTGTTCTTGTGGTGCCGGGCGGCTGTTCGGCGGCCTCGTTCGGCAGCTACCGCGTCTACGAGGCAGTAGCCGGTGTCGTCGGCGGTGGGCCAGGGGAGCAGTCGCAGGCGAGCCCAGAGGGCGGTGTCGGCCAGATCAAGGTATTGGTGCAAGACGGTGTTGAACCGACTCGCTCGTTTACGCCAGGTCGTGAACTGGCGATAGTGATCGGCGTACTCGGCGGCGGTGATCAGCCCGGCGTCGCGCCGGTGTTCGGCGAGCTTGATCGCGTCGCGTTCCCGGACGGATCTCTCGCCCGCCCTGGCGTCGAAGTTCTTGAGCGCGCGGTAGGTCTGCAAGACGCGATCGTCGGCCAGCAGGGCTTCCCAATTGCCTCGTTGGGACAGGCTTAACGCTTCGCGGACGTAACTCAGGGCGGCTTCGTCATCGGCCGGGCCCGTAGGGAAGAGGTTTCGACATGGGAGCTCTCAGGGGTAGCGTGGGCCTGCGGAGGGAGCGACGACAACCTCGATCGCGTTCGGCGGAGCCAACCTGTTCCACGGCATGATCCACGCGACCGCGTCCGGCACAACCACGAGCCTCAAGTCTTGCCTGTCCGGGAGATCGGAGAACAGTTGACGCGACAGCAATACCGCCTGGTCGTCGAGTGTGGGGACGTCGTCGATCGGGTTCGGTGGACCGGGCGAGTGCGGCGTGAGTGTCTCGGTCCTCGCGACGGTTTTCGCTTGGCGTCCTGCTATCCGGCCGCACGTCCATAGGCTGCGGGTGCGGCTGAACACGGCAACGCTTGATCGAACGTGACGAGCCCGGACGCCTGGTCTCATTCCGGGAACGGCCGGGCTTCTCCGCGTCTTCTGCGTGGACGGCGTGAGGCTGTCTGGTTGTCGTGGCTCATCTCGGTCGTGTCTGTTCGGTCCGTTCCGCGGCGAGCACGGCGTCCACCAGGCCTGGGTAGAGCTCGTCGAGGTCCTCGCGGCGTAGTGACAGGTACCGTTCCCGGCCACGCACCCGGGTGTGTGTCCAGCCGGCCTGGCGCAGGATCCGGCAGTGGTAGCTGCCGGTGGCCCGGGTCACCGGCAGGTTCATCTCCGCGGCCGTCACTTCACCGCGTTCGGCCAGTACCGCGAGCATGTGCCTGCGGATCGGGTCGGCCGTGGCCTGCAGTACGGCGTCAAGCCTGATCCCGTCGATGTCCGGCTGATCCGCGTCCGCCGCGGCCGCGCGGTGCGCCCCTGTGTCCCGCATCATTTAGAGAACCTTCTAACTGTTTGATACTGTCGTGACAGTTCGATAATCCTCTACCAATGCCTGCGTGGCAAGCGAAGGGAGCGGCATGTCCACATCCGGTCAGCTGCGTGTCCTGTTCCGTCTCTGGGTGACCCGCGAGTTCTACGCCGCCCCGGCTGGCGAGCAGACCCGGGTCATCGAGGCGCTCCCGCCGGCGTTCGACCGGCTCGGCGAACGCTTCGGCATCACCGTGCTCGGAACCCTCGACGAGGACCTCCTCCAGGTCGGCACCGGCGCGCGTGAGCCCGTCTCCTATGTCCTCGCCGACGCACCCGACCTGACCGCCGTGCAGGCCGTCTGCGGGATCGTGCGCACCGAGCGGGTCGACGGGTTCCCGCTGTGGCGCTACCTCGAGATCGACGCGCGCATCGGCCACGACCTGTTCTTCGCCACCCACTAGCACCCGGGAACACCACATGAACATCCTCGACCTCTCCGGCAGGACGGCCATGGTCACCGGGGCCGCCCACGGCCTCGGTGCCGCCATCGCCGAAGCCCTGCACACCCACGGCGCGCAGGTGGCACTGCTCGACCACGACGCACAGGCCAACCGCGACACCGCCGCACATCTCGGCTCCCGCGCGGTCGCGATCACCGCGGACCTGGCCGACCTCGACCGGCTCGACAACGCCTGCGCCGAGGCCGTACAGCAGCTCGGCCCGGTCGACATCCTCGTCAACAACGCCGCCACGGCGCCCATGCGCGGACTATGGGACATCGACCCCACCGAATGGGACGCCGTATTCGCGGTCAACGTCCGCGCCGCCTTCTTCCTCACCCGCACCATCGCCGCAGGCATGCGAGCACGCGGGTTCGGCCGCATCGTCAACATCGCCTCACTGTCCGGCCAGCAAGCCCGCCCCACCGGCGCACACTACGGCGTGTCCAAAGCCGCGCTGATCGCCATGACCCGCAGCTTCGCCACCGAACTCGCGCCCGATGGCGTCACCGTGAACGCCGTCGCACCCGGCATGATCGAAACCCCCATGGTGCACACCATCGGCACGGACAAGAAGGCGGAACTCACCGCCCAGATCCCGGTCGGACGCATCGCGGCGCCCGCCGAGATCGCCGGGCTCGTCGCCTACCTGGCCTCCGACACCGCGGGCTTCATCACCGGCGCCACCTACGACATCAACGGCGGCGTCCTGATGCGCTGACCCGCCACACGAGGTGAAGCAGGACCACGAGGCACTCGCGTCTCACCGAAAGAGACTCACCGCCGACCGTCGGGATGTGGTCTGTACCGAGGGTCGCGGCACCTGCGCGAAGGGCCCCGGCTAGAGGTCGATGATGAGCTTCAGGACGAGCTCTGAAGCGTTGTGCATGAAGTTGTGCGTGGTGTCCCAGGTATGCACAGTGAACTGTTCGTCGGCGCGTGCTTTCGCCGTCATCGCCGCGAGCGGGGATTCGCCAGGCCAACCTGTTGCTTCGACATAGTGCTTGACGGGTACGCCGCGCCATGCCCCCGTGAGTTTTGAGGCTTGCATCAGTGTGGCCAGCGGGTGCGGGCGTGCCCGCTTGTCGAAAAACGGCAAGGGGTCAACGAAAGCTCCGGTACGGGCCGCCCCGTCGACGTACCAGCCATGTTCCTCGTCGTTGGTCATCGACCAGCTGGAATCCCCGTTTTCGGGGATCAGGGCGTCCAGATAGACCAGTGCTCGGATTCGGTCGCGTTCGGCGTCCGCGACACCGCTGATGATGCTTCCGCCGTAGCTATGGCCGACGAGGACCGCATCGCGCTTGCCGTCCACCTCTGGGGGAACTGCCCGCAGTGCCTGGATGGCCTGCTGCACATGGTCGTCCAGGGTGATCACCTGTGGTGGCGGGTTCGCGTCCGGATCCAGGCCCATGGGAGTGAGCGCGACGACGGTGTGCCCGGCCTCCTTGAGAGCGGGGACTACGGGGTCGTACCACCAGCCACCGTGCCAGGCGCCAGGTACAAGCAGATAAGTGGTCACGGGTGGATCTCCTTCCGGCGCGGGCCAGTGATCATGATAGGCACGCTGCCAGTACGCGCGTCCGTACCGGACACTCAGCCAAGCGAACTCTCGGACAACCGCGAGGCGTGGCCCACGTGCATTCGGACGGCATGACACCCAGCATCTCTTGCCGCCGAGAACCTTAAGTTCTGTGACGCTCGCTCATCGGCATGAGGGGGCGTCAGAGGCAAATTGTTCGACAGCAGTCCAGGTGGTGAGCACACTGCCATGGTGATCCGTTTTCATTTCCGTCTGAGGCCGTTGGCCGAGGTGGAGCCTTGGGGTGATAGCCGTTGCAGGGCAGCCACAGCCGGTCGACTACTACGTCGTCCGGCTGTGGGAGGACCTTCTGGAAGTGCTGCCGTCTCTGCTGGAACCGGTGCCCGCGGACCTTGTCGATCACATGACCAGCGATCTGGATGCCTGGTGCGGGGCAGGTGTCGAGGACGCGGAGGCAGCGCTCGACTGGTACAGCAGCCACGTCATGTACACCAGTTACCTTGTCGCCTCGCCATGCATCTTGTGGTGGCGGTCGGTCGCCGGCCGGGACACGATCACCGTCGACTGGCGGCACTCCGCCGAGCACGGACTTGACTGCACTGTGCCGAGGCAAGGACGGGCAAGCGTCTCCACCGACTCGTTCCTGCGAGCAGTGGAGGAGTTCGACCGAGAACTGATTGCTGCGATGGACCGGCGCATCACGGAGATCGAGGACTGCGGGCTGGATCCAGACATCCAAGTCGACCTCGAACAGCTCCGCCACGAACACCAGCAGCGTTCAGGATCCCTGGCCGCCGCCATGCAGCTCGTACCTGCGACGGACTGGACAGCCGTTCGCGAGGGCGTCGCGCGCATCTTCTCGACGTGAACTCAGAAGCCGCCATCCGTTGCCACAGACCTGGGTCACTGACCGCAATGCCGTAGCCGCCCATTCGGCATGAGAGAGCACCGGATCATGGCCGATCGGCATGACATAGCATCTGAGTGATGGCATACGCGGGCTCTCGGACCATGAATGTCGGAACCTGGTTGCTACCCGAGGATGAAGGCGCGTTCGACCTGGCGTTGCGCGACACGTTCCCTGGCACCGGGTGGCAGTGCTCGCAGCCAGGACCGCTGGGACTTCACACCGTCCACCTCCACGGCTCGCTGGCGAACGCGATGACCTGTGGCGGCCGCGGAGTTCAGGCGTTCCTGCACCTACCGATCGGCGCAAGCCTGCCATCAACCGTCACGCTCGCCGATGGCGTCCCGCTGCCGGACGGGCCGCCAGTCGCTGCCATCATGCAACTCCTTCGCTCGACGCGCCGACATGATCCCGGTGGTACGTACTGTGATCACGACGCCGGGTACCAGCACCTGGAAGGCGGTGCGTACTTTGATGCCGGCAGGCTGGCCGTACGCTGGTTCGCGGACGAAGTCGGTGACTCCGGACACCAGGTCCTCCAGCGGCAATCACGGGCGATTCGGTCGGCACTGACGGCCACCACTCGTCCGGCTCGCATCAAAGACGCGAATGGCCGACGGCTGACTGGCTACCGCATCGGTCCGGCCGCTCAGGCGATGGCCGAAACGACAGGCATCCTTCTCGGCCGCGCCGGACTACAGCGGTTCCAACTCGGCTGATCTGCTGCGATCTCGACGTCCGGGAATGCACTCAACTTGGCATGACCGCGCGTCCGGTTGCTGCGTATCGACCACCTCGCGGTATGAGAGAGCGATGGACACGTGATGCGGGCAAGGTAATCCGATTGCTTGTGGGACGCCTGCGACACGATCATGGGCTGGTGTCTGGAGACGTGTGGCTGGAAGAGGTGAAGTCGGGACTCCGCAGTGCTTTCGTCTGGCGCGGAGACCGCACGGACAGGCACCGTTATGCCGACGTGACGGATTGGTGGCGTCGACCCGATCTGCTCGGGAGTCTGGGCCCCGCGCTGGCGCAACTGTTCGCCGACCAGCAACCCACTGTCGTCCTCGGGCCGGAATCCCGTGGCTGCCTCCTGGGGCCGCTGGTCGCTCTGCGCTTCAACGTCGGGTTCGTCGAAGTTCGCAAAGAACAGGTGGCGTTCCAGCGGCCCTGTCATGATTTCCGTGTAAGCCACGGATGATTTCTTCTTTGATTCTAGTGGAGTGGCAGGCGATCAGGGAAGAGGGCGGCGAGGGTATTTAATG
>NZ_JBVJLY010000026.1:0-125981 GCF_055584485.1 Amycolatopsis sp. NPDC102522 | reverse complement strand
CCAGCGTTTCCGGCGGCAACACACGAGCGAGTGCCTCGCCGGCCGCGGGACCCGCAGCCCGATCGGACGATGTGTTCTCGGTCACAGATGGAGCCTTTCTGGGTCGCCGTCAGCGACCCGATCCTGGTCCATCCACGGCTTACACGGTTGTCATGACACGGCCCGTCCAGCGACAGTGATGCTTGGCTGCGGCGAACCACACCACCCGACTACCAAGACCGTCACCTCAGCCCTCTCCTCTCTCCCTCGGCGGCTGGGCCTGAGGCTGGCCGACGACGGCGAGGACATTGGACGGCTCGTCGCCGTCACCGACGACGCCCGAACCGACCTTGTCACGCGCCTCGTGAACCAACCGCCTGGTCGCACATCCGACCGGGTTCGTCACGGCATCGCCCTGTACCGTGCACGCGGATCCACCGAGCACGACAAGCGGTCCGCCATCCTCGTACTGGCCGGAATTATCGAGGAGCGCCGCCAACTCCTGAAAGACAATCTCGTCAAGAAGGACGAAGGTGCACTCTTCGACATCGCCAACAACTTCGCCCTACGTCACCAGGACCTGAAGCAGCAACGCGACTACGACCCAGCCTTCCTAGACTGGATCTTCTGGTGGTACCTGGCAACGATCGAACTCAGCGAACACCTTCTTGCACGCCCCACCTCGAAGGAACCGATCTCCCTGGCCCACGCGTCTAAGACAAGACCCGGACGGACCTCCCGATCACGCTGCCCGAGCCGCTGGCCAACCTGGTCCGCGAACTCGTCGCCACCCGCAAGGACAGCACCATCATCACCGCGCCGGACAGCAAGCCCTGGCTGTTCCCAGGCAAGCGCCCCGGCCACCCCATCGGCGACGACGCACTCAGCCAACGTCTGCACCGCATCGGCATCAACCCCCGACAAGACCGCTCCACCGCCCTGTTCGCCCTCGCCACCGAACTCCCCGCGGCCATCCTGGCCCGCACACTTGGCATCAACATCAACATCAAAGTCGCCGTCGGATGGCAACAAGCCGCAGCCGGCGACTGGACCACCTACGCCGCCGACATCGGCCGACGTAGGACACCACCACGCGTCACCGCAGGGAAACCCGGGGACGGACCCGACCTGAGGCCGGCACCGGAGCGACCCAGTCCGAACGGGACGAGCGGTCGACCTCCACGCGCGCCAGTGAATCGTCCCAAGCTGGACTTCGACCAGGAACGAGCACCCCTGCCATGCCCAACACCAGCACGCCGGACAACACGCGCACAACGCCGATGCTTCGGGACGGCTTCAGTCTGGCTCAGCGGCTGCGGCCGGAGGACATGACATCCTTCGTCACGCCGGAATCCGATCTGTTCTCCGTCGGGCACCTGGGTGTGCCTGACGTCACCGCCGAGGCGTGGGCCCTGGAGGTGGGCGGAGCGGTCAAGCGCCGCCTGACCCTGTCCCTCGACGATCTGCGGGCCATGCGACAGACGCACATCACGTCGGTCCACGAATGCGCCGGCCACCCTCTCGCGCCGACGATCCCCCAACGGCGAGTGGGGAACGTCCGGTGGGGCGGCGTCCGGCTCAGTGACATCCTCGAATTGGCCGGTATCGACGAACAAGCGGCCTACGTCATCTCCGCCGGCTGTGACCATGGCGTGTACGGGTCCGAGTACCACGCGCGTTACGAGAAGGATCTCCCGATCACTAAGGCCCTCGACGGCACGACACTCGTCGCTTTGACCATCAATGGAGATCCGCTGCCCGTCCGGCGCGGAGGGCCGGTTCGCCTCGTGGTGCCGGGCTACTACGGGACCAACTCGACCAAGTGGCTCACCGCCCTCGCGGTTTCCGACCGGCGCAGCACCAGCGCCTTCACCACGACGTACTACATGGACCCGCCAGAGGACGGCTCGTCCTCTGCCACCCCGGTCTGGGCGCTGGCCCCGACCTCCTGCATCGTCTCGCCCGTGAACGGACAGGTCCATGTCGGCACTTCTGTCGACATTTGGGGTTGGGCCTGGGCGTCCGACCCGGTCTCGGTAGTCGAGGTGAGTGGACCGCCCCGGCTTTCGTGGAGACGTGGTCCTTTGTCTCATGCTGCTGCCGGGGACTGCTCGGGTGTGTCGCGCCAGTAGTCCTGTTCGAACTCCAGCGGCGGGCGATGCCCGCACCACGAATGCAGCCTGTCGTTATTGTACCAGGAAACCCATTCCGCGGTAGCCATCATGACCTCCGTGGCATCATTCCACGAGTCTTTGTGGCCGATCACCTCTTTCTTGTAGAGCGCGTTGACAGACTCCGCCAACGCGTTATCGTAGGAGTCGCCTTTCCGGCCGACAGAACGCGCGATTCCCGCGTTAGCAAGTCGTTCGGCGTAGCGGATCGCGGTGTATTGCACGCCCCGGTCGCCGTGATGGACGAGCGCTTTGCTGAGCTTGTCTTTGCGGGTCCACAATGCCATGTCCAGCGCGTCGAGGGCGAGTTCGGCGTGCAGGGTGGCAGCGACCTTCCAGCCCACGATCGCGCGGGAGTAGGCGTCGGTGACGAACGCGGTGTAACAGAACCCGCCGCCGGCCAGCTCAACGTAGGTGATGTCGGTAACCCACAGCTGATTCGGCGCCGGAGCACGGAAATCCCGGTCCACCAGGTCACACGGCCTGCGCGATTCCTCACCGGGCACCGTGGTCCGCGGCCGGCGACGCGTCGCCGCGACCCCGGACATACCATGGGTACCCATCAGCCGCTCCACCGTGCAACGAGCCACCTCCACCCCCGCACGGCGCAACTGTTTCCACACCTTCCGCGCACCGTACATTCGTTTCCCTTTCTCCTCCCACGCGACACGAATCAACGGCAGCAATTCCTCGTCCCGCACCGCCCGCCGAGACGGGTTTCCCTCCCGTTTCTTCACCGCGTAGTAGGCCGACACCGGAAACTCGATAACCTCGCAGATCGGCTCGACCCCGAAATCGCTGCGATGCGCGTCGACAAACCGCGCTATCGCGGCGGTCGAGGGTTGATCTCCTGGGCGAAAAAAGTCGCCGCCGCCCGCAGGATCTCATTCGCCCGCTCCGTCTCACGCAGCCGCTGCTCCAGCTCCCGGATCCGGGCATACTTGTCCGCCTCCGAACCCGACACGACCCCGCCCGAAGGCCGCCACCCCTGCGCGTCCTTCCGGACCCACACCCGCACCGTCTCCGCGTTCAGCCCCAGATGCTTGGCCGTCCGTGCGATCGCACCACGCCCCGGACCAAGCTCCCGCTCCAGCTCACGCACCATCGCCACCGCACGTTCCTGCAGCTCAACCGGGTGCTTCCTCGAATCCGCCATGCCGTAGATCCTTCCCAAGACCCACAGCCTCCAAGATCACCGGGGCGGTCCACACCGCCCATTCCTCCGGACGTGTTCAGCGTGCGCCGCCGGCGTGCTGTTGCGGAATCCCCGATGAGGGACGCCGCAAGACAGCCCGATAACGGTCATCGAGTCGACGCGCTCGTGGGGTCTCTGTGGTGTCCGTGCGCGCACAGTCTCGGCGATCCCATCTTGGCGCTCGGACGAGTCGCGATCCCATTGAGACGTGACGACCGCATCTATAACTGGGCAGCAAATTCAGCGGCAAGTCAGAAAAGTACCAACCGGTTGTTGGTTGAACCTGGCACTTGGCGTGTCTTGAAGGGCTGACACAGAATGGCTGGTTCGCTCATGATCGTTCACTCTGTTGGAGTCTTCCTTCACTCGATAGTGATCGTGAAGAGTCATGATGACTTTGTGGGTCGCGTGGCGTCGGGGACGCGCGTTGGCCGTCTTGAGGGGGATCTTTTCCAATGTCGCGTCCGTCAGTGGCGCGTGGCTTAAGGCTGCGCACGTTACCCATGGTGTTCCTGATGCTCGCCGGCGCCGTTGTGGTGACGGCGAGTTCGCCGAAGAGTTCGCTGCCGGCCGCGGTCGTGCCTGTCGCGGAGGCGCCGGATGCCGCCAGCGCGTTCGCGGCCGCCCGGTTGCAAGGCACCCCGGTCGGGGTGGCGAACCAGACCGCTGAGGCGAAGAAGGTGCTGGCGAACCCGGACGGGACGTTGACGGCGCAGCTGTCGCCGCAGCCTGTGCGGGTCCGCAAGGGCGACGGCTGGGTGCCTGTCGACACGGCGCTGACCTCCGTGCCGGACGGCACGATCAGACCGAAGGCGGCTGTGGCCGACGTGGCGTTCTCCGCCGGTGGCGAGGGGCCGCTGGTGCGATTCTCGCGCGCCGGTAAGAGCATCGCGTTGCGGTGGCCTGGTTCGTTGCCGAAGCCTGAGCTTGACGGCTGCACGGCCAGGTATCGGGAGGTGCTGCCCGGCGTCGACTTAGAGATGCAGGCGGAAGCCGAGGGCTATAGCCAGCGTTTCGTGGTCAAGACTCCAGAGGCGGGGCGTAACCCCGCGCTGTCGTCGATCAAACTCGCGCTCGAGACGGAGGGCGTGCAGCTCACGTCGGATGGAACCGGCAGGGTCCAGGCCGCCGATGGCGATGGGCAGAAGGTTTTCGTGGCGCCCGCCGCGACCATGTGGGACGCCAGGGGACGCGAGAGCACGAGCACGCCTGTCGAGGTCGTGATCGATCGTTCGGTGATGACGTTGAAGCCGAACGCCGCGATGCTGGCGAATCCGGGCACGCGGTACCCCGTGGTGGTCGATCCGGACATGCGGTCGCCAGGGCAGAGCATGTGGGCGAAGGTCTTCCGCGGCTACCCCAACGACTCCTACGTCAACGGTACGGGTGACGGAGACGCGTGGGCGAAGGTCGGCAAATGTACCTGGAGTGAATGCGGCAACATCGACCTCGCACGTACTTACTTCCAGTTCGATACGGCTTTCCTTGCCGGAAAAGAAATCAAAACGGTCGATTTCAACACGGCTGTGGTGCACGGTCCGAACTGTGACCCGAAGGAACACCAGCTCTTCATCGCTAGAGACAACATCTGGTGGGGCACGACCTGGAATAACGCACCCGGTGGGGATCATGTTTCCACCGTCTGGGTGCCCAGCAACTGGAACTCCTGCTCGGGGAACAAGCCGGTTGGCTTCCCTGTCGGCCTCTACATCAACCCGAACGGTTCTTCGACCTACTTCCTGCAGGCGAAGTCTGAGACAGACTCGAGCGCGTGGCGCAAGTACGACGTGCCGAGCACGATCCTCCAAATCACCTATAACACGAAGCCGAACCCGCCGTATGACATGAAGACCGACCCGCCGCTGCCCGCCCCGTGTCGCTGGTGTGGCGGGGTGCCGTATGTCGGGGATCCGTCCATCCGGTTGTTGAGCAGGTTGTCCGACCCGGACGCCAATGACCAGCTCCGTCCGGTCTGGGACATCTATGGCGGGGCTCCGGACCAGCGTGCGCCGGCGATCTACCAGGCGTCGGGTGCCTATCACAGTACTGATGTCGATCTGACGAAGCGTGACGGGCAACGTGTCTCATGGACGGTATGGGGACACGATTCCGCGGATGGCGGTGACTGGCGAAATGGGCCTGGCCCGTTCATGGTCGACCGGACGGGTATCGGTATCAAGCCGACTGTGACAGCACCGCTCTACAAAGCGGATAATGCTTGGCATGGTGGTGTCGGTGTGCCGGACGTGTTCGAGTTCGATGCGAGCGACGCGACCACCAAGGTCACGGACGTCGATCACTATCTCTATGGCTGGGCGGATCCGCCCACGACACCGGTGGATGCGGTCTCCCTCGGCGGTAAGGCTTATGCGAAGCTGACCCCGCCTGGTGACGGGCCGCGGGACCTGTTCGTGCAGAGTGTCGACCGTGCCGGGCATCGCAGTCCGACGCAGACGCACCATTTCTACGTGCGGGCGGGTAACGGTCCGTTGGCGCAGTGGTCGTGGGAAGGCAATACGAAGGACACCGCGACGCTCGGGTTCCGCGACGCGACGTTGCACGGCGGCCCCGTCTATGTGCCCGGTAGTACCGGGTCAGGTGTCAAGCTGGACGGCGTCGACGACTACGTGACGGCGCCGATCTCGGTGAGTACGTACCCCAGTTTCTCCTTCTCCGGCTGGGTCAATCTCGCGGAGAAGAAGCCGGGCTGGTCAACACTGCTGAGCCAGAACGCGTCGACGACGGCGATGGTGAAGCTCGGGCATACCGGCACCGCGACTGACCGGTGGGCGTTGGAGTTCCGGCCCGGGAACGACCCGGCCACGGTGCCGACCAAGGTGTCATCGCTCAACACCGCGCAGACGAACACCTGGACCCATCTGGCCGGTGTCTACGACTCCGGGGCACAGCAGGTCCGCCTGTATGTCAACGGCGATCTCCAAGGCAGCGCGACGTGGACGGCCCCATGGCCGGCGACCCACGAGTTCGCGGTCGGGCGCGCGATCGTCAACAGTGTCGGGTCGGACTACCTGGCCGGTGCGGTCGATGAGATCCGCACGTATGACCGCGTGCTGACCGATGCCGAGGTCAAGTCCGCGGTCACCCGGGACAACGTCACCGCCGGCTACTGGAATCTCGACGACGCGGACGGGACGACCGCACGCAACGCCGCCGCCGGAGGCGAAATGGCGGTCCTGCAACCTGGCTCCAGGTTCGCTCCTTCGGGCGCTGTCAACGGAGCAGCAACCTTCGACGGAATCAAGGGCTTCGCCGCCACGTCGGGACCGGTGGTACGGACCGATCAGAGTTACGCGATCACCGCATGGGTGCGGCCGGACAAACTCGGTGACATGACCGCCGTCTCGCAGGACGGCACGGCGGTGAGCGGCTTCTATCTCAAGCAGATCAACGGTTCCTGGGTCTTCGGGATGAACCCGAGTGACGCGACCGGTGGCACTGCTGCGGAGGTCAGATCGGCGGCGAACACGGTGCAGACCGTGCCGTGGACCCATCTGGCCGGCGTGTACAACGCGACCACCAAAACCCTGACGCTCACCGTCAACGGGACACAGATCGCGAGTGTTCCGGCCCCGGCAACCCCGTGGCACACCGGAGGGCCCTTTGTCATCGGGCGAGGAAAATACGGTGCACCACTCGGCTTCTGGTCCGGCGGTGTCGACGAGGTGCGTGCCTACAGCCGCACGCTCGACCTCGCGGAGATCCAGGGCATCGTCGCCCAGAACAACGTCACCGCCGCCACCTGGAAACTCGACGGCGACGCGCAGGACACCTCGGGCATGGCGAAACACGGCACCGCGAAAAACGGTGCCCAATGGGTCGCCGGGCAAACAAGCTACCCGGACCAGACCGATCTCGCGGTGAACCTGGACGGCATCGACGACTACGTCAGCGCACCCGCGCCGGTCGACAGCAGCATGAGCTTCTCCGTCGCCGCCTGGGTCAAGATGACCACCAAGACCCCGGGTTGGGGTGCTGTGGTGAGCCAGAGCGGGCAGAACGTGTCCGCGTTCAACATCGGCTACACCGGCGCGAGCGACGACCGGTGGGCGTTCGCGATGCACGGCCCCGACAGCACCGCGCCGGCCGCGGTTGTCCGCGCGCGCTCGGCGCAGCCGGTCCAGACCGGCGTCTGGACGCATCTCGCCGCGAACTACGACAGCAACTCCGGTGAGATACAGCTGTATGTGAACGGCACCCTGTCCGGGACCGCGACGTTCACGGCACGGTGGAACGCGACCACCGAGTTCGACATCGGGCGCGGCAAATGGGCCGGTAACTGGTTGGACAACTTCGGCGGTGCGGTCGACGACGTCAAGGTCTACAGCCGCACCCTGTTCACCGACGAAATCCGCACCATGTCGGGCCAAGATCTGACCCTGGTGCACAACTGGCAGCTCGACGAATCCAGCGGCACCAAGGTCGCCGACTCCACCGGCGCCCGCACCGGAACACTCGAACCCGGGACACAGTTCGCGCCCGGACGGGTCGGAAACGCCGTCCAGTTCGACGGCAAGACCGGCGCCATCGGAACCACCGGCGTCGACTTGCGAACCGACGAGAGTTTCAGTGTCTCGGCGTGGGTCTACATGGACCGTAAATCCGACATCGTCTCCAAGCTCACGGCTCTGAGCATCGATGGCGAGCGGACCAGCAAGTTCCGGCTCGGGCACGTCGCCGACGAGATGAACGCGACCTGCTTCGATGGAGTCTTCGAGAATCCGAACGCCTGTGGCAAGTGGGTGTTCGAGATGGCGGAATCCGACTCGGATGCGGCCCCGGTCACCAAAGCAGCTGTGTCCACGTTGCCGGCTGAAATCAACACGTGGGTGCATCTGGCCGGTGCCTATGACCGTCAGACCAAGAAGACCTGGCTCTACGTCAACGGAAAGCGCGTTGGGGATGGAACGTTGAACGCGCGCTGGCAGGCGTCCGGAGCCACTCAGGTCGGCCGTGGCCTGACCGCGGACAAGCCGAGCCAGTTCTGGACCGGCAGGGTCGACGATGTCCGCCTTTACACAACGGCGCTTGACCGGGACCGGGTGTCGAGCCTGTACAAGTCGTATCCCGCTGCTGACGGTGGTACTGCGACGTTGCCGGTCGCGGATGCGGGGCATTGGCGGTTCGATGAGAACGCCGGGCAGATGGCCATGGACGCGAGTGGCCGTGGATCGACCGTGGCGTTGAAGGATGGTGCCGGGTGGGGCGGCGGGATGAACACGCCGGGGTTGCGTTTGGACGGGGCCAGCGGCTACGCGCAGACCTCTGGGCCGGTGCTGGATACGGCGAAGAGCTTCTCGGCCGCGGCCTGGGTTCAGCTGACGAAGACCGACGGCGGCTACTACTCGGTGTTCGGGCAGGACGGTGCTCGGGTCAGCGCGTTCCAGGTCCAATACGACGGGGGCGCGAAGAAGTGGCGTGTCGTCGTCCCCAGTGAGGACAAGGACAACCCTCCGATTGTCGCGCTGTGGGCCGGCCAGGCTCCGCAGGCGTACCAGTGGACGCACCTGGCCGTGGTGTATGACGCTCAGTTCCGGCAACTGAAGCTGTACGTCGATGGTGTGCAAAGCGCCGTCCAGGTGGGAGTCACGACGATTCCGTCGGCCGGGGCCTTCTCGATCGGCAGGGCGTGGTGGAACGGCGGGAACGCCGGCTTCTTCCCGCAAGGAATCGACGACATGCGGGTCTTCTCGCGAGCACTCACCGACGGCGAAGTGCGCAAGGTGCACGACGACGCCCCCCGGGGTGACGGTGGGGCCTGGCGGTTCGACAACGGCACGGGCAAGGATTACAGCTGGCGCGGTAACGCCGTCGTCCCGGCCGGCGGTGCGTCCTTCGCGCTGGGTGTGAGCGGTACCGCGCTCAAGCTGAACGGAATTGACGGACAGGCCACCGCGCCGGAGCGGGGTTTGGCCATGCAGGACAGCTTCACCGTGTCCGCCTGGGCCAACCTCTCCCGTACCGATCAGGTCGCGACCGTGTTGTCGCAGGACGGTGCGCGGATGAGCGGTTTCACCCTCCAGTATCGGCCGGAAGCCGGGCGGTGGACGTTCGGCGCGACCGCACAGGACGTGGACGCGTCACCGGTCTCCTACGTCAGTTCGTTCGACCCGGCGGTCGTGAACCGGTGGACGCACCTCACCGGGATTTACGATCAGGCCGCTCGTCAGCTTCGTCTGTATGTCGATGGGCAGTTCGCGGGTAAGAAGGACGGTGTCGTTCTCTGGCAGGCGAACGGGGCCTTCGCCCTCGGCCGCGGCAAGACCAACGGCAAGGCAGCCGAGTTCTTTCCCGGAATGATCGACGAGGTCTACGCCCACTACGGAATGGCCTCCGACGCAACGATCAAAACCTACGGCAGCTTCC
This sequence comes from Amycolatopsis sp. NPDC102522, assembly GCF_055584485.1. Lineage (NCBI taxonomy): Bacteria > Bacillati > Actinomycetota > Actinomycetes > Pseudonocardiales > Pseudonocardiaceae > Amycolatopsis > Amycolatopsis sp. NPDC102522. The sequence continues at coordinate 116,252 of NZ_JBVJLY010000026.1, read as the reverse complement.
CCACCCCTGATGGCGGCCAGCTGGGCAGCTACGTCGACGGTGCGGGGCGCAAGCGGACCGCGAGCACGAGTGCCGCCCCCGCCGCCGGTTACCGGTTCGAGGAGAGCCTGGGCATGCTGATCGACAGCGCACAGCTCAACACGCGTGCGCTGTACTCCTGCCAATCCGGTGCGGACTTCTTCACCTCGACCGACACCGCCTGCGAGGGTAAGACCAAGATCGGTGAGATCGGCTCCGTGTACACCCAGCAGCCGACCAACATCCCCACCATCCCGGTCTACCGCTGCACCTCGTCGGCGACCGGGCACTTCGACAGCCGCCAGGCCGACTGCGGGGGCGCGACCCAGGAATCCCTCCTCGGGTACACCCTCGCCTACGCGCCACTCGTGCGCTACTACAACAACGCCGCCTACGACCACCTCAGCACCACACAAGCCGCCCGCCCCGGCTACTACGCCGAATTCCGGCACGGGTACCTGTCACTGCTCCCGCAGACCGGAACACAACCGCTCACTGCGTGCGTGAACGATGCTGACCAGTTGGTGTCACTCGACACGGCTTGCGAGGGCAAGAGTGTCATCGGTCCGCTCGGACAGCTGTGGACACAGCGGCCGGAAGGGCCGGACGTGCAGGTCCTTTATCGGTGCGGCAGCGGAGGCATCGAGTCGATGACCAACAACAGCGACAACTGCGGCGCCATGGGCAACGACCGCTTGCTCGGCTACGTCATCACCAAGCTTCCCCAGATCGAACCGGTCTTCGCCGCATCGAGCAGCGGAACCACGGCAGGGCGCGAACCCGCACCTCCGGCAGGGACCGGCGGCGGATAGACCGCCGCCGGAGTTCGCGACCCCGATCGACCACAGCCATTTGAGGCATCCCCCAGACCGTGGGGCAGGGTCTCACTGCGTCCAGCCTGGAGAACCGATGCGACACAAGCCCTCCGCACACCGCCGTAGCTCGAGAGCTCTGACCGTGGCGCTGATCTGCTCGCTGGTCGTGACCGGCGTCAGCACTACGCAGATCGCGAACGCGGCCAATGGCTGGAGCGTCGACTCACCGAACATCGACCCGATTCCGGTCACACAACAGACGATGGCCGGTCGGGCCATCGACGACGCGAGTCGTGCCGCGCTCACCGGAGACCAGCCGACCGGGTCCACGACCCCCGACGGCGTCGGCACCAACAGGGCGACGTCCCTGTCGCCCACAGCGACCTGGGACGTCTCGGAGCAGACCGGGGACTTCGCTTGGTCGTACCCGTTGCGTGTGCCCCCGGTGCCGGGGAACCTGACACCCAGCCTGGCTCTGTCATACGCGTCTTCGACGGTCGATGGACGTACCAGTGCCACCAACAACCAAGCGTCGTGGGTGGGTGACGGCTGGGACCTCAATCCAGGGTTCGTCGAACGCACCTACGGCGGGTGCCAGGACGACAAGGAAGGCGGGACCACGCCGCCCAAGGTCGGCGATCTGTGCTGGAAGAGCGACAACGCCACCGCTGTCTACAACGGGATCGGCGGGATGCTGATCCATGACACTGACAAGAAGATGTGGCGGCAGAAGAGCGACAACGGCGCTCGTATCGAGCATCTGACCGGTGCCGCCAACGGAGCCCGTGACGGCGAGTACTGGAAGATCACCACAGTCGACGGTACCCAGTACTTCTTCGGATCCGCGCCGGCGTCCAAGTCGACCTGGACCGTGCCCGTCTTCGGTGATGACGCCGGCGAACCCTGTCATGCGGCGGACAACACGTTCGCCAACTCCGCTTGCACCCAGGCCTACCGCTGGAACCTCGACAAAGTCGTCGACCGGCACGGCAACCTGATCCTTTACAGCTACGACATCGAGACCAACAACTACGGGCAGAACCTCAAAGACGCAGCCGTCTCATACGTCCGCGGCGGCACACTCAAAGAGATCCAGTACGGCCTCCGTGAAGGTGATCCCGCTCCCGCGGCGGGGAAGGTGAGCTTCACGACCGCGGAACGTTGCGTTCCCGGTAGCCTGTGCGTCCTCGAGAAGCCCGAGAACTTTCCCGACGTCGCCCTGTCGGACCGATGCGACAACGCGACATGCAAAGACCACTACACCCCCACATTCTGGTCGACCAAACGCCTCGCGAAGATCACCACCCAAGTACGCGCGGGCAATGGCTACAACGACGTCGACAGCTGGACGCTCGAGCACCTGTTCCCCAACCCCGACGACGGTAACAAGGCCGCTCTATGGCTCAAGTCCATCGCCCATACAGGCCACGTCGGCACACCCATCGCACAACCCAAAGTCACGTTTGAAGGCAAGAAACTGCCGAACCGGGTCGTGAAAGAAGATGGTGTAGGACCTCTGAACCGCTACCGGCTCTCCGCCATCGTCTCCGAGGCCGGTGGTGTCACCACCGTCAACTACGCCCAGCCTGACTGCACCGCGACCTCTCTGCCGGACAAGCCGGAGAACAACACCAGACGCTGCTATCCGGTTACCTGGACCAAAAAGGACTTCGCTGAGCGGACCGACTACTTCCACAAGCACGTCGTCGACTCCATCGTTCAGTCCGACCGCCTCGGCTCGAGCTCTGAACAGGCCACCAGCTACGCCTACCCCGAAGGTGCGGCCTGGCACTTCACCACCTCCGAGTTCACCGCCGAGAAAGACAAGACCTGGAACGAGTTCCGCGGTTTCGGCAAGGTCATCGTCCGCACCGGCAAGCCCGACGATCCCAGCGGACCGATCAGCTACACCGAAAGCCGCTACTTCCGCGGTATGCACGGGGACAAACTTCCCAACAACGGCACACGCACAGCCGACGCCAAAGACAGCGAGGGCGGCGTCCACGTCGACGAAGACTGGCTCCAGGGACTGGAACTGGAAACCGTCACCAAGAACGGCGAGGCCGGGGCGGTAGTCAGCAAAACGATCACCGAGCCCAGATGGGAAGGACCCACGGCGACTCGGGGCGCTTTCAAGGCCTACATCGTCCACGCCGGTACCCAACGCGCGTTCACCGCGCTCGCAGCGGGCGGCTGGCGAGTCACGAAAACCACCACCGACTACGACTCCAACGGCCTCCCGACGAAGGTCCACGACCTCGGCGACGCCAACGTGACAGGTGACGAACGCTGCACGACCACGACCTACGCACAGAACACCGAACGATGGCTGCTGAACTACCCCTCACGAGTCGAAACACGCGCGGGCGCCTGCGGCTTCCTGCCTCAGTATCCGCGCGACACCATCTCCGATATCCGAACGTCGTACGACGGTCTCGCGAACGGAGCCTCGCCGACCGTCGGGGATGTCACGCTGACTGAAGAGGTCAACGGGTATAACGGCTTCACGCCGGTCTACCGCACAGTCACCAAGTACAAACGCGACGTCCATGGACGTGCACTCGAGACCACCGACGCGGACGGCAACACCTCGACCGCCGTCTACACGCCCACGACCGGTGGCCCCGTCACCCAGTTGGTCGCGGCCAATGCCCTCGGTCACAAGACGACCACCGTTTTCGAACCCGCTTGGGGCGTTCCGCGGCTCATCACCGACGCCAATAACCGGGTCGCGGAAATCACCTACGACGCGCTCGGGCGGAAGACCGAGATCTGGCAGCCAAACCGGCCGCGCTCAGAGAAGCCTCAAGGCAACGCGCGTTTCGTATATGACGTTCGCAATGACGCGCCCAGCTCGGTCACGACGACCCAGATCGGCCCCAACGGCAACTACGCTACCTCGACGACGATCCTCGACAGCTTCTACCGAACGCGGCAAGTTCAGGCGCCGGCTCCCGGTGGCGGCAGGCTCCTCACCGACACCCGGTATGACTCGCAGGGCCGTGCTTACAAGACCACCCAGGCGTTCTACAACGACAAGCCGGTCGACACCTCACTCTGGGAGGCCAGCGAAGTCAAGGTTCCCGGGCTGACGCAGCTAGAGCATGACGGCGCGGGCCGTGTCATCGCCTCTACCTATCGGGGCGGGACCAAGGAATGGCGGACTAGCACGAGCTACGGCGGGGACTCGGTCAGCGTCACACCACCCGCAGGCGGTGTCGCGACCACAACGATCACTGACGCCCGCGGCCGCACCAGCAGCCTTCGCCAGTACCACGGCGCGCAGCCGACCGGCGACAACTATGACGAAACCAAGTACGACTACACCGTCGCGGATCGGCTCGCCACGCTCACCGACTCAAGTGGCAACCGCTGGTCCTATACCTACGACATCCACGGTTCGCTGATCCGCTCCGACGACCCCGACCGCGGGGCCACCACTTACGCCTACAACAAGCTGAACCAGCAGACCAGCAGCACCGACGCCCGCAACACCACCCTCGCCGTCCGCTACGACAAGCTCGGTCGCAAGACCGGCGTCTTCAAGGACAACCTCGACGGAACGAAGCTCAGTGAGTGGGTCTACGACACCGCGTACAAGGGCATCGGGCAGCTCGCGTCGTCAACGCGCTGGGTCGACGGCAACGCCTATGTCAAGAAGGTCAACGTCTACGGACCGCTGTACCAGCCGACGACGCAAACGATCATCATCCCGCCGATCGAAGGACCGAAACTCGCAGGCACCTACCAGTCGTCTCTCCAGTACAACCCCGATGACAGCCTCGGCGGTGTCAGCATTCCTCAGGCCGGCGATCTACCGGTCGAAAGTATGCTCCTCGTGTACGACGACCTCGGCAACCCGGTCAGCACCGAGGGCAGTTGGGGCGACGCCGAGTATCAGGACTACGTCTCGGCGACCGAGTACACCCGCTACGGCGAACCGCAACGTCTCTACCTCGGCGGCAAGAGCAGCGCCAGCAGCAACGGCAAACGGGCCTGGCTGTCCTACTACTACGACAGCAACACCCGGCGTCTCGACCGCACCATCGTCGATGCCGAACTGCCGCAGCCGATGCAGACTGACACCCGCTATGACTACAACCCCGCGGGCAACCTGACCTCGATCACCAATGCCCCGATCGGGCAGCCTGCCGACAAACAGTGCTTCGGCTACGACTACCTCCAACGCCTCACCGAGGCATGGACACCGAACGGAGACTGCGGGCAAGCCCCAGCTAGCGCCAGCCTTACCGGGCCTGCCCCGTACTGGCAGTCCTTCACGTACGACAAATCAGGCAGCCGCACCGGAGACACCCAACACTCGCCCAGCGGGAACGTCACCCGCAAGTACACCTACGCCGCACCGGGGACACCGAAACCACACATCCTGAACTCGGTCGCCTCAGAAGGACCAACCGGGACTAAGACGGCTCAGTACACCTACGACGAGATCGGCAACACCAAGACCCGCCCCGGCGTCACCGGCCAGCAGAGCCTCGACTGGAACGTCGAGAACAGGCTGGAGAAGGTCACCGACGGCGCTGCGGCGACGAGTTTCCTCTACGACGCCGATGGTGAACGGCTCATGCGCCGCGACCCGACCGGGACCACCCTCTATCTCGGGCAGCAGGAGGTGCGGCTCGACAAGGCGAGCGGCAACGCGACCACGACCCGGTACTACACCCACGGTGGCTTGGCCGTCGCGATGCGCACCGGCGGTGTGCTGAGCTGGCTCGCCGGCGACCACCAGGGGACCACGCAGGTCGCGATCAACGCGAACGACCTCACGGTCAAGCAGCGGCGCCAAACACCGTTCGGGGTCCAGCGCGGTCCGGGTGTCGTGATGCCGGGCGAACGCGGTTTCGTCGGCGGCACCAACGACGCCTCAACCGGCCTGGTTCATCTCGGCGCTCGTGACTATGACGCTGACCTGGGCCGGTTCGTCTCTTTGGACCCGATCATGCGGCCGACCGATCCGCAGCAGATCAACGGCTACAACTACGCCAACAACTCGCCGGTCAACCTGAGCGACCCGAGTGGCACGGAACCGTGCCGCGCGAACTGTGACTGCATGTACACCGGCAACTGTGGTGGGGGCAGTGGAGCGTGGACGCCGCCGGTAGCTCCGCCGCCATCGCCCAAGGACACGCGTCATGCGTATCCGAGTTCCTTCGGCAATGACACGCCGAAGATGTCGTCGAAGCAGCGCCGAGCCACCTGGCAGACCCGGTACATCAGCTGGAAACACCTTCCGGTCGCGCAGCGTCCGGCGGACTTTGCCCAGTTCGAGTTTGCGTTCTGCTCGGAATTCCCTGATGTTCGCGCCTGCGACCCTGCTCCACTAAGTTGGGAGGAAAACCTTCAAGCCGCCGCGTTCTTCTTCCCCTGGGGCAGACTCGGTAAAGCAGCCTGGGAACTCGGCGTGGGACTCACCGCCTCCAAAGCTGCAACAGTCGGCGCTGGTGGAGCTGTACCAGTCGCAGCAGGCGCCGGCGCGGCAGCGGCAGCGGGTGGAAAGGCAGCTGTTGGCGCAAGTGGCGCATCTGCAAACGCTGCGCGGACCTTCGCCTCGGCCGACCCCCATGTCGCCAGCGTGGCGAACGCGGTTGAGGCGGCGATGCCCGGCAGAGTGATAGGCGTCAACACACAGGCAGTCATGTCGAACGGCCTGAAGCGCGAGATCGACATAGACCTTGGCAACCTCGTCGTGCAAGTCAAGAGCGGCAATGCTCGTGGCCTAACTGGACAGATTTCCAAGACGCAGGCCACTACGGGTAGGATGACGATCGGATATGCTCCAGGGATTAGCGACGCCGCCTGGAGCAACGCAGCAAGAGAGGGTATTGCGATTTTGCGAACACCTGAAGAGCTAGTCGCATATGTGCGGGAGTTTGGGTGAGAGGCGGATTTCTAATTGCTCTCGACCCCGGGCTCTTTCGGTGCGTGGAGCGCGCCCTTGTCGAATTGGGTGCGGAAACCGCCTCAGATGATCTAGGTGGTGCTGCGGTCCAGTTTGCTGGTGTAGACGGGCGCCTCTTCACGTTGTTCGATCGGGTTCCTGTTGGGACGGAGTGGGAGGTGCGCGAAGGTCCTTTCAGGGCCGCTCACGGCGTCCAGATTCCTGACATGCAGCAAGTTGCCGCTTGTCCTTTCGAGTGTCGATGGCCAGACCTCGTTGTTCATGTGGCCGAGATCGCGGCGCAGGGTGTCGAGTCGCCGATTTGGGTGCTCGACGGTGACGGAGTGGTGTGGGATGCGGAGCGCGTCGACCCACGAGAGGTGCGGTTATGAGTCTTTCCGCGTGGTAGGTGCCCGTCGTTAGCATCTTTCGTCAAATGAGTGAAGAAGGCGGTCGCGATAATCATGGGCTACCTGGACGGGTCGCGCGGAGAACGCTGCTGCCGGGCTCTGGAAAAGGGGCACTGACGGCGACGAGCCGGACATCGAGATCGCCACTGGTATACCGACAGGCGGGCGCATGCATACGATCAAGGGTCGAAGGCACTTCGAGGACTCAATAGCAGGCTGCGCCGCAACCAGAACGCGGACTATTGCGATCGGGTTGTCGCGCAGATTCTTGCCGATGAACTCACGTCGGTCCTGCAAGGTGGCCGATGAGCGCCTACACCATTGCGGCCATCGGTGCACTCATCGATAGCAATCGGCAATTGGTCCCTGTTCTTGAGGAGCATCTCATTGACAATGAGGGTGAGGTGCTGCCGCACTCGTGATGGCCGACGTTGTCCGATGGTTGGTGGAGCATCGCACCTCTCACCCCGCAGTCTGCAGATCGGTGGTTGGTTGGCTCGAAGAGGAGTTCAGGCGGGGGCCAGAGGAGGTCCGCGGCCTGATCACCGTGAGCGGTGTCGAGATGATCCCGGATCCCGGTCAACCCGGCGCTGAGCTTCGAGAACTGTTGGGGCCTGTTCTTCGTGAGGTGGACCCGTGGCGCGCCTGATCCTGTCAGTCCTCGCTCGCGACGATAGTCGGGCGCAAGATGCTCAACCAGGAAAGCTAGCTGATGACTGTAAAGCTAGGTCGACCCAGCTGCGCCGTTTCCGATTGCGCAAGCCCAGCGGCTGGGCGCAGTGCTGCCTCTGTGGCTGAGGCCCGGCGGTCTCGACTGCGTTCTGGAGGGCGGGGGCAGGGTGAAAACCGATGCTGGCCCCGGTGCGGTTCGCGTTGGGTCGGCGTCGACAACGGCGGCGGTGTAAGGGCCCGAGACCTTCCAGGAAGCCGCGACCTCGAATCGAAAGCGAGCACGGATATCAGCAACGTGATCGCGGCCGCGTGTCGAACGCTTCGCAGGCCTGCGCCGTCTCCGATTGGGCTCCGTTGCTGAAGTAGAGCCTGATACAGGTTGGTACAGGGCGGCACTCGTCCCCGGCAAAGACTGGCGTTGACCTGCACGAACCGGCAGTATTTGATACTGAACGCCAGTAGGTGACATGGCTGACTTGTGGACTTTTAATCCGAGGGAATCTGCAGTTCATCGACGTGGGGTGGAGCCGCACACTGCGGGCGCTCCTGAGGAGAACTACCCAGTCGGGTTACACAGCTGGAGCAGAAGATGTGACCCCAGTTGACGTGGGTGGGAGGGCGTGCTCCAGACTTGCTCCAGCTACTGAACAGTAACTGAAGTTCGGCGTGTCAATTCTCAAAGTGAGGTAAAACGAAAAAACCGCCCTACCTCGGCAAAGTTGCCAGGTGGGCGGTGTTTCGTCATTGTGGAGCTAAGGGGACTCGAACCCCTGACCCCCTCACTGCCAGTGAGGTGCGCTACCAGCTGCGCCATAGCCCCGGAGCGGATTTGTACTCCGCATCTCGTGTGTCCATACATTACACCGCCCGCGAGGGCTGTTCACGCGGGGGTCACGCTATGCGGTCCCGATCGTCGGAACCGGCACTGACCTGCATCTTTGAGACTTATTTTTAGACGTGTATTGACTCCGTGTGTGACCGCCGTTACGTTTTCGACCATCGTGACGCCGAGGTCCCCGCCCGCTACGCCGCGTCTCCACTGGGCTCCGCCTCAGCTCGCCCTGCCCAATGACGCGGAGGAGGTCCTCATGAGGGCCAGAACAGCCCTGATAGCCCTGTTTTCCCTGGTCGGAGCACTGATCGTGGTGGCTCCGGCGGCACAGGCGGCCATAGTTCCCGATACCTGGTACACGGTGACGGCCACCAGCGGGAAATGCGTGGACGCGCGTGCCGCCGGGTCGGCCAACGGGACGGTCGTCCAGCAGTACGCCTGCAACCAGACCTTTTCCCAGCAGTGGCAGTTCCAGCCGACCTCGGGCGGCTACTTCCGGGTCAACACGCGCAACAACCCCGCGCAGGTGTGGGACGTCGCCGAAGTGTCGACGGCAGACGGCGGGCTCATCCACCTGTGGGCCTACGGCGGCGGGAACAACCAGCAGTGGCAGCCGGTCGAGGAAAGCGGTGGGGCGTACCACTTCGTGAGCCGCAACAGCGGCAGGTGCCTCGATCTCCCGGGCCTTTCGACGCAGGACAGCACCCAACTGCAGCAGTACTCCTGCAACGGTTCCGGCGCCCAGTCCTTCCGGCTCACACCGGTCACCGGCACCGCCAACCCCGACCTCGGGCCGAACGTGCTCGTCTTCGACCCAGGCATGGCGCAGTCGGCGATCCAGACCCAGGTCAACAGCGTGTTTTCGCAGCAGGAGACCAGCCAGTTCGGCTCGAACCGAAAGGCGCTGCTGTTCAAACCGGGTTCGTACAACGTCGACGTCAACGTCGGGTTCTACACGCAGGTGCTCGGGCTCGGCCTCTCGCCGGACAACGTGACGATCAACGGCGCGGTGCACGCGGAGGCCGACTGGTTCCAGGGCAACGCGACGCAGAACTTCTGGCGTGGCGCGGAAAACCTGTCCGTGAACCCCAACGGCGGCACCGATCGCTGGGCCGTTTCGCAGGCCGCGCCCTACCGTCGCATGCACGTCCGCGGCAACCTGCAGCTCGACGACGGCGGCTGGTCCAGTGGCGGCTGGATGTCCGACGTCAAGGTCGACGGCCAGGTCCGGTCCGGCTCGCAGCAGCAGTGGATCTCGCGCAACTCGCAGTTCGGCAGCTGGAGCGGCTCCAACTGGAACATGGTGTTCGCCGGAGTCAACGGCGCGCCCTCGACCAGTTTCCCGAATCCGCCCTACACCACGGTGAACACGACGCCGGTCGTGCGGGAGAAGCCGTACCTCTACGTCGACAACGCGGGCGCGTACCAGGTGTTCGTGCCCTCCACGCGCACCAACGCCTCGGGCATCACGTGGGGCGCCAACCAGCCGGGGTCGTCGCTGCCAATCAGCCGGTTCTTCATCGCGAAGCCCGGTACGACGGCGTCGCAGATCAACGCGGCCCTCGCCGAAGGCAAGGACCTCCTGATCACCCCGGGCGTCTACCACCTCAACGAGACGCTGCGCGTGACGCGCCCGGACACTGTCGTCCTCGGCCTTGGCCTGGCGACGCTCATCCCGGACAACGGCATCAGCGCGATGACGGTGGCCGACGTCGACGGCGTCAAGGTCGCCGGTGTGCTGATCGACGCGGGCACCACGAGTTCGAACACGTTGATGGAGGTCGGCCCGGCCAACTCCGCGCAGGATCACGCGGCCAACCCGACTTCGCTGCACGACGTGTTCTTCCGCATCGGCGGGGCGGGCGTCGGCAAGGCCACGAACAGCCTTGTGGTCAACAGCGACGACGTCATCGGCGACCACCTGTGGATCTGGCGCGCCGACCACGGCAGCGGCGTCGGGTGGAACACCAACACCGCCGACACCGGCCTGATCGTGAACGGCGACGACGTCACGATGTACGGCCTGTTCGTCGAGCACTACCAGAAGTACCAGACGCTCTGGAACGGAAACCGCGGCCGGACGTACTTCTACCAGAACGAAATGCCTTACGACCCACCGAATCAGGCCGCCTGGATGAACGGATCGACGCGGGGTTACGCGGCCTACAAGGTGGCGAACTCGGTGACGAACCACGAGGCGTACGGGCTCGGCAGTTACTGCTTCTTCAACGTGAATCCGAGCGTGGTCGCGGATCGCGCGATCGAAGCGCCGAACAACCCGAACGTGAAGTTCCGCAGCATGGTCGCGGTCTCCCTCGGCGGGAACGGGACCATCGCCCGGGTCGTCAACGACCGCGGCGGACCGGCGAACTCGGGTTCGAACGTGGCGAATCTGGTCGCCTATCCCTGATGGACCCCGGTGCGCGCCGTGATGGCGGTCGCGGCGCGCACCGGCCTTTATCACCCACCGCGAAGAGCCCCCGCCCGAATGGGTGGTGTACCGCGCGCTCTTCCTCCGGCGCTTCGATACTGGGTTCCCCGTCCGCGTAGAGAGGGAGCCGGAGAATGCCTCTCGTCGGTCTCACCGTCGTCGAACCCCGCCTTGCCTGGCCGCTGGCCGCCGTCCGCGGCGCTTTCGCCATCCTGTTCGGCATACTCGCGCTCATCTGGCCCGGCGCCACCGTCCTGGCCCTCGCGATCATTTACGGCATTTACGCGATCATCGACGGCGTCGGCGGCCTGATGCAGGCCTTCCGGCCGGGCGACGCCGCCCATCGCGCCGCCTACGGAGTCCTTGGCGTACTCGGTATCGCCGCCGGTGTCCTGGTGCTGCTCTGGCCGGGGATCACGGTGCTGGTGCTGGCCTTCCTCGTCGGGTTCTGGGCGATCTTCACCGGCATCGTCGAGATCGTCGCCGCGATCCGGCTGCGCAAACAGATCGAGGGTGAGGCCTTCCTCATCGCGGCGGGCGCGCTCTCGCTGATCGCGGGCATCGTGATCGTGATCAACCCGATCGCGGGCGCCTACGGGATCGCGCTGCTGGTCGGGATCTACGCCCTGCTGTACGGCGTGATGCTGCTCGTCCTGGCCTTCCGGCTTCGGAAGCTCACTCAAGCCTGAAAGCCTGTTGCAAGTGGACCCGGGCCCCGGCGCGGCGCAGGTTCGACAGGCTCGGCGAGCCTTCCACCGCCGTCGCGACGGCGAAGCGGTGCCCTTCGCGGGCCGCCGCGGCGAGACCATGCGTCAGCAGCCGTGCCTGCGCGCCCTTGCCGCGGTGGGCCCGCGGTGTGGCAGATCCGCCCAGGAGGACGCCGGGCCCATGCGAACTCAGAGCCGCGGCGGAGATCGGCACGCCGTCCTCGACCAGCAGCGACCGCCGGATCCGCAGATCGGAGTGCTCGGCGGCGATGAACTCCGTCACGGCGCCGCCGCTCTCGTACCCGTCGAGCAGGACGCGGAGGAACACGTCGATGTCGGGTGAGTCATCGACGTTCGCGTCCGTTGTCGCGAGTTCGGTAAGCGGGAGGACCGCGATCGGGCGGACGCTGTCGGGCACGAGATCGGACGGGTTCAAGCCCGGTGGCAGTACGAGTGTCGGCCGGTCTCCGTCCCAGCACGAAGCGCCGGCGAGCCGGATGGCCGACGGCAGGTTCTCCTCGGTGACGCCGGAGATCGTGCGCAGGAACCGCAGCTCCGGAGCCGTGGCCAGCACCACGAACAGCCCGTCTTCGCGCCAGGCTTCGAAACGGCCGGGGAGCCCCGCCGCCGTGGCCGCTTCACAAGCGACGACGGCACGGGCGTGGATCACTTCTTCGGCTTCGGTCAGCACGACCCGAACGTAATAGGGATTAGGCTGAACCGGTGAGCCAGCCGATCCTGTTGACCGTCGACGACGATCCCGCCGTGTCCCGTTCGGTCGCCCGCGACCTGCGCAAACGGTATGGGAAGGACTATCGGATCATCCGGGCCGATTCCGGTGCCGACGCCCTCGAAGCCCTGCGCGAGATCAAGCTGCGCGGGGACGCCGTGGCCGCGATCCTCGCCGACTACCGGATGCCGCAGATGGACGGCATCGTCTTCCTCGAGAAGGCGATGGACCTGTTCCCGAACGCCCGCCGCGCGCTGCTGACCGCCTACGCCGACACCGACGCCGCGATCCAGGCGATCAACGTCGTCGACGTCGACCACTACCTCCTCAAGCCGTGGGACCCGCCGGAGGAGAAGCTCTACCCGGTCATCGACGCGCTGGTGGAGACCTGGCGCGCGGTGGGGGAGCGGCCGGTCGACGAGATCAAGCTCATCGGCCACCGGTACTCGTCGCCGTCGTTCCACCTGCGTGACTTCCTGGCGCGCAACGCCGTGCCGTACCGCTGGTACTCCGTCGACGACGACGAGGGCCGCCGCATCCTCGACGCGGCGGACGCGGCGCCCCAGGACATCCCGGTGCTGGTCACGCCGGATGGCACGGTGCTGCGCCAGCCGTCCGGACCCGAACTCGCCGACGCCGTCGGGCTGTCCACGCGCCCCGCGCAGGAGTTCTACGACCTGATCGTCATCGGCGGCGGGCCCGCCGGGCTCGGGGCGGCCGTGTACGGCGCGTCCGAGGGGCTGCGGACGGTGATCGTCGAGCGCAAGGCCACCGGCGGGCAGGCAGGCACCAGCTCCCGCATCGAGAACTACCTCGGCTTCCCGGACGGTGTTTCCGGCGCGCAGCTCACCGACCGCGCGCGGCGGCAGGCACTCAAGTTCGGCGCCGAGGTGCTCACCGCCCGCGACGTCGTGGGCCTGGAGGCGCGCGGTTCCGCACGAGTGGTCCTGTTCGGCGACGGGACCGAGATCTCCGCGCATTCCGTGGTGCTCGCCAGCGGCGTCAACTACCGCGCACTGGAGGCTCCCGGCGTCGCCGAGCTCGCCGGCAGCGGCGTGTACTACGGCTCGGCCGCCACCGAGGCGCCCGAGTGCAAGGGCGAGCACGTCTACATCGTCGGCGGCGCGAACTCGGCGGGCCAGGCGGCGGTGTTCTTCTCCAAGCACGCCGCCGACGTCACCATCCTCGTCCGCGGCCAGTCGCTCGAAGCGTCGATGTCGCACTACCTGATCGAACAGATCGCCGCGATCGGGAACATCCACGTCCGCACCCGCACCACGGTGGTCGAGGCACACGGCGACGATCACCTCGAACAGCTGACCCTGTGCGAGAACGGCGGCGCGACCGAGACCGTGCCCACCGGCCACCTGTTCATCTTCATCGGCGCGGCGCCGCGCACCGACTGGCTCGGCACGGAGATCCAGCGCGACGACCACGGTTTCGTGCGGACCGGCCCGGATCTGCTCACCGATGGCGGCCCACCGCCGGGCTGGACGCTGGATCGCGACCCGCACTACCTGGAGTCGTCCATCCCCGGCGTGTTCGTCGCGGGCGACGTCCGGGCCGCGTCGGTGAAGCGCGTCGCGTCGGCCGTCGGCGAAGGCGCGATGGCCGTCACCCTGGTTCACCGTTATCTGGAGGAGCAGTGAGCGTTCTACCCAGGGAAGAAATGCGAGGGCTCTTCCTCTTCGAGCACCTCAGCGAAGAACAGCTGGACTGGATCGACGAGCACGCCGTCCTGGAGCGGTACACCGGCGGCACCACGGTCATGCGCGAGGGCGAGCCGGCCACCTGCTTTTACCTCCTGCTGTCCGGCGCGCTGCGGATGACGCGGCTCGTCGGCGGCACCGAGGTCGAGACGACCCGGTCTGACCAGCGCGGCGCGTACTGCGGTGCGACGCAGTTCTTCGTGCACCAGGAGACCGAACACACCTACGGCGCTTCGGTGCACGCCGTCAGCGACCTCACCTTCCTGACGCTGCCCGCGGCCGAGTTCGCCACCGAGTTCCGCCGCTGGTTCCCGATGGCGACGCATCTGCTGGAGGGCATGTACCTCGGCTGGCGCAACAGCGACACCGTGATCGGCTCGCGGCGGCGGCTGCTCGCGCTCGGGGAGCTTTCCGCCGGGCTGACCCACGAACTCAACAACCCGGCCGCCGCCGCCGTCCGCGCGACGGCGTCGCTGCGGGAGCGGGTCGCCGGGATGCGGCACAAACTCGCGATGCTGGCGAAGAAGAACGTCGACCCGACGCTGCTGGAGCAGTTGCTGGAGATCCAGGAACAGCTGGTCAAGCAGGTCTCCTCGGCGCCGAAGCTGACCGCGATGCAGCAGGCCGACCGCGAGGACGAGATCGGCGACTGGTTCGACGACCACGGCATCGACCAGGGCTGGGACCTCGCTGACATCTACGTCCGCGCCGGGCTGACCGTGCCCGACCTGGACAGGCTGCTCGACTCGGTCGGGGAGACCTTCATCGACGGCGCCGTCCGCTGGCTCGCGTACGCGCTCGAGACCGAGATGCTGATGGGCGAGATCGAGGATTCGACGACCCGCATCTCGGTGCTGGTCGGCAAGGCCAAGCAGTACTCCCAGATGGACCGCGCGCCGCACCAGTGGATCGACGTCCACGAAGGGCTCGACTCCACCCTCGTCATGCTGGCGGGCAAGATCGCGCCGGGCATCCGCGTCGTGAAGGAGTACGACCACACGGTGCCGAGCATCCCGGCGTACGCGGGCGAGCTGAACCAGGTGTGGACGAACGTCATCGACAACGCGCTGGGCGCCATGGGATCCGAGGGCACGCTGACTTTGCGGACGTCCAGAGTGGACGATCACGTGCACGTCGAGATCGGCGACACCGGGCCGGGGATCTCGGCGGAGGTGCGGCAGCGGATCTTCGAGCCGTTCTTCACCACGAAACCGGTGGGGCAGGGGACCGGGCTCGGCCTCGACATCTCCTGGCGCATCGTCGTCGAACGGCATCAGGGCGACCTCCGGGTCGACTCGGCGCCGGGCGACACGCGGTTCACCGTGTGCCTGCCGGTCTCGGAGCAGTCCGTGATCTGATTTTCCTTCTATCCCAACGTTTCGTCAGAAACTGACGACTCCTTTCGTTCATCGATCGTTCACTTCGAAATGGCTCGCCCGCGCGTCAAAAGAGTCGAACGGGCTGAAGGATCAAGCCGGTGAACGAGGGGGTGGGCCGGTGAAACGCCGTCTGTCGATCGGTCTGGCAGTGGTGCTGCTGCTGGCCGTGGTCGCCGTGATCGTCTGGGGCCGGGGCGGTGACGAGAACACCGCGCGGGGAACGGATCTGACCACGGTGCGCGGCGTCATCGGGTCGGAGAAGCTGGCCTTCTTCTCCGACAAGCGGGTGGCGGACGCGTTCGCCAAGCACGGCCTGAAGGTCGAGGTGGACACCGCCGGGTCGCGGCAGATCGCGAGCATGGACCTCGGCGCGTACGAGTTCGCGTTCCCGTCCTCGTCACCCGCCGCGCAGCGGATCCAGCGCGACCACAAGGTGACCGGCGTGCACACCCCGTTCCAGTCGCCGATGGCGGTCGCGACCTTCGAGCCGATCGTGAACCTCCTGAGCGCCAACGGGATCGTGCGCAAGGGCGCCGGGGACTACCAGGTGCTCGACATCGCGAAGTACCTGGAACTCGCGCAGAAGGGCACGCGCTGGGACCAGCTCCCCGGCAACACCGCCTTCCCGGCTCGCAAGAACGTGCTGGTCACGACCACGGACCCGCGTGAATCGAACTCGGCGGCGATGTACCTGTCGATCGTTTCCTTCGTCGCCAACGGGAACAACGTGGTCAGCACGCCCGAGGCCGAGGCGAAGGTGCTGCCGGGGGTGTCGAAGCTGTTCATCGACCAGGGCTACACGCAGAACAGCACCGAAGGCCCGTTCGAGGACTACCTCGCCGCCGGGATGGGCAAGACGCCGATGGCGCTGATCTACGAGTCGCAGTTCGTCGACAGGCTGGTCCGCGCCGACGGCTCGATCCGGCCGGACATGCGCCTGCTCTACACGGCGCCGACGGTGTACTCCAAGCACACGCTCGTCCCGCTGAAGCCGAACGGCGACCAAGTGGGCAGGCTGCTGGCGACCGACCCGGAGCTGGGGAAACTGGCCGCCACGTTCGGTTTCCGCACCGGAGACCCGCGCCTGTTCGCCGACGTCGTCGCCGCGGCCAAGGCGCCGGTGCCCGCCGATCTGGTGGACGCCGTCGAGCCGCCGTCGTACGAGACGCTGGAGCGTCTGCTCGACGCGGTCAAGAAGCAGTACTGATGGACGATTTCACGCTCACTCCACCCGAACCGGTGGAGGCGATCCCGGCCGAGCGGGCGGCCGGCCTGGTCACTCTCGGGCCGGAGGTCCACGCCGAGGTCGCGCGGCGCGCGGAGAAGTTCGCCGAACGGCTCGAAGCGCTCGACGTCCGATCGCCGGAGTTCACCCGCGTGCTGGACGAACTGCTCGCGGTCGGCGAGTCGGACATGCGCGCGGCGGCGACCGTCGCGGGGGCGCTGCTGGACCGTTCGACCAGGGCGCTGGCGGAAATCGAGTCACCACAACAACAGGCGACCGTGAGCCTGGCCGGGCTCCGGCGGACCGTCGCGGAGATCGACCCGGCGAAACTGCCGATCACCGGCCGCAAGCTGATGGGGTTGATCCCGGTCGCGGGCAGTGCGAAGAAGGCGCTGGACCGCTACCGCGCGGCCAACGAGCCAGTGAACGCGCTGGTCCTGGACCTGCGAGCACGGCAGGACGTCCTGCGGCGCGACAACGCGGCGCTCAAGGGCGAGCGGGAACGGCTGTGGGCGACGCTCGGCAAACTGTCGGAAGCGGCTGCGTTCGCCGAGGCCGTCGACACGGCTGTCGACCGCCAGGCGGGGATCTTCGACTTCACCGATCCCGCGCGGGCCAAGTCCCTGCGGGCCGACGCGCTGCATCCGATCCGGCAGCGGCATCAGGACCTGCTGACCCAGCTCGCGGTGAGCGCGCAGGGCTACCTGGCGCTGGACCTGGTGCGGCGCAACAACGACGAACTTATCCGCGGGATCGAGCGGGCGGTGTCGACCACGGTCGCGGCGTTGCGGGTCGCGCTGCTGGTGAGCGGCGCGCTCGCCGGGCAGCGCGACGTCCTCGACGAGGTCCGGGCCGTGCAGGCGACCACCGACGGGCTGATCAGGGCGAACGCCGAGATCCTGGAACTGCGCAGCGCCGAGATCCAGCGCGCGGGCAGCGATCCGGCGGTGGCGGTGGCGACGATCCGCGAGTCGTTCGACCGGATCTATCGCAGCATCGACGCGATCGACGAGTTCAAGGCGGGAGCCGTCTCGACGATGGCGGCGACCGTGGAGGCGTTGTCCGGGGAGATCCGGCGGGCCGAAGACCATCTGCGCCGGTCTCACGAGACGGCGACGGCCGAGGGGGCATCGTGAAACGTTGGATGATCGCCACGCTGGCGGCGGTTTGCGCGCTGTCACTGGTTTCCTGCGGTTCGAGCGAAGGCGGGACGCGGGGCCTGGGGGAGGCCGAGCCGGGGACCTTGCGGGTGCTCGCGGGCAGCGAGCTGGCGGATATGCAGCCGCTGCTGGAGCAGGAGGCTGCCGCGATCGGGGTCAAGGTCAAGTTCCAGTTCACCGGGACGCTGGAAGGCACCGAGTCGCTCGGAGGAGGGAAGGTGGACGGCCAGTACGACGCCGTCTGGTTCTCGTCGAACCGCTACCCCGCGGCGGTTCCGGAGGCGGCGAAACGGCTGGGCGAACAGGTGAAGATCATGAGCTCGCCGGTGGTGCTCGGACTGTCCACGTCGGCGGCGCAGCGGCTCGGCTGGACCGGGCGGCCGGTCGGCTGGGGCGAGATCGCCGAGCAGGCCGGGAAGAAGGCGTTCACCTACGGCATGACCGATCCGTCGGCGTCGAACTCCGGCTTCTCGGCACTCGTCGGGGTCGCGTCGGCGCTCGCGGGCGCGGGCAACGCCATCGACGCGCAGCAGATCGCTTCCGTCACCCCGAAACTGACCGAGTTCTTCAGCGCGCAGGCGCTGTCGGCGGGCTCGTCCGGCTGGCTTTCCGACGCCTACCAGCGGCGGGCGAGCGGTCAGGATCCCGGCAAGAAGGTCGACGGGCTGATCAACTACGAGTCTGTCCTGCTGTCGATGAACGCGAGCGGGAAGCTTCCCGAACCGCTGACGCTGGTGTACCCCTCCGACGGTGTCGTCACCGCGGACTATCCGCTGACGTTGCTGCAGAGCGCGAATTCCGACGCGCGGGACGCGCACCGCAAGCTGGCCGAGCGGCTGCGCACGCCGGACACACAGCGCAAGATCATGGAGACCACGCAACGTCGTCCGGTCGTCCCGGGTGTCCAATTGGGACAGCAGTTCGCCCAGAAAGACCTGGTGGAGCTGCCGTTTCCCGCGACACAGCAGGCCGTGGACGCGTTGCTGGGCGCCTACTTCGACAAGATCCGGCGTCCGTCGCGGACGCTGTACGTGCTCGACACCTCCGGTTCCATGGCGGGCGACAGGATCGAATCGCTGCGCACCGCGCTGATCGGGCTGACCGGCGCCGACGGCTCCTTGACCGGCCGCTACCGCCGGTTCCGCAGCCGCGAAGAGGTCACGATGCTGCCGTTCGACACCGTGCCCGGCAGCCCGGAGACGTTCGTGGTGCCGGAAGGCGATCCGCAGCCCGCTCTGGACAAGATCAAGCACTTCGCCGAAGACCTCGACGCGAACGGCGGCACGGCGATCTACGACAGTCTGCAGCGCGCGTACGACATCATGGGCCCGTTGGTCGCGCGCGATCCGGACCGGTTCACTTCGATCGTGCTGATGACCGACGGGGAGAACGCGAGCGGTTCCACCTTCCAGGACTTCCAGCGGAAGTTCCCGTCGCTGCCGGAGGTGATGCGGCAGATCCCCGTGTTCACCGTGATCTTCGGCGAGGGCGATTCCGCCGAACTCGGCGAGGTCGCGAAACGCAGCGGCGGCAACGTGTTCGACGCGCGAGGCGACGTGCTGCCCAAGGTGTTCCAGGAAATCCGCGGCTACCAATGATCAAGTATCTCGGCTCCACGAAGAACCTCGCCGGCTGCGTCGGCGGGCTGATCGGGCTCGCGCTGTACCTGACCGGCGTCGTCGGCGGGCTGTGGCCGGTGGTGATCGCCGGGTTGTACGCGGTGTTCGCCTTGTTCGCGCCGCCCGAGCTGGTCCGGTTGGTACCGGTGGACGTCGTCGCCGAGGCCGGGCAGCTGCGCGCGGACCTCGAGGCGCTGGTGGGCAAGGTGACCGCGCAGGCGCAGCGGATGCCGGAGTCCTCTGTGGACGGTATCCGGCGGATCGCCGGGATTCTCGACGACCTGTTGTCGCGGCCGGAGCGGTGGACGGCCAACCCCGACGTCCAGCATGCCGTCACCCGGTTGGCGCGAACCGACCTGCCGCTTTCCGTGGAGACCTACCTCAACCTGCCGTGGTGGTTCGCCGCCAAACGACGGGCCGGTGGTGAGCCGAGCGCGTCCGAGGAACTCCTCGCGCAATTGGAACTGCTGGAGACCGAAGCGCACCGCATCGCGGAACGGTTCTACGCCGGCGACGTCCATCAGCAGGCTGACCACTCGCGATACCTGCGCGAGCGAGGCGAGGCCTGAGACGGTCCCGATCAGCGGTAAGCGAGAAGAAGTCTGCCGGTCGTTCTGCATGGGCAAGCCGGAGTTCCCGCGCTGAACTGGAGGACGCCGATCCGGTCGTGGTCGGTATCCGTCTCTCCCAGGGAGTTCAGACGTGCGCAAACTCAGACTCGGGGCGGCTGTGCTGGCCGCGGTCATGGTGTGTCTCGCCGGTGGTGTCCCGGCGAACGCCGAGCAGCGCGGCGACCATTGCGTCGCCGATACGGCGACCCAGGTGATCCGGTGCTTCGACAGCGTCGGAGAGTCCCTCGCCGCGGCCTCGTCCGGCAAGGTCGGCGCCTCCGCCACGGTGATCAGCGTGCTGTACGAAAACGCGAACTTCGGTGGCGCGAGCGTCGCGATCACCGGATCGCCGTGCGTCGAAAGCACCAACCAGACCATCGGCTTCCTCGGTGACTGGAACGACAAGATCTCCTCCTTCCAGACCTTCCAGAACTGCTACATCACGATGTACGAGCACGCCGAATACCAGGGCGGCTCCCAGGAGTGGTACGCCAACGACAGCGGCAACTACGGGTCGAACATGAACGACCGCGGCAGTTCCGTGGTGTACTCGCGCGGGCCGTCCCGTGCCGAATTGCTCAAGGACTGCGGCCGCGCCACCAAGAACTGCAACGCCCACGTCGACCAGCGTGGCCAGGACTTCTACGGCAGCTGGGGCCGCGTCGACACGGTCTACAACTGCAGCGCCAACAAGATCACCCAGGTGATCGGCAGACGCGACACCCGCAGCGGGAAGAACACGGTGTCGAACGAGATCAGCGTGAGCGCGGGCTTCGAGTTCCTCGTCGACTGGTCGGTCGCCTACAAACGCACGTGGGGCCAGGAATGGGGCTGGGAGACCAGCGAAAACGTCGAGACCCGGATCGAGGTGAACCCCGGCTACTGGGCGGGCCTGGACCGCTCACCGGTGATGCGGGTGGCCGACGGCTCCTATGACATGTGGTACGACAAGCGCAGGTGGGGCCACAACCAGTGGTACGTCTGGAACTTCAGCGGTGAAGGCCCGGCCCCGGGTGTCGTCGGCCAGACCCGGACGGTCGGCAAGAAGATGACGTCGGACGAGAAGAAGAAGGTGTGCGGGAAGTCGGCAGGGCTCGTGCGGTCCTCCGCCGCTGCGCAGGCTGAAAGCGTCGCGGCTGCGCCTGTCGTGCCTCCGGTGCGTGTCGCGGAGGGACGTCTGCACAGCTGATCCGGTCGGCGGCCGATGGTCACGCGCGTGGCTATCGGCCGCCGAGCCGCGGCAGGGTCAGCGTGGTCACCGCGGTCGTCACCCAGCCCAGGAGGTCGCCGAGCGGGATGGTGGACAGCTTTTCCGGCCATTCCTCCGCCAGCGCGTGCAGGACGAAGTGCCCGTCGTGCGCCTCGACCGCGGTGAGCCGGATCCCCCGCGGGAGTTCCGGCAGGGGCAGCACGATCGGCTTGAGTCTCGCCGGGGGCCCGAACCGTCGGCGTCCGATGTGGACGGACATCGGCCGGAGCACGACGGCGTCGTCCTCCACAGTGGGCTCCAGCGCCAGATGTCCCCAGCGGGGCCGCTTTTCCCAGCGGATGTGGAAATGGCCGTCCTCGCCGGGGGTCACGATGATGCCCGGCCGGACTTCGGCCACGCGCGCCTGAAGAACTTCGGGGGACACCCGGATCGCCATCTTCACCTGTTCGGGGATGGCGGACGGGGACGGGAGCGAGCGGAGCCGGACGTTCGACGCCAGGACGGTGATGCGCCTCAGCGGGGTTTCCGGCCAATCGACGTCCTCGACGACGATGCGGACGTCACCGATCCGGCCGGTGGCGGCCAGGCTGAGGCTGTCGGCCTGGTAGTCGAGCCCGGTCAGGGTGAGCCCGACGTCCTGCCCGTCCACTTTGGTGGTCAGCCGCCGCCCGACCAGCTGTTCGGTCACGGTCTTCAGCACCGCGGCCGGGGTCACGGGCACATTCGGCAACAGCGCCCGCCCGGCGGCGGCCAGGCCGAACAGCTCGGGAAGGGGGTTCAGCTCGAACCATCTGCCGTCGCTCATCCGTCCAGTGTCGCCGAACGGGACGCCGAATGCCGCCGCAGGGGGTCAGCGGGCCGCGAAACGGGCGATCACGCCCGCCAGGATCACCCAGAACGCCGCGGCCAGGCCGTAGTCGAGGATGACCGCGAGATTCGGGTCACTCACCGGGAAGAGTCCCGGCCAGAACAACGCCAGCGGCTTGGCCAGCGCTTGGATGAAGATGAAGAAACCGTTGCCCGCGTTGGCTCCCGCGAGCACCATGACCATGTACAGCAGCTCGATGAAAGCGAACAGCGCGCCGATGCCGGTGATGACCCGCACGGCCGTGTTGCTCCTACTGGTGGTTCGCCATCTGGACATGCCGCGAAAGTTCCCGGATTCCGTCGTGACAAACGTTTCAACGGCCAAGTTGCGCCGATCGGCCGTACCCACGTACTCCTCGCAGTGCACCGGTGACCGTCAGGAACCGTCTGGCAGGCGTGCGGTGCTTTCGCGCAGGACGACGTGGCCGCGGACTCGCTCGATCCGGGCGCGGCCGGCGCGGTCCGGCAGCATCGCCAGCTCCAGTACCCGTTCGCCGAGGTCCTCCAACGGCAGCGCGACCGTGGTCAGCGGCGGGGTCAGGTCACGGATCGTCGGGATGTCGTCGAACCCGGCGAGCGAGACGTCGCCGGGTACGCCGATACCGTGGTCGCGCAGGGCGGCGAGCGCACCCGCGGCCATGACGTCGGTCGAGGCGAAGACGCACGTGGCGCGCAGGCCTCGACCGATGAGTCGCTGAGCTGCTTCGTAGCCGCCGTCGCGGGTGAAGGGTGCCTCGACGATGTCTTCGCGCTCCACCGTGACACCCGCGTCAGCGAGGGCTTCGAGGAAGCCGCCGACGCGGTCGACGACCGTGGTGAGCAGCGGGGGACCGGACAGCACGGCGAACCGGCGGTGCCCGAGCCCGAGCAGGGCCCTCGCCAGGTCGGCGGCGCCTTCCCTGTTCTCCGGCAGGACCGCGTCGGCCCGCAGACCGCGGTGCCTGCTGATCACCGCGACCCGTCCGCCGGTGGCGCGGTAGCGGTCCAGCTCCTGGCGAAGGCCTTCCTGACGCTCCTGGTCCTCGAAGCCGGAGCCGATCAGCAACATCGCCCGCACGCGGTGTCCGCGCATCATCGAGGTGTAGGCGACCTCGCGGTCCGGGTCGCGGAACGTGCTGCCGAGGACGACCTGGAGATCGTGACGGTTCGCCGCGCGCATCACCCCGCGCGCGATGCCGGCGAAGTACGGGTCGCCGACGTCGTGGCAGATCACCCCGACCGTCCGGCTGGTCGAACGGGCCAGCGCCTGCGCGTGCGCGTTGGGGGAGTAGGCCAGCCGTTCGGCCGCCCGCTCCACCCTGTCGCGCAGGGCAGGGCCGACGCTCGCGGTGCCGTTGAGCACCCTGGACGCGGTCGCGAGCGAGACCCCGGCCGCCTTCGCGACGTCGCCGAGGGTGCTCTGGGCCTGTTGGACCATTCGTGCTCCTCCCCCTTGACCCCTGTGGCCTGCGGATTCTACGGTACGCCAGAAAGCGCTTTCAGAAAGCGTTTTCGTCCCTGGGGGTCGGTGCGGGAGGTTCGATGAAGATCACTCGCCGGGACAAGGCGGCCGAAGGCCTGCTCGAACGGACATGGCGGCCGGTGGCCCTGCTCGCCGTCTTGGTGCTCCTCTGGCAGCTGGTGACGGCCACCACCGGACTCATCGAGCCGTACCTGGTGCCTTCGCCCGCGGCCACGATGGACGTCCTGATCGGGCAGTGGCCGTATCTGTGGCAGCACACCTGGGTCACCACCTACGAGACTGTGCTGGGCTTCGTGCTCGCCGCGCTCGTCGGCGTGCTCACCGCGGTGGCGCTGGTGTCGTCGGCCACCGTGGAGCGGACGGTCTACCCGGTACTGCTGTTCGCGCAGGTCATCCCCAAGATCGCGATCGCGCCACTGTTCGTGGTGTGGCTCGGTTTCGGCCTCGAGCCGAAAGTCCTCATCGCCGTGCTGATCGCGTTCTTCCCGGTGGTGATCTCGATGGTCACCGGGCTGAAATCGGTCGACCCGGAGATGCTGCAACTCGCGTCGGTGATGGGCGGCGGTCCGCTCAAGACTTTCTGGAAGATCCGGTTCCCCGCCTCGCTGCCGCAGCTGTTCGCGGGGCTCAAGGTCGCCGTGACGCTGGCCGTCACCGGTGCGGTGGTCGGCGAGTTCGTCGGCGCCAACGAAGGACTCGGCTACCTGATCCTGCAGGCCAACGGAAATCTCGACACCCCGATGCTGTTCGCCGGGCTGATCGTGATGTCCGTCGTCGGCGTCGTCCTGTTCGTCCTGCTCGAAATCGCCGAACGCCTCGTGCTGCCGTGGCACGCGAGCCGCCGGGCCGAGGCCGTCACCACCATCTAGCAAGGGGTTGCGATGAGGAAACCAGCGATACTCGCCATCCTGCTCGCCGCGACCCTGGTGATCGCCGCCTGCGGTGGGGGAAGCGGAACCGGTTCGGACACCAAGGCGGTGACCCTGACCCTCAACTGGTACCCGTACGGCGAACACGCGCCCTTCTACTACGGCGTCAAACAAGGGATCTTCGCCAAACACGGGATCGACCTGAAGATCCAGGCCGGACAAGGCTCCGGCAAGACCGTGCAGGCGACCGCCGCCGGCCAGACGGACTTCGGCTGGGCCGACACGTCCGCGCTGGCCGTCGCCGTCGAACAGGGCGTGGCGGTGAAGAGCGTCGGCGTGTTCCTGCAGACCACTCCCGCGTCGGTCCAGTTCTTCCAGGACGAGAACATCACCAAGCCGCAGGACCTCAAGGGACGCAAGGTCGCCACCACCGCCGGTGACGCGCTGACGAAGACGTTCCCCGCCTTCCTCAAGCAGAACGGGATGGCCGAGACCGACGTCGAGATCCAGAACATCGACCCGGCGGGCAAGATGGCCGCGGTCCTCGCTGGCCGCGTCGACGTCCTGCTCGGCTTCGCCTCCGACCAGGGGCCGACGATTCAGGAGAAGGCCGGGAAACCAGTCTCCTATCTGCGGTTCTCCGAATTCGGGCTGAACTACTACAGCAACGGCCTGGTCACCTCGGGGAGCACCCTCACCAAGGATCCGGACCTGGTGAAGCGCATGGTCGCCGCCACGGCGGAGGCCTGGTCGGCCGCGGAGAAAGATCCGCAGGCCGCCGTCGACACGATGAAGGGGGCTTCGCAGCAGCTGCCGTCGCCCGCCGTGCTGCTGGAGCAGTTCAAGACCACGGTGACGTTGTTGCACACCGACGCGACCAAGGGTTCCGGGCCGGGCGTGAACTCGGCCGCGGCCTGGAAGGCGACGATCGACACGTTCCTGCGGACCGGCGTGATCTCCAAGGCGCGGGAACCGGGCGTGTACTGGGAAGAAAGCGTGGTACCCAAGGGATGACTGTGACACTCAGGACGGCCGCGGTCGAACTCGACTCCGCCGCCGTGCGCTTCCGGTCCAAGAAAATCGACGTCACGGCGATCAGCGGGGTTTCGCTGGCGATCGAGCCCGGCGAGTTCGTCTCGATCGTGGGGCCTTCGGGCTGCGGGAAGTCGACGCTGCTGAAGCTCGTTTCCGGTCTGCTCAAACCGTCTTCGGGCGCGGTGAAGCTGCTCGGCGAACCGGTCACCGGGCCGCGGCACGACATCGGTTACGTCTTCCAGCGCGCGGCACTGCTGGAGTGGCGTTCGGTCCGACGCAACATCCTGCTGCAGGCGGAGATGCGCGGGATGGACGGCGCCGAGGCGGCCCGCCGGGCCGACGAACTCATCGCCATGACCGGACTCGCCGGCTTCGAGGACGCTCTGCCCCACGAACTCTCGGGAGGGATGCAGCAGCGGGCCGCGTTGTGCCGCGCGCTGCTGCACCGGCCGCGGGTGCTGCTGATGGACGAGCCGTTCGGCGCACTGGACGCGCTCACCCGCGAGCAGATGAACGTCGAACTGCGGCGGATCTGGGGTGAAACGGGCACCACCGTCCTGCTCGTCACGCACTCCATCGCCGAAGCGGTCTACCTGTCGAACCGGGTGGTGGTGATGACCGCCAGGCCGGGGTCGGTGCGGGAGCTGATCCCAGTGGACTTGCCGGAGGAACGGGAGTATTCGGAGACGCTCGCGCGGCCTGAATTCAGCGCTGCCACCGCGCACATCCGGCGGCTGCTCGGCTAGCCCTCGAGTGGTGCGCCCCGCCACTGCCAGCCGGTGCGGGAGGGCCGTCCGGGAAGTTCCGTCCGGTCCGTCGCCCACAGCAACGCCGCCCAGGGGTCGACATCGTCGGCGTCGACCTCCGGGAACATCCGCGCGAGCACTCGCGAACAGACGTCGCGCGGCGGACCGAGGGTGACGCCGAGCCCCCTGGCCATGTCCTCGCCGTGGACCAGAGCCTCAACACAGCCCATCCCGGCGAAGCCCTCGATGTCGGCGTATCCGCTCGGGTGGAAGGCGCGCACGTCCGGGGCCGCCGTGCGGAGGATCGCGCTCAGGATGCCGCTGCCGACCGTGATGAACTCCAGAAGTTCCGACGGCGTCGCCGCTTGATCGGCGACGGATTCGAAGCAGACGAAACGCGGCGTCGACGGCCGCGCGATCAGCAGTCCCGCGTAGGAGATGAGGCAGTCGCCGAGGTGCTCGGCCGTTCGCCAGGCGTTCAGTTCGCCGGTGCCCGGTGCCGCAGACCAGTCACGACCCGACGCCTGACGTAGTCCGTCGACGACACTCGCCATCGCCGCGTCGAGGTCGCCGGGTGTGACTGTCATCGTGGCATCAGCTCAAAGGTGTCGGAAACGCGACCGGACCGCGGCGGCCGCTCTTCCCGACCGCGCGGACACCGAAGAACACGTTGTCCTTCGACAGATCCACTTTAGCCTCGGTCGTGTCTCCGACTCTGATCGCGTGTGTCCATTCGGCCTCCGTCGTCTCCCGCCAGACTACTTCGTAGCCGGCGAGATCCGGGTCGGTTCCGTGCCGCCACACCAGATCCGTGGCGTTCGTCAGCTGATTCGTGCGGATCCGGACGTCTTCGGGCGCGCCGGGTGCGGTCGCCAGCGACCACAGTGCGGCGGCGTTCACCCGTGCGACCCTGGCGATGAACGGGAAGTCGCAGAACTCCGGCAGGTCGCCGAACTGCTTGCCGTTCTCCACCCGGACGTCCTGGTGCTGGTGCGCGTAGTCCTCGTGCGGTTCGGTGAACCGTGCGGCCGGATACCCCTGCTCCAGGAACGGGATGTGGTCGCCGCCGCGGAGATAGCGGTCGCGCCGGTAGATCACCCGCACGGACATGCCTGTCGCGTCGTTCTCCGCGACCGACCGCACGAACCGGGCCAACTGGCGGGAAGGCGAATCGTTCTCGCCGCCGACCGCGCGCCGGATGTCGGCCTGTGCCGGGGTTTCCGACGTCGGCACACCCTCGGCGAACAACCGGATCGTGCGCGGGTCACGGGTCCCGTCGTCCGCCCTGCTCGACCCGACGATGTCGTTGGTGAACATCGCCTGGACGTTCGTGCCCGCTGCCTTGTACTGCGTGGCCATGTGCCGCGCGCCGAACAGGCCTTGTTCTTCGCCCGCGACCGCCGCGAACACGATGGTCGCGGCCGGGCGGCGAGTGGCCAGCACCCGGGCGAGTTCCATCACGACGGCCACTCCGGAGGCGTCGTCGTCGGCGCCCGGAGCGTCCTTTGTCGCGTCGAGTGGATCCGAACAGCGCGAGTCGTAGTGGCCTGACACGACGTAGACCCGTTCGGGCGTGGTGGATCCGCGCAGGGTGGCGACGACGTTGGTGATCGTGGTGGCGACGGGGATCCGGGGCGGTGCGGGCGGCTGCACGTACGACTGCAACTCGACGTTCATCCGGCCGGCCGACTTTTCCGCGGACCTCCTCATCTCCGCGAAGATCCAGTCGCGGGCTGCGCCGATTCCCCGGACGGGATCGGTCTGTGACGACAACGTATGCCTCGTCCCGAAGGCGGCGAGCCGGCGTACGGTGGCCTCGATGCGGTGTTCGTCTATTTCCCGCAGAATCGTCCGTAGTTCTGCGTCGGGTCGTTGTGGTGAGAGGGTTTCTCCGGGGCCGCGATCGCCCAGTTCTTCGGCACCGGCCGGGACTCCAGCGAAAGCGACTGCCGACAGTGCTGTCGATGAAAGTGCGGCGGACGTGGACAGGAAAACTCGTCTGGACCTTTCCTTAGCCATTCTTCGTTCCTACGCGCCCCGCCGTCGGGCGTCTACCCGCGAAAGGATGAGCGGGCGGGCGTGCACCGTGGCTGCCGGTTCCCGTGCTCAGGACGAGGGTGTCTCGTCCTCGGGTTCCGTGCGGGGATCGTGGAACGGCTCTGGTGCTGTCTCGTAGGTATCGCCGCTCGGCGTGGTGATGATCATGCCGCCGTTGCCGGTGGGTTCGGCCGACCAGCCGGGTTCCTCGCGAAGCAGGTTGTGGCTCTTGCAGTGCATGTGGCAGTTGTGGTGGTCGGTCTTGCCGTCGCGGGCCCGGGGGACGATGTGGTCGATCTCGGAGAACTCCGCGGGCACGTGGCAGCCCGGCTGGGTGCATTCGCGGTCCCTGGCCATGATCAACCGTGCCAACGAGGCCGGTGCCCGATATTTGTCGGCGCCGGCTTCGAGCAATTGGCCGGTCGCGGGGTTGGTGATCAGCCGCGACCAGGTCGAATCGGGGTCGGACGCGATCTCGCGGGCCAGCCAATCGGGGATGGGCCCGTAGCCGGCGAGCGTCGCCGGGTCCTTGCGCGCGCCGATGAGCGTCAAGTAGTCGACGTAGACATGGATGTGTGCCCGGGGCTTCCCGTGACCGTCTTCGGCCAGCAGGCGTTCGGCGAAGATATCGGCGCGATGCTGGTCGAGGGTCCGGTATTTGTCCTTGTTCCGCCGGGTTCGGGCGGCCCGGCTCATTGAGGCGTAGATGGAACCGGCGACCTCCGTGGGGAGATGGCCGGAGAGCGTGGACATGGTCTCGTCCTTGTGTTCCAACGAGATATGCCGCAGAGCGCGTTTCTTGGCGGCCCGTTCGCGATATCCGTCGGGGTCGAACTTCTGCACGGCGTAGCTCACCGAACCCCGGATCGCGCCGGGATCGCGATCGGCGAGACGCCCGTCCAGCCAGGCGTCGACCTGGGCCGCCACCTCGTCCGACACTTCCCGGGTCAGTTGCATGACCTTGGAAGCCTTGTACAGGTCGATATCGCCACGATCCAGTGCCGCCAGCGTGAACGGCAGGCGGGCGACCAGAGCGCAGGAGGTTTCGACGAGCAGGCTCGCGTGATTGCGGGTGACCGAGAAGCGCAAGGCGACCTCCTCGGTCGCCGATCTTCGCGAACCACCGACAGCGGCGAATTCGGCTAACGCGCGCACCTGACGCGCCTGCGCCTGACGAAGCAGAATCTCTTCGTCGAACGCGGTGTCAAGAAAGCGAGCGGCTTTCGGATTAAAAGCGAGAGTTGTGGTCATGGCCACGACGATACGCAAAGACAAATTCGAAGACCATCAAAATCGCGGCCGGATTTGCAAAAGATCGTGAGGTTACCTGTCACGACATATGCCGGTCGGTTTTGCGGGGCGATGGCCGGACCCCGCCACCGGCTGCCGCGGATCACCTCACTCGCGACTTCCGAGCACCCCTATGAGGGCTGAAGCGAGGAGGGCGACGGCACGATCGTCGTCTTCGGCAAGGTCTCGCAGGACATTCTGCGCGAGAGCGGGCGGCATCTCGGCCAAGGCCTGGGTGAGGCGCATTCGCGTCGCGGGGTCCGCGGCGGGTGCGGCGAGCTCGCCGGTCAGCTCGCTCATGATCCGGTCCGCACACCCGGCGTCCCGTGCCAGGGTTCCGAGGACCTCGGCCGCCTCGACGTCGGTCGTGCCCTCGACCACCATGCGGACGAGCGACGGCACGGCCGCGGTCCGGCCACGCGAACCCACGGCCAGCGCGGCACGGCCGCGGACCGTCGCGTCCGGGTCGCCGAGCGCCTCCGTCAGTGCCGCGGTCGCCTCGTCACCGGGCATCTCGGCGAGCGCGTGGACCGCGCGCCGCCGGATGTCGACGTTCTCCGAACGCGCGCCGGACGCCAGGCTCGCCACACCGTCACCGCCCGCCCTCGCGAGAGCCCACCGCAAGGCTCCGGCGACGTTCGGATCGGCTTCGGCGAGAACCGCCCCGGCCAGTAGCTCGGTGGGCAACGGCACGTCTTCGGCCGGGGCCAGGACGGTCTGCTGCCGTCGCGCGGCGTGGGGCGAGTTGAGCCCGTGCAGGAGTTCGACGATGCGCAGGACCCCCTCCCAGCCGAAGGGGGCCGAGGCATCGACCGCACGCAGCCGATCGAGCAGCTCCTGTTCTCGTTGCAGGCGCTCCTCGGTCCGCCGGATGAGGTCGCCGACCAGATCGGACGGCTCGAAGGCGGGGTCCTCCAGGGCGCGGCCGATCTGGCGCAGCGACAAACCGAGGGTCCGCAGGCTCTCCACGTGGAAGATCCGGCGGATGTCCTCGTCGGAGTACTCGCGGTAGCCGCCGACGGTCCGGCCCGTCGGCCGCACCAGCCCGAGGGAGTCGTAGTGCCGGAGCATCCGGCTGCTCACCCCCGAGCGGCGCGCCACCTCACCGATCAGCATCATGTTCCCCGGCTCGTTCCGGGCCGAGCGCGGCGATCCGTTTCGCCTCGTCGACGGCAGGGTCGAAATCGGCGTCCGGGTCGCGCAGGAGCCGCTCCGTGGCGCGGGCGTGCGCGCGCACCTCGGGGTCGGCACTCGCGAAACCCACTCGCAGAGCGGGCTCGATCTCGTCCCGGAGTGCGACGAGTGCCCTGCTGAGACTCAGCCGCATTTTCCGGTCGCCGCGGCCGAGCTGAGCGGCGAGGTCGCCGGCCAGCCGATTCCGCTCCCCGTCGGGGACGAGGACGACGGCGGCCCGCCACGCACTGCGCGCGACCTCGTCGTCGGCGTCGTGCAGCAGCGACAGGGTGATCGCGGGCCAAGTGGTGCTGTCCCTGATCTTGGACAGCGTGTGCAACGCCTGACTGCGGGCCTGGGCGACCTTGGAACCGAGCTCCGTCAGAAGCGCGGGCACCGTGCTCTCCGACGGCAAGCGGGTCAACGCCCAGGTCAGCATGTCCCGCACGAAGAAGTCCGGCTCGATCGAGCACCGCGCCACGAGCGCGTCGACGAACCCGACGTCCGGGTACGTCCCGGCCGCCAGAGCCGCTTGGAGCCGTGCCGACGAGCTCTCGGAGCCCAACGCGCCAAGCAGGCGCATGTCCGGTGAAGTCCTCTGTGTCGTGTTGATGGGGATCACCTCCTGCCCACCAGTGAAGGCCTTGTCACTATGTCAAGGTCAAGAACGAATCGCCGGTTATCGGGCCGAGCGGCCGAGGCGTATCGCTGAGACGAGGAAGAACACGCCGCCGAGGACGGCGTAGCCGGCCAGGTTTACCAGCGACGCGTCCGGCTGCGTGGCCTGCAGGACGAAGGACGTTCCGGCGACGGTGGAGATGGCCCCGCTGACGATCATCGCCCACTGACCGCCCAGTTTGCGGCGGCCGATTCCGACGGCGAGTTGGACGAGGCCCGACACGACCGCCCAAGCTCCCCACACCCGCAGTACCGCCGGGATGCCGGAGGTGGCGGCGATGGCGAGGCCGATTCCCGCGATTCCGCTGATCGCGATGTTCACGTACAGGCCCAGCGCGGGCTTCGTGTCCTGCGACGAGCGAACGTCGATGACGGCGGCGGCGACGTCGAACAGCGGGTACAGCACGAGCAGCGCGACACTGATCGGCCCGAGCTTGGACGCGCTGGTGAACAGCAGCCCGGCCCACACGAGGGCGAAGCCGAAACGGGTGAAGTACAAGCGCCGCAGAGCGGGTGCGAGGGCGGCGGGTGCGGCGTCGGTGCGGGTACTCACGAGAACTCCTTGAGTGTCGGTAGGGCCGGATCTCCAAAGAGAGGAGAACGTTCGGTCTACCTAACTTGGCAGCGTGGTGTGATCACGTCAAGACCGAACGTTCTATCCCGTAAGATGCCGGTAATGACCAATGTCCGCGGCCAAGCCTCAGAAGCACGGTCCAAGCTGCTCGCCACGGCGACCCGGCTCTTCTATACGGAGGGCATCCACTCCGTCGGCATCGACAGGATCGTGGTCGAGGCGAAGGTGACCCGGGCGACCCTGTACCGGCATTTCCCCGGCAAGGACGACCTGATCGTCTACTACCTGGAGGAGGCCGACCAGGCCATCCGCGGCCAGGTGGAGGTCATCCTGGCCAAGGAGCTGCCGGCGCCCGAAACTCTCCGTGCGATTGCCGAGAGCATCGCGGAGGGCATCCGGTCTCCCGGCTTCCGCGGTTGCGCGTTCCTCAATGCAGCGGCGGAGTACCCGGACCCGGCCCACCCCGTGCACAAAGCCGTCCTCGCCCATCGCGAATGGTTCTCGCGCACCATCACCGAGGTGCTGGCCGGCCTCGGGGAAGCACCGGCCGGACTCGCCGCCCGGCGCTTCGTCCTGATGCGAGACGGAGCGATGGCCACCGGCTGCCTGTCCGACCCCGAACCGATCTGTGAAACCTTCCGCCAGGGGGTCGAGGACCTACTACGGCTTCACGTCGCTTCCGGGGCCCCGACGGACACGGCGCAAGCCTGACCTCTCGACTCGGATCAGGCTTCAGCAGCGGGAAGCAGCTCCCGCAGCATGGCCAGCAACTCCCGTCGGTCCCCGGCGCCGAGTTTCCCCCGGATCCGGGCCATGTGGTGCTCCACGGTCTTCCCCGAGATGAACAGTTTGCTCCCGGCCTGCTTGTAGGTCAGCCCGTCAACGACCAGCCGGGCGACCTCGAGTTCCCGTTCGCTCAACGCGCCCAATCCGGTCGCCGCGGCAGGTTCCGGAGCGCGCCCCTGGAACTGCCGGGCCGCTTCGAGCAGGTGGACCATCGCCTTCCGGTCCGAGGTCCGGATCGCCGCCTGCCCGGCCAGCCGGGACGCGTCCCAGCAGAGCCCGAGTTCGTGCAGTTCCGACGCGGACGCGGTGATCGCTTCGGGATCGAAGCTCCCGGTCAGCACCGCGAGCCAGCCGGCCGCGGCCGCGGCGAGCGCCGCCGGATAGCGTCCGCACGGCGCGAAAGCGTTCAGCGCGGCCAGATGGTCCTCCGCCGAAGTGTGATCCTCGACGGTGATGGCGGCGTGCAGTTCGTGCCAGCGCAGCGTGGCTGTCCACAGTGGAGGGTTGCCGAGCGCGTCGAGCACGGCGTGCGCCCGCTCCAGCTGTCCGGCCAGTTTGGCGCTCGCGCCGCCCCGCGCGGCCGCGATCGCGAGTTCTCCCAGCGGCAGCAACGAATACAGATCCGGCTGCTGCCGCATCGACGCCTGGTACGCCCGGTCCCAGGAGCGTTGCAGGCCGGGAAGATCGCTCGCCCGTCTTGCCAGGCCCAGTTGAAGGGTGGCGGCGAAGAGTTCGTCGCGCGCTTCGAGACCGTCCGGGGGCATCAACGCCGCCGCGGCCGTCTTGAGGTCGCCCGCGGTCATCGCGACCCAGCCGAGCAGCAGCCGGTGCCGTTTCGCGAGCAGGTCGCCGCCGATCCGCCCGCTCACCGCGCGGGTCAGCACCGACTCGGCCAGCGCGAGTTCGCCGGAATGCAGGCCCACCAGCGCCGCGAGGGCGGCCGGGCTGTCCGGGAGCGGTGCGGGGGCGCCTGCCGATTCCAGCATCGAAGACGCGCCCAGCAGGGCCGACAGGGTTTCGGCGCCGCAGCCGGACACCGATCCGGTGATCGCTCGCGCCGTCCGTGACGCGGCGCCCGCGAACAGCGTCGGGACCTCGGGGGTCTCCAGCACGCCACGGGCGGCTTCGAGTTTTCCGGTACCCAGCAAGGCGATCGCGGCGAACGCCTTCGACCCGGCCCGGCCGGACCATTGGTACAGCTCCGCGCTGTGCGCCAGTTCGCCTCGGTGCGCCAGCACGGTCGCGGCCACTTCGGCGCCCGCTGCTCTGGCGTCGGCGGCATCAGGATCGTCGGTGCTGCCGAGCATGCCGTCGCCGAGCCGGAGCGCGGTGTCGAGGTCCCCGGCCAGCGCCGCCGCGTGCGCCCAGCCGACGGTGAGCGCCGCACCGCGCCCACCGGCTTCGGACGCGGCTTCGTAGAACCGCGCCGCGAGTTTCGTGTCGTCGGGCATCGCCTCACGCGCGGCCGCTTCGAAGGCCGCCGCCGCGCTCGCGCCCGAACTTCCCGTTCCCAGCAGGGAACGAGCGAGATCCAGGACCGGAAGACCGTCCCGCAACTGGAGTTCCAGCAGCCGCTGCAGCACGGTCAGCCGCCGTCCGGGTGATCCCCAGGCGCGGACGGCCTCGGCGGCGATCGGCAGCAGGACGTCGTCCTCGCCGAGGAGCCCGGTCGCCCTGGCACCGTCGAAAACCTCGGGCAGGCCTTCGTGATCGCGGTTGAGCAGCGCCGCCAGGAGATCGAGATTCCGGCCCGCGCCCGCCTCCGCCGCGATCAGGTAGCGGTGCACGTCGTCGTCCAACTGCTCCAGTTCGCCGCGGAAGTCCGCGAGCTGACCGGTGACCGCGCGGAGCACGAATCCCGGCACGCCACCGGTTCTGACGTGGACGTCTTCGGCCGTGGCCGCGTCGCCGCCGGCGTGCTCGACGAGCCGGCGGACGTCGTCGACGCCGAAAGTGCCCAAGGACACCGACCTGCCGAAGGAGTCGGCGAGCGCGCGCAGCGTGGTGGTCCGTGCGGTCGGCCGGAAGGCCAGGATGACGGGCGCGGTCGTTTCTTCCGCCTGCGCCTTGATCTTCGCGATCTCGTCGTCGCCGAGCTGGTCGGCGTCGTCGACCAGCAGCGCCTCGACCCCGGCATCCGCGTAGTGGCGTCCGAGCTGGCCGAGCAGATGGGTCTTGCCGTGCCCGCCGGGGGCGACGACGGTGACCCGCACCGGGAGTTCCGGGGCGGTGGTCACCTCGTCGAGCAGGCGTCGGGCACCCGGATGGATGATGCCGGGCTTGTCGAGCAGTGCGTTCAACAGCGACCTTCGGGGTTGGACGGGGTGGCGCCGGGGTTGGGCGGCGCGCACGAGCTCGAAGTGGTGGGAGGGGCTTCGGGACCCTTGTCCGCGGTGGCTTCTCGAGTGGTCAGGGTGAGCAGCAGGGTGCTGGCGGCCAGCACCACGACGGCGGCTCCGGCGACGAGAGGCTTGCGTCGGCTGAGCAGTTTCGCCGCCCCGGTGCGTTCTGGCAAGGGGAACGGGGTGATGTCGACCGGCGGCCGTTCGGGCCGCTCGGTGAGCTCTTCCGGGGTGTCGACCCGGGGGAGCAGGGTGGTTTCCACGGTCTCCACCGCGGCCAAGGCTTTCGATCCCGGGCCGCCGGGTTGAGGAACGTCACGTCGTGCGGCGATGTTGGCCGCCCCGGTCGCCACGGTCAGCACCGGGTCGCTCGAAGCGAAGACGGGGCACGGAGTGCGGCCGGAAACCGGTGGTGCCTCGCCGCAGAGCACGATGCCCGCCAGCGCCTGCGGCGGGATCCCGGCGCCGTGCGCGAGTTCGAAGACCTTGCTGACCGCCTCGCCGGGCTCGACGCCTTCCACCGTTTTGACCGGCTGCCAGCCGTTGACGCCGGCCGCGGCGATCGTGACCACCGCGCCGTCCGGGCCGAATTCGCAGATACCGGCGGTGACGTCGCCTTGCGGGGCGAGGTAGGCGTGCAGGGCGGCGATGGGCGCCGGTACCAGTGCGGCGCGGGGGAATCCGGCTTCGGCCAGCGCCCGGCGCAACAGGTCACGGCGGAACGAGCCCCAGCCGACAGGGTGCGTGAGCACGATGTGCCGCGGTTTTTCGCCGAAGCGCTCGGCCGCTTGATCCACCGCGGCGTCCACGAGGACCGCGCTGAGGGATTCGGCCGGGAATCGCTCGTCGCCGACGATCACGGGGACGTCGTCGCCGACCCGCTCGTGGAACCCGGTCAGCAGCCGGGCGGGCGCGGACCGGCCCGCTTCGACGGCGGCGTCCCCGGTGAGCAGGTAGCCGTCGTCGTCGAGGAACACCGCGGACGCCGCCGACGGACCGCGCGCGCCGAGCCACGACGGCTCGGGCACGCCCCAGCCGTCGCCGGAGTTCACGCAGGTGGCGGCGGTGGTGCGGGTTGAGGCGATATCGATGCCGAGGACGTAGGGCAACGAGCATCCTCCTTCGCTATGACCAGCCCCTAAGGACCAAATAGGGCCACTCACCTGAATGGCTTGACCCATCCGGGTGAGGGTTGGCATTAAACCCAACGGGATGCGTCTCGGTTAAGCCCCTAACGCCCTAACGATGTCATACCGATCCCCTATTGGCTGAGTGGGAGACGACCAGGAGTGATCCCCGATGTGCTCAGAGGTACCGGGTCACTAACTTCGGTGACCTGCGCTCAGCCGTGCCCTCCGGCCGCTGGGCCATCCCCACCGACCTAGACCCCCGGGAGAGTCCTTTCATGGGTTCCGTCCAGACCCTGCACGACTTCACGCTGAACCTGCTGAACGACACCGCCGCCCGTGCGGCGTTCGCCAACGACCCGCAGCAGATCCTGGCCGACGCCGGCCTCGGTGACATCAACGCCGCCGACGTGCACGAGGTCGTCCCGCTGGTCCTCGACTTCGTCCCGGTCGACACCGCCACCGACCTCACCGGAACCGCCGCGGCCACCGCCGACAACCTGGCGGGCTTCGGCGGCGTCACGAACGTCGTCAACGGCACCGACGGCGAGTGCGCCGACGGCGTCCAGGGCGCGATCGACCAGCTCACCGCGCTGACCGCCGGCTTCCCGGTCGCCGTCCCCGGTGTCGACGGCCTCCCTGCCCTCCCCGCGGTCCCGAGCCTCCCCGGCGCCGGTCTCCCGGGTGTCCCGGCCGTGCCGGGTCTGCCGGAACTGGGTGGTCTGCCGGAGCTCGGCGGCCTGCCGGAGCTGGGTGGCCTTCCCGCCGTCCCGGCCGTGCCCGCCGTGGGCGACCTGCCGGTCGACGTCCCGGGCCTGCCCGCCGTCCCGGCCGTCTCCGACGTGACCGACGTGTCGAACGCCGCCGCCGGCGTGACCGCCCTCGCGCAGAACACCGTCGGCAGCTTCGGGCTGACCGACGACCTTTCGCGTGGCCTCGACGCCGGTTCCGTGGCCCAGGCCGGTGACGTCGCCACCGGTGCCGTCGACACCGCGACCGACCTGTCCCACGCCGTCCCGGCCGTGGACACCGACGGTCTCCCGGCCGTCGACTCGGTCCCGGCCGTCGGCGACCTGAACAGCGACCTGCCGCGTGTCGACGGTGTCGCGGGCGGTGCCCCGGACTTCCTGTCGACCGTGGGTGACCTGACCAGCGTCATCGGCCAGACCGGTGTCGCCGACGTCACCACCAAGGTGCACGACGTCGCCAACAACCTCGGCAACCACGGCGACATCGCCAACAACCTCGGCAACCACGGCGACGTGACCGGCAACGTCGCGGGCAACGTGGCCAACGAGGTCGCCAACGTCGCGAACCACGCGGGCGTCTCCGACGTCCACGACGTGGTCTCCGAGGTCGGCAACAACATCGGCCACAACGTCGGCCACATCGGCGACATCAACGTCGGCGCGGGCGACATCGGCTCGGGCAACGACATCCACATCGGCTGAGCTGAATAACTTTCATCTCTTGCTGTGTGCACGGGCCCCGCGATCGCACCAGGTCGCGGGGCCCTCGCGGCATGTTGGCCCATGCCACATTGATTCCGCGCTTGGTTAAGGGAACACTGCATCCCCGTGACAGCCCCCGCCTGGCTCGACGTGCTCAACGAGACCTTGGACGCCTGTGCCGCCCACGGTCGCGCCGACCTGGCCGAACGCCTCCGGCGCAGACGTGACCGGCAGGCACCGGGCACCCGGATCGCGGTGGTCGGTTTTCCCAAGCAGGGCAAGGGTTACCTGCTCAACGCGCTGCTGAACGCCCCGGTCTGCGCGGTCGGGGACGCGAGCACCCCCGCCGTCCCCACGGAGATCGGGTACGCCGCCGATCCCGCCGCCACCCTGGTCGGGCACGGCCGGGAAAGTGTGCCGGTCGGAGACCTGGCAAAAGAACTCGAAGTCCGGCCGCCCGGTTCACTGCGCCGGGTCGAAGTCGGCCTGCCGCGCGAACTCCTCGGCACAGGACTGGTGCTGGTGGACACCCCGGCGATAGGGGATCCGCGATCGCCGCGGACGGCGGCCACCCTCGACGTCCTCGCCGACGCGCACGCGGTGATCCTCGTCTCCGACGCGACGCAGGAACTCCAGCCCGCCGAACTCGCGCTGGCGCGCCACATCCGCACCTGGTGCCCGGCACTGGTGCTGGCGCTGACCAAGATCGACGTCAGCCCGGACTGGCGGGAACTCGCCGCCCGCAACCGCGCCGCGCTCTCGGAGACCGGTGTCGTCGCCGACGTCTTCCCCGTGTCCGCGACGGTGCGGCAGGCCGCCGCGAAGGCCGGTGACGCCGGCCTCAACGGACGGTCCGGGTTCCCGGAACTCCTGAACTGGGTGGGGGAACAGGCCGCGCGCCCGCTCGAACGCACCCGGGCGCTCGCCGCCGCGGTGAGCGTCCGCGCGGCGGCCGTCGAACTGGTCGAGACGTTGCAGACGCGGCTCGACTCCGTCTCGCAGGACAACGGGATCGACCAGGTCACCCTGCTGCACCAGGCACAACGGCGCACCGAGGAGCTGCGGCGGCAGAACGTCCGCTGGCAGAACATGTTGTCGGACGAGATCACCGATCTGGTCTCCGACGCCGAATACGACCTGCGCGAGCGGACGCGGGTGATCGTGCGGCATATCGACCGCACCTTCGACGAAGGCGACCCGGTGCAGATCTGGCCGGATTTCCAGACCTGGCTGGAAGAGAACCTCGCCGAGGCCGTCGAGACGAACTACAACTGGGTGTCCGACCGGTCGACCTGGATCGCGCACGCGGTCGCCACGAGCTTCGGGCCGCGTTTCGGCCAGGCCCCGGAGCTGCCGCTGACCGGATCCGGAGTGGAGTCGATCCCCGAGGTCGGCACCCCCAAGATCGAGCGGTTCAAGATCGGGCAGAAGCTCTTCACCGGACTGCGTGGTTCCTACGGCGGTGTGCTGATGTTCGGCCTGGTCACCAGTCTCGCCGGACTGCCGCTGATCAACCCGGTGTCCCTCGGCGCCGGTGTCGCGTTCGCCACCAAGAGCGTGCGCGACGAAGGCGGGATGCGGCTTCAGCGGCGCCAGGCCTTGGCGAAGGCCGCGGCGCAGCGTCACGTCGACGACGTATTCATCCGGTTCAGCAAGGAGATCAAGGACGAGATCCGTCAGGTCCAGCGGCGCCTGCGCGATCATTTCGTCGCGCTGTCGGACGAACTCGCCGAAGAGCTGACCCGCCAACGGGAGCTGATCATCGCCGGATCCGCGGAACGGGACCGTCGCACCCAGCGGGTCAAGAAGGAGATCGACCGGCTGGCCGCCCTGCACCGGAAGGCGGGGGCGCTCGGCAGCGGCGCCACGCCGCGCCGGGAGCTCTCCGCGTGACCGCCCTCGATGCCCAGGAGCTGCTGAACGAGGCCGCGGCGCATTACCGGGATCGCCCGCACGCGATCGCGATGCTGCGGGAATGCCTGGAACGACTGGAAGAACCGTTGCGGGTCGGGTTCGTCGGCACGCCGGGGACCGGGAAGTCCACTTTGGTCTCCGCGCTGTCGGAATGGCCGACGCGGGCACTGCGTGAGATCGATCTGTTCGACACCCCGGCGCCCGCCGAGCACGTCGACGCGACGGTGCGGCTGGTCCGTCATCTCGAACCCGACGAGCTGGCCGGTACCCGGCAGGTGGGCGGGTCGGCGTTCGCGCGGCAGACCGCGGTGAACTCGGTTTTGGTGCTCGGCCGAGCCGACGAGGTTGGCGCCGGCCGGATCGACGCCTTGCTCACCGCGAAGCAGCTGGCGCGGCGGGCTTGGCGCGAAGACCCGGATTGCGCGAGGTTCCAGGGAGTCATCGCGGTGGCCGGGCAACTGGGGTACGCGGGACGCGCGCTGCGGGACGACGAGTTCGAGGTGCTGCGCGCGCTGGCTTCGGTCTCCCGCCCAGAACTGGAGCGCCACCTTCTGTCCGTGGATTCCTTCGTGGACGATCCGTTCCCGGTGAGTGTCTCGCCGGAGTCGAGGAAACACCTGGTTTCGCGGTTCGGGCTCTACGGCGTCCGGCTGGCGATCACCCTGATCCGCACCGGCTGCGAGAGCAGGCTGAAGCTTTCGGCGGAACTGGTGCACCGCAGCGGTCTCGGCGACCTGCGGGACACGCTCGCGGGATGTTTCGTCGCCAGG
Organism: Amycolatopsis sp. NPDC102522; assembly: GCF_055584485.1. NCBI lineage: Bacteria > Bacillati > Actinomycetota > Actinomycetes > Pseudonocardiales > Pseudonocardiaceae > Amycolatopsis > Amycolatopsis sp. NPDC102522. The sequence continues at coordinate 75,704 of NZ_JBVJLY010000026.1, read as the reverse complement.
GCCGAAGCGCTGAAGGCGCGCACAGCGGTGCTGCGGCTGGAAGGCCTGCTCGCCGCCGAACCGCTCCCGCACGGTGACCGGCTGGCCGCCCGGGTGGAGCGCTTCGCCGCGGCCGCGCACGACTTCCGGGAACTGCGGCTCATCGCCGGCATCCGCGGCGGCCGTACGGCGCTGTCCGAGGAGGCCGCGCGGTTACTCGGCGCGCAGGGACTCGCGCCCACCGAGCGGCTCGGCCTCGAACCCGACGCAGACCCGGCCGAGATCCACGCGGGCGCCGAAAGCGCGCTCGTTCGCTGGCGGCACGAGGCGGAACGACCCGACGCCGCGCACGCCGAACGCGCCGCCGCGCGGGTGATCGTCCGTTCGGTGGAAGGACTGCTCAGCCTGTTCGTGGCTTGACGGCTCAGGCGTTCCCGAGAACCCTGGTCACGGTGATCTCGATGACCACGCGCTCCGGGTTCGGCTTGGGCTGCCGGTAGCGCGCGGCGTAGCGGTTTTCGGCGTCCTGTACCGACTCCGGGTCTTCGCGCAGCACCGCACGTCCCTCCAAAGTGGACCACCGAGGCCCGTCGATCTGGCAAGCGGCGACCGGAATGCCCTTTTCGTCCGCTTCCTTGATCATGCGGGCCTTCTTGGACGAACGGAACGTGATCACGCGGGCGATCCCGGCTTCGAAGTCCACCGTGACCCCGACCGCGACGACGTGCGGGGTCCCGTCGGGGCGGACGGTGGTCAGGGTGGCGAGGTGCCGCTCGGTCCAGAAATCCCGGAATGACTCGCCGCGCGCGCTCAGATCGATCTCCATGACGGCAACGCTAGGGCACCGTTCACGAAAGCGTCATTTGAGGTAATAGTAAGGAAACTTTCTTAACTCTCTTGTTTTTGGCCGATCCGGCTGTCACTCTCGAAACGCGCCGCCGCCACCAACGACGTTTCCGGAGGAGCCATGAGAAAGACCGTTCGGACAGTGCTGGCCGCGGCCGCGCTGACCGCCGGGCTGGTCGCCACGACCGCCCCCGCCATCGCGGCCACCGCTCAAGGAACCCCTTACCTGCCGGGCGTTCTGCGCCCGTCGGTTTCGCAGGCGACGCAGGACGCGGCGCTCGCCAAGTACTACGACTTCTGGAAGAAGAACTTCCTGACCACCAAGTGCGGGACAGGCACTTACGCGGTCAAGGCGCCGGACGCCGACCACGCCTTCGTGGCCGAGGGCCAGGGCTACGGCATGACCATCGCCGCCATGATGGGCGACAAGGACTCGCAGGCCCGCACCATCTTCGACGGCATCTTGAAGTTCGTGAAGGCGCACCCTTCGTCGATCGACAAGGACCTGCACGCCGCCGAGCAGGACGGGAGCTGCAAGAGCGTCAACGGCGTCGACTCGGCGACCGACGGCGACCTCGAAATCGCCTACGGCCTGCTCATCGCCGACAAGGTCTGGGGCAGCTCCGGTTCGGTGAACTACAAGTCCGAGGCGCTGCGGATCATCAAGGCGATCAAGCGCAGCGAGGTCAACTCCAGCACCAAGTTCATGCGGCTCGCGGACTGGGCCGACGAGGGCAAGTACATCAACAGCTCGCGGTCCTCCGACTGGATGCCGGGTCACCTCCGCGCGTTCGAGAAGGTCACCGGCGACTCCTTCTGGGGGCAGGTCCGCACCCGGCAGGAGCAGGCCGTCACCCAGCTCCAGCAGCAGTACGCGCCGAAGACCGGGCTGATCCCGGACTTCGTCGTCAACACCAACTCCACGCCGAAGCCCGCTCCGGCGGACTTCCTCGAAGGCAAGGACGACAAGTACAGCTACAACGCCTGCCGTGACCCGTGGCGCCTCGGCGTCGACGGCGTCACCGTGTCGGGCAGTCCGGCGCAGGGTCAGGTGCGGAAGATGAACACCTGGATCCAGCAGACGACCGGCGGCGACCCGGCCAAGATCACCACCGGCTACACGCTGTCGGGCTCCAAGATCTCGGGTGAGTCGGGTCAGCACCCCTGCTTCACCGCGTCGTTCGCCATCGCGGCGATGAACGACCCGGGCAGCCAGGCCTGGCTGGACAAGCTGTGGACCCGCGTCACCACCTGGACGCCGAACGCCACCGACTACTACGGCACCGGCATCACCGTGCAGGTCCTGCTCATCCTCTCGGGGAATTACATCGCGGTCTGACCTGGCGGCAGCCGGTCACTGAAGTGTCATGAAAGGGTCGTTCAGGACAAATTTTGTCCTGAACGACCCTTTCATGACATCCACCGGACAAGAATTCAACTGGCAGTTGACCTCTTCAACTGTCAGTTGTAGCGTCGGCGACCACCCAAGGCACCGTGGAGGTCCCGTCATGCCGTCGACGCCGCACACCCTGACCCGAACCTGGCGCTTGGCCGTGCTCACCGGCCTGGCCGCGCTTCTCACCGCGGCCTGCGGAGGCGGTCCCGACGGGGCCGGCGGCCAGGAACCCGCGGCACCGGGGGCGCCGTCCGCGATCCCGGACACGACCGCGCTGATCGAGGCCGTCCAGAAGGACGCCGCCGTCGCCGGCACGCTGCCCGCGAAGTACGCGCAGGCCGGGATGCTGCACCTGGCCTCGAACCTGCAGTCCGCGCCCAACAACTTCTACGCCGCCGACGGCAAGACCCCGATCGGCTACGAGGTCGACCTCGCCAAGGCCCTCGGCAAGAAGCTGGGCGTCACCGTGCACCACCAGGACATGGCGTTCGGCTCGCTGATCACGAGTCTCCAGTCCGGCCGCGTCGACCTCACGATGGCCGCGATGAACGACACCAAGACCCGCCAGGCGCAGATCGATTTCGTCGACTACTTCTCCTCCGGCATCACGATCATGGTCCGCAAGGGGAATCCCGACCAGATCTCCGGCCCGGACACTCTGTGCGGAAAGAACGTCGCGGTCGTGCAGGGCACGAGCCACCAGAAGTTCGCCGAAGAGCAGAACGGCAGATGCGCGCAGGCGGGCAAGCCCGCGCTGACCGTGACCGCGACCGACAGTGACACCCAGAACCAGAACCAGCTCCGCACCGGGCGGGTCGCCGCCATCCTCAACGACCTGCCCAGTGCGGTCTACATCTCCCGCACAGCGGGCGAGGGCAAGTTCTTCGAGGTCGTTCCGGGTGAGCCGATCAACGGCGGGCCGTACGGGATCGGCGTCAACAAGGAGAACAAGCCGCTCGCCGAGTCGCTGCAGAAGGCGTTGCAGTCCCTGATCGCTGACGGCGGCTACGGCAAGATCCTCCAGGCTTGGGGCGTCGAGCAGGGCGCGGTCAAGGAGGCGAAGCTCAATGGCGGAAGCTGATCGGCCGACAATCGAGCCGCTGCCGATCGTCCGGCTGAAACACTGGGGCCGCTGGGTCAGCGGCGTCGTCATCCTGGTGCTGCTGATCCTGCTCGGGATCGCGCTCGGGAACGCCCAGATCCAGTGGGACTCGGTCCCGGAGTTCCTGTGGTACCGCGTGATGGCCGTCGGCCTGCTCAACACCGTGCTGCTCGCGGTGATCGCGCAGGGTTCGGCGATCGTCATCGGGATCGTGATCGCGCTGATGCGCCGTTCGGCGAATCCGGTGGCGCGCTGGTTCGCGGCTGGCTACATCTGGCTGTTCCGCGGACTTCCGGTGCTGTTGCAGATCCTGATCTGGTACAACTTGGCGCTGGTCTTCGAGTTCATCTCGATCCCGCTGCCGTTCGGCGGCTACCTGCTGCACGAGCAGACCAACGTGCTGATCACCGCGTTCACCGCCGCGCTGCTCGGCTTGGCGCTCAACGAAAGCGCGTACATGGCGGAGATCGTCCGCGCCGGGCTGAACAGCGTCGACAGCGGACAGACAGAGGCGGCGAAGTCGATCGGCATGTCGCCGGGCGCGACGCTGCGCCGGGTGGTGCTGCCGCAGGCGATGCGGGTGATCATCCCGCCGACGGGCAACGACTTCATCAACATGCTCAAGGGGACGTCGATGGCTTCGGTGATCGGCGTGACCGAACTGATCCACGCCGCCAACAACATCTCGTCCAACAACCTGCTGGTGATGGAGACACTGCTGGCGGCCGCGGCCTGGTACATGGTCGTGGTGACCGTCGCCGGGGTCGGGCAGCACTATCTGGAGCGCGCCTTCGATTCCGAGGACAGGTCGCGAAGTCCGTTCTCCCGTGCCGCCAAGGCTTTGCGCACGGCGCCGCTGGTGAGGAGTGAACGTGGCTGAGGCACTGTTGAAGGCCGTCGGCGTCCGCAAGAGCTACGGTCACACCGAGGTGCTGAGCGGGATCGACCTCGAAGTCCACAAAGGACAGGTGGTCTGCCTGCTCGGCCCGTCCGGGGCGGGGAAGAGCACGTTCCTGCGCTGCGTCAACCACCTGGAGACGATCGACGCCGGTCAGGTCTGGGTCGACGGCGAGCCGATCGGCTTCCGGCTGCGCAACGGCAAACTGTACGAACTGAAGGAACGCGAGGTCGCCCGGCAGCGGCGCGACATCGGCATGGTGTTCCAGCGGTTCAACCTGTTCGGCCACCGGACGGCGTTGCAGAACGTCGTCGAGGGCCCGGTGCGGGTGCTCGGGCTGAACTCCGAGGAAGCGCGTGTCCAAGCGCTCGAACTGCTGGACAGGGTCGGCCTCGCACACCGGGCCGACGCCTATCCGGCGCAGCTTTCGGGCGGGCAGCAGCAGCGGGTCGCGATCGCCCGGTCGCTCGCGATGAAACCGAAGCTGATGCTGTTCGACGAGCCGACGTCGGCGCTCGACCCGGAACTCGTGGGCGAGGTGCTGGCGGTGATGGGTACGTTGGCCGCGGAGGGGATGACGATGGTCGTGGTGACGCATGAGATGGGGTTCGCGGCCGAGGCCGCGGACGAGGTGGTGTTCATGGCCGACGGCGCGGTCGTCGAGACCGGGCCGCCGGGGGAGATCCTGAGCGCCCCGAAGCACGAGCGGACCAAGCAGTTCCTGGCGCGGGTCCTCGCATGACGCGGATCTCCCCGCGGTACCTGCTGCAGTTCGGCGAACCGGCCGGGTACCTCGACTTCGCCCGGTTCGGCCCGCCGTCGCACGCCGTGCTCGACACGACGGCGAGCCTGCTCGACGCCTCGACCAAGGCCGGTCCGTCCACTGTGGACGATCTGATGCGGCAGGAGACCAGGGCCAAGGCCGCCGCCGCGCGGCTTTCCGGCAGCGACACCGACCATACGGTGCTGTTGCCGCACACCAGTCTCGGGCTGTTCCAGGCCGCGTTCAACGCTCCCGGCGGTGAGGCGCTGGTGTCGGCGGCGGAGTTCCCGGCCAACACCTACCCGTGGGCGCGGGCGGAACAGGCGGGACGGCTCACCGTGCGGCGGCTGCCGCTCGGGAACGTCACAGCGGACGCGGTCAAAGCGGCGCTGACGCCGGAGACTTCGCTGGTCAGCGTGAGCGCGGTCGATTTCCGCACCGGGTATCGCGCCGATCTGGCGGCGATCCGGGAAGTGACCGGGGACAGGCTGCTCGTCGTCGACGGGATCCAGGGCTTCAGCGTGACCGAGGCGCCGTGGGAGGTCGCGGACGTGCTCGTCGTCGGCGGTCAGAAGTGGCTGCGGGCGGGCTGGGGCACCGGTTTCGCCGTCCTGTCCGACCGTGCGCTGGAGCGGATGGAACCGATCCTGTCCGGCTGGACCGGCGCCCGTGACCCGGGCTTGTTCGACGACGAGATCCATCCGGCCGACGACACCGCGGCCGCGTGGTCGATCTCGAACCTGAGCCCGATCACGTCGGGCGCGTTCGCGGCCGCCCTCGAACTGGTCGAGGAGGCGGGCGTCGCGGCCATCGCCGGGCGGATCGCCGAACGCGTCGGCGAACTCGAAGAAGTCGTGAAATCCCTGGGAGGAGAGGTGGTCTCGGCCGTCGAGCGCCGGGCCGGGATCTTCGCCTTCACCCTGCCGGGGCATGCCGCCGAACAGGTGGGGACCGCGCTGGCGGACGCCGGGATCGCCGCGACCGTGCGGCCGGAACACGTCCGGCTGTCCCCGCACGCGTCGACCCCGGCGAGCACGGCGGAACTGGTGCGCTCGGCGTTGGTGCGCTTGACGAAACCGGCTCGCGTCTTCGAAGCGCCAGTCGTCCCGTCGGCGGTCTCGGGGGATTTGCTCACGGCGCTGGTCCCGGCGGTGCACGCGCTCGCGGCCATGCTGGGGCCGGGCAACGAAGTCCTGCTGCACGATCTGAGCAGGCTGCCGGACTCGATCGTCGCCATCGCGGGTGACCTCACCGGCCGGACGGTCGGCGGGCCGATGACGGATCTGCTGCTGGGCCTGGTCCGTCGCGGGACCACCCAGGACCTGACGAACTACGAGACCCACGGCCCCGACGGGCGCGCGATCCGCTCGTCGACACTGTTCCTGCGGGACGCCGACGGGGTCGCGATCGGCTGCCTGTGCGTCAACCGGCTGACCGACGGCGCGCCGAAGGCCAACGGGCACGAACCCGAGACGTTCCCGCCGGACGTCGACAGCCTGCAGCGGTTCCTGATCGGGCGCGCGGTGACGAAGGCCGGGATCCCGGTGGACCTGATGAAGAAACGGCACAAGGCGGCCGTGGTCCGGGAACTGGACGAGGCGGGGTTCTTCCTCATCAAGGACTCGGTGGACCACCTCGCCGGGGAACTCGACGTCACCCGGTACACGATCTACAACTACCTGAACGAGATCCGGGGCACCTAGCACGTGTTATGAATGGGACTTTCATCGCAAAATTTGCGATGAAAGTCCCATTCATAACATCGGTTACTACTGGAGGAAGGACTCCACGGCGTCCGCCGCCCGGTCGATCCCGCCGTTCCCCCGGGTCTCGGCCTGAACCTCGGCGAGCCGCGCCGCCACGGAAGGCGACCCGGCGACCCGTTCGACAGCCGCCCGCAGCGTCGAGGCCGTCACGTCGGAGGCCGCGAGTTCGTCACCGACGCCCAGTTCCGCGAGTTTCGCGGCGTTGCCGAAACCGTCGGTGGCCAGCGGGATCGCGACTGTCGGCACGCCGTACCAGAGCGATTCCGTGCTGCCTCCCATGCCGGCGTGCGTGATGAACGCCGACGCGGCCTCCAGCACCGCGAGTTGCGGGACGAACGGAAGGGCCTCGATGTGCTCGGGCAGCGGCCCGAGTTCGGCCGGATCGGTCTGGCCGATCGAGATCACCACGTGCCAGTCCGAGTCGCGGAACCCGTCCACGCACGCGCGGAACAGGTCGAGCTGGTCGGTGAACGCCGTGCCGAGCGACATCAGCAGGACCTTCTTGCCGCTCGAAGGCGGGGTCCAGCTCCGGTCGGCGAGACGGTCCGGGTCCAGCGCCGGGCCGACGAACCGGACCGACGACGGCACCCGCTCGACGTGGGGCTGCATCGCCCTCGGCAGCAGCGCGAGCACCTGCTCCGGATGGGAGATCCAGTCCCAGGCGTCGGCTTCGATCCCGTTCTCGTTCAGCCACTGGGTGAAAGTGGCGAAGTAGTCCTTGCCGGTCGGTGAGGACCGGAGCGAGGTCAGGATCTCCGCCATGTCCTCTTCGTAGCCTTCCCAAGCGACATACGTCGGGGAAAGCTGCACCGCCGGAACGCCGTAGCGCCTGGCGAGAAGAGGCGCCGGCAGCCCGCCGATGTCGTACAGCAGCAGGTCGGGGCGGTTCTCGTCGTAGAAATCGGTCAGCACCGGCATCGCCTGGATGCCCTCGTCGAGGAAGACCCGCATCTGTGACGCCGGGTCTTCCGGCCACGCCGACTGGTCGCCGAGCGGGAGGATCGAGGGGTGCGGGACGACCTCGGCCCCGGTCGGTTCGATCAACCCGGTGAGCGGCTCGCCCACGACGTAACTGACCCGGTGCCCGCGAGCGACCAGCTCGCGGATGACGGCCAGCGAAGGGTAGATGTGACTCGGCGCGGTGCAGCCGATCATGGCTATGTGCTGGTTCTGCATGAGGTCCTGTCCGGATCCGTGAAGGGACGTCAGACGGCGCGCAGAAAAGGGGGCCTCCCGGTCGCGGGCGGCCCTGCGGTCACGCCGTCTCAGGCGGTGCGCAGACGAACGTAATAGATCATGATCGGGATCCTAACGCGCCCCGAGGGGCCTCCCAACCGATTAACCGGCTGCCCGGTTTGCCGCGATCGGGACCCGCCGTTGGTAGGGATCTTCGCCGGAAGGCTTTCGCAGGTCATGGACGTGGATAGGGTTTCGGGGCTTTCACCTGTGGAGGGAAAGGGAAAAACCTTGAGACGTGTGCTCATCACCGCGCTGGCGCTCGCCACGCTCGCCTCGGTCGCGGTGACCGCGCCCGCCGGTGCGGCGGAAGCGGCGCGACCCGCCGAGACCATCACCTGGGGGGCGTGCACCGACCCGGCGTTGATCACCGCCGGCGCCGAGTGCGGCTACCTGTCGGTCCCGCTGGACTACTCGCGGCCGCGCGGCGAGAAGATCCAGCTCGCGCTCAGCCGCGTCAAGCACAAGACGCCCGAGGCGCAGTACCAGGGCGTCATGCTCACCAATCCCGGTGGCCCCGGCGGTTCCGGACTGCTGCTCGCGACCCGCGGGCCGCGCGTTCCGAACCACGCGGGCGACGCCTACGACTGGGTCGGTTTCGATCCGCGCGGCGTCGGCTCCAGCAAGCCCGCGCTGTCCTGTATCCCGAACTACATGGACTACAACCGGCCGGAATACGTGCCGACGACGCGGAAGCTGGAGAAGACCTGGCTGCAGCGCTCGAAGTCCTACGCCGAGGCGTGCGCGGAGAAGAACAGCCGCGCGCTGCTGGAGAACATCAAGACGACCGACACGGTCCAGGACATGGACAGCATCCGCAAGGCGCTCGGCGCGGAGCAGCTGAACTTCTACGGCTACTCCTACGGCACCTACCTCGGCCAGGTCTACGGGACGCTGTTCCCGCAGCACGTCCGCCGGATGGTCCTCGATTCCACTGTGGACCCCCGCAACGTCTGGTACCAGGCCAACCTGAACCAGGACCTCGCCTACGACGTCAACCTCAACATCTGGCTCGGCTGGGTCGCGTCGCACGACGACGTCTACCACCTCGGCAAGACACAGGCCGCGGTGAAGCAGGTCTTCGACGAGCAGCTGAAGAAGCTGCGAGCGACCCCGGCGGGTGGCTACATCGGGCCGGACGAGTTCCTCGACGTCTTCAATCAGGCCTCCTACTACCAGCTGCGCTGGACGCTGCTGGGTGACGCGCTCGCGAAGTTCGTCAACAAGGGTGACTGGCAGACGATGAAGGGGCTGTTCGAGACCTTCGGCGGTCGCGGCGACGACAACAGCTATGCCGTCTACCTCGCCGTCCAGTGCACCGACGTGAAGTGGCCGCAGAGCTGGCAGCAGTGGAAGCACGACAACTGGCGGACCTACCAGAAGGCGCCGTACTTCACCTGGCAGAACGCTTGGTACAACGGGCCTTGCCTGTACTGGCCCGCGAAGCCGGGCAAGCCGGTCAAGGTCGACGGCAAGAAGGTACCGAGCGTGCTGATGATCGGCGAGACGCTCGACGCGGCGACGCCGTACGAAGGCAGCCTCGAAGTGCGTAGTCGCTTCCCCGGCGCTCGCCTGATCGGTGAACCGGGCGGTACGAGCCACGCGATCACCCCGCGCGGCAACGCGTGCGTCGACAATCGGATCGCCGACTACCTGGCGACCGGGGCCCTGCCCGAACGCAAGCCAGGGCGGACGGCCGACGTCGAATGCGCGCCGCTGCCGCTCCCGGTGCCTCCTCCGGTACCCCCGGCCACCTCCGGCGCCGCACTCTCCCGGGTGCCCGCCTAATCAGAGGTACGTGAAGGCCCCCTTCATTGCGCCTAGCGCAATGAAGGGGGCCTTCACGTACCTCCGGGGTTTCCATGGCAGGGGACTTTGTGTTACAAAGTGGAAGTGAGCTTTGTGTTTCAGAGTGCTCGAAGGGGGAAAGTCATGGCGGACGCGTTCAGCCTCGAAGGGCTGGTGAAGCGCTTCGGCGACGTCCTGGCCGTCGACGACGTCAGCGTGCGGGTCGCACCGGGGGAGGTGATGGCGCTGCTCGGGCCGAACGGTGCGGGCAAGTCCACCACGATCGACATGCTGCTGGGCCTGACCAGGCCGGACGCGGGTCAGGTGCGGGTCGCCGGGCTCAGCGCGGCCGAGGCGATGGACCGGGGGATGGTCGGCGCGATGGCGCAGAACGGGACGCTGCTCAGGGACGCCACGGTCGCCGAACTCGTCGGCCTGTTCGCCTCGCTGCACCGGGACCCGTTGCCGACCCGCGAGGTGCTCAAGCGCGCCGGCGTCACCGAGTACGCGAACCGCCGGTGCGGGAAGCTCTCCGGTGGTGAGCAGCAGCGGGTGCGGTTCGCGCTCGCGCTGGTCGGCGATCCGGATCTGCTGGTACTCGACGAGCCGACGGCGGCCATGGACGTCAACGGGCGGCGCCGGTTCTGGGCGTCGATGCGTGAGTACACCGAGACGGGCCGGACGGTCCTCTTCGCGACGCACTACCTCGCCGAGGCGGAGGACTACGCGGATCGCGTCGTGCTCATGCGGCACGGCGGGGTCGTCGCGGACGGGCCGGTCGGCGAGGTCCGGGCCGCGGTCGCGGGCCGGGTGCTGCGCGCCGTCGTTCCGGAGGCGACCGAAGCCGCGCTCGCCGCGTTGCCCGGGGTGTCGCGAGCTGTCTTGCGTGCCGGGCACGCGGAGCTGAGCTGCGCCGATTCCGACGCCGCCATCCGCGGTCTGCTGCGCGAGTTCCCGCTTGCCGCGAACATCGAAATCACCGCCGTCGGGCTGGAAGAAGCCTTCATCGCGCTGACCGCCGACACGGAAGAAGGGGCCTTGAGATGAGCCTGAGTTACCTTGCGCTGGAGATCAAGCGCATCGTCCGCAGCCCGCAGTTCGCGCTGTTCACCATCGGCATGCCCCTCGCGATGTTCCTGTTGTTCGGCGGCATCTTCGGCGCCCAAGAGATCGCTCCGGGGATCTCGACCGCGACGGTGACCATGGTGAACATGGCCGCGTACGGCGCCATGACCGCCGCGCTGTTCACCGGCACCCGCGTCGCCACCGAACGCACCGACGGCTGGCAGCGCACCTTGCGGCTGACGCCGATGCGGGCCCCGGGCTATCTCATGGTCAAGGTGTCGGCGGGCTTGTTCGTCGCGCTGCCCGTGCTGCTGGTGATCTTCGCGGCCGGGATGATCCGCGGCATCCGGCTCGAAACCGGCCAGTGGCTGACGATCTTCGGCGCGCTGTGGCTCGGGGCGCTGCCCTTCGCGGTGCTGGGACTGATGATCGGCCTGTTCGGCAAGGGCGACACCGTCCAGGCCGTGACCGGCGCGCTGATGCTGCCGCTGGGCATGTTCGGCGGACTGTGGATCCCGCTGCAGATCCTGCCCGGCTGGATGAACACCGCCGGGCACCTCATGCCGACGTACTGGCTCGGCGAGATCGGCCGCGCGCCGGTGCTCGGCGGTTCGGGAACGCTGACCGCCGCCGGAGTGCTCGCGGCGTGGCTCGTGGTGCCCGCGCTCGTGGTGATGGCGCGGTTCCGGCTCGACACGGCCAGACTGTGAGCGCGTGTTAGTTTTCCGAGGTGGTGGAGGATGAGCACGACGACGACGCCAGGCCGATGACGCCCGAGGAGTCACTCGCGCTCATCGCCAGTCAGTCGGAGAAGACCCGGCGCGAGATCGGGCCGAATCCGGCCGTGCTGCTCGCCGTCTGGGGACTGGTGTGGCTGTTCGGTTTCGGGCTCATCTACGTTTCCGCCCCGCCCACCGCCCTGATGCCGATGTGGGTCGCCGCGGCGATCACCATCGCCGGTTTCGCCGGGGCCATGGCGTATTCGGCGATCTACGGCATCCGCGCCGGCCGCGGCGTGCGCGGGCCGTCCCGGCTCGTCGGGGCGATGTACGGCTGGAGCTGGATGATCGCGTTCGGTGGGCTGACGGTGGTGAACACCGCGCTGATCCGCCTCGGCCTCGACGTCGGCCTGATCCCGTTGCTGTGGTCCGGGACCTCGCTCATGCTGACCGGCCTGATGTACCTCGCCGGCGGAATGCTGTGGCAGAGCAAGCTGCAGTACGGCCTCGGCGTGTGGATCATCGCGTGCGGCGCGGCGAGCGTGCTGGCCGGGGGACCGCACAACTTCCTCGTGTTGAGCCTCGCGGGCGGCGGCGGTTTCCTGGTGGCGTCACTGGTGTTCCTGGTGCGGTCGCGATGAGCGAAGACGGGCTGCCCCAGCTCGATCCGGTGATCCACGCGCAGGCAAGGCTGCGGGTCACCGTGGCGCTGTCGAGCCTGGGGCCGGGGGACCGCATCACTTTCCCGCGGCTGCAGCAGCTGCTGGACATGACGCCGGGCAACTTGTCGACCCACCTGCGCAAACTCGAGGACGCCGGCTACGTCGAGATCATCAAGGCCTTCGAGCATCGCACGCCGGTGACGCTGGTCGAGCTGACCACGCGGGGCCGGGCCGCGTTCGAGGAGTACACGAAGGCCCTGCACCGTCTTCTCGAGGTGCCGGGCGATGGGCGGGCATGACCGGTGGGTCATCCACCTCGACATGGACGCGTTCTACGCCTCCTGTGAACAGCTGACCCGGCCGACGCTGGCCCACCGGCCCGTCCTGGTGGGCGGCGCGGGCCCGCGCGGCGTGGTCGCGGGGGCGAGCTACCAGGCGCGCGAACACGGGATCAAATCGGCGATGCCGATGTCGCAGGCGCGACGGTTGCTGCCGCCCAACGGGGTCATCCTGCCGCCACGGTTCAAACTGTACGAACTGCTGAGCACTCAGGTTTTCGACCTCGTCGCCGGGTACGCACCCGTGCTGGAACGGATCTCGCTCGACGAGGCCTTCGCGGAACCGCCGTCGCTGGCCGGGGCCTCGTCGGACCAGGTGCGGGAGTTCGGTACCCGTCTGCGTGAGCACATCCGGTCTGAGATCGGCCTGGTGGCGTCGATCGGGGCGGCGTCGGGGAAGCAGGTCGCGAAGGTCGCGTCGGATCTGGCGAAACCGGACGGGCTGCTCGTCGTCGACCAGGGCACCGAACGCGACTTCCTCGCGCCGCTGCCGACCAGGGTGCTGTGGGGGATCGGCCCGGTGGCGGAGGGGAAACTGCGCGCGATCGGCGTCCGGACACTGGGCCAGCTGACCGCGCTCTCCGACGCCGACGCGGTGTCCACTTTGGGCAGTGTGGTCGGCCGGGACCTGCGGCGCCTCGCGACCGGCGTCGACGACAGGCCGGTGTCCGACCGCGCGGAGCTCAAGCAGGTCAGCGCGGAGACGACCTTCGACCGAGACCTGATCGACCTGCCGAGCCTGCGGCGCGAGGTCCGCGACCTCGCCGTCCACGCGCACAAACGGCTCGTCAACGCCGACCGGGTCGCGCGGACGGTGGTGGTGAAACTGCGGCACACCGACTTCAGCACGGTGACACGTTCGGAGACGATGGTTTCGGCCACCGACGAATTCGACCAGCTCGCCTCGATGGCGGAACGGCTGCTGATCGACCCGACCGAGTTCGGCGGGGTGCGGCTGGCCGGGGTCGCGTTCTCCGGGCTTTCGGTGCCGCATCAGGATCCGCTGTTCACGCTTTCCGTCCCGGCGTCCGACGTGCCCGTGGTCGAGCGGGCGCCCGCGCCGGAGGTCGTCGTCTCCTCGACTTGGCGGCCAGGGAACGACGTGGTGCACGACGAGTACGGAAGCGGCTGGGTGCAGGGCGCCGGGCACGGACGGGTGACCGTCCGGTTCGAGACGCGGTCCAGCGGGCCGGGTGTGGCGCGCACCTTCCCGCAGGAGGACCCGGCCCTGCGCCGAGGCGACCCCTCCGACTGCCTCGCTTGACCCCGCATTTGACGTCCCGCGTTTCGTCCTCTGAATGCGGTAGTTGCACACGCAAGGACCGCATCCAGAGGACGAAACGCGTCAGGAGCAGCCGGGGGTGAGGCGGGCGACTTGCTGTCCCGCGATCAGGAACGCCCCGACGCCGTAGGCGCCCGTGTCACCGGCACGGGCGGGCCCGGGGCCGGAAGCGACAGGCTGCACGTAACCGAGGAAGCCGTCCGCCCGCAAAGCCTTGGTGGACAACGCCTCCCAGGCCCTGTCGACGGTGGGCCGGTACTTGCCCGCGTCGAGGATCCCGGCGTTGACGCCCCACGCGAGCCCGAACGTGACCAGCGCCGTCCCGCTGCTTTCCGGCCCGCCGTGGTTCCACGGCCGTAGCAGATCCGTGTTCCAGAAACCGTCCCGCCGCTGCAGGAACCACAGCGTGTTCGCCATCTTCTTGAACACCCGCGTGTACTCCGGCCGTCGCGGGTCGCCGGAAGGCAGGACCTGCAACACCTTCGCCAAGGCGGCGAGCGCCCAGCCGTTGCCGCGCGACCAGTAGGCGTCGCTGCCCGCGTCGCGGCGCCAGAGCCCCAGGCCGTCATCGAACAGCTTCTTTTCCGCCGAGCGGAACAGTTTCTGCATCGCGGACAGGGTCGGCTCGCTGTCGTCCACGACCCCGATCCGCGCCAGCGAAGGCATCGCCATGTTCAGCGCGTCGACATAGCTCCAGTACGCCGTATGCCCCTGCTCGACACTGGCGACCACGTCGGCGACCCGCTTGCGGACGTCGGCGATCACCGGCGCGTCGGGATGGAACGAGTACAGGTCCAGGTACGCCTCGCCGACGGCCTGGAAATCGGGGAAGAACGGCCGCGCCGGATCGCTTTGCAGCAGGTACTTGTTGTCCTGCGCCCACGGAAGTGTCTTGTGGTTCGAGACGCCCGTCGTCCGCACGAGCGCGAGGTTCCCGACGTGGAAGGTGCCGTTCTGCCAAGAGTTCGCCGCGAGGTCCGTCCCGTGGGCGACCCAGTGGTCGCCCGCCGCGATCATCGACTTCGCCACGGAGCACTGTTCGGCGGCGACGGCCGAAGGCACGGCCACCAGACTCGCGCCGAGTGCCGCCGCAGCGAGCAAGGTGACCCGGCGAATTCCGGGGAAACGCATGAAGCGTCCTCCTCAAGCACTTCGCGGCGGCGGTGAGCTTCCGTGCCCGGAAACCCGGAATCGAGAATGGTGTGTACCACTCAGGGTGTCAAGATGCCGGTGAGCGGTACGGCACAACGGTTTCCAGCAACCGGTGCGACGCGGACTCCGCGCCGTCCGCGTCCTTTCCGAGCACCGTCGCCACCACGAGCGCATGGGCCGCGAGCACGTCGTCGCCGGGAACCTCTTCGAGCGCCGCGACGACCGGGACGTGCAATTGCGCGATCAAAGGATTGCCGGACGCGCGAAGCAGGGCCGCGTGGAAAGCCCGGTCGGCCTCCCGGAACGCCCGAAGATCGGGAGCGTCGGCCATCAGCCCGTACGCCGCGACGAGGACCGCGAGCTCGTCCGGGCGACGGTGCCACGCGGCCATTCTCGCCGCCTGCGGTTCGATCGCCAGCCGCAGTTCGAACAGTTCCGCCAGATGCCGGGAGCGATCGGGCCCGGCGACCCGCCAGGCGATGACGTCCGGATCGATCGCGTCCCAGTGTTCCGGCGGCCGCGTCCAGGTACCGACCCGCGGCCGCGCCGTCACCATGCCCTTGGATTCCAGTACCCGCAACGCTTCCCGCACCATCGTGCGCGACGCGGAGAACCGGCGCCCGAGGTCCTCCGGCACGATCGGCTGCCCGGCCCCGAAGACACCGGCGACGATCAGCCTGCCCAGTTCGTCGACGATCCGGGCATGTCGGGTCATACGGGCAGGCCGACCCGGCGTTCCCCGCCGCGGACCTGCTGGAGCACGACGGCGACGACGAGCAGTGTCCCGGTGGCCATGTTCTGCCAGAAGGGGTTGACGCCGAGCCCGGACATCCCGTTGTTGAGCACGCCCAGGATGATCACCGCCAGCACGGTGCTGATGATGGATCCCTTGCCGCCCTTGAGCATCGTGCCGCCGAGCGCGGCGCCGGTGACGGCCAGCAGTTCGAGCCCTTCGGAGCCGGACGTCGGCTGCCCGGACCCGGTGCGCGCGGTGATCAGCAGCCCCGCGATCGCCGCGACCACCCCGACCAGGGCGTACACACCGATGATGTAGCGGTTGATGTTGATCCCGGCCAGCCGCGCGGCGGTGTCGTTGCCGCCGATCGCGTAGATGTTGCGGCCGATGTCGGTGTAGCGCAACAGGAAGTGCAGCGCCGCCGCGACGAGCAGGAACACCCACACCAGCGTCGGCAGCCCGGCGATGGATCCCTTGGCCAGGAAGATGAACAGGTCGTCGGCGCCGGTGTAGCCCTGCGCCTTGCCGTCCGAGATCACCTGCGCGATGCCCTTGTACGTCGCCAGCATCGCCAGCGTCGCGACCACCGGGTTGACCCGGCCGAAGATGATGATCATGCCGTTGACCAGGCCGCACACCACGCCGACGCCGATCGCGGCCAGCGTCCCGACCGCGGAACTCCCGGTCGAGGTGAACACCATCGCCGAAACCACCGACGCGAGCCCGGCCATCGAGCCGACCGAGATGTCCAGCGCGCCGAGGATGATCACCAGGGTCTGCACCAGCGACAGCAGGCCCATGATGGTGATCGCGCTGCCGATCAGCAGCAGGTTGTTGGTGCGGAGGAAGTTCTCGTTCAGCGAGCTCATCAGGATGACCAGCGCGATCAGGGTGAGCAGCAGGCTCGAGTTCTGCACGCCGATCGCGGTCAGCACCCGCCGGGCGGGGGAGACCCGCTCGGTCTCCACGCCGGCCGCGGCGGCCTGTTCTTCGGATCCGGTGCGCGTGGGGGTGCTCACGAGGCGATCTCCTGGTCTTCTTCGGTGGCGGGGATGGCGAGGGTCAGCACTGCTTCCTCACTGGCGCTGTCGCGGTCGAGCTCCCCGGCGACCCGGCCCGCGCGCAGGACGATGATCCGGTCGGCGAGGCTCAGCACCTCGGGCAGATCGGACGAGATCACCAGCAGCGCGATGCCTTCGGCGGCGAGGCCGTCGATGATCCGGTAGATCTCGGCCTTCGCGCCGACGTCGACACCGCGCGTCGGCTCGTCGAGGATCAGCAGTTTCGGCCGCCGCGCGAGCCAGCGGGCCAGCACGGTCTTCTGCTGGTTGCCGCCGGAGAGCTTGCGGACCTCCTGCTCCATCGACGGTGTCCGCACCCGCAGTTCGCGCACGTACTCGTCGACGAGTTCGCGTTCCTTGGCCCGCCGCACCACCCGGAACCGGCGCAGGCGGTCCAGCACCGCGATGGAGACGTTGTCCCGCACGGACCGCTGCATCAGTAGTGCGTCGGTCTTGCGTTCCTCCGGGGCGAACCCGATCCCCGCCTTGACCGCGTCGCCGGGAGTGCGGGCACGCAACGGTTTCCCGTCCAGTTCGACGGTTCCGGAGCGCACCGGCAGGTCGCCGACGATCGCGTGCGCGAGTTCCGAACGCCCGGCGCCGACCAGCCCGGCGAGGCAGACGACCTCCCCCGCGTGGACCCGCAGGGAGATGTCCGTGACGTCGTCGGTGGTGACCCGGTCGAGCCGCAGCACGACCCGGCCGGTCTCCTGCGCGGTCCGGCGCTCCAAAGTGGACAGATCGCGGCCGATCATCATGCGCACCAGCCGGCTTTCGTCGGTGGCCGCCGCGTCCTCCACGCCGATCAGCCTGCCGTCGCGCAGCACCGCCACGCGGTCCGCGAGCTGGAAGATCTCCTTCATCCGATGGGAGACGTAGACGACCGCCACCCCGCTGTCGCGCAGCCGCCGGATCAGCGCGAACAACGCGTCGACCTCGTGTTCGGACAGCGACGACGTCGGCTCGTCGAACGCGATCACCTTCGGCGGCGTCGCGGCGGTGAGCACCCGCAGGATCTCGACCAGCTGCCGTTGCGCGGCGGACAGCTTGCTCCCGAGCGTCGAGGGCTGCAGCACGCCCTCGAACCCGTACTCCCGCAACGCCTCCACCGTCATCCGGTGCAGGGTCCGCCGGTTGACCAGCCGACCCCGCGCGGGCAGTTCGCCGACGAAGACGTTCTCCGCCACCGAAACGTGCGGGATGATCTCCGGCTCCTGGTAGATCACCCGGACCCCGGCGGCCATCGCGGCCCGCGGGCTGTCGAACGTCACGGGATCGCCGCCGAGAAGCAGCCGGCCGTCATCGGGACCGTGGTCGCCGGACAGCACCCGCAGCAGGGTGGACTTGCCGGCGCCGTTCTCGCCCATCAGCGCGAGGACCTCGCCGGGCCGGAGGTCCAGGGTGACGCCGTCGAGCGCCGTCACCCCGGAGAACCGTTTGCTGATCCCTTCGGCGGTCAGCACCGCCGCGGGTTCGGATGTGGCCATGGAAACGCCTCCACGCGGGATCAGATGCAGTTGACGCCGGCCTGCTTGTAGTTGTCCTTGGTGACGATCTGGGTCTTCGCGATCGTCTCCGGGGGCAGCTCCTTGGAGTTCTTCACCTTGTCCACGAGCAGTCCGATCGCGGTGCGGCCGACCTCGGCGCCGGAGATGAACAGCGCGGACTTGTTGCCGGTGTCCTTGCCAGCGGCCCAGTCCTTGCAGGTCAGGTACGCGCCAAGACCGACGCCGATGATGTCGTTCGCGGGGACGCCCGAGTTCGCCAGCGCGGTGACGGCGCCGGTCTCGTTCTCGTCGTTGCAGCCCCAGACCACCCAGTGCTTGACGCCCGGGTTCGAGCCGATGACCGCGCCGGTGCGGTTCTGCGCGTCCACCGGGGTGTTGTCGGTGCCGACCTCGATCACCGGCACCTGCGCTCCAGCGTCCTTGTCGAACGCGGCCTTCGCCGCCGAGACGCGGTCCGAGCACACGGTCAGGTCTTGCTTGTAGGCACTGATGATCTTGGTGTCGGCCGCGGTCCAGCCTGCCGCCTTGAACAGCTTCGCGGCCTCCTTGCCGACCGAATCGCCCATCTGGGAGCCGTTGAAGCCCACGAACGGCGACTTCGTCCCGCCGCCGTCCTTGATCACGTCGTCGGAGGCGAGGATCGGGATGCCCGCGCTCTTGGCCTTGTCGAGCACCTGCGGGCCGATGGCCTGGTCCGGGACGACGATCGCGATGCCGTTGGCGCCCTGGGCCAGCGCGGCGTCGAGTTCGGTGATCGCCTTGTTGGCGTCCTGCCCGAGGTTGACGACCTTGAGTTCGACGCCCAGTTCCTTCGCCTTCTCCTGCGCGCCCTGCGCCTGCTCGACGAAGTACTGCTGGTCACCCTGTTTCTGCAGGTAGAAGAGGGTGACCTTGCCGCTCGCGGGAGCCTGCTGCTGCGGCGCGGCGGCTTCCTTTCCGGATGAGCAGCCGGTCAACACGACACCGGCAATCAAACAAGAACCAACAATGCGCCAGGGCAGGGACCTGTGCGAAGCTGTGGACATCGAATGCTCCCAGGACGAAGCGGAAGAGTGTGACTCGTATTACTAAACACTCTTACGGGTGACGTCAAGGCGCGATTAAGTCACGGAAGACGGCTGTGGTCGTACTAATCGCCTGTCGGAGCCTGGTTGGCCGACGAGTGATCCTGGGGAACTTGTCCGAAGTTTGTCCGATCGGTCTTGTTGACTTTGGTTGAGTGTCGTCCCCGATCGGCGTAAGGCAGGATGAACAAGACAAGTCACCCGATCGAGGGAACCGATGTTCAGCTCCCGCGCCCGTCGAAGCGCCGCTCTCCTTGGCGCCGCCCTGCTGCTCGCCGCGTGCAGCGCCACCCCCGAGCAGCGGTCTCCCGCCGCGTCCGAGGCGCCGCAGTCACAGTCACAGCCACAGTCACAGGCGAGCCAGGCGCCGGACGGATCGTTCACCGTGGTCGCGACCGGGGACGTGCTGATCCACCCCGCGCTGACCGACCAGGCCAAGGAAGACGGCAAGGGCGAGATCGACTACCGGCCGCTGCTGGCCGGGATCAAACCGCTGATCTCCGGCGCCGACCTCGGCATCTGCCATCTCGAAACGCCGCTCGCGCCGAAGGGCGGGCCGTACAGCGGCTACCCGTCGTTCAGCGCCCCGCCCGAGATCGTCGACGCGCTCAAGGACACCGGGTACGACAACTGCTCGACGGCGTCCAACCACACGATCGACCAGGGCGTGGACGGCGCGACGCGGACACTCGACAAACTCGACGAGGCGGGGATCAAGCACACCGGCTCGGCACGGTCCGCCGAAGAGGCGAAGAAGCCGCTGATCGTCGACGTCAAGGGCGTCAAGGTCGCCCAGATCTCCTTCGCCTACGGATTCAACGGGATCAAGGTACCTTCGGGGAAACCCTGGCTGGTCAACCAGATCGACGCCGAAGACGTGATCGCCCAGGCCAAGGCCGCGCGGAAGGCGGGCGCCCAGGTCGTCGTCGCGAGCCTGCACTGGGGCATCGAGTACCAGCACGACGCGACCGCCGAACAGCGCTCACTGGCGAAGAAACTCCTCGGGGACGACTCGATCGACCTGATCATCGGCCACCACGCGCACGTCGTGCAGCCCTTCGAGCAGATCAACGGCAAGTGGGTCGCCTACGGCCTCGGCAACAGCGTCGCGAGGCATTCGGAACCGAAGGGCTCGACCGAACAGGGCGCGGCCGCGCGGTTCCGGTTCGTGCGTGACGGCGAACGCTGGAAGGTCGACAAGGCCGAGTACGTGCCGACCCTGGTCCAGCTCGGCCCGCCGATCCGGTTGCTCGACCTGACCGCCGGGAAGGCCGGGGAGGCCGACGCGGAAGCGCTCAAGGCCACCGACGAGGTCGTCCTCAGCCGGGGTGCCGGTGAGCAGGGGCTGACCCGCCCCGGGCGCTGACCCCTTCGCTCTGACAGTGGGTGGGCCGAGTACTGATCCCCTCCCGGCCCACCCCTGCCTTTCCGCGCCCGTCTTCAATATCGTCGCCGCACCACCAGTTTCGCGAGGGCCGCGAGCTCGGCGCCTGGGCGGGGCACCGGGTCCGAAACGGCGAGATGGTGCAGCGCGCCGGTCAGGAGCGCGTCGGCCTGCTCCTGGCTCCAAGTCCGGCCGCCCGCCCGTTCCACCAGCTCCGCCGCGTGGGGCAATTCCGCGGCGTCGAGGTTTTCCTTGCGGTACAAGACATCCAGCTCTCGCCCGGCTTCGGTCCCGGAGTGGAGCGCGGCCACCACCGGCAGGGACTTCTTCCGATTGGAGAGATCCGAGTGGACCGGTTTCCCGGTCACTTCCGGATCGCCCCAGATCCCGAGGAGATCGTCGATGTGCTGGAACGCCAGCCCGAGTGCCCTCCCGTACTCGGTCAGCCGGTCGACCTGATCCTGCCTCCCTTCCCCGGCGAGCGCGCCGAGCGTGCAGGACGCTCCGAGCAACGCACCGGTCTTCCCCTCGGCCATGCGTACGCATTCGGCGGTGTCGACGTCACCGCGTTCTTCGAACTTCAGGTCCGCGCTCTGCCCCTCCAGCAGGTCGATCACGGCGGTGCTCAGCACCCGCAGCGCGGTCTGCCCGAACGGGGCCAGCACCTCGAATGCCCCGCACAGCAGGGCGTCCCCGGCGAGGATCGCGGCGCCCGTGCCGAAGACGGTCCAAGCCGTCGGGCGGTGCCGCCGGGTGGTGTCGCGGTCCATCACGTCGTCGTGCAGCAGCGAGAAGTTGTGCACCATCTCGACGGCGACGCCCACCGGGACGGCGACCTCGGCGTCGCCGCCGACGGCTTGGGCGGACAACAGCGCGAGCGCCGGCCGCAGCGCCTTCCCGCCGTCCGAAGTGGACGGATGGCCGTGTTCGTCCCACCAGCCGAAGTGGTAGCCGGCGATGAGCCGCATCGACTCGGGTAGTCCGTCGACGGCCTCGCGCAGCGCCGGATCGAGCAGATTCCGGCTCCAGGTGAGGACTTCGCCCGCGGGCCGGGCACCGGTGCGGATGTCAGTGGTCGTCAACGGACTCCCCTTTCAGCCTTCGTGCCCGAGTTCGGCGTTTTCCAGGATCCCCAGCGCGTCGGGCACCAGCACCGCCGCCGAGTAGTAGGCGCTCACCAGGTAGGAGATGATCGCCTGTTCGCTGATCCCCATGAACCGCACGTTCAGCCCTGGCTGGTACTCGTCGGGCAGTCCCACCTGGTGCAGGCCGACGACGCCCTGGGCGTCCTCACCGGTCCGCATCAGCAGGATCGAACTGGTGCTGGTCTCGGTGACGGGGATCTTGTCGCAGGGCAGGATCGGGATCCCGCGCCAGGCGGGCACCTGATGACCGTCCAGGTCGACGGCGTCCGGGTAGAGGCCCCGTTTGCTGCATTCCCGGCTGAACGCGGCGATCGCCCGCGGATGCGCGAGGAAGAAACCGGGATCCTTCCATACCAGGGCGAGCAGCTCGTCGAGGTCGTCCGGAGTCGGCGGGCCGGTGCGGGTGTGGATGCGGTGGGAGCTCTCGGCGTTGTGCAGGAGGCCGAAGCCGGTGTTGTTGACCATTTCGTGTTCCTGCCGCTCGCGCAGCGCCTCGATGGTCAGCCGCAACTGCTGCTCGACCTGGTCCATCGGCTGGTTGTAGAGATCGGCGACCCGGGTGTGTACCCGCAGGACGGTCTGGGCGACGCTGAGTTCGTACTCGCGCGGCTTGGTCTCGTAGTCGACGAAGGTGCCGGGCAGCAACGGTTCGCCGTCGTGGCCGGACGCGACGTCGATCTGCGCCTCGCCGTGATCGTTGCCGGCTCGCGACCCGCCGGAGGAGTACGCGCCGAGGTGTTCACGCAACGCTTCCGAGCGATCCAGGACGTCGGCGAAAGCACTGCGGGACAAAGAAAGCACTGTGCAGGACGTGATCGCCTTCGCGGTGAACTCCCAGATCGCGTCGTCGTCGACCAGGACCTGTGAACCGAAGTGCCCGCCACCGGCGAGGACCCCGAGGACAGTCTCGTCCCCGTAAGCGCCGACGCCGATCTTGTCGATCTTTCCGTGCGCGATCAGGAAAACCCGGTCTGCCCGGTGGCCGAACTCCGCCAGCGTGTCGCCGGGGGACAGTGCACGCTGGACGAACCGGCCGGCGAGTTCGGCGAGCACCTCTTCGTCGCCGAAACCCCTCAGCGGTGGGAGTTCGCCCAGTTCCGGCGGGATCACCCGGACCTCGGCGCCGGTGGTGGTGAAAGTGACCCGTCCGTCTCCGACGGAGTAGCTCAGCCTGCGGTTGACCCGGTACGCGCCACCCGACACCTGGACCCACGGCAGCAGTCTCAGCAGCCAGCGCGACGAGATGCCCTGCATCTGCGGGACGGACTTGGTGGTGGTGGCCAGCGTGCGCGCGGCCGCCTTGCCGAGGCTCAGCCTGGTGTTCTCCGCGGCCGGGGCCGCGGTGTCCGGATCCGTGACAGTCACTGAGAAATCCACCCATCGTCATGGCGGGTATTCCGCCCTGGTGAACTGCTGTTCTCGCAATTCGCGGATACCCATTCGAGGGGGTAGGCGCAAAGTCAACATAGCAAGCGGTAATGCCCTGACAAGCAACTCGATCGGGTCTCGCGGGAGGTTCACCTGTTTGCCGGATTGGGCTGCTCGCGTCATTCCCGGCGGCCGTTCGGGCTACGAAGCTGCTCGAAATGTCGGTATATGGCCACGTTGGTGACTTCTCGTGGTGGATCCTCACTCGGTCGTGAAGCCGTGCTCTCCGACTGGTGACGCGCCTTTCCGGCGCGTATCGGAATTCGTTTCGCACTATGAGAAATTGGGCCGAGCCGGTGATGATCGACTGGCGCTCATCCGCCGCTTGTATGAATTGATTCAACCGGTCTTTTCCGCGTGCCGAAGCGTGAACTAGTTTCAGCAGTCATCGCAGGGAAGGAGTCGAATGGGTATTTACCTGACCGGCATCGCCTGGGTCGTCGGCGCGGCGGCCCTCGCGGGATTCGTCGGCTACCTCGTCCGCAAGTTCGGCTGGGACGAAGGGCGGCCCGACAACAACGACGCCGCCGGCCAGGTGTTCACCATCGTCGGCGGGCTGCACGCCGTCCTGGTCGCGTTCATCTTGATCTCCCTTTTCGACTCCGCGAGCGCGGCGCGGGACGGCTCCTACCATGAGGCGGACAGCCTGGTCGCCGCCGTCTGGGCCGCCGATTCGCTGGGGACCGAGGTCAAGGACGAGGTCCGGAAGCTGAGCGCGGAGTACATCTCCACGGTCGAAAAGAAGGAGTGGCCGCAGATGGCGGGCGGCGGGGCCGCGGTCCCCGACCTCGGCTGGACGCGGCTGGACCAGTTGCGCAAGGCCGTCGACAAGGCCCCGTCGGACGACGACTGGATCCGCGAACGCAAGGCCGAGGCGTCCACCCAGCTCTGGCAGGTCTACGAGGCCCGGCAGTCTCGGCTGAACGCGGTCGAGGGCGGCAGGGTCGGCGGCGTGGTCTGGTTCGCGCTCATCCTCGGCAGCCTGATCTCGGTGCTGTTGCCCAACCTGTTCGGTGGCACCCGGCTGGCCGCGCACCTGGTGATCGTGTCCACCCTGGCCGGGACGGTCACACTGCTGCTGTTCGCGATCTACCAGCTGCAGAACCCGTTCGGCGGCGGGGTGCGGATCCCGCCTGACGCGTTCACCTCCGCGCTGGCGAGGATCACTTGAGCCGGCGGGCACTGTGGACGGAGTGACGCGGGCGGCGGCGACGGCGGCCGTCGCCGGGCTGGTCGGCGCGTCGGCGCTGCTGGCCCCGATGGCCGCGCGGGCCGCCGAATCCTGCCTGGTTGTGCAGGCGGAGACCGGGTCGTCCGGGAAGTCGAAGCTACGCTGGCTCGACGTCGGTTCGGGGACCACGTCGCGAGTGACCGATCCGGGGTACCGGCTCAACGCGCTCGGCTACTCCGCGACACGGGACCTGGTCTTCGGTGTCGCCGAAGGGCTCAGCCGGGGCGCACACGCGGTGACGATCGACCGTGACGGGGGCACCCAGGATCTCGGCCCGATCACGCGCGCCGGGAACCGGCTGCCGGTGTGGAGCCCCGTCGCGGGGGTGACCGCGGGCGCGATCGGCGGGAACTCCTGGTACCTGCTCAGGAACGGCACACTGTACACAGTGGACTTGACGCCGGGGGAGCGGTACCTGCGGGTGATCAGGACGGTGTTCCTGCGGCCGATCACGCTCGCCCACGACGTCAACGACTTCGCCTACCACAACGGACTGCTCTACGGCGTTTCCACCACCTGGCGCGGAAAAGGCGCCGTGATCACCATCGATCCGGGGTCCGGCAAGGTCCGCGAGGCCGATGACGCCCGGTTCCCGCCCGCCGACGTCTACGGCTCCGTCGTGCTCGGCCGCGACGGCGCCCTGTATGCCACGGCGAACCGGATCGGCGGGCGAAGTGTGCTCTATCGCCTGGATCCTGGCGGGCAGGTAACCGAAGTGCTTTCGGGTCCGCCGCTGGCGGGTTCGGACGCCGCGGGCTGTCTCACCGCGCCCGAACCACCGAAACCGGAACCGCCCAAGCCGACGCCCACTCCCACTCCCACACCGTCTCCCACACCCAGCCCGAACCCCACGCCGTCTCCTGCACCAGAGCCGGAACCGACTCCGACGCCGAGCCTGACTCCGACACCCACACCGACACCGTCGCCAAGTCCGACACCGTCGCCGAGCCCGTCGCCGAGTCCTAGTCGGACTCCGACGCCTTCGCCGAGTCCGACGCCCACACCCGCGCCCAAGGTGGTCCCGCCGCCGCCCGTTCCCGTGCCGAAGCCGTCTCGTGCGGCAGCGCCCCTCGAACGGAAGGCCGCGGCGAAGACCGACTCGCACGCGCGTACGAAGGAGAAGCGGCGGTGGGGCTTGACCGCGTTGGTTCTGATCCTCGGTGGGGGAGCGGCGGCGGGCGCCGTCCGGCGGTCCCGGTGAGTCAGTACTTGAACTGGTCCACGTTCTCGCGCGTGATCAGCAGCGGGTCGCCCAGCAGCACGGTCTTCGTGTCTTCTTCGTACTTGATCGCCGGGAGTTCGAGGTTGACCTTGTTCGACGGCGTGAGCCGCTTGCCCTGGGCGATCTGCTTGCCCGCCCATGCGGTGAGGTAGCCGAGCGATTCGACGTTCCACAGCACCGAAAGCGACGCGGAACCGTCCAGCAGGTAGGGCTTGATCGCCTGCGGGGTCCCGACGCCGACGGTGAAGACGCGGCCGATCTTCTGCTGCGAGCGGACAGCCTCGGCGACCGCGGGCGCGGATGTCGTGCACTCGCCGACCAGGCCCGTGAGGTCCGGGTACTTGGTCATCAGGTTCTTGGCGAGGGTGGTGGCGTTCTCCTTGTTCTCGCCGGCGTAGACCGTCTCGACGAGCTGCGCCTGGGGATACTCCCTGGTGGTATACGCACGCTGAACGGCGATCCACGCGTTGAGGTTCTCGGCGGTCTCGCCGCAGGAGACGATCGCGTACTTTCCCGCGCCGCCCATCTTCTTCATCAGGGCGTCGGTGAGCGCCTTGCCGATGCCGTCCGAGGTGGCCTGGTTGACGAAGAGTTCGCGATCGGTGCCCGGCGCGTCGGTGTCCGAAGTGATCACATGGACGCCCTTGGCCCGCGCGTCGGTGATCGCCGGCGCTATCGCCCTCGGATCGTTCGGGGCGATCGCGATGACGTCCACCTGCTGGTCGACGAGGCCGCGCACGATCGAGACCTGCGCCGCGGGGTCCACCGTGGTCGGACCGGTCGAGGTCCATTCGACACCGAGCTGCTTGGCCGCGGCTTGTCCGCCGGTGCTCATCGCCTCGAAGTACGGGATGCCCGCGACCTTAGGCACGAACGCGATCCGGATCGGCTTGGCCGCCATTCCCGCCGGCGCTTCACCGTCGCAGCCGGTCAGCCCGAACACCATGCCCAAAGCGAGCACAGTGGCCACAACGAGCGTCTTCGTCGGGCCTCGCATCTCCACCCCATAGTCACGGAATCATCTGAAACCAGCCGATCGGTCTGCGCGCGGTGGAGACCTCCGGCGAAACTAAGGTCTTCGGTTACCCCGGTCAACCGGATGAGCGCAAAGGGTTACGGAAGTGAGTTCATCGACCTGGGACGATTACCGGCTCGGGCTACCGGGGTGACGGTGAGCGATCGGGAGACGCGGATCACCGCGCCGTATATACGGGTGGGGGGTATATTTCCCCGCATGAACGAGACACGGCACGGAGCAAGCTGGTCGATGGCGGCGTCGGCGACCCTGCACTGCCTCACCGGCTGTGCGATCGGCGAGGTCCTCGGCATGGTGATCGGCACGGCGCTCGGCCTGCACAACGCGGGGACGATCGTTCTCTCGGTCGCGCTCGCCTTCGTCTTCGGTTACGCGCTGACCATGCGTGGCGTGCTGAAGTCGGGCCTCGCGTTCGGCGCCGCGCTCAAGGTGGCGCTGGCCGCCGACACCGTGTCGATCGCGGTCATGGAGATCGTCGACAACGGGGTCATGGTGGTGGTGCCGGGCGCCATGGACGCCGGGCTCGGGAGCCTGCTGTTCTGGGGCGCGCTGGTGTTCTCGCTGGCCGTCGCGTTCGTGCTGACGGTGCCGGTGAACAAGTGGATGATCGGGCGCGGGCTGGGCCACGCGAAAGTCCACGCTCACCACGGTGGCCACGAGGGTCACGCGCACTGAGGCGTCACTGGCAGTACATGAAGGCCCCCTTCATTGCGCTAGGCGCAGTGAAGGGGGCCTTCATGTACTTGGGAAGGAGCCTTTCAGACGGTCGAGAGGTCGATAGCCTTCTCGATCTCCTTGGGCATCAGCACCCGCAGGAGCCCTTCGAGCAGGTAGTAGTCGCCGTAGGGCAGCGAAACCTCGACACCGTCCTCGGCCGGACGGTTGCGCGTGCCCCGCGCCATGATCGCCTCGGCGCGGGTGGACTTCGTGGTCAGGCAGGTGTCGCACAGCGCGGTGAGGATCCGGATCGCCGCCTCGCGGTACTGCGGCCGGTTCGCGACCTTCGCCAGGTCGAGCAGCCCGCACGCCATCACGGCTCCGGCGGAGGAGTCCTTGATGTCGTGCGGCGCCTGCGGTGCGAGGTAGTCCCACACCGGGACGTTGTCCGGGGTCAGGGCGCGGAGCGCGAACTCGGCCAGGCGCTGCGCGGTCCGCAGGAACAGCGGGTCGCCGGAGCGGCGGTACATCGTGGTGAACCCGTAGATCGCCCAGGCCTGGCCGCGCGACCAGCACGACGTCGGGCTGTAGCCCTGCACGGAGTTCGGGCCGATCTCGGCGCCCGTCTCCGGGTCGAAGTCGAAGACGTGCGGAGTCGAACCGTCCGGGCGCACGAAGACCCGTTCGGTGGTCTTCGCGTGCGAGACGGCGATGTCGAGGTACTTCCGGTCGCCGGTCTGTTTGCTCGCGAAGGTCAGCAGGTCCAGGTTCATCATCGTGTCGACGATGACCCGGCCGGCGTTGCCCGGGGTGCCGAGCGCGCCCCACGCCCGGATGAACTTGCCTTTTTCGTTGTACCGCTGGATGAGCGACGCGGCGGCGGTGAGCGCGCCGGTGCGCCATTTCTCCTCGCCGGTGAGCCGCCAGCCGGTCACCCAGGACGGGTAGAACAGGAATCCGAGGTCGTGATCGCTCGTCTCGTACTGGCGCGGCGCGAGCTTTTCCGCGGACGCCGCCGCGAGGGTCCGGAATTGCGGGTCGCCGCTGTAGAGCGAGGCGAGCCACAGGGTGCCCGGCCAGAAACCGCCGATCCAGCCGCCCTTGGCGGAATAGGTCCATTTCTCGAACCGGGTGATCTCCGGAAAGGTCGTCACGCCGGGTGCGACGGCTCGCAGCTTGGTCACCGCGTAGTCGGCCGTCCGGCGGAAAGTCCTTAGCCCGGCGGCTTCTTCCTCCGCCGCGGTAGCCGCACCGGCGGCCGGGGTGATCGCCGTCGCCGCGACGGCGGCACCGGCAGCGGTGGTCAACAGGGTTCGCCGGGAAACGCTCACAATACCCGCCATTCGTCAGTGGGAAATGCGTCACGGGAGTTTCGCACGACGATTACGCGCTTGTGAAGACCATTCATGGTTGTGAATAAAGGCGCCGTTCAGTGGCACACGAAAAGGGCGAAGGCCCGGCGTTATGGGGTACGCCGGGCCTTCGCGATCAGGGGGTTACGAGCACTTCGGTGCGACAGGCAGGTCCGAGCCGGTCTGCAGGTAGGTGTCGGAGATGTAGTGTCCCGGGCCGATCCGGTCCCAGATGTTGCTGGTGCCGAACTTGCCGGTGACGGTGTCACCCTCGACGTAGCATTCGATGTTGACCTTCGCGTAGTTCGCCGCGAGGCCCTTGATCGCCGCGCTCGTGCTCGCCGACGCCCGGACGTTCATCGGGTCGCCCGCCGTGCTGACGACGCCGGTCGGGCCGGAGCCGGTCCACAGGTAGGAGGCGTTGACCCAGCCGTTGTCCGACATCTTCAGGCCGTCCCAGAAGGTGCCGTCGGCGAGGTCGATACCCGCCGGGTTCGCGGGCTTGCGGCCGAACTCGTCCTTGCCGCCGTTGTAGCCGTCCTGGTACGCGGCCTGCGCCTCGGGCTTGCCCTGCGGCAGGTTCTTCCACATCTGACGGGTGGCCGACGGGTTCCAGTAGTCGTCCTTGGTGTTCCACGGGCCGACGTCCCACACCGGCGCGTACTCGCAGCGGCTGTTGTCGGTGCGGCAGACCCGGACGGTGTAGTTGCCGGTGTTCTTCGGTGCGAGACCGCGGCCCGAGGGCAGCGCGACGAAGTGGTCGCGGGACTTGATCACGTGCCCGTTGGCGGTGGTGCCGCCGGGGAGACCTTCGCGGGTGGCGAAGACCTTGTACGTCAGCGGGGCCGCGGCCGCGCCGATCGCGTTGGCCTGCGGGCCGAGCTCACCCTGGAGGGTGACCTCGCTGACCTTCGCGGTCACGCCGTCGTTCAGGGTGCGCAGTCCGATGCGGACCTGGACCGTGGAGACCGAAGTGGACAGCTGGGCGGCGCCGCCCTCGGTGGGTGTCCACTCTGTCCAGTCGTTGGAGTTGAGCTTTCCGCGGACGTCGACCTCGACCTCGGTGCCCTTCGGCGCGTCGGCGGCCACCTGGGCGGTGACGCGGTTGACCGGCTTCCCGAGCTGCTGCTCGGCCAGCAGCAGGTATCCCTGGCTGCCGATGGAGTCGGGTTTTCTGTGCCAGGCGGCGTTTTCCAGGCTGAGCACGCCACCGTCGCTGCGGACGTTGACGTCGTCGCCATCCACAGTGGACAGATCGGCGCGCCAGGTTCCTTCGGGCGCCGCGTTCGCGGGGCTGGCGGCCAGCGCGGTGACCGCCCCCGAGGCCAGCACAGTCAGCACGGCCGCCATCACACGGCGGGCCTTCACGGTCCGGACCATTCCGGTCTCCCTTCGAGCACTCTCGGTTGCTATGAAGGGAGCTTCGCCGGGACCTGTACACGATCGATACAAAAGCAAGTCGGCACCTGATCGCGTCACGTACTCGCGATCAGGTGCCGACTTGGTGAAAGGGTCAGGCGCTGGCGGAGTCGTCGTAAGAGGCTTCGGCGGACTCCTGCAGGCGTGAAGCGAGCGCGGATTCCTGTGGCCGCGCGGAGAGTTCGCGCCACAACGCCAGCGCGCGTTCCGAATAGGTCCGCGATCGCTCGGGCTGGCTCAGCGCCTCGTGCAGTTCCCCGAGCAACTGCGAAACCTCGGCTTCGGACCGGCGGTCCCCGTTACGCCGGTGCACGCTCAGCGAATTGACCAGCAGCAGTTGCGCGTGGGCCAGATCGCCGCTGTGCAGATACAGTTCGCCGAGATTCTGGTTCGCGTAGCCGACGCAATGGTCGTCGCCGAGTTCGTCGAAGATCGCGATGGCGCGGTCGACCCGTTCCCGCGCGCCCGCGAGGTTGCCCTGATGCTGCCGCAGCATCGCGAGCCGCTTCAACGCGTGCGCCTCCCGATGCCGGTCGCCGATGTCCGCCGACTGTTCGAGCGCTTCGGTGAACCAGCGTTCCGCGTCGGCGAACCGGCGCCGCGCCAGCCACACCGCGCCGATCGCGATCCGCGCGACGGCCTCGCCGTGCGGATCGCCGGCCGCCGAGAACTGGTCGAGCGCGGCATGACAGTGCTCCAGCGCGATGGTGTCCTCGCCCTTGATCCGCAGCACGGTGCCGAGCCCGGCCAGCGCGATCGCCGCTCCCCGCGCGTCGCCGATCTTGTCGAACAGCAGTTGCGACTGCTCGAACGCGATCAGGGCCTCGGCGTAGCTGTCCTGGTACAGCTGGACCTGGCCGAGGTTGCGCTGGATGATCGCCTCCCCGTGGACCTCGCCGGACCGGCGGGCGGCGGCCAGCGCGACGGCGTGCGTGTGCAGCCAGTCGTCCTGGTGGCCGCGCTGGTCGAAGTACGGCGTCAGCGCGGCGGCGAGGCGCCAGGCCAGCGAGTCGAAGCCGAGTTCGGCGGCCAGTGCGACGGCGGCGACACAGGTGTGCCGCTCGGCGGCGAACCAGGCGGCCGGATCCTCGACCAGATGCGCGGTTCCCGGCGGGAGGGCGGGCTGGACGGCCGTGTCGTCGCGGTAGAGCCCGAAGAAGTGGATCGGCATCCGGTCCGCGGCTTCGAGCGCGAGCGCGAGATAGCCCTCCAGGACCCGTTTCGTGGCGTCGTGCGCCTTCGCCGGGATGTCGTGCGCACGCAGTTCGGCGGCGTAGCACCGCAGCAGGTCATGCAGCCGATAGCGGGGCTCGCCGGTGCCGTCCGAGCCGATCAGTTCGACCAGATGGGCGTCCACCAGCACGTCGAGGACGTCGTCCGCGTGCGCGCGGCCGAGCAGGGCCGCGACCACCCAGGCGGGGAACTGGACCGAGCCGAGCCCGCCCAGCCCGCGGAACGCGCTCGCCGCAGACATCGGCAGGAGGTCGTAGCTGAGCGTGACACTGGCGCGGACGGCGAGATCGCCGACGCGGAGTTCGTCGAGTCTTCGTCTTTCGTCCCGCAGTCTGTCCGCCAGGACGCGCAGCGTCCAGCCCGGCCGGTGGGTGAGCTTCGCCCCGGCGACCCGGATCGCCAGCGGCAGATACCCGCAGTGGCGCGGGATCGCGGCCGCGCTCTCCGGCTCGGCGGTGACCCTGTCGGTGCCGACGATGCCTTCGAGCAGCTTCGCGGCCTCGGCCTCGGGCAGGAGGTCGACGTCGACCGGAGTGGCACCGGCCAGATCCGGCATCCGCACCCGGCTGGTGATCAGCACCGCGCAGGCGCCCGCGCCGGGCAGCAGCGGCCGGACCTGCGCCGCGCTGCCGGCGTCGTCGAGGACGACGCACAGCCGCATGGTCGCCAGCCGGGACCGCAGGAGCGCCGCGCGTTCGGGAAGATCACGCGGCAGTCCCGCGTCGGGGACGCCCAGCGCGCGGAGCAACTCGGCGAGCACGGTCATCGGGGGCCGGGGCGAGGACGACGTCCCGGCGAGGTCGACGTGCAGCTGGCCGTCCGGGAAGTCCTCCCGGACCGCGTGCGCCACCCTGATCGCGACCGAGGACTTGCCGACGCCCGGCGCCCCCGAAAGCACCGCGATGGCAGGCTTCTCCCGTTCGCGGCGGTCACGGAAGAGGTCGACGAGTTCGCCGACCACCTCGTCGCGGCCGGTGAAGTCCGGCAGATCCAGCGGCAGCTGGCAGACCGGGGCCATCGGCCGGGTGAGGGCGGCCGCCACGGCTTCCGGGGGCGGGGAGTGCGTCAAGACCAGTGAGGCCCGCAGTTCCCGCAGCCGCGGCCCCGGTTCGGTGCCGAGTTCCTCGGCGAGTACCTTTTCGGCCGTTTCGTAGGCCTCGATCGCGTCGGCCGTGCGGCCGTCGGCGCGTAACGCGACGATCAGCTGCTGCCAGAGTTCCTCACGCAAGGGATGCTCGGTGACCAGGCCGCGCAGTTCGGCGACGGCTTCGGCTGTCCGGCCGAGTTCGATCCTCGCCCGCAGCCGCTGTTCCTGGACCGCGAGCCGTAATTCCGTCAGCCGGGCCACGGCGGCACCCCAGCCGTGGTCGTGGGGGAGTCCTTCGAGAACTTCGCCGCGCCACAGCGCTTCGGCTCGGTCCAGCAGGTCGAGGGCGGATTCGGCCTCCCCGTGCCCGAGCGCGTCCTGCGCGCGGGCGGCCAACTCGCCGAATCTGATGTGGTCGATCTCCCCAGGGGTGGCTTTGAGGATGTAGCCGGATGCCCGGCTGCCGATGCGTTCCCCCAGTCCAGGATCGCGATCGGCGAGACGTTTGCGGAGTGAATGGACGTAGGTGCGGATGTTCGCCGCCGCGGAACGCGGAGCCGACGAGGGCCACAGGACCTCGATCAGCAGTTCGGTGGAGACGACGACGTTGGGCTGGAGCAGGAGAGCAGCGAGGAGCAGACGTGGTTTGGGGCCGCCGAGCGGCACCACCTGTCCGTCCACCGCCACTTCGAGCGGACCGAGAACGCGAAACCCGAGAATAGTCACCTAAACCGCCAATACGGCAGGAGCCCCATATCCGCCGATAATATTGCCGTCCCGCCATGGTTGGCTAGATCCATTCGCATGCATGTGCGGACGCCCGGTCCGGTTTGTACGTGATGTGTACGACGCCGGTCGACGCTGGAAGCCATGAAGCGTTCAAGTGTCCGGCGGCTCGCCGGTTTCTTTCTCGTGCTGGCGACGGCGGGCGCCTTGGGCCTCGCCGGCGCGACTCCCGCGCTGGCCGCGGCCACCGGGACCGTGAAGACGGCGGGTGATCCGCTGAACGTACGCCGTGCCCCGAGCACCACCTCGACCGCGGTGCGCACGGTGGCCAACGGCGCCGCGGTGACCATCGACTGCCAGACGATCGGGACCGAGGTCACCGGTCCCCTCGGCAAGACGACGTTGTGGGATTACGTCCCCGCGCTCGGCGGCTACATTTCGGACGGCTACGTCTACACGGGCTCCGATCAGCGGATCGCCCCCGACTGCGGGGTCGGTTCCGGCACCGCCGAATGTTCCACCGGCGTCTGTGCCGGCGAGGGGCAGTTCCGTTCGTCGGATGCTCATTTCCTGGTCTACGACAAGGACGCCGACGGCAAGTCCGCCGTGGTCGCCTACTGGCTGAAGGGCGGCGCCGGCCCGTTCTACATCTGGGCTTCCGGCGGCAACGGCACCCACGTCGACAAGGCCGTGCCGGTCGCGAAGGGATCGTGGGTCTATTACAAGGTCTGCGTCGCCGACGCCGCCGCGAATCCGGCTCTCGAAGCCTGCAGTGGCGGCATCACCGATTACGCCGCGTGAAATCCCTCCCCGTTCTTTCCCCACTTCGAAAGGTTGAATTCTCATGGGTCAGGTGAACCGGCGGGCGGTACTCCTCGGTGGAGCCGCGGCGGTTTCGGCGGCGGCGTTATCGTCGACAGTGCCCTCGTGGGCGAACGCGAGAACGATGGCGGCGGCGCCCGCCATCCGCGATCCGTTCCAGCTCGGTGTCGCCTCGGGTGACCCCCTGCCGGACAGTGTCGTGCTGTGGACGAGGCTCGCGCAGGCCCCGCTTAACCCCGACGGCTTCGGCGGCATGCCGGACGCTTCGTACACAGTGGACTGGGAGATCGCGAACGACCAGGCATTTTCCTCGATCGCGCAGAACGGCACCGCGACCGCGGCCCGCGCCACCGGGCACAGCGTGCACATCGAACCGGTCGGACTGGAACCGGGACGTGAATACTTTTACCGTTTCAAGACGAGTGGCTACATCTCGCCGGTCGGCCGGACCCGGACCGCACCCGCCGCCGGTGCCGCGGTCAATCAGCTGAAGTACTGCTTCTCCTCTTGCCAGCACTGGGAGGAGGGCTGGTACCACTCGTACAAGGGCATGCTCGCCGACAATCCGGAACTGGTGCTGTTCCTCGGCGACTACATGTACGAGAAGAAGTCCGGCCGCGCCGCCGCCGAACGGAATCCGCGGAAGCTGGCCTTCAACGACGACGTGACGACGCTGGCCCAGTACCGCGCCCGGCACGCCCAGCACAAGACCGACGCCGACCTGCAGAACGCGCACGCGATGGCGCCGTGGATCGTGGTCTTCGACGACCACGAGGTGATGAACAACTGGAACGGCACCACCAGCCCGGCCACCGCGGCGCGCAAGACCGCCGGATTCCAGGCGTTCTACGAGAACATGCCGATCCGCTCCACCGCCAAGCCGAGCGGCGCGACGATCCGCCTGTACCGGCAGTTCGGCTGGGGCAACCTCGCGCGGTTCCACATGCTCGACACCCGCCAGTACCGCAACGCGCAGGTGCCCGACCCCTCCGGTTCGGCGGGACCGTCGTGCACCGACATGCGGTCGACGTCGCGCAGCATCCTGGGCACCGCGCAGGAAGCGTGGCTGCTGAAGGCGCTGGAGACACAGCCGGCGAAGTGGGACTTCCTCGGCCAGCAGGTCTTCTTCGCCACCCGTGACGGCGACGGCAACAAGGCGACGTGTGAGAGTCCCGATTCCTGGCAGGGTTACGAGGCTTCGCGCGACAGGATCGCGAAGGGCATCGTGGACCGCAAGGTGCCGAACCCGATCGTGCTGACCGGCGACGTCCACCGGCACTGGGCGGCCGATCTGCGCCGCGACTACTTCAACCACAGCGACCCGGTGTTCGGTTCGGAACTGGTGACGACCTCGGTCACCAGCAACAGCGACACCGCGACCGACCCGTCGTCGGCGTGGCTGGCGAACAACCCGCATATCAAGTACTGCCGGGGAAAGCGCGGTTACGTCCGGGTGACGGTGTCGCAAACGCAGATGCGGGCGGACTTCATGACGGTTTCGGACACCGCCGAGTACGACTTCTCGAAGGTGACACTGGCCGCGGACCGCAGCTACGTCGTCGAGGCCGGGAAGCCGGGGCTGCAGAAGGTCTAGGGGGCTCGTGAGTGGTAGGGATGGTTAGAACCGTCGTTGCCACTCACGAGAGCAGGTCCACCAGCGCGTCACCGCGGGGCGTCCGGACCACGAGGACGACCTGACCCTCGCGGTGCCGCTGGATCAGGCCCGCCGAGACAAGCTGTTCGCAGTGGTAAGTCGCTGTGCTCGCGGCACAGGACAGCAGGTTCGCGATCTCCCCCATCCGGGCGGGTTTCCCCAGGTGCCGCAACAGTTTCGCGCGGTGGGCGCCGACCACCAGGTCGAGCCCGTCGACACCGGGGGCCGCTTCTTGCTTGCCGTTCTCGAGCAGGCCGTCGAGTCCCGGCAGGGGATAGCCGATCCAGATGGCGTCCTCTTCGTCGAAGTTGGACACCGCCGACCGGCAGCCCGCGAGCATCGGGACGAGGATCAGCTTGCGGCCGCGGGTGGTGTACCGCGCCGGTTCGGCGTCGGGCAGCAGCAGAGAGCCGTTGCTGAACCGGAAATGGGGCCGCAGCAGGCCGAGTACGGCGTCGGTCCCGCCGCGGACGGAGGCGACCCCGATCCGTTCGATCTCGCGGTCGAGCAAGGGCCGGGCCTTGGTCCACAGGTTCTCGGTCGCCAGTCTGGTCGCGGTGAAGGCGTCCGCGAGCGAGGCGACCCAGCGTCTCGGATGGTCGGCGGCCTGCCGCCATTGCGCGGGCAGCCTGTCGCCGAAGACCTCCTCCAGGCCCTTCAGGACCTCGGCTTCGGTCAGCTCGCGCAGCATTTCCGCCTGGGCGGCGGCGGACGAGTCCGCGCCGGGGCTGATCGGGACGATGAAGTCCGGCTGCACCGAGGTGCCCCGGCGGGCGAGCGCGCTCGCCGCGCGGTATCCCTGCTCGGGGATCGCCGAGCCCACCTGGCGTCGCCAGGCGGCGGGCAGGCCGCGGTCGTATCCGCCGACGACCTCGACGAGCATCGAAACCAGTGAGACGTGCGGGGAAACCGTCACACCTACCGGGATCGTGCTGGTGTCACCGAGTTCGAGCCGGGTATAAGAAGCCTGGGTCGGCGTCTCGCGCATCCGGTCGTCCCTCCTGGGAGTGGGCGTCGCAGCGTGCGATGTTAGCGCCTCCCGTCAAGCCCCGGCACTGCCCGGAAAACGACCGAAAGACGCCTCCCCCGCTCGTGACCTGGGGAAAGCGCCTTTCGGCCGGTGCGGCGACCTCAGCAGGCGAGTTGCTCATTCATGATGAGGAACGCGCCGAGACCATGGAAATCGTTGGTGTTGCGCTTACGCCCGTAGTAATACGCCGTGTCGCCGACATTGGTGCCCTCGGAGATGTTCGCGATGTCGGTCAATCCGTCGGAACCGGTCGAAACCTGCGACAACACGCCGCGATAGCCCTTCGCGGCGACAGGGCCGTACTCCGCGCCGACGTAGCCGCGTTCCACCGCGCGGGAGAGCAGGAACGTGTACATCGCCGAGGCCGACGTCTCCAGCCAGTTGTCCTTGTCGCCGCCCCGGTCGACGAGCTGGAACCAGCGGCCCGAGGCCCGGTCCTGCCAGCGGGTGTAGCCCGCCGCGAGGAACTTGACGACGTCGACGAGACGCTGCCGCCGCGGATGCCCGGCGGGCAGGATCTCGAGGAGGTCGATCGACGTCATCCCGAGCCAGCCGATCGCGCGGGCCCAGTGGTACTTCGAATGCCGTCCGGCGCCGGACGCCCACGGTTCCGAGCCGTCCTCGTCGTAGGCGTGGTAGAGCAGGCCCTTGGCGGGCTCCTTGAGGTGATCGAAGTAGACGCTGACGTTCTTCGCGGCCTCTTCGTAGCAGTAGCCGGGATCGCCGAAGGTCTTGCCGTACAGGGCGAGGAACGGCTGCGCCATGTACACGCCGTCCGCCCACAGCTGCCCGGTCTTGCTCGTGGCGTGGAACATCCCGCCGTCGGGCGTCCGAGGATAGGCCGGGAACCGGCGGCGCAGCTGCTCCGCCGCGGTCTTGTACTTCGCCTGCCCGGTTTCGGTGTACAGCAACGGGAACATCTGCCCGGACCGCATCGCGTCGAGGTTGGTGAAGCCGTTCGAGATCCCGCTTTCGGTGACGAACCGGTCGTACCAGGCGAGGATGTAGTCGAGGTAGGCCTTCTCGCCGGTGCGCCGGTACACCAGGTACTGGCCGTAGAGGTAGAGGCCGCGCGTGTAGCCCCAGCCGCCGAGGGTGGCCGGGGTGTAGCGCTTCATCGTCGAGTCGACGACAGCCCGCGACAGGTCCACCGGCGCCGCTGTGGCCACGCCGGGCAGGGCGAGCGCGCCGAGGGCGCCCGCGGTTCCCGCCAGTACCGTGCGCCGCGAGAGCCGTGCCGCGTGAAGAGGATCCGGTGACATTCGAGGCCCTTTCCTGCGCCGGGAAACCGGGGGGAGTGGTGGCCGGGATGCCGATCCGCCGTCCGTCGACATCCCGACCAGCTGTGGGGCGACCTGGTCGCCGGGCTGAACTTCCTTGCGGGACAACGTCTACCCGCCTTCTCGACGACGAGTCAAGAGAGATCCGATCTCTTGCGTCATATATCAGATATGCCACTCGAATGGCCGCTCCCGGTCCCCGGGACGGTCCCGATGGGCGGCATTCTCCGCGAAAGCGCCCCGCTCGCCTACGATCGGTCCGTGAACGAGCTGACCTTCCGCGGGCGCCGCGTCGCCCGGGACCGCGCCCTGGTCATGGCGATCGTCAACCGCACCCCGGATTCCTTCTACGACAAGGGCGCGACCTTCTCGGATCCGGACGCGCTCGCGGCCGTCGCGCGGGCGGTGGCGGAGGGGGCCGACATCGTCGACATCGGCGGGGTCAAGGCCGGCCCCGGCGCGGACGTCGACGTCGAGGAAGAGATCCGACGGGTGGTCCCGTTCGTCGAACGGATCCGCGAACTGCACCCCGAACTGGTGATCAGCGTCGACACCTGGCGCCACGAGGTGGGCAGGCGCTCGGCCGAGGCGGGCGCGGACCTGATCAACGACACCTGGGCGGGGGCCGATCCGAAGCTGGCCGAGGTCGCGGCGGAATTCGGCACCGGCTACGTCTGCTCGCACACCGGGAACGCCGTCCCGCGCACCCGCCCGTTCCGGGTGCGCTACCCGGACATCGTCGCGGACGTCGTCGCGGAGACGACGGCGCACGCCGAGGCTGTCGTCGCGCTCGGCGTACCGCGTGCGGGGGTGCTGATCGATCCGACGCACGACTTCGGCAAGAACACCTGGCACAGCCTGGCGCTGCTGCGGCACGCGCGGGAACTGGCCGACACCGGCTGGCCGGTACTGATGGCCCTGTCCAACAAGGATTTCGTCGGCGAGACGCTCGGCGTGGAACTCGCGGAGCGGGTCGACGGGACCCTCGCCGCGACAGCCTGGGCGGTGGCCGAAGGCGCGAAGGTGTTCCGGGTGCACGAGGTGAAGCGCACCCGGCAGGTACTGGAGATGATCGCGTCGATCCAGGGCGTGCGCCCGCCCGCGCGCACGATCCGCGGTTTGGCCTAGCCGTCCAGGGGGATCACGGCCGAAACCGTGGTGCCCGCCCCGGGCTCGCCGTCGACGGTCAGTTCGCCGCCCAGCGCGCGGACCCGGTCGCGGAGGCCGTGCAGCCCGGAGCCGCCGTCGAGGTCGGCCATGCCGGTGCCGTCGTCGTGGACGTCCACCCGCAGGCTGTCCTCCTCGACGTCGATGCGCACGCGGACCTCCCGCGCCCGCGCGTGTTTCAGGGCGTTGGTGACCGCTTCCGAGACGACGAAGTAGGCCGTCGCCTCGACGGCGCCGCTGAGCCGGGGCACGTCCGCCCCCGCGAGGTCGACGGCGAGCGGGACCCTGGCCAGCAGCGACCGGACCGCGGGGATCAGCCCGGCCTCGGTGAGGATCGCGGGCCGGAGCCCGCGCGCGAGTTCGCGCAGTTCGGTGATGGTGGCCTGCAGTTCGTCGACGGTGCCGGCCAGCAGGGTCGCGACGGCCGGGGTGAGGTCGTCCCCGAGCCGCCGTTCTGCCATCCGAAGCAGCAGCACGACGCTGACCAGCCGTTGTTGCGCGCCGTCGTGCAGATCCCGTTCGACCCGCCTGCGCTCGTCGTCGGCGGCGGCCACGATCCGGGCACGCGAGGCCTGGACCTCGACGAGGCGTTCCTCCAGTTCCGCGGCGAGCCGCTGGTTGTCCAGCACCAGCCCGGCGGCGGCGTCGAGCGCGTCGAGCGACCGGCTGTCCTTCCACACCTCGTCGTCCTGCACGAGCGCGGCCAGCCCGGAGCCGTCGCGTTCCAGCAGGAGCCGGATCATCTCCGCGTTGCCGACCCTGGCCCGCAGCACCCCGATCAGGAACGCCAGCGGCCACAGGCAGAACGAGATCCGGTAGACCTCCAGCAGCGGCCCGGACGCCGGATTCGCGGAGCCGAGCGCGCTGCCGACCGTGGTGCTCACCGCGCCGGCCACGGCGATCGCGAGGACGGGGGAGAGCAGCCGCCGCTGCGGAAGCCGTCCGGCGAGCCAGCGGTAGAGCAGCACCACCACGACCCCGCCGCCGATCAACGCGCCGACCAGTTCCAGCAGCCGTTTGACCAGCTGTTCGGCCTCCGGGGACGCGGCGATCGCGGCGAGGTTCTTCGGATCGTCGTTGACCAGCAGGCCGAGGACGGCCGACCCGAAGACCACGGCGTAGGCGGAGAAGGCGAGCACGCGTTCCCAGCGGGACCGGAGCCGCCCGTGGGGGAAGGCGAGCACGAGGTGCGCGATCACCGGGCTGGACGCGGCCGTCAGCGCCAGCCCGGCGGTGTGCGCGACGGCGTCCCCGGCGAACTGCAGGTCCTCGGCGAACAACGCGAGCCCGGCCAGCGCGATGAGGACGCCGATGGGATTCGAGGCGCGGCGCACGTGCGCGACGGCGCCGGCGAGGAGGAAGAGGAACCCGGTCGTGGTGGACAGGGTGGTGTCGAGCGCGGTGTGCGTGCCGTCGGCGATCTTGAGCGTCGTCGCGACGACGCCCAGCCCGATACCGGCGGTCAGCACGCCCGCCATCGCGACGGTCCGAGGGTGCGTCACCACTAAGCGTCATTCGCCCGTTCGGCCCGGACCGTTACACCGGGAGGGCGCCCGAACGGGGGAGCGGTGTCCGGGACGGCTGTCCTGACATGTGGAACAACGGTTCCGCCTGGTGTCAAGCTTTCTCAGCATCTTTCCCGTCATCCGGATGGCGATGCAGGCAGGTGGGTGAACATGCGACTCTCGCGGCCACCACCCGAGGCTGAGCTGTATCCCCCGAAAGGCGACATCCCCGTGAGCACCCACCACAGAACCCGCTTGCTGGCCGCGGCCTTCGCCGCCCTGACCTTGGCCGGCGGGATCGCGGGGTGTTCACGCGCGGACAACGGCGCGGCACCGTCGGAGCAGAAGAGCCAGGGCGCCGCGGGCGAGGTGCGCGTCGGGTACTTCCCGAACGTGACGCACGCACCCGCGCTGATCGGCGTCAAGAACGGCTTCTTCGCCAAGGAACTCGGCTCGACGAAGCTCACCACGCAGACGTTCAACGCCGGCCCCGAAGAGGTCAACGCGCTGCTCGGCAACTCGCTCGACATCGCCTTCATCGGCTCCGGGCCGGCGATCAACGCCTTCACCAAGTCCAAGGGCGCGATCCAGCTCGTCTCCGGCGCGGTCAGCGGCGGCGCGCAGCTGGTGGTGAAGCCCGAGATCACCACGCCCGAGCAGCTCACCGGCAAGAACATCGCGACGCCGTCGCTGGCGAACACCCAGGACGTCGCGCTCAAGAAGTTCATCGCCGAAAAGAAGCTGCCGGACGTCAAGATCACCAACCTCGACAACCCGAAGACGTTCGACGCCTTCAAGAAGGGTGAACTCGACGGCGGCTGGCTGCCGGAGCCGTGGTCCTCGCGGCTCGTGCTG
This sequence comes from Amycolatopsis sp. NPDC102522, assembly GCF_055584485.1. NCBI lineage: Bacteria > Bacillati > Actinomycetota > Actinomycetes > Pseudonocardiales > Pseudonocardiaceae > Amycolatopsis > Amycolatopsis sp. NPDC102522. The sequence goes on along the minus strand of NZ_JBVJLY010000026.1, from coordinate 34,110 downwards.
GACGCGGGCGCGAAGGTCCTGCTGGACGAGAAGACCCTGTGGCCGGAAGGCAAGTTCCCGACCACGGTCGTGATCGTGCGCAGCGAGTTCCTTCAGCAGCACCCGGAGACCGTCACCGCCATCCTCAAGGGTGAACTCGCCGCTATCGACTGGGCGAAGACCAACCCCGCCGAGGCGAAGAAGGTGGTCAACGGAGAACTGAAGGCGCTCGCGGGCAGCACACTGAGCGAGGCGGTCCTCGACCGCGCCTTCTCCGGCATCGACCTCGGTATCGATCCGGTGGCGTCGACCTTCACCCAGCTCGCGCAGGACTCGGTGACCGCGGGCGTGGTGAAGTCCGCGGTGGACCTCAAGGGGTTCGCCGATTTCGGCCCGCTCAACGCCGTGCTCAAAGAGCAGGGCAAGCCCGGCGTGAACGCGCCCGGGCTGACGAAGTGACCGGAGGGGATCAGCGATGACGACCACCTTGGAGCCCGGCCTGTCCACCGGTGTCGCCGTGCGGCTCGACGGGGTCCGGAAGGTGTTCGGGCCGACCGGCCGCGCCGTCGTGGCCCTCGACGGGATGGATCTGACGGTCGCCCCCGGCGAGTTCGTCTGTCTGCTCGGTGCCTCCGGCTGTGGCAAGAGCACCCTGCTGAACCTGGTCGCGGGCCTCGACAGGCCGACGTCGGGCTCGATCACGCTCGAGACCTCCCGGCCCGCGGTCATGTTCCAGGAGGCCGCGCTGATGCCGTGGCTGACCGCGGCCCGCAACGTCGAACTGCCGCTGCGCCTCGCCGGGTTCAGCCGGACCGAGCGCCGCGAGAAGGCCGCCGAACTGCTCGAACTCGTCCGCCTCGGCGGCGCGGGCGACAAGCGGCCGCACGAGCTGTCCGGCGGGATGCGGCAGCGCGTCGCGCTCGCCAGGGCGCTGGCCGCGACCCTGCGCGTCGGCGGTGACCCGGAGCAGTCGCTGCTGCTGATGGACGAGCCGTTCGCCGCGCTCGACGCCATCACCCGCGACGTCCTCCAGGGCGAACTGCTGCGCGTCTACCGCAGCACCGGCACCTCGGTGCTGTTCGTGACCCACGACGTCCGCGAGGCCGTCCGGCTCGGCCAGCGGGTCGTGCTGCTCTCGTCGCGGCCGGGCCGGGTCGTGCGGGAATGGCGCGACGTCCAGGCCTCCGACGCCGAAGAGCTGACCTTGGAGATCACCGGTCATCTCCGGGAGGTGATCAGTACCCATGCCGCGGCTTGACGGCCCCGACACAGCGGCGGACGAGGCCGTCGGCGCGGGGCTCGACTCGCTCGACACCCCCACCGGGGAAAACCGGGAAAGCCGGGGGAAGCGGTTCCTGCGCGGCTTCGTGCCGCCGGTGGTCTTCCTGGTCCTGCTGGTCGCGCTGTGGCAGGCCCTGTGGGCCGCCGCGTTCTGGCCGGAGGCGATGCTGCCTTCGCCGCTGGCGGTGTGGGACGAACTCGTCGGCATCACGACCACCGGCGAGATCTTCGAGTTCGTCTGGACGTCGGTGCACCGGGCCGCGCTGGGCTTCCTGATCGGCGTGGTCATCGGGACCCCGCTCGGCCTGCTGGTGGCGAAGGTCCGGCTCGTCCGCTCGGCGGTCGGGCCGTTCCTGACCGGGCTGCAGAGCCTCCCGTCGGTGGCGTGGGTGCCGGCGGCGATCCTGTGGTTCGGGCTGAACGACGCCTCGATCTACTTCGTCGTCCTGCTGGGTTCGGTCCCGTCGATCGCGAACGGCCTCGTCTCGGGCATCGACCAGATCCCGCCGATCCTGCCGAGGGTCGGCCAGGTGATGGGTGCGAACCGGCTTTCGTCGGCGCGGCACATCCTGCTGCCCGCGGCGTTGCCCGGCTTCCTGGCCGGGCTCAAACAGGGCTGGGCGTTCTCGTGGCGTTCGCTGATGGCCGCCGAGCTGATCGCGCTGTCCCCGGCGCTCGGCAAGGGGCTCGGCGCGTACCTGAACGAAGGTTCGTCGTTCAACAGCATGGAAGGCGTGATCTCGGCGATCTTCCTGATCCTGCTGGTCGGCGTCGGTATCGAGCTGCTGGTGTTCCGGCCGCTGGAACGCTCGGTCCTGCGTGCCCGCGGTCTCACCGCGTCCCTTTAGGACTCAAGGCGGGCAGCCTTGCCACTCACGAGTCCCGGCGTTCCTCTTCCGGAGGTGGCCTACCTACGGCACCGTAAGTTACGGTGTCGTAGGTAGCGTTTCCCGTACCTGGAAGGACGAAACGCATGGCGGTCCCCGAAAGCACCCGGCTGATGCTCGAACTCGAAGGAACGGTCGAGGAGAACCTCAACCGCCATCTCGGGGTCGCCAAGGAATGGATGCCGCACGAGTACGTGCCGTGGGACGAGGGCCGGAACTTCGCCGACCTCGGCGGGGAGGCGTGGGATCCCGAGCAGTCGCGGGTGTCGCCGATCGCGCGGACCTCGCTGGAGGTCAACCTCCTCACCGAGGACAACCTGCCGAGCTACCACCGCGAGATCGAGCGCGCCTTCGGCCGCGACGGCGCGTGGGGCACTTGGGTGCACCGTTGGACCGCCGAAGAAGGCCGTCACGGCATCTGCATCCGCGACTACCTGCTGGTGACGCGCGCGGTGGACCCGGTCGAGCTGGAGCGGGCGCGGATGCAGACCATGCAGGCCGGGTACGACAGTGGCGACAAGGCGTTGCTGAACGTCTTCGCGTACGTGTCGTTCCAGGAGCTCGCGACGCGGATTTCGCACCGTAACACCGGGAAGTACACGCAGGATCCGATGTGCGAGAAGCTGCTCTCCCGGGTGGCGATGGACGAGAACCTGCACATGCTCTTCTACCGGAACCTGGTGCAGGCGTCGTTGGAGCTTTCCCCCGACGCGATGATGCGCGCCATCACCGACGAGGTCGTCCAGTTCCAGATGCCGGGCGCGGTGATCCCGAGTTTCGTGCGGAAGGCCGCGCTGATCGCGAAGGCGGGCATCTACGACCTGCGGATCCACCACGACGAGGTGATCTGGCCGTTGCTGCGGCAGTGGAAGATCTTCGAGCTGGAAGGGCTCGGCGAGGAGGGGGAGAAGGCGCGGGACGAACTCGACCAGTTCCTGAAGGCCCTCGAAACCCAGGCGTCACGCTTCGAGGAGCGTCGTGCGGCCGCTGAAGCCCGCACCGCCGCCCGACGCGCGTGATCAAAGCCGGAACTCGCGTGATTGAAGCCGGAACTCGCGTGATCAGAGGCGGAACTCGCGTGATTGAAGCCGGAACTTCGTGATCCGGCTCCAGACACGCGAGTTCCGGCTCCGGACACGCGTGATCCGCCGGGGATCACGCGTGTCCGGAGAGAACTAGCGAGAGCGGCGCGAGCCGGCGCGGGTTCCCGAGGAGAACGCGGCGGCACCGCCACGGCGGGCCGGAGCCCCACCGGACTGGTTCCGCGAGGACTGCGACTTCGAGGCACCGGCGGAAGCGCCACCCCGACGAGGCTGGGACTCGGAGGCGCTGTGGCGCCCCTGACGAGCCTGGCCGCCCTTGGGTGCGCCTTCGCGACGTCCGGTGGTCTCGGCCGCACGACGGCCCTGACCGGCGGAGGCGCCGCCACGGCGGTCGCCTTCGGTCCGCGGCTGACGCGAACGGCCCTCGGAAGAGCCACCACGGCCCCGGCCGCCACCGGAAGCACCCCGGCCACCGGCGGACGGGCCACGGCCGCGACCGGTCCTGGTGCCCCGGTTGACGGGACGCTCTTCTTCCTCGCCCTTGCCGCGGATGGCCTCGCCACTGGCGGTGACCTTCTTCGGGCGCGTGTCCACGATCGGCCGCCGCGGCGACGCGGTGAACGAACGCTCACCGGGCGCCAGCTCCGACAGCAGCGGGTGGCCGGGGCCGAGCTGGGTCGTGGTCGGCTTGATGCCCGCCTTGCGGGTGAGGTCGCGGACGTCCCTGACCTGCTCGTCGGTCATCAGCGTGACGACGGTGCCGGAAGCGCCGGCGCGCGCCGTGCGGCCGGAGCGGTGCAGGTACGCCTTGTGCTCGACCGGCGGGTCGGCGTGGATGACCAGCGTGACGTCGTCGACGTGGATGCCACGGGCGGCGATGTCGGTCGCGACCAGCGTCTTCGCCGCGCCGGAGGCGAACGCCTCCAGGTTGCGCGTCCGTGCGGTCTGGCCGAGGTTGCCGTGCAGTTCGACAGCCGGCACGCCGGAGGCCATGAGCTTGCGCGTCAGCTGCTTGGCGCGGTGCTTCGTCCTGGTGAACACCAGCGTGCGGCCCGGCGCGGCGGTGAGGTCGATCAGCACCGGCAGCCGGTGGGTCTCCTCCAGGTGCAGCACATGGTGCTTCATGGTCGAGACCGGCGACTGGGCCGAGTCGACGCTGTGCGTGACCGGGTCGTGCATGAAGCGCTTGACCAGCACGTCGACGCCCGCGTCGAGGGTCGCGGAGAACAGCAGCCGCTGCCCGCGCTCCGGGGTCTCGCCCATGATGCGCCGGACGTCGGGCAGGAAGCCGAGGTCGGCCATGTGGTCGGCCTCGTCCAGCACGGTGATCTCGACGTGGTCGAGCTTCGCCTCACCCGAGCGCATGTGGTCGGCGAGCCTGCCGGGGCAGGCGACGACGATGTCGACGCCGTCACGCAGCCGGGTGATCTGCGGGTTGGGGCTGACGCCGCCGAAGATGGTGGTGACCTTGAGGCCGAGCGGCTTGGCCAGCGGCAGGAACGACGCCTCGATCTGGGTGGCCAGCTCGCGGGTCGGCGCCAGGACCAGCGCGCGCGGGCGGCCAGAGCGGCGCCGGGTCGGGCCGTCGGCCAGCCGGGCGAGGACGGGCAGCACGAAGCCGTAGGTCTTGCCGGAGCCGGTGCGGCCGCGGCCGAGGACGTCCCGGCCTGCCAGCGAATGCGGCAGCGTGGCGGCCTGGATCGGGAACGGGCTGGTGACGCCCTGTTCGGCGAGCGCGTCGACGAGGGTCTTGGGCAGGCCGAGTTCGGTGAAAGTAGGTGTGCTCATAAGCGTATGGACGCGGGTGCGCCCTGGTATCTCCGTAAGGATAGAAAGGGTTGTCCTGCCCGGCGCAGACCTCGGGGGCCGCGGCGCGTGGTCTTCGACAACGAAACGCGGCCCGAGGCAGAACTGAGCGGACCGCAAGACCAGTGTACCCGGGCCGTGATCTCCCGGGCTACGTGATTTCCCCCGCACGCGGATCGCACCCGCCGACGAAGCGGACGGCCGATGTTCGTCGGTTCCCACGATTCGCCTGCCCGTGCCACGGTGAAACGCTGGCCTGACCGGACGAAAGGGGACACGGGTGTCGAACGTTCAGGAGCTGCAAGGGGTGCTCGACGAGGAGGCTCGCGGGGCGGGCGTCCCCGGAGCCGTGGTGGGGGTGACGCACCGGGGCGCGGAGTCGGTGTTCGCCACCGGCGTGTCCAGTGTGGACACCGGGCTTCCGGTCGATCCCGGCACGCTGTTCATGATCGGCTCCACCAGCAAGACCTTCGCCGCGGCCGCCGTGCTGGCCCTGGTCGAAGACGGTGCGCTGAACCTGGACGAGCCGGTCGCCGTCCATCTCCCGGATCTCCCGCTGGCGGATCCGGTGGCGCGGGAGACGGTGACCCTGCGTCATCTGCTCACGCACTCCGCCGGCTTCCTCGGCGACGTCGACTTCGCCACCGGATGGGGTGATGACGCGCTGGCGCTGGCGATCGGGCGGTTCGGCGAACTGCCGCAGAACTTCGCGCCCGGCGAGGTGTTCTCCTACTGCAACGCCGGGTTCCAGCTGGCCGGACGGGTCGTCGAGGTGGTGTCGGGCGAGCCCTTCGAGGACGTGGTCCGCACCCGGCTGCTCGAACCGCTCGGCATGACCGACTCGTACTACCTGCCGTGGGAGGTGCTCACCCGCCGTCACGCCGTCGGTCACGTGGTGCGCGATGGCGAACCCGCTGTGGAGCACACCGTGGGCCTGACCAGGGCGGACAGCGCGAGCGGGGGCCTGTGGTCCACGGCGGGCGACCAGCTGAAGTGGGCCCGGTTCTTCCTGACCGGCGAGGCCGAGGGCAAGCCGCCGATCAGCGCCGCCACCCGTGACCTCCTGCGCGCGCCGCAGCGCAAGGCCGCGCTGCGGTTCGAGGAGGTCGGGCTGAGCTGGCTGCACACGACCCACGGCGCGGCGCGGCTGGTCCGGCACGGCGGCAACGTGAGCAACCTGCAGCTTTCGGAGTTCGTGACCCTGCCCGAGGAGGACTTCGCCGTCACGGTGCTGACCAACAGCGCGGGCGGGGCGGCACTGGGCGCGAAGGTCGTCGACTGGTGCCTGGGAAACCTGGTCGGGCTGCCTCCGCTCGCGACCCCGGCGCCGTCGCCCCAGCCGGACCTCGCCGAGTACCTCGGGCGCTACCAGACCGGTGACCTGGCGTTCCTGGTCACCGACCGGGACGGTGCCCTGTGGGCTCAGCTGGTCGCCGAGATCGAAGACTTCCCGTCGCCGCCGCCGTTCGAAGCCGTCTTCCTGGGCGGGGACGCGATCGCCCCGGCCGCCGACACCCGCAAACCCACCGCCCGCTTCCTGCGCGACGAGCGTGGACGGGTGACTTCGGTCGAGTTCGGTGGCCGGACGGCGAAGCGGCACGCTACGGTTACCGAGTAGTAACTTCGGCTGACCAGGAGTGACCATGAGCGAAAAGGCGACCGCGTTGTTGCTGAACCCGGGTGGGTACGACCCACGGCAGTTCGACCCGGAGACGCGTCGCCTGCTGCGTGCCACCATCGAGTGGTTCGAACAGCGTGGCAAGCGCAAGCTCGTCGAGGACTACCACGAGCAGACCTTCTACGCGGACTTCATCGAGTTCGCGGGCAAGGAAGGCCTGTTCTCCACGTTCCTCACTCCCGGCGCGAACGCCGAGGGGAATCCCGACAAGCGCTGGGATACCGCGCGGGTCGCGGCCCTGTCGGAAATCCTCGGCTTCTACGGGCTCAATTATTGGTATCCCTGGCAGGTCACCATCCTCGGTCTCGGCCCGGTGTGGCAGAGCGCGAACGAGGCCGCCCGCAAACGCGCGGCGGACTCGCTCGCGGCCGGTGGCGTCGCCGCGTTCGGACTGTCCGAAAAGGAGCACGGCGCCGACATCTACTCGTCGGACCTCGTGCTCACCCCGGACGGTGCGGGCGGCTACCGCGCGAACGGGTCGAAGTACTACATCGGCAACGGCAACTGCGCGCGGACCGTGTCGGTGTTCGGCCGCATCGACGGTGTCGAGGGCCCGGATCAGTACGTGTTCTTCTACGCGGACTCCGAGCACCCGAACTACCGCGTGGTGAAGAACGTCGTGCCGTCGCAGATGTACGTCGCCGAGTTCGAGCTCGACGACTACCCGGTGTCCGAAGAGGACATCCTGCACGTCGGCGCCGAGGCGTTCTCGGCGGCGCTGAACACGGTCAACATCGGCAAGTTCAACCTGTGCTTCGGCGGCATCGGGATGTCGACGCACTCGCTGTACGAGGCGATCACCCACGCGCACAACCGGGTGCTGTACGGCAAGAAGGTCACCGATTTCCCGCACGTGCGCCGGGGATTCGTCGAGGCGTACGCGCGGCTCGTCGCGATGAAGCTGTTCTCCGACCGCGCCGTGGACTACTTCCGCAGCGCGGGCCCGGAAGACCGCCGGTACCTGCTGTTCAACCCGATCACCAAGATGAAGGTGACCACCGAGGCGCAGAAGGTCATCGGCCTGGTCGCGGATGTGGTGGCGGCCAAGGGTTTCGAGGCCGACACCTACCTCGCGATGTCGAAGAACGACATCGACGGCCTGCCGAAGCTGGAAGGCACGGTGGCGGTGAACCTCGCGCTGATCGCGAAGTTCGTACCCGCGTACCTGTTCGCGCCGCAGGCCTACGAGCCCGTGCCGACGCGCTCCGACGCGGCCGACGACGAGTTCCTGTTCCGCCAGGGCCCCGCGCGCGGGCTGTCCAAGGTGCGGTTCCACGACTGGCGTGAGGCCTACGCCAAGGCGTCCGCGATCCCGAACGTCGCGCGGTTCACCGAACAGGCCGAGGCGCTGGTGAAGCTGTTCACCGACGCGGCCCCGGACGAGGCGCAGCAGCAGGACCTCGACTTCGGGCTCGCGCTGACCGAGCTGTTCACGCTGGTCGTCTACGGGCAGCTGGTGCTGGAGCAGGCGGAGATCACCGGGATCGAGACCGAGGTCGTCGACCAGATCTTCGGGACGCTGGTGCAGGACTTCAGCGTCGCCGCGATCGATCTGCACGGGAAGTCTTCGTCGACCGAGGCGCAGCAGTCGCTCGCGCTGGCGTCGATCCGGAAGCCGGTCGTGGACGCGGCCCGCTTCGACCACGTGTGGTCGCTCGTCCGGGACCTCTCCGGCGCCTACGCGATGAACCCGTAGTCCAAGTACATGAAGGCCCCCATCCTTGCGCCTAGGTACAGGATGGGGGCCTTCATGTACTTCTGAGACCTACTTGCCGAAGCCGGCCTTCCGGAGCGCGTCCGCCATGGCGCCGCCGCCACCGGAGTTCCCGCCCCGGTCCCGGCCGCCGCCACCGCGGTTGCCGCCGCCCTGACCGCCCTGACCGCCTTGACGCTGCCCGCCCTGACGCTGGCCACCGCCGCCCTGACCGCGGTCACGACCGCCGCCACCGCCGCCCTGCTCGCGGGCGGGCTTGCCGGGCTCGTCGTCCAGGCGCAGCGTCAGCGAGATCCGCTTGCGCGGCACGTCGACCTCCAGCACCTTCACCTTGACGATGTCGCCGGGCTTCACGACCTCACGCGGGTCCTTGACGAAGTTCTTCGACAGCGCCGAGACGTGCGCGAGCCCGTCCTGGTGCACGCCGACGTCGATGAACGCGCCGAACGCGGCCACGTTCGTCACGACGCCTTCCAGTCGCATCCCCGGCTTGAGGTCGCCGATCTTCTCGACACCGTCGGCGAAGGTCGCGGTCTTGAACGCCGGACGCGGGTCGCGGCCCGGCTTGTCGAGTTCGGCGAGGATGTCGGTCACCGTGGGGAGACCGAAGGTGTCGTCGACGAACTCGGACGGCTTCAGCGCCTGCAGCGTCCGCGAGTTGCCGATCAGCGCGCGGAGGTCGGTCCCGGTCGAGGACAGGATCCGCCGCACCACCGGATAGGCCTCCGGGTGCACCGAGGACGAGTCGAGCGGGTCGTCGCCGTCCGGGATCCGCAGGAAGCCCGCGCACTGCTCGAAGGCCTTGGGGCCGAGCCGCGCGACCTCCTTGAGCCCGGTCCGCGTCTTGAACGGCCCGTTCTCGTCGCGGTGCGTCACGATGTTCTCCGCCAGGCTCGTGGTGATGCCCGAGACGCGGGTCAGCAGCGGCGCCGACGCGGTGTTGACGTCCACGCCGACCGCGTTCACACAGTCTTCGACCACCGCGTCGAGCGAACGCGACAGCGAGATCTCGGACAGGTCGTGCTGGTACTGCCCGACACCGATCGACTTCGGGTCGATCTTCACCAGTTCGGCCAGCGGGTCCTGCAGCCGACGCGCGATGGAGACCGCGCCACGCAGCGACACGTCCATGCCCGGCAGTTCCTGCGACGCGAACGCCGACGCCGAGTAGACCGAAGCGCCCGCTTCGGAGACGACGGCCTTGGTCAGCTTCAGTTCCGGGTGCTTCTTGATCAGCTCGCCGGCGAGCTTGTCGGTCTCGCGTGACGCGGTGCCGTTGCCGATCGAGATCAGGTCCACCTTGTGCCGTAAGCACAGCGCGGCCAGTTCGGCGATCGACTGGTCCCACTTGTTCGAGGGCTGGTGCGGGTAGATCACGTGGGTGCCGACGACCTTGCCGGTCGCGTCGACCACGGCGACCTTGACACCGGTGCGGAAACCCGGGTCGAGGCCCATCGTGGCGCGGGTGCCCGCCGGGGCGGCGAGCAGCAGGTCGCGCAGGTTCGCGGCGAACACGCGGACGGCGTCGTCCTCGGCCGACTGGCGCAGCCGCATCCGCAGGTCGATGCCCAGGTGCAGCAGGATCTTCGTGCGCCACGCCCAGCGGACGGTGTCGCCGAGCCACTTGTCGCCCGCGCGGCCCTCGTTCTTGATGCCGAACTTGTGCGCGATCCGCGTCTCGTAGTCGGTCGGCCCGGTCTTCGGCTCGTCGGACGGTTCCTCGGACTCCATCGTGAGGTCGAGGATCTCTTCCTTCTCGCCGCGAAGCATCGCGAGGATCCGGTGCGAGGGGAGTTTGGTGTAGGGCTCGGAGAACTCGAAGTAGTCGGAGAACTTCGCGCCCTCGTCGGCCTTGCCGTCGCGGACCTTGGCGGCGAGGCGGCCCTGCGACCACATCTTCTCGCGGAGCTCGCCGATGAGGTCGGCGTCCTCGGCGAAGCGTTCGACGAGGATCGCGCGGGCACCGTCCAGCGCGGCCTGCGCGTCCGCGACACCCTTGTCGGCGTCGACGAACACCGCGGCGGCGGCGTGCGGATCGGTGTTCGGGTCGCCCATGAGCCCGTCGGCGAGCGGCTCCAGACCGGCCTCACGGGCGATCATCGCCTTCGTCCGCCGCTTGGGCTTGTACGGCAGGTAGATGTCCTCGAGGCGGGACTTGGTGTCCGCCGCCATGATCGAGGCTTCGAGCGCCTCGTCCAGCTTGCCCTGGCCGCGGATCGACTCCAGCACCGCGACCCGGCGCTCGTTGAGTTCCCGCAGGTAGCGGAGGCGTTCTTCGAGCGTGCGGAGCTGGGCGTCGTCCAGCATCCCGGTGACCTCTTTGCGGTACCGGGCGATGAACGGCACGGTCGATCCGCCGTCCAGCAGGTCGACGGCCGCTTTGACCTGCCCTTCGCGCACACCGAGTTCTTCGGCGATCTTTTGCTCGACTGTCTGCAGGTCCTGCACGCTCACTCCCACGCTCCTGAATCCGCCCTCGGGTGCTCTCGGACCCTGCATTCTGCCGCTTCGGCCGAGCCGACTTTCGTATGGCCTCCTCTAACCGAAACCTTGACAGTTGGATTGGTCTGTACCATTTTGATGTGGCCGACGTCACCTGTTCGTGGAGGCCAGCTGTGAAAGTCAAGCCGAAACACGCGTTCCTCGCCCTGCTGTCGTCACTGGCCGTGTGCCTGGGGGTGACTTTCGCGGTCTCGGGCAGTGCCTCGGCCGCCAACATCCTGACCAACCCGGGCTTCGAACTCGGGACCACGAGCGGCTGGACCTGCTCCGGAACGTCCTCGGTGGTCAGCACGCCGGTCCATTCGGGCACCCGCGCGCTCAGCGCCACTCCCGCCGGGCAGGACAACGCCCGCTGCTCGCAGAGCGTGCCGGTCAAGGCCAACACCGCGTACACACTGTCGGCCTGGGTGCAGGGCAGCTACACCTACCTGGGGGTCACCGGTACCGGAACGGGTGACAAGAACACCTGGACCCCGGGCACCGGCAGTTGGTCGCAGCTCACGCTGAGCTTCACCACCGGCGCGTCCACCACCAGCGTCGAGATCTACCTGCACGGCTGGTACGGCCAGCCCGCGTACTTCGCCGACGACGTCAACCTCGACGGCCCCGGCGGCTCGCCGACCACGACGCCGACGACCACCACGTCGTCGCCCACCACCAGCATCTCGCCGACCACGTCGAACCCACCGACGACCACGACGACCAACCCGAACCCCGGTGACTTGCCGAAGCACTTGATCACCGGCTACTGGCAGAACTTCTACAACGGCGCGAAGGCGCTCAAGCTCGCTGACGTCCCGACGAAGTACAACATCATCGCGGTGTCCTTCGCCGACGCGACGACCACGCCGGGCGCGGTCACCTTCACCCTCGACTCGGGTCTGTCGAGCCAGCTCGGCGGCTACACCGACGCGCAGTTCAAGGCCGACATCAAGACGGCGCAGGCGCGCGGGCAGAAGGTCATCCTGTCCGTCGGCGGCGAGAAGGGCACGATCCGCGTCGACTCCTCGGCCGCGGCGACGAACTTCTCCAACAGCATGAAGTCGCTCATCGCGTCCTACGGCTTCGACGGCGTCGACATCGACCTGGAGAACGGCGTCAACTCGACCTACATGGCGCAGGCGCTGCGGGCCATCCACGCCGGTGGCGGCACGGTCATCACCATGGCCCCGCAGACGATCGACATGCAGAGCACCGGTGCCGAGTACTTCAAGCTGGCGCTGAACGTCAAGGACATCCTGACGATCGTCAACATGCAGTACTACAACAGCGGTTCGATGCTCGGCTGCGACCAGAAGGTGTACTCGCAGGGCACCGTCGACTTCCTCACCGGGCTGGCCTGCCTCCAGCTGCAGGGCGGCCTGCGGGCCGACCAGGTCGGTCTCGGCCTGCCCGCCTCCGGTTCGGCCGCGGGCGGTGGCTACCAGTCGCCCGGCAACACGGTCAACGCGCTGAACTGCCTGGCGAAGGGCACGAACTGCGGTTCGTTCAAGCCGTCGACGACGTACCCGACGATCCGGGGCGCGATGACCTGGTCGATCAACTGGGACGCCTCGCAGGGCTACTCGTGGTCGAACACGGTGAGCGCGGGACTGGCAGGCCTCCCGTGATGATCCGCCGCTAGACCGGGGCGGGTGCCGGCGTCGCGCGGGCGACGGCACCCGCCCTTTCCATGTCAGAGCGGGGTGAGGGGGAGGCGCAGGGCCGCAGGCGCCTCCGGAGGCACGACGGGCTTGAGCGGAGCGACAGCCGAGAGCCGCCGGTAGGGGGAGCCGAGCGGCGGCCGCGGGTCGGACTCACCCTTGTTCGGCCACAACGACATCGCGCGTTCCGCCTGCGCGGTGATGGTCAGCGACGGGTTCACCCCGAGGTTCGCCGAGATCGCCGAGCCGTCGGCGATGTGCAGCCCCGGATGACCGTGCACCCGCTGATACGGGTCGACGACGCCGGTCTCGGCGCTGTCGCCGATCGCGCAGCCGCCGATGAAGTGGCCGGTGATCGGGATGTTCGCCAGATCCGTCCACGCGCCTTGGGCCAGTCCGCCGATCTTGTCCGCCACCCGCCGGGTGACCTCGTGCCCGGCCGGGATCCACTCGGGGTTCGGGTCGCCGATGCCCTGTTTCGTGGTCATCCGGCGGCCGAAGAGCCCGCGTTTCGTGTACGTGGTCACGGAATTGTTCAGCGTCTGCATCACCAGCAGCCCGACCATCCGTTCCGACCACCGTCGCGGGTTGTGCAGCCGCACCAGGTCCCGCCGGTTCCGCCACAGCTCGCGCAGGCCCAGCGCCCACCGGCGTTTGCCCGGCTCGGCGTCGACGAGCACCGTCGTCAGCAGGCCCATGAAGTTGCTGCCCTTGCCGTACCGCACCGGCTCGACATGCGTCACGGCGTCGGGATGGATCGACGACGTGATCGCGACGCCGCGGGTGAAGTCCGTGTCCTTTCGCAGTGACCGCGCGGCCAGTACGGCCTCGGAGTTCGTCCTGGCGAGCAGCCCCAGGCGCGGCGACAGCTCCGGCAAGGTGCCGGAATCCTTCAACGAATGCAGAAGCCGTTGCGTGCCCAGGGAAGCGGCGGCGAACACGACCTGCTCGGCGGTGAAGGTCCTGCGAGCCCATCGTCCTGTTCGGACAGTGTCGACAGCGTATCCGCCGTCGATCGGCCGGACCGACACCGCGGTGGTCAGCGGATGGACCTCCGTACCCGCTTTTTCCGCCAGGTAAAGGTAATTCTTGACGGTCGTGTTCTTCGCGCCGACCCGGCAGCCGGTCATGCATTCGCCGCAGTGCGTACACGGCTTCCGCTTCGGGCCTTCGCCGCCGAAGAACGGGTCGACGTCACGCTTGCCGAAGTAGACGCCGACAGGAGTCGGCCGGTAGGTGTGCGCGATGCCCATGTCCTCGGCGACGTCGCGCAGCACCTTGTCCGCCGGGGTGACCAGCGGGTTCTCCGTCACGCCCAGCATCCGTTTCGCCTGGTCGTAATGCGGGGCGAGCTCGGATTTCCAGTCGGTGATGTGCGCCCACTGCGGGTCTTCGTAGAAGGTGTCCGGGGGTTCGTAGAGCGTGTTCGCGTAGACGAGCGAACCGCCGCCGACGCCCGCGCCGCTCAGCACGAAGGTGTTCTTCAGCAACGTCAGCCGCTGGATGCCGTAGCAGCCCAGTTTCGGGGCCCACAGGTACTTCCGCAGCCGCCATGAGGTCTTCGCGAACTCGTCGTCGGCGAACCGGCGGCCGGTCTCCAGCACGCCGACGCGGTACCCCTTCTCGGTGAGCCGCAACGCTGTCACGCTGCCGCCGAAACCGGAACCGATCACCAGCACGTCGTAGTTCATCGCGGTCCCGCCGTCCGGTAGTCGCCGAGGTCGAGCGTCTTCGTCCGGCGGTCGTATTCGGTCACCAGACCCGGCCAGTTCGTGCTCACACGGCCGTTCTCCTGGCGGTACCAGCTGACGCAGGTCGTCCAGACACTGCGGCCGAGCCGTCGCTGGACCTCCTCGTCGTACCGCTGCTCGACCTCCGGGACGACGTCCATATAGGACACTTCGGGGCGGCTCAGGTGTTCGACGGCCTGGCGGATGTAGCGGGCCTGCCGTTCGATCATGTAGATGATGGAGCCCGCGCCGAGGTTCGTGTTGGGCCCGTAGACGCAGAACAGGTTCGGGAATCCCGGCACGGTCATGCCGAGGTACGCCCGCGCGCCGCCCTTCCACGCGTCGGACAGCGCCCGGCCGCCGAGACCCTCCACCTTGAGCTCGCCGAGGAAGTCGGTCGCCGCGAACCCGGTTCCGTAGACGATGACGTCGGCCTCGTGCTCGACACCGTCCTCGGTGAGCACCCCGGACGGCGTGATCGCGCTGATGTGCCGGGTCTCCACGGCGACGTTGTGCTGCGCGAGCGCGGGCAGGTATTCGTTGGTGAACAGGATCCGCTTGCAGCCCAGCGGGTAGTCCGGGGTGAGTTTCTCGCGCAGCGCCCGGTCCTTGATGTGACGGCGGCGCAGCTGGGCCGTGCGCAGCTCGAAGACCTTGGCCAGGAAAGGATGTTTGGTCATCGCGTAGGTCGCGTACTCGGCGAGGAGGAAGATCCGGAGCCTTCCGAGCAGTTGCGTGGCCGGGAGGTGCCGGAACAGCCGCTGCTGCCAGCGCCGGTAGCGGGTGTCCCGTTTGGCCATGATGTACGGCGCGGTGCGCTGGAACACCGTCAGCTCGCCCGCCTGGCGCTGGACCTCGGGCACGAACTGGATCGCGCTCGCGCCGGTGCCGATCACCGCGACCTTCTTGCCGCGCAGGTCGACGTCGTGGTCCCAGCGCGCGGAGTGGAAACTGGGGCCCTCGAAGGTGTCCTGGCCGGGGATGTCCGGCTGGACCGGCCGCGAAAGCTGCCCGACGGCGGGGACGAAGACGGTTGCTTCGAACGTCTCGCCGTCCGCGGTCTCGACCCGCCAGAGCCCTCGGTCCTCGTCGAAGGAAGCACTGGTCACGCGGGTTCCGAACCGGATGTGCGGTTCGAGCCCGTAACGGCGCACCACGCGTTTGAGGTAGGAGTGGATGTCGGGTTGCAGCGAGAACCGCTTCGGCCAGTCGGGATTGGGCTCGTAGGAGAACGAGTACAGCGGCGACGGGATGTCGCAGCCCGCGCCCGGATAGGTGTTCTCCCGCCAGACGCCGCCCGGCTCGTCCGCGCTCTCCAGGATGGTGAACTCGTCGAATCCGGCGCGTTTGAGCTCGATCGCCGTCCCGACCCCGCCGAAGCCCGTTCCCACGATCAGCACGCTCGTCTTGCCCATGCCGATCGAAGCTACGCAGCCCTCACCCCGCTAGGAAGTACACGACCGGCCACTCAATCGAGATTTCCGGCCACGAGCTCCACCGAGTGGCTCTCCGAGTTGGGGTGCGCCCAGGTCAGGAGGCGGTGGGCGGAGCTTTCCAGAGCGTCCAGGTCGCGTTTCGGGACGCGTTCGAACGGCGTGATCACCACCGAAGCGGCCTTCTTCACCACCTTGATCTCCCAGAAGCCCTTCACGGACCCGTCGACCAGGATGGTGCCCTTGACCAGGCCGTTCTGCGTGATGACGACCTTGCGGTGCTCGTCGCTGATCACGCGGGTGCGGTCGGCGTAGGAGAGGACGGTCTGATCGAACGGACCCAGCAGCCGCGCCGGCGCGGGCGTGTCCGGATCGGGGCGAGAGGCTTCGGGCAGGTCGAAGAGCTCGCGGCCGTTCTCGTCACGGAACGTCCGCAGCTCCGGCCGCAGCCGCTCGGCGACGTCGCCGAGCTTCGTGATCCCGGCCCACGCCTGCGCGTCCCGCACGCTGGCGGGCCCGAAAGCGGCCAGATAGCGACGGAACATCCGCTCCGGTGACGGCGACTCGTCCGGTTCGGCGCCGAGCCAGTCCCCGGTGGTCTGATACGTCGGCTGTCCCGACTTGCCCCAGACCCCGCGCGGCGGGATCTGCACCAGCGGCAGCAGCGCCCGCGCGACGTGCACCAGCGACGACGGCGCCGTGCCCTCCCAGTGCTTGGCGAGTTCCGCGCCGAGTCCGGCGGAGGAAAGCGGCCGCTCGCCGAGCAGTTTGCGGGCGGTGCGGGCGATCTCCTGGTGGTCGAGGCCCTTGATGTCGGGGCCGAACTGGGTGTTGCCGAGCATCGAGCGGTCGTAGAGCGGCTGCACGATCGGCCGCCACGCCAGCGCGTCCGACGGTGTCACCAGGTGCACCGTGCCGCGCATGAGCGCGATCCGTACGACACTCTTGTCCAGCAGCAGGCTCGCCAGGTCTTCCTGGCGGAAGCCGTGCAGCCGCGTCCACAGCGCGAAGTACGGCGGGTTCGGCGCCTGCGCCTGCAACCCGGCGAGATGCTCGACCGCTTCGAGCGCGGTCATCTTCGAACGCCGGAGCAGCAGTTGCCGGTCCAGCATGGCGCGGTTCAGCGCGCGCCTGCTCAACGTGTCGGACATGCCGCTCACCCTAAACGGGATCAAGGACAGTTACGGTCCTCAATGCGCCGATAGTCGCGGGGGGATCCATAATCCCGGCCATGGAACTACCGCCGCCGGTGATCCGGGACTGGGACTACCCGCGCGGCACGGCGAGCATCGTGCTCATGGCCCGCTTCGCCGCCGAGAACGGCATCGCGGGACTGGAGCCCTACGAACACGCCCCTGTCGACGGCCAGGTCGACGCGCGCCAGGAGCTCGCGGTGGTCCGGAGCCTGGTCCGCGGCCTCGGCGGCGGGGACGACGTCGCGCTGCGGCTGAGCCGGCGGTATCGCGTCAGCGCGTTCGGCATCTTCGGCTTCGCGTGCATCAGCAGCCCGACGCTGGGGGACGCGATGCGCTTCGCCCTGCGCTACCTGGACCTGAGCTTCACCTTCTGCATCCCGCACGTGACCGTCGAGGCCGGGCGGCTCGCACTGGCCATGGACGACAGCCGCGTGCCGGACGACGTCGCCCGCTTCCTGCTGCTGCGCGACCTCGGGGCCATCCACACCGTCATGCGCGACATCCTGCCGGAGATCTCCCTGCGGTCCTTGGCCTTCCGGCACGACAAACCCTCCACTGTGGACGAATACGTGCGGACCTTCGGGCTGGCGCCGTCGTTCTCCGCGCCGTCGCACGTCGCCACCCTGGACCCGCTCTTCCTCGACAAGCCGTTGCCGCAGGCCAACGATCAGACCGTCGCGGTCTGCGCCGCGCAATGCGATCTGCTGGTCTCACGGAAACGCGAGCGGTCCGGGATCGCCCAGCAGGTCCGGGAGCGGCTGGTGCGGCTCGGCGGGGTCGACGCGGGGATGGAGGAGGTCGCGCGGCGGCTCGCGCTCAGCCCGCGCACGCTGCGACGACGGCTGTTCGAGGCCGGGACCGGCTACCGCGCACTGCTGGACGAGGTCCGCCAAGCACTGGCGGAAGAGATGCTGGACACCGGCGCGCTCAGCGTGGAGGACGTCGCGCTGCGGCTGGGCTACGCCGAGGCGTCGAGTTTCATCTACGCCTTCAAGCGCTGGAAGGGGATGACGCCGGCGGCCTATGCCCGGCGGAACGCGTTGCGAGCACGGCCGGGTAGGTGACGCGCAGCAGATGCAGGATCGAATCGGTGAGGAAGACCCGCAGCTCGTCCCGGCCGAGCGTGCCGCGGACCAGCCACTCGCGTGACGCGGCACGCAGCATCCCGCCGTACGAACGGATCATCGCGCGGAGCTCTTCGCGACCCTCGGTGACGTCGCTCATCAACGCGGCCGCGAGCACCCTGTCGGCGGCGATCTCGTCACCCTCCAGCATGATCCGCTCGATGTCCGGATCACGGCCGACGGCCTCCGGGCCGATCGCCGTCAGCCACGCCTGCTCGTTGCGTTCGACGACCTCGATCCAGTGCCGGACGCTGATGGCGAGCCGCTCCTCGGCGGTGGTGTCGGGCAGGTTCTCGATCACCGGCGCCGGCACGATCATCATCTGCCGGACGACTTCCAGGTACAGCTCCCGCTTGCCGCCGAAGTAGTGGTTGATCAGCGGCCGCGCCACCCCGGCGGCCTTCGCGATGTCCGAGGTCGAAACCGAGGCGTACGTGCCCGCGCCGAACAGCCGCCGGGCCGCCGCCAGGATCTCGGCGCGCCGGGCGGCCGGCTCGAGGCGGCGCCGCCGGGCTTCCGGATCGGTGCTCATGGGCCGAGCGTAACTGTTTCAGCCCGCCGCCCGCCGTTACTCATTCGGAACGACCCGCTGGTAACCCCTGGGGCCTTCAAGGCGACGTTCGAGGCGGGGGGACCGGGTGTCATGGGTAGGGACGAATGGCCAGTGCTGAACGCGATCCGGTTCGCCGCGTCGGACGGTGGGTCAGTGTCCGGTTGCAGCATCGTGACGTCCGGATGCAAGGTGACATCGCGGACGAACGCGTCTCCTACGCGGGGATAGTGATCACCAATTTCGAGAACGGGACCGAGGTCGGTGAACGCTGGATCCCGCTCGGGGTCGATCCGTCGGAAGCGGACGACGAACAGCTCATCCAGCAGCTGCGCGACGCGCTGATCTGGCAGGCGCGGCGACCGCCCCAGGCCGCGGGGGAGTGACGGAAGGCGGAACACGCGTGACTGGAGGCGGATCTCGCGTGCTTGAAGCCGGAACGGCTCCAGACACGCGAGTTACGGCTTCAATCACGCGAGTTACGGCTCCAATCACGCGAGTTACGGCTGGGTTCCCGCGAGTTACTGCGCCCGCAGGCCCTCGAAGGCGATCTTGCACACCGCGTCCGCCAGTTCCGTGCCCGCCGAACCCCGGCGCGGCCGGTACCACTCGATCAGCGAGTTCACCATGCCGTACAGCAGTCGTGCGGTGACCGCGGGATCGATGTCGGGCCGCACGTCGCCCTCGGTTTCGGCCCGTTTCACCAGGTCCGTGACCAGCCGGTCGAATTCGCGCCGCCGCGCCAGCGCCGCCCGCTCGATCTTGGTGTTGCCGCGCACCCGCAGCAGCAGCGTCACGAACGGCAGCTGCTCGACCAGCACGAGGACACTGCCCCGCACCAGGTGTTCCAGCTTCTCGATCGCCCTGCCCTCGAAGGATTCCGTCTCGGCGGCGATGGCGAACAGGCCGTTCAGCGCGCGGTCGACGGCGAGCCGCAGCAGCTCTTCCTTGCTCGGCACGTGGTGGTAGATCGCGGACTTCGTGATCCCGAGTTTCCGGGAGAGGTCCTCCATGCTGGTGCCGTCGTAGCCGCGTTCGTTGAACAGCTTGACCGCGACCTGCAGCAGCGACTCGAGGTCGTAGCCGGGGCGCCCCCGGCGGGCGGGGGTGGTCAACCGCGGTCCCGTTCGTCGAGTACGCGGCGCATCTTGCCCAGCGACCGTTCCAGCGTGTCCGGATCGACGACCTCGACGCCGACGCTCACCCCGACCCCGTCCTTGACCCCGGCGATCAGCCGGGCGGCGGCTTCGGCGCGTTGCGAGGCACTGGCGTCCGGACGCGCCTCGACGCGGACGGTCAGGTGGTCCATCCGGCCCTTCGTGGACCGGATCAGCTGGAAATGCGGCGCGAGCGCGGGGGTCACCAGCACGACTTCCTCGATCTGCGTGGGGAAGACGTTGACGCCACGCAGGATGATCATGTCATCGCTGCGCCCGGTCACCTTCTCCATCCGCCGGTACGCCGGCCGCGCGGTGCCGGGCAGCAGCCGGGTGAGGTCGCGCGTGCGGTACCGGATGATCGGCAGCGCCTGCTTGGTGAGCGACGTGAACAGCAGCTCGCCCTCGGCGTCGGTCGGCTTTTCGGTGAACGGGTCGATCACCTCGGGGAAGAAGTGGTCCTCCCAGATGTGCAGCCCGTCCTTGGTCTCGACGCATTCCTGCGCGACGCCGGGGCCCATCACCTCGGACAGGCCGTAGATGTCGACGGCGTCGATGCCGACGCGTTCCTCGATCTCCGTGCGCATCTGCTCGGTCCACGGCTCCGCGCCGAAGATGCCGACCTTGAGCGAACTCGCCTGCGGGTCGACGCCCTGGCGTTCGAACTCGTCGAGCAGCGTCAGCATGTACGACGGGGTGACCATGATGATCTCGGGTTTGAAGTCGGTGATGATCTGCACCTGGCGCGCGGTCATGCCGCCCGACGCCGGGATCACCGTGCAGCCCAGCTTCTCCGCGCCGTAGTGCGCGCCGAGGCCGCCGGTGAACAGGCCGTACCCGTAGGCCACGTGGACCTTTTCGCCCGGCCGCCCGCCCGCCGCGCGGATCGAGCGCGCCATCACCGTCGCCCAGATGTCGATGTCTTCGGCGGTGTACCCGACGACGGTCGGCTTCCCGGTGGTCCCGCTGGACGCGTGGATGCGGCTGACCTGCGATTCCGGCACGGCGAACATGCCGAACGGGTAGTTGTCCCGCAGGTCCTGTTTCGTGGTGAAGGGGAACTTCGCCAGGTCTTCCAGCGCCTTGCAGTCGTCCGGGTGAACCCCGGCCTCGTCGAACTTCCTGGTGTAGAACGGCACGTTGTCGTAGGCGTGCCGCAGCGTCCACCGGAGGCGTTTCAGTTGCAGCGCCTGGAGTTCGTCGATGGTCAGGTTCTCGGCGTCGTCGCTGAAAGTCATCGTCATGCCTTCTGGATGGTGCGGCTGCGGCCGCGGAATTCGGCGACGACCTCCGGGCCGTCGGGGGTCTCCCGGTGCACGGTGACGTCGTAGATGCCGTTGCGGCCGTAGCGGGTCCGCTCGGTGGCGGTGGCGATGAGGTGGTCGCCGAGCTTTCCGGCGGCGACGAAGGAGATTTCCGCGCCGGACGCGACGGTCACCGGGCCGTGGCTGTTGCAGGCGCAGGCGAAAGTCGTGTCGGCCAGCAGGAAGACGTAGCCGCCGTGGGCGATGTCGTGCCCGTTGACCATCGTCTCGGTGATCCGCATCGTGGCGACCGCGTGTCCTTCGGCGGCCTCGACCAGCTCGATGCCCAGCGCGTTGGACGCCTGGTCGTCGGCGAACATCGTGTGCGCGGCGTTAGTCAACCCAAACCACCTAGTTACTGACCGAATGGACGGTTGTTAAAGGGTGCCGCCAGTAAAGGCGTGTTTTCGGGCAGATGTCAAGGGTCCACCGCCATCAGGGGGTTTGCAAGTGCCCGGTCACGAGCTACAGTCAATTACTGAACGGACGGTCTGTAAATCCATCACTGAAGGGTCGGCCCTCATGGCATTGCTGCGCAGCTACGTCTCCGGCGGGTGGCACACGGCGGAAGCTGACGGAGTACCGCTGCACGACGCCTCGACGGGCGAGGAGGTCGCCCGGGTCTCCTCCGAGGGCATCGACTTCGCCGCCGCGCTGGAGTACGGCCGCCGCACCGGCGGCCCCGCGCTGCGTGAGCTGACCTTCCACCAGCGCGCCGCGCTGCTGAAGGCCCTGGCCTCCCACCTGCGCGAACACCGCGAAGAGCTGTACGCGCTCTCGGCCAGGACGGGCGCCACCAAGGGCGACTCCATGGTCGACATCGACGGCGGCATCGGCGTCCTGTTCGCCTACTCCAGCAAGGGCAAGCGCGAACTGCCGAACGACACCGTCTACGTCGACGGCAACGTCGAGCCGCTGAGCAAGGGCGGCACCTTCGTCGCCCAGCACATCGCGGTTCCGCTGCGCGGCGTCGCCGTCCAGATCAACGCCTTCAACTTCCCCGTCTGGGGCCCGCTGGAGAAGTTCGCGCCCGCGTTCCTCGCCGGGGTGCCGAGTCTGATCAAGCCGGCCAGCCAGACCTCGTACCTCACCGCGCGGCTGGTCGAGATCATCATCGAATCCGGCATCCTGCCCGAGGGCACGCTGCAGTTCGTCGCGGGCAGCGTCGGCGACCTGCTCGACCACGTCACCGCGCAGGACCTCGTCTCGTTCACCGGCTCCGCCTCGACGGCGCAGAAGCTGCGCGCGCACCCCTCGATCGTGCGCAACTCGGTCCGGTTCAACGCCGAGGCCGACTCGCTGAACTGCTCGATCCTCGGCCCGGACGCCAAACCCGGCACCACCGAGTTCGACCTCTTCGTCAAGCAGCTGACCACCGAGATGACGGTCAAGGCCGGCCAGAAGTGCACCGCCATCCGCCGCGCCTTCGTGCCCGCGGACCTGGTGGACGCCGTCGCCGAGGCCGCGAGCGCGCGGCTGGCGAAGACCACCGTCGGCAACCCGACCGCCGAAGGTGTGCGGATGGGCGCTCTGGCCAGCCTGGAGCAGCGTGAGGAGGTCCGGCGGTCGCTCAAGGCGCTGCTGGACGTCGGCACGGTCGTCTTCGGTGACCCGGAGCAGGTCGAGGTCGTCGGCGCGGACGCCGAACGTGGCGCGTTCATTTCGCCGGTGCTGCTGAAGGCCGACCCGGAGCGTTCCGAGCCGCACGAGGTCGAGGCGTTCGGCCCGGTCTCGACGCTGCTGCCCTACACCTCGACCGAGCAGGTCATCGAGCTCGCCGCACGCGGCGGCGGCAGTCTCGTCGGTTCGATCGTTTCCGCCGACCAGGAGTTCGTGCGTGAGGTCGTCCTCGGGGTCGCGCCGTACCACGGCCGTCTGCTGGTGCTGGACGCCGAAGACGCCAAGGAGTCGACGGGCCATGGCTCGCCTATGCCGCAGCTGGTCCACGGCGGCCCCGGCCGCGCCGGTGGCGGCGAGGAGATGGGCGGTGTCCGCGGCGTGCTGCACCACATGCAGCGCACGGCGGTCCAGGGCAGCCCGAAGGTGCTCAGCACGGTCACCGGCCGCTGGGTCACCGGCGCCCCGCGCGCCGAGGGCGACGTCCACCCATTCCGGAAGTCTTTGGCGGAGCTGAAGATCGGCGACTCCGTCGTCGCCGGGCCGCGCGAGGTCCTGCAGTCCGACGTCGACCACTTCGCCGAGTTCACCGGCGACACCTTCTACGCCCACACCGACCCCGAAGCCGCGGCGGCGAACCCGCTGTTCGGCGGGATCGTGGCGCACGGCTACCTCGTGGTCTCGTTCGCCGCGGGCCTGTTCGTCTCGCCGGAACCCGGCCCGGTGCTGGCCAACTACGGCCTGGAGAACCTGCGGTTCCTCACCCCGGTCAAGGTCGGTGACACCCTCACGGTCACCTTGACCGCCAAGCAGATCACCCCGCGCATCGACCAGGAGTACGGCGAAGTCCGCTGGGACGCCGACGTCACCAACGCCGACGGTGACTCGGTCGCCAAGTACGACGTCCTGACCCTGGTGGCGAAGGAGCAGTCATGACCGCGACACTGCCGGAAGAGGACCTCGAACAGCACTTCGAGGCGACCATCGAGCGTGACCAGCGCATCGAGCCGCGCGACTGGGTGCCCGAGGGCTACCGCAAGACGATGATCCGCCAGATCGCGCAGCACGCGCATTCGGAGATCATCGGCATGCAGCCCGAGGGCAACTGGATCACCCGCGCGCCTTCCTTGCGGCGCAAGGCGATCCTGCTCGCCAAGGTGCAGGACGAGGCCGGGCACGGGCTGTACCTGTACTCGGCGGCGGCCACGCTCGGCGCCGACCGCGCGGACCTGACCGACAAGCTGATCAACGGCAAGCAGAAGTACTCGTCGATCTTCAACTACCCGACGCTGACCTTCGCCGACGTCGGCGTGGTCGGCTGGCTGGTCGACGGCGCGGCGATCTGCAACCAGGTCCCGCTGTGCCGCAGCTCGTACGGGCCGTACGCCCGCGCGATGATCCGCATCTGCAAGGAGGAGTCCTTCCATCAGCGGCAGGGCTTCGAACTGCTGATGACCATGATGCGCGGCACCGAAAAGCAGCGCGAGATGGTGCAGGAGGCGGTGAACCGCTGGTGGTGGCCGTCGCTGATGATGTTCGGCCCGCCGGACGCCGATTCGCCGAACACCGCGCAGTCGATGGCGTGGAAGGTCAAACGCCACACCAACGACGAGCTGCGCCAGCGCTTTGTCGACATGTCCATCCCGCAGGCCGAGGCGCTGGGCGTCACCTTCCCGGACCCGGACCTGAAGTGGAACGCCGAACGCGGGCACTACGACTTCGGCGCCGTCGACTGGGACGAGTTCAAGAACGTGTTGAAGGGCAACGGCCCCTGCAACGCCCAGCGCGTCGCGCACCGGCGGCGGGCCCAGGAAGACGGCGCGTGGGTGCGGGAAGCCGCGTCCGCCCACGCCGCGAAGAAGGGTGCCTCGGCATGAAACACGACTGGCCGTTGTACGAGGTGTTCGTCCGGGGCAAGCGCGGCCTGAACCACGTGCACGTGGGTTCGCTGCACGCGGCGGACGACGACATGGCGCTGCACCACGCGCGGGATCTGTACACCCGCCGCAACGAAGGCGTGTCGATCTGGGTCGTGCGCGCGTCGGACATCACCGCTTCCTCGCCGGACGAGAAGGACCCGTTCTTCGCGCCCAGCGGCGACAAGGTGTACCGGCACCCGACGTTCTACGACATCCCCGACAACGTTCCGCACATCTGACATGAGCTTCGACAACGCCTACGAGGCGATCACCGAGGAAAACGACTCCCGCTGGGCCTTCGGCACCGGATTCGAGGATCCACTGTCCGGTGTGGACACCACGGTCCCGTCCGGTGTGGACGGTGCGCGGCTGGCGGCCTACTGCCTGATGCTCGGCGACGACGCGCTGATCTTCTCGCACCGGCTGCAGGAGTGGTGCACGAACGCGCCCGAGCTTGAGGACGAGGTCGCGATCGCCAACATCGCGCTCGACCTGCTCGGACAGGCCCGGCTGCTGCTGGCCCGCGCGGGCAAGGCCGACGGCAGTGAGCGCACCGAGGATTCCTACGCCTTCTTCCGGAGCGAGCAGGAGTACCGCAATGTCCGGCTCGCCGAACTCGAAGGCGGGCACTTCGGGCACCTGATCGCGCGGCTGCTGGTGTTCTCGATCTGGCGGCTGGAGCTCTTGCAGCGCTTGCGGACCAGCGTCGACCCGGTGCTGGCGGCCATCGCGGACAAGGGTGTCAAGGAAGTCGCCTACCACCGCGACTACGCCGCCCAATGGGCCGTCCGGCTCGGTGACGGCACCGAACTGTCCCACGAGCGCATGCAGGAAGGTCTCGACGCTGTTTGGCCTTATGTCGGCGAGCTTTTCGCCGCGCACGAGGTCGAGTTCGTCGAGTCGCCGTCGCTGCGGCCGGAGTTCGACGCGATCCTCGACCAGGTGCTGGCCGTCGCGAAGCTGACGCGCCCCGAGATCGGCACCATCGCCGGGGTTTCCGGCCGGATGGGCCGTGACGGCGTGCACACCGAGCGGATGGGCTTCCTGCTGGCGACCCTGCAGAGCGTCGCCAGGGAAAACCCGGACGCGACATGGTGACCGCGTACGCCGTGGCGGCCACGGTCACCGACCCGGAACTGCCGATGCTCACCCTGGCCGACCTCGGCGTGCTGCGTGAAGTGTCCGAATCCGGCGGTCGCGTGGTCGTCGCGATCACCCCGACCTACACCGGCTGCCCGGCGATGGACACCATGCGCGACGACCTCGTGCACGCGCTCACCGGCGCGGGCTACGGCGACGTCGAGGTCCGCACGGTGCTTCAGCCGGCGTGGTCCACCGACTGGATCACCGAAGACGGCAAACGGAAACTGGCCGAGGCCGGGATCGCACCGCCGGGGGCCGCGCCGCGGCGGACCGGCCCGATCCCGCTCACGCTGAGCCCGGCGGTGTCTTCGGTCCGCTGCCCGCACTGTGGTTCGGCGGACACCGAGGAGCAGTCGCGGTTCAGCGCGACGGCGTGCAAAGCCCTGCGCCGCTGCCGGTTCTGTCTCGAACCGTTCGAACACGTCAAGGAGATCTAGTGACCGCGATCCTGCGCCGCACCGGGTTTCACACCCTGAAAGTGGCCGACGTCCAGCGCTTGTGCGACGACGCCGTCGCGGTGACTTTCGACGTGCCCGAAGACCTCGCCGACACCTTCCGCTTCAAGGCAGGTCAGTCGCTGACCCTGCGCCGCGAGGTCGAGGGCCGCGACGAACGACGCTCGTACTCGATCTGCGCGCCCGCCGGTGCGGCGCCGCGGGTCGGTGTGCGGGAGGTGCCGGGCGGGCTGTTCTCGTCCTGGCTGGTGCGCGATGTGAAACCCGGCGACGAGATCGAGGTCGCGCCGCCCACCGGCAGCTTCAGCCCCGATCTCGAAGCCGCCGGGCATCATGTGCTGATCGCGGCCGGGTCCGGGATCACGCCGGTGCTGTCGATCGCGTCCTCGCTGCTCGGCGATTCCGACGCCACGGTGACCGTGCTCTACGGCAACCGTCGCACGGACACCGTCATGTTCGCCGACGACCTCGCGGACCTGAAGGACCGCTACCCCGCGCGGCTCGAACTCATCCACGTGCTCTCTCGCGAGCCGCGCGAGGCCGAACTGTTCACCGGACGGCTCGACGTCGAGAAGCTGCGGCGCCTGTGCGCCGTGCTGATCCCGGTCGAGGACGTCGCGCACTGGTGGCTGTGCGGGCCGTTCGAGATGGTGACCGGCGCGCAGGACCTGCTGCGATCCCTCGACGTCCCCGACGAGCGTGTCCATCAGGAACTGTTCTATGTGGACACTCCGCCGGAGCCGGTGCGTCACGTCGACCCGGCCGTCGTGGGTTCGTCCAGCGAGGTCACGCTGGTCCTCGACGGCCGGTCGACGACGATGACGCTGCCGCGCGACTCCTCGGTACTCGACGGCGCGCAGAAGTACCGCCCGGATCTGCCGTTCGCCTGCAAGGGCGGGGTGTGCGGCACCTGCCGGGCGAAGATCTGCGACGGCAAGGTGGACATGCGGCGCAACTTCGCCCTGGAGAAGGCCGAAGTCGACGCCGGTTTCGTGCTCACCTGCCAGTCGGTGCCGGTGTCCGACGCCGTCACCGTGGACTTCGACGCCTAGATCTCCCACCACCTGGTGATACCGATGTCCTTCAGGAACGGCCGGTCGTGGCTCGCCACGATCAGCGCGCCCCGGTAGGCCGGCAACGCCTCGGTGAGCCGACGGACGCTCGCCAGGTCGAGGTTGTTCGTCGGCTCGTCGAGCAGCAGCAGTCGCGGCGTGGGCTCGGTCAGCAGCAGCGTCGCCAGCGCCGCCCGGAACCGTTCCCCGCCGGACAGCGACGCCACCTCACGGTCCGCCGTCGTTCCCCGGAACAGGAACCGCGCCAGCCGCGCGCGGATCTCGTTGTCCGTGAGCGACGGCGCGACCAGGCGCACGTTGTCCACAATGGACAGCGTGTCGTCGAGGATGTCGAGCCGCTGGGGGAGCAGCCTGGCGGGGACGAACAGCCCCACTTCGCCCGACTTCGGCGGGAGTTCGCCGGTGATCGTGCGGAGCAGGGTGGTCTTCCCTGACCCGTTCGGGCCGACGAGTGCGATCCGCTCGGGGCCCATGACGTGCAGGTTCACCGGCGGGCCGAACCGGGGCACGGCGTCGATCCGGAGCACGTCCGTTCCCCGAGGGACCGTGGTTTCCGGCAGTTCGACGCGGATTTCGGCGTCTTTGCGCACCAGTTCTTCGGCGGCTTTCAGCGCTTCGACGGCACCCTCCAGCCTGTCGGTGTGCAGGTTCCGGTGCTTGCCCGCGGCGATCTGCGCGTCCTCCTGACGTTTGCGCATCCGCACCTTGGGCTCGCGTTTGGTGTCCCACATCTTCTGGCCGTAGCGGGCCCGCCGGGCGAGTTTGATCCCGGCCTCGATCAGCTCCCGCTTCTGCCGCTTGACGTCTGACTCCGCCGCGCGCAGATGCCGCCGCGCGGCTTCCTGGGCGACCTCGACGGCGTGTTCGTAGTCCGCGAGGTCGCCTCCGTACAGGGTGACCTCGCGGTCGCGGACCTCGGCGATCCGGTCGACGAGCTGAAGCAGCTCGCGATCGTGCGAGACCACCACGAGGATCCCGCCCCAGTCCGCCACCTCGCGGTGCACGAGTTCGCGTGCCCGCAGGTCGAGGTTGTTCGTCGGCTCGTCGAGCAGCAGCGCGGCGGGACGCCGCAGCAGCAGGGCGGCCAGCCCGAGCAGCGTGAGTTCGCCGCCGGACAGCTCACCCGCCCGCTGGTCCAGGCGGACAGCGCCCAGGCCGAGCCGGTCGAGGATCGCGCGAGTGCGTTCCTCGACGTCCCAGTTGTCGCCGATGGTGGTGAAATGCTCTTCAGCGGCAGCGCCGCTCTCGACGGCTCTGATCGCCGCGCGGATCGCGGTGACGCCCAGCACGTCGTCGACCCGGCGGCCGGTGTCGAGGACGAGGTTCTGGGGCAGGTAACCGAGTTCGCCCGGTGCGGTGATCGAGCCGGACTCCGGGCGCAGGCCGCCGGCGAGCAGCCTGAGCAACGTGGACTTCCCGGATCCGTTGGTGCCGACCAGGCCCGTGCGACCGGCCCCGATGGTGAGCGATAGCCGCTCGAACACCCCGGCGCCGTCGGGCCAGGTGAAGGTGACGTCGGAAAACGTCAAGGAAGAAGACATGAGACTCCCTGCGAAAGAGGTGGAATGAGGGCGCAGGTTCGTCTCAGAAGATCACGGGGCCACGGTAGCCGGGCGGCGATTCCGGTGCGACCGATTTAGCGGGGGCATACTGGCGACGTGACCGAACGCCCCCACGTCCTGCTGTCCGCCGCCGTCTCGCTGGACGGCTACCTCGACGACGCGACCGACACCCGGCTGGTGCTGTCCAACGCGGAAGACTGGGCCAGGGTGGACGGGCTGCGCGCGGCGTCGGACGCGATCCTCGTCGGTGCGAACACGGTCCGCGCGGACAACCCCCGCCTGCTGGTCCGCTCGCCGGAGCTGGTGGCCGAGCGCGTCGCGGCGGGCCGCCCGGAACAGCCGGTCAAGGTCACGCTCACCCGGAGCGGGGCGCTCGATCCGGCGGCGCAGTTCTTCACCGTGGGGGACGCGGAGAAGCTGGTCTACGCCCCGCCCGGCGTCGTCACGGGCGTGAAGGCGACCGTCGTCGAGCTGGTCGGTCTGCGTGAAATGCTGGCCGATCTCCACGCGCGGGGCGTGCGGCGGCTGATGGTCGAGGGCGGGGGTGCGATCCACACGCAGTTCCTCACCGAAGGGCTCGTTGATGAACTGCACCTTGCCATCGCGCCGTTCTTCGTCGGCGACCCGCGCGCTCCGAGGTTCACGGGTCCGGGCGCTTTTCCACGCGGGCTCACGCTTGTCGAAAGCACCCGGCTGGGCGACATCGCCGTGCTGGAGTACCACGCGACGCCGGAACCGTCCGAAGTGGACATTCTGCGGCTGCGTGAAGCCATCGCGCTGGCCGAGAACTGCCCGCCGCGGACCTTCCGCGTCGGCGCAGTCATCACCGGCGCCGACGGCGAAGTGATCTCCACCGGCTACTCGGGCGACGGCGATCCGGCCAACCACGCCGAAGAAGCCGCTCTCGCCAAGCTCGAACCCGGAGACTCGAGACTGGCGGAAGCGACGATGTACACGTCGTTGGAGCCGTGCAGCTCGCGGACGTCACATCCGCGAAGCTGCACCCAGCTCATCCTCGACGCCGGCATCCCGCGCGTCGTGTTCGCCTGGCGCGAGCCGTCGGTGTTCGTCGACTGCGTCGGCGCCGAGACGCTGGAGGCGGCCGGACGCCGGGTGATCGAGGTAGGGGCCCTCGCCGCCGACGTCCGCCGCGCGAACACCCATATCGCGGGTGTCCGCCCCTAGCTTTTAGCCAGCAGAGCCTACTTACAGGCGTCGCAGCAGCCGCAGCCCTGACCGGTGCACGCCGAGCAGCAACCGTGGCGAAGCACGACCTTCAACAGACGCTTGATCATCGCTGTCCTCCCGATCGTTGTCATCCCACCGCCCTTGTCACGCTAAGTTCTGCGCATACGACAGTGGTACCGCCGGGAGTGCCATGAGGCGGCTCCAAGGGGTGACGTCAGGATTCGAGGTCCCCCTCCAGCGATAAGTAGACCTCGCGCAGCTGAGCCAAAAGGTCGGCGTCCGGCTCCGCCCAGAGGCCCCGATCGGCCGCCTCGTTCAGCCGCTCGATGATGCCGCGCAACGCCCACGGGTTGGCCTGGCGCAGGAACTCCTGGTTGACCTCGTCGAGCACGTAGGACTCGGTGAGCTTCTCGTACATCCAGTCGCCGACCACCCCGGCGGTGGCGTCGAAACCGAAGAGGTAGTCGACGGTCGCCGCCAGCTCGAAAGCACCCTTGTAGCCGTGCTTGCGCATCGCCGCCAGCCAGCGCGGATTGACCACACGGGCCCGGAAGACACGGGCGGTCTCCTCGCCGAGGGTGCGGGTGCGGACCGCGTCCGGGGTGGTGCTGTCGCCGACGTAGGACGCCGGGGCGGTGCCTGTCAGCGCGCGGACCGTCGCGATCATCCCGCCGTGGTACTGGAAGTAGTCGTCGGAGTCGGCGATGTCGTGCTCGCGGGTGTCGGTGTTCTTGGCCGCGACCACGATCCGCTTGTACGAGTTCTCCATGTCCTCGCGCGCCGGCCTGCCGTCGAGGTCGCGGCCGTAGGCGAACCCGCCCCAGACCGCGTAGACCTCGGCGAGATCCTTGTCGTCGCGCCAGTTCCCGGAATCCATCAGCGGCAGCAGGCCCGCGCCGTACGCGCCGGGCTTGGAACCGAAGATCCTCGTGGTGGCACGGCGTTCGTCTCCGTGGGCGGCCAGATCCGCGCGGGTGTGGGCGCGCACGAAGTTCTGCTCGTCCGGTTCGTCCAGGTTCGCGACGAGGCGCACGGCGTCGTCCAGCAGCGTGATCACATGCGGGAAGGCGTCGCGGAAGAAGCCGCTGATCCGCACGGTGACGTCGACGCGTGGGCGCCCGAGTTCGGTGAGCGAGATGGCCTCGATCCCGGTGACCCGCCGTGACGCCTCGTCCCAGACCGGCTGGACTCCCAGCAGGGCCAGGACTTCCGCGGCGTCGTCACCCGAGGTGCGCATGGCCGACGTGCCCCAGACCGAGAGGCCGACCGAACGCGGCCAGTCGCCGGTGTCCTCCTTGTAGCGGCGGAGAAGCGAGTCGGCGAGTGCCTGCCCGGTCTCCCACGCGAGGCGGCTCGGGATGGCCTTGGGGTCGACGGTGTAGAAGTTGCGGCCGGTCGGCAGCACGTTGATCAGGCCGCGCAGGGGAGAACCGCTGGGACCCGCCGGGATGTAGCCGCCGTCGAGCGCGTGGAGCACGGCGTCGATCTCGGCGCCGGTGCCCGCCAGGCGCGGCACGATCTCGGTGGCGGCGAAGGTCAGCACACGCGCGACCTCCTGGTGTTCCGGCACTTCGGCGACGACCTCGGCGACGGCGGCGGGGGACCAGCCGCGGGCCTCCATCGCCACGACGAGCGACCGGGCCTTCTGCTCGATGGCGTCTACTTCGGACAGTGGTGCGTCGCTGTTTTCCTTGAGGCCCAACGCGGAACGCAGACCGGGGACGGCGCCCTGTTTGCCGCCCCACATCTGCTGGGCGCGCAGCATCGCGAGTACGAGGTTGATCCGCGCCTCGCCTTCCGGCGCGGCACCGAGGATGTGCAGCCCGTCACGGATCTGGGCGTCCTTGACCTCGCACAGCCAGCCGTCGATGTGCAGCAGGAAGTCGTCGAACTCCGCGTCGTGCGGACGTTCCTCGACACCGAGGTCGTGGTCCAGTTTCGCGGCCTGGATCAGCGTCCAGATCTGCGCGCGGACCGCGGGCAGCTTCGCCGGGTCCATCGCGGCGATGTTGGCGTGCTCGTCGAGAAGCTGCTCCAGACGGGCCATGTCGCCATAGCTCTCGGCGCGGGCCATCGGCGGGATCAGGTGATCGACGATCGTGGCGTGCGCGCGCCGTTTCGCCTGCGCGCCCTCGCCGGGGTCATTGATCAGGAACGGGTAGATCAGCGGCAGGTTGCCGAGGACGGCGTCCGGCGCGCAGGAGTCCGAGAGGCCCGCGGTCTTGCCGGGAAGCCATTCCAGCGAACCGTGTTTGCCGAGGTGGACGACGGCGTGCGCGCCGAACTCCTCCTCCAGCCAGCGGTACGCGGCGAGGTAGTGATGGCTCGGCGGGAGATCCGGGTTGTGGTAGATCGCGACCGGGTTCTCGCCGAACCCGCGCGGCGGCTGGATCATCAGGATGACGTTGCCGGACTGCAGGGACGCCAGGACGATGTCGCCCGCTTTGTTGAGAGACTTGTCCACGTAAAGTTCGCCGGGCGCGGGGCCCCAGTGTTCCTCCATGCCCTCGCGCAGTTCCGCGGGCAGCTCGGCGAACCACTCGCGATACTTGTCGGCGGGGACGCGGATCGGGTTGCCGGAGAGCTGCTCCTCGGTGAGCCACTCCGGATCCTGGCCGCCCGCGGCGATGAGCGCGTGGATCAGGGCGTCGCCGTCCGGCTGGTCGGTGCCGGTGGGCTCGACGCCGGGGAACGGGTCCTCGCCGAGGTCGTAACCCCGGTCGCGCATGCGGCGCAGCAGTTCGATCGCGGACGCGGGCGTGTCGAGGCCGACGGCGTTGCCGACGCGGGAGTGCTTCGTCGGGTACGCCGACAGCATCAGCGCGATTTTGCGCTCCGGCGGCGGTGTGTGCCGCAACCGGGCGTGGGCGAGCGCGATCTTGGCGACCCGCGAAGCGCGCTCGGCGTCCGGCACGTACTTGGGGAGGCCGTCGTCGTCGATCTCCTTGAACGAGAACGGGACGGTGATGAGGCGGCCGTCGAACTCGGGGACGGCCATCTGGTTGCCCGCGTCGAGGGGGGAGAGCCCGTCGTCGTTGGCGGACCAGGTCTCGCGGTCGCTGGTGAGGCAGAGGGCCTGGAGGATCGGGATGTCGAGCGCGGCCATCTCGGAGACGTCCCACGCCTCGTCGTCCCCGCCGGCGCCGACCTCGGAGGGCCGGGTGCCCCCGGCGGCCAGCACGGTCACCAGGAGCGCGTCGGCCTTGGACAGCTCGGCCATCATCTCCGGCTCGCGGGTGCGGAGGGAGGCGCAGTGGATCGGGAGCGCGCGGCCCCCGGCGTCCTCGATCGCGTCGGAAAGGCTGTGGACGAACTCGGTGTTACCGGACAGGTGATGCGCGCGGTAGTAGAGGATCGCGATGACCGGGCCCTCGGTTCGCGTGCTTTCTCGCTGGAGGACCCCCCACAGCGGCTGCACGGCGGGCGGCTCGAAACCGTCACCGGTGAGCAGGAGCGTGTCGCTCAGGAATCGGTGTAGCTGGGTGAGGTTCACCGGGCCGCCCTGCGCAAGGTACGCGTGGGCCTCCGCCGCGGTGCCCGCCGGGACGGTGGACAGCTTCATGAGCTGCGCGTCCGGTGTCTGCTCACCGCCGAGGACCACCACGTGCGCGCCGCTCGCGCGGACCGTGTCGAGCCCCTCCTGCCAGCTGCGCTCGGACCCGAGGATCCGGACGACGACGATCTGGACGCCGTCGAGCAGAGCGGGCAGTTCGGCGAGGTCGAGCCGGGCGGGGTTGGCGAGCCGGTAGTCGACTTCGCTGGCCCGTGCGCTGAGCAGGTCGGTGTCCGAAGTGGACAGAAGCAGGATCACGGCAGTCCTCACTCGGGGTGTCCGCGCCCCGGGTCGTGCGGTCGCGACGGCCGGAGTTCCTGGCTTCCCCTCTTCGGTGTTCCGAGGGTGACAGTGGCGGGACCGCCCCGGACTCTCACCGGGTTCCTCCCTCTGCCGTCGCGTGGGTTCCCGCTCACTCTCCGGTGCTGTTCGGCGGGAGTCAAGGTGATGTGTCCGTCAGGTGGCGGGGGGCGGGGTTTGCGCTGGTCGGGGGGGGGGGGGGGGGGGGGGGGGGGGGGGTGGGGGGGCGGTCGGCACAACCACCCCCCCCCCCCCCCCCCCCGGGGGGTGGTG
>NZ_JBVJLY010000025.1:0-130998 GCF_055584485.1 Amycolatopsis sp. NPDC102522 | reverse complement strand
AAGCCTGACAGCGCCGATGGTACTGCAACCGAAGGGTTGTGGGAGAGTAGGACACCGCCGGACTAACATTAGAAGAAAAGGGCTCGGGCCCCGGTTGAGAACCACGAGTTCTCCCGGAGCCCGAGCCCTTTTCTCATACCCAAACCCGTCACACCCGTGCCTGAACCCGTGACACGCGTGACCAGAGCCGGAACACCTGTGATTAGAGCCGGAACACGCGAGATCCGGCCCCAATCACACGAGTCACGGCTCTAATCACGTGAGTTACGGCCCCAAGCACGCGAAGTACGGGGCTGGACTCGTGAGTTACGGGTTCGGGCGTGAGGTGACGGGGCGGCGGAGGTGGTAGATGTCCATGATCCAGCCCTTCCGTGACCGGGCTTCGGCGCGTACGGACTCGATCCGCGCGGCGAGATCGGCGGAGAGCGGGCCGGAGAGCAGGAGCTCGTCGGGCGTACCGAGGTATGCGCCCCAGTAGATCTCCAGCCCGGTGTCCGCGAACCGCGAGAACGTGCATCCCGCGTCCAGCATCACGAACACGTCGTCGACGTCCGCCGGCCAGCCCGCCTGGAGACGGCGGCCGGTCGTGACGAGTACCGGGCGCCCGATCTGGTTCATCGTGGTCCGGTGCCGCGACGTCAGCGCGGCCACGCTGCTGACCCCGGGGATGACGTCGTACTCGAACTCGACGTTCCCGCGGGCGAGCACGGCGTCCAGCAGGGTCAGGGTCGAGTCGTAGAGCGCAGGGTCACCCCAGACGAGGAACGCGCCCCGTTCGCCGGGACCCAGGGAAGCGATCATGGTCTCGTAGACGTCGGTGCGGAGGCGGTGCCAGTCGGCGACGGCCTTCCGGTAGTCGTCCGGAGTACGGTCGCGTTCGGGGTCCGGCGCCCGCACGACGCGGTAGCCGGGCCGCTCGACGAACCGGTCGAGGATCTCCTGGCGCAGTCCCACCAGGTCCTGCTTCTCTGAACCCTTGTCGAGGACGAAGAACACATCGGTCTCGTTCAGTCGCCGGACGGCCTGGACGGTCAGGTGGTCCGGGTCGCCGGCGCCGATGCCGATGGCGGAGATCTTCCTCATTTCCGCAGTGTGCCCGCACCCTCGATGCACACCCCTACCCCCATGGGGTATAAAAGAAGTGATCGCTTCGCCTGTCCTGTAGAGGAGTTCGCACCGATGGCCGAAACCACCTACACCGTCAAGGGCATGTCCTGCGGGCACTGCGCCTCCTCCGTCACCGAGGAGGTCAGCGAGATCGCGGGCGTCAGCGCCGTGAACGTGGACGTCGCCGGCGGCAAGGTAACCATCACCAGCGACACCGCGCTCGATGTCCAGATCGTGGACGCGGCCGTCACCGAGGCCGGTTACCAGCTCGTCTCGTGAGCACCGCCGTCAAGGTGTCGGCGTTCGCCGCGGCCCTGGTCGCGGTGTTCGTCGTCGCCTGGGCGATCGGGTCCGCTGTCGGGCCGGTGGACGAGGCACCGCCCCCACCCGCGCCGACCAGCGTGCACGAAGGGCATCACGAGGGACACCCGGGAGGCACGCCGTGAGCGTCGGGACATCCCAGCGCGTCGAACTGGCCATCGGCGGGATGACCTGCGCGTCCTGTGCCGCTCGGGTCGAACGCAAGCTCAACAAGGTCGACGGCGTCTCCGCCACGGTCAACTACGCGACCGAGAAGGCGCAGGTCGACTTCCCTGCCGCGGTCTCGGTCGACGACCTCGTCGGTGTCGTCGAGTCCGCGGGCTACTCGGCCCAGCCGCCAAAGCCCGACAAAGAGGGCGAAGAGGGCGAAGACCAGGCCGGCGCGCTTCGGACGCGTCTTCTGGTCTCGGCCGTGCTCGCGGTGCCGGTGATCGTGCTGGCGATGGTCCCGGCCTGGCAGTTCACCTACTGGCAGTGGGTCTCGCTGGCCCTGGCCGCGCCCGTCGTCACCTGGGGCGCGTGGCCGTTCCACCGCCCGGCCTGGACGAACTTCCGCCACGGCGCCGCCACCATGGACACCCTGATCTCACTCGGCGTCGTCGCCGCCACGCTCTGGTCGCTGTACGCGCTGCTGTTCGGCACCGCCGGGGTACCCGGGATGCGGCACGGCTTCGAGCTGACCATGGAGCGCGGGTCCGGCGCGGGCAACCTCTACCTCGAGGTCGCCGCCGGGGTGACCACGTTCCTCCTCGCCGGCCGCTACTTCGAGGCCCGGTCCAAGCGCCGCTCCGGCGCAGCCCTGCGCGCGCTGCTCGAACTCGGCGCGAAGGACGTCGCTCTCCTCCGGGACGGGGTCGAGAGCCGTGTCCCGATCGGTGAGCTGAAGGCCGATGACGAGTTCGTCGTGCGGCCGGGGGAGAAGATCGCCACCGACGGCGTCGTGACCGACGGCGGATCCGCGGTGGACCTGAGCATGCTGACCGGGGAAGCCGTCCCGGTCGAGGTGACCGTCGGCGACGCCGTGGTCGGCGGGACCGTCAACGCGGGCGGCAGGCTCGTCGTCCGCGCCACCCGGATCGGCGCGGACACTCAGCTCGCGCAGATGGCGCTGCTGGTCGAGGACGCGCAGAACGGCAAGGCGCGGGTCCAGCGGCTCGCCGACCGGGTGTCGGCCGTGTTCGTCCCGGTGGTGATCGCGCTCGCGGTCGGCACGCTCGGCTTCTGGCTCGGGGCGGGCAGCGGGGCGGACGCCGCCTTCACCGCCGCCGTGGCGGTCCTGATCATCGCCTGCCCGTGCGCGCTCGGCCTGGCCACGCCGACAGCGCTGCTGGTCGGCACCGGCCGCGGCGCGCAACTGGGCATCCTCATCAAGGGGCCCGAGGTGCTCGAGTCCACTCGCGCTGTCGACACCGTCGTCCTCGACAAGACCGGCACGGTGACCGCCGGGAAAATGAGCCTCACCGACCTCCACGGCGACGACGACGTCCTCCGGCTCGCCGCGGCTGTCGAGCACGCGTCCGAACATCCGATCGCCCGCGCGATCGTGGCGGCCGCCGAAGAGCGCTGGGGTGAGCTGCCGCCTGTCGACGGGTTCCGCAACGTCGAGGGCCTGGGTGTCGTCGGCGAGGTCGAGGGCAAGACCGTCCTGGCCGGGCGCTCCACCCTCCTCGACCAGCACGGCATCACCGTCGGAGACGAGTTCGCCCAGCTCAAGACGGCCTCCGAGGACCATGGCGCGACCGCCGTCGTCGTCGCCTGGGACGGCGAAGCGCGAGGTGTGCTCGTCGTCGCCGACACGGTCAAGCCGACGTCGGCCCAAGCTGTCGCCGAGCTGAAGGCGCTCGGGCTCCGGCCGGTTCTGCTGACCGGCGACAACACCGGCTCCGCGCGAGCGGTCGCCGCCGAAGTCGGGATCGACGAGGTCGTCGCGGAGGTGCTGCCCGCCGACAAGGTCGATGTCGTCAAACGGCTGCAGGCCGAAGGGCGTGTGGTCGCCATGGTCGGCGACGGTGTCAACGACGCGGCCGCGCTCGCGCAGGCGGACCTCGGCCTCTCGATGGGGACCGGGACGGACGCCGCGATCGAGGCCGGTGACCTGACGCTGGTGCGAGGTGACCTGCGTGCGGCCGTGGACGCCATCCGGCTTTCGCGCCGCACGCTCGGCACGATCAAGGGCAACCTGTTCTGGGCGTTCGCCTACAACGTCGCCGCGCTGCCGCTGGCCGCGCTCGGCCTGCTCAACCCCATGATCGCCGGGGCCGCGATGGCGTTCTCGTCGGTCTTCGTCGTCAGCAACAGCCTGCGGCTGCGACGGTTCCGCGGCGTCGCCTGATCAGGAACGGACCAGCCGGGCGATGGCGTCGGACGCCTCCCGGACCTTGAGGTCGGCCTCTTCCCCGCCCGCGGCGGCGGCCTGGACCACGCAGGTGGCGAGGTGCTCGTCCAGCAGTTCGAGGGAGAACGACTGCAGCGCCTTCGTGGCCGCGGACACCTGGGTCAGGATGTCGATGCAGTACTTGTCCTCTTCGACCATCCGCTGCAGACCGCGGATCTGTCCCTCGATCCGGCGCAGGCGCTTGAGATAGGCCTCCCGCTCGCTGCCGTAGCCCGTCATCCCGCACCCGCTCTCTCGTGGTTCCTTGCCGTCGGCCACTATACCCTCCCCACGTATCCGTCACGGGCGGGTGAAATTCGCGGGTGCCAGGATGTCGAGGACGATCCGGCGGCTCCGACTCCTGTGTGAGCGGCCGGGAACCCGGCCGGATGACCAGGAGGAACACCGATGAAGTACATGATCATGATCACGATGAACCCCACCGCCTGGGACGCTCTCCCCGAGGACGAGCGCAACGAGGTGGTCGCCCGCATCGACCCTTTCATGAAGAAGCTGACCGACAGCGGCGAGCTGCTCGGGACGCAGGCGCTGGGGGAGCCGAAGGAGAGCACGGTGGTCCGGGTGCGTGACGGCGTCCCGGTGGTCACCGACGGGCCGTTCGCGGAGTCGAAGGAGTATCTGGCGGGCTTTTACCTGGTCGAATGCGACAGCAAGGAGCGCGCGATCGAGATCGCGGGCCAGGTCCCGGACGCGCACATCAACGCGATGGAGGTCCGGCCGGTCGTGTATTCGTCCGGGGACGACGCTTAGGTGGCGGCCGCTTCGGTGCCGGTGCGGGCCTCGGGCCTGCTCCGGCGCTGAACGGGCACTTCGGGCTTCGGATCCGCGGTGATCGTCAGGACGGTTCCGGCTTCCGCGAGCAGTTCGCGGCAGCCGACCAGCTGTTTCAGCACGTCATCGCGCAGGCCGAGGGCCACATCGGCCTTCTGCCGCGCTTCGGCGACCAAGCGCTTGCCCCCTTCGGTGGCGTCTGCGAGCAGTTTTCTCGCCCGCGCCTGCGCGGCTTCGTCCCGTGCGGCGAGCGCGCGCATCGCCTTCGCCCGGCGCAGCGTCATGGCGCGCTCGAAATCTTCGGCGACCTGCTTCCGTTCCGCCTCGGCCTTGGCGGCTTCCTCGGCGGCACGCGCTGTGATGTCGTCGGCTTCTTCGCGGGTGAGTTCGAGCATCCGGCGCGAGCGCTCCTGCAGCGCGTCCGGGGCGATCGGCACGCGGCTTATCCGGTCGACGCTGGCTTTCAGTTCACGGTTTTCCTCTTGTGCGGCGGTGAGCCTCGCGGCGAGAGCTTCCCCGCGCCGGATCGCTTCGTCGCGCTCGGCGGCGGCTCGGCGTAACTCGGTTTCCACCTCGCGAACGAATTCCCGGACCTGGGCGCGATTGAAACCACGCCACGCCAGATCGAAGCCGGGCATCTCCATTGGTCACCTCCACAGTGGGCGATCCGTCACCGGTGCGAGACTTGTCGGAACAGCAGAGTTCCTTGCGCACGGGGGCTTTCCCCGTCCAGTGTGCCTGAAGCCGCGAGGACACGCGCCACTGGTGGGTGATCTTGCGCCGAACGGTCCGGCGCAAGCGGGAAGAAGGGGGATCCTTCCCATGGTGGGAGAATGGACGACCATCGCTTGACCCCTACTGGAGGTGGCCGCGTGACGAGCAGCCGAATTCGGGTCCCTGGCTGGAATACGGCGACCGCGGCCGAAGGATATCGGCAGGTCAGAGAGAACATCTCGATCTTGCTCACCGATCACGCGGGCGCGGGCGAGCGGACCGTCCCGGCTTGTCCACAGTGGACCGTCCGGGAGCTGCTCGCACATCTGACCGAAATCTGCGACCGGGTGATCACCCGGTTCGGCGGCGAGGCCTGCCCGATTCCGGAGACGGCGTCGACCGCCGGACTGCTGCGGCTCTGGACCGAACGCGGACCCGAAGCCGACACCCTCCTCGCGGCCGACGGCGAGGGGAAGAGCCGCGGCGACATCATGGTGATGGACGCCTTCACCCACGAACTCGATCTGCGGTACGCGCTCGGCGCTCCGCCGCCCGAGGCGCACGCGGCCTGGCTGAGGGGTTTCGAAGTGCTCGTCGGCGGGCTCGGGGCTTCGCTGGGGAAGCACGGGCTGCCCGGGATGCGGATCGAGATCGAAGGCGCGACCTGGATCGCCGGTACCGAACCGGTCGCCGCGGTGCTCTCGGGCACGCCGGTGGCGGTGTACCGGTCGCTCGCCGGGCGCCGGAGCCCGGCCCAGATCGCCGCCATGGACTGGCTTGGCGATCCCGAGCCGTGGCTCCGGGCCTTCACCTGGGGGCCGTTCGCCCCGCCGGAGGAAGCGACCGAACAGTGATCTAGCCGGTCGGGGACATCGACGAAAGCGCCGCGGCCAGTGCGAGCACCACGGCAACGATCAGGACCTCGACCCCGACGCTGACCCGCAGTTTCCGCAGGTCGGCGGTCACGACGCCGGTGCCGCCGCGGCCGGAGATCCCGCGGCGCACCGCGTTCCGGCTCAGGTTCGCCACCAGCAGCAACGCGGCGAACCCGGTCAGCTTCAGCAGGAAGACGATGCCGTAGGCCGACGTCCAGAGCGCTTCCACCGACGGGACGAGCCGGAAGCCGAGGTAGGCGCCGCTGACCACCATGACCACGATCGACCAGGTGGCGATCGGGTGGAACCGCGCCAGCGCCGGCTCGGCCTCCGCCGCCGAGTACTTGCCGCGCAGGAGCACGGCCAGCTGGATCAGCCCGCCCACCCAGACGGCCATCGCGCCGAAGTGCGCGAGGTCGGCGCTGACCGAGAGGAACATGATCTTGTCGGCCACCGCGTGCCCGGTCGCGGAGAAGCTCAGCATCACGATGAACCCGGCGGCGATGCCGAGGTTCTCGTAGCGCGACCGCAGCCTGTCCGGCAGGTCGGCGGCCAGCAGTCGTCGCACGAGCACGGCGAGCGCGACGATCGCGGCCAGGCGCAGGAGCAGGAGCTTCCCGTACGCCACCCGCAGGGTCGCTTCGATCAGCGCCGGGTCGAAGACCGATCCGGCGCCACGCCCCGCGACGTACGGGCCTTGCAGCAGGAACCCGGCCACGGCCGTGACCCCCGAGAGCCACAGACCTGCGGTGAGCAGCTTGCGCGCCGCCGGGTCGGTCCGGCCGCCCGGACGGCAGACCAGCATGAACACGAGCCCGCCGAGCAGCGCGACGCCGAGGAACGAGCCCCAGCGGAAGGTGGTGAACAGCGCGTCGGTCACCGGGTCGGTGCCGGTGGAGGCGGACACCGCGCCCGCCGAGGTGATCAGGGGGCCGGTGCCGAGCACGAAGGCGATCGTGCCGCGCACCGGATGCGAGTCGGCCGAGACGAAGGCGTACTCGACGAGGTAACTGCCGTCGGGGAGATCGGGTTCGAGCTTGACGGCGACCTGCTCGGCGACGTCACCCGGCTGGAACACCGGACCGGACACGACGTCGGTGCCCTGCTGATCGACGACCTTGATCGAGTTCGGCTGGATGCCGATGTTCTCCGACAGGGTGATCGAGACCAGCGGGGGCGCCGAGGTGAGCCGGGCGCCGTCGGCGGGGTTCGAGGCGAGGAGTTCGACGTGGGCGGAGGCCGGGGCCGCGGCGAGCACCGCGACCCCCAACCAAGCCGCCACCAGGGCGAGGAGCGCGAAGAGCCTCCGGGTCACGAGGCGGCGGCCGCCAGCTCACGCCGGCTTTCGGGCGCACACGTGCAGCCGGTCAGCTCCCGTTCGATGGCGGAGGCCTTCCGGTGCACGAGCATCGCGATGAGCATCGGGATGGTGACGATCGTGTTGTAGAACAGGTGCAGCTCCACCCGCGGGATGAACAGCTGGATGATGCTGCTCGGCGCGGTGCCGCCGCCGAGACGCCAGCCGGTCTGTGCCTGGATCAGCAGGAGCAGATGCTCGATGTGGTGCCAGAACTGCAGGCCGAGCGCCAGGTTCCACCACTGCCGCGAGCGGCCGGCGAAGCCCTTGCGCAGGGCGAACAGGAAGACCAGCATGACGATCGCGTAGCCGTAGTGCAGCCATTCGGAGCTGATCAGCTTGGGGAACGGGATGCCGAGCACGCCGCGCGCGTCCGAGGTCTTCCAGCCGAGGGCGTAGATCTGGAACGCCTGCACGAGGTGCTCCGCCCAGTGAGCCAGCACGACGAGCGCGAAGATGTTGAGCGCCGCACGGTGGTATTTCCCGTTGAGCGAGGCGAGCGGGCCAGGACGTAGCGAATCGAGTGCGGCCATGAAAGGGCTCCTTGGGCGAAAAGATCCGGCCGGTGACGGATACCGACGATATCTCGCAAACCGGTGATTTCCGTTACTCCGGATTGCTGATCTGACCAGCGGTAGTACGCCGTCCGGCCCAACGGCGTACAAAGGGTGACGAAAAGCCGCGCCGGTTGGTCAGCGAATGACGATTCCTTGAGACACCTGGGGCGCGGCGGGAATGTGGAACAATTCGGTGAACAGTTCCAGATATTCGAACGCGCCTTCGATACGGACCTTGCCGGTCCGCGTGGCGTCGGCGGCGGTGAGCTCCCCGCTCAGCAGGTCCTTGATGAACGGGCCCAGCGGTTCGATGATCGCGTCGGCATCGGGATGCGCGCCGTCCGCGACCTTGAGCGCGCCGTCCTCGATGATCGCGTGCAGCACCATCCCGCCCGGATAGTGCAGTTCGTAGGTGGCCTGGATGCCCTTGGCCTTCTCGCTCTGGAAGGTCGTGTACAGCGAGAGGATCGCCGCGTCCAGGGTGAAGACGTCCTCGGGAGCCGGACGGCCGAGCGAGCGCGCGCCCCAGAGGCCGAGGTCCAGCACGATCTGGTCGAGTTCGCCGCCGTACTCGGTGAGCTCGTAGACCACCGCGGCGTCGAGCTGGGGGAGCAGGCGGCGGCGAAGCACGCCGGACTGCTCGAGTTCGTTGAGCCGCGCGGACAGCGTGCTCGCCGGGATCTTGGGCAGGCCTGCCTGCAGTTCGGTGAACCGCTTCGGGCCGAGGACGAGGTCACGGACGATCAGCAGCGACCAGCGTTCGCCGATGATCTCCAGCGCGCGGGCCAGACCGCAGAACTGTCCATAGGTACGACCGCTCATCCGCCGATCCTCACTTTCGGTTGCCGTGACAGCAGTGGGTTTCACGCGGGTTCGCCCTCGGAGAGCAGGCCGTGGTGCAGGACCTGGAGCTCTTCGCAGGGTTCGACGCCCAGCTCATTGTTGAGCCTCGAGCGCACCTGGCGGTAGGTCGCGAGCGCGTCGGATCGCCGTCCGCTGCGGCCGAGTACGCGGATCAGCTGGCCGTGCAGGGCCTCGTCCAGCGGGTTCGCGGTGACCAGGGAGCGCAGTTCGCCGATCAGCTCGTGCCGCATCCCGGCCGCGATGTCCGCCTCGATCCGCAGGTGCAGGGTGCTGCGCCGCTGTTCGACGAGGTCGACCGCGTACGCCGACAGCACCGGTCCACAGTGGACGTTCGCGAGCGGCGGCCCGGACCACAGGTCGAGCGCGGACCGGAAGGCCTTCGCCGCTTCGGCGGGCTCGCCCCGTAGCTGAAGCTCCCGGCCCTTCTTCTGCATCGCCTGGAACTCGAAGACGTCGACCTGCTGCGGCTCGATCCGGAACACGTATCCCGGCGGTTTCGTCGCCAGCATGGTCTCGCCGTACGGGGCGAGGTCGTTCTCGTCGATGCACCGGCGCAGCTGGTAGACATAGGTGTGCATCGTCGTGCGGACGCTGCGCGGCGGGTCGTTGGCCCACAGTTCCTGGACGATCGTGTCGATGTGCACGATCTTCCCGGGGCTCATCACCAGCATGGCGAGCACCTGCAACAGCTTCGGCGTCGTCGGCGCGTAGTCGATGCCGTCCCGCAGGAGTTCGAGCGGGCCGAGGAGGGTGAAGTGGACCGGGGCCGGGGCTGGGTCGGGTGCCGAGCCGTGCCGCGTGTCCGCTACTCGTGATCCGGGGTACATCGCAAGCGCCCTCCAGCTCGATACGCGTCGTGACCTGTGTTTCCCAGTGC
The DNA here is from genome assembly GCF_055584485.1 of Amycolatopsis sp. NPDC102522. NCBI lineage: Bacteria > Bacillati > Actinomycetota > Actinomycetes > Pseudonocardiales > Pseudonocardiaceae > Amycolatopsis > Amycolatopsis sp. NPDC102522. Next base: position 121,160 of record NZ_JBVJLY010000025.1, on the reverse strand, counting down.
GTCGACAGTGACAGAGCGGCGGGGCGCCGGGCCAGTGAGCCGTCCACCAGGTCCCGCGTGCGTGCGTCCCGGAAAAACATGGGTTTTTCACGGTCGACCCGTGAATCTCGCACTGGCCGGTACGCGCCTCCGCCCACCAGGATTCGGGGACCGCACCGACCTACGGGGGTTCCCATGCGCGAGGCAGTGTCGAACGGGTCCGGCTCGATCAGCGGCGGTCTGGGATTCAAACGGCATCTGCGCGCGGAGATCAGCGAGGGCAACGGCGCCTACCTGTTCTCGGAACAGGGTGTCATCGCGATGCGCGGCGCGCAGGTCGCGTCGGTCGCGGCCCTGCTCGACGGCACCCGTGACCTCGACGGACTCCTGTCCGCCTGCCCGGAGGGGATGAGCGCCGAGCAGGTCACCGGCGTCCTGGCCCGGCTGGTCGAGGCGGGCCTGGTCACCGTCCGTGTCCCGGACGAGCTCAGCGGCGACGCGCGCGCGCTCGCGTACTGGGACGCGTGCGGGCTCGACGCGTCCGCGGTGGCCTGCCGCCAGAAGCCGGCGACGGCGAGCCTGACCGCGATCGGCCGCGGCGTCGACACCTCGCAGGTGGAGAACGCGCTCGTCGCGAGCGGCATCGAAGTGGTCGAGACGGCCTCCGAGCTGGCCATCGTGCTGTGCGACGACTACCTCGACCCGAGGCTGGCCGAGATCGACGCCGAGCACCGGCGCACCGGACGGCCGTGGCTGCTGGCCCGGCCGTCGGGCTCGCAGGTGTGGATCGGCCCGATCATGCAGCCCGGCCGGTCCGGCTGCTGGCACTGCCTGACCAACCGGCTGTGGGGGCATCGGCACGCGGAGGCTTGCGTGCAGGAGGTGCTCGGGCACGACGGCCCGGCCTCGTTCCCGATGCCCGCCGTGCCGCCGCTGACCGCGGCCGCGTCGCATCTGATCTCCCTCGAAGCGTCCAAATGGCTGGCGGGACACCGCTATCCGGGGCAGCAGGCCGTGTGGATCCTGGACACCCTCGACCTGCAGGGGCGGCTGCACGAACTGCGGCGGCGCCCGCAGTGCCCGGAATGCGGTGACGAAGGGATCGTCGCCGCGCGGACGGCCGAGCCGATCGTGCTGCTGGAGGCCAAGAAGGCGACGTCGGGCGGCGGCGGGCACCGGACGCTCACCCCGGTCGAGGTGCTCGATCGCTACGGCCACCTGGTCAGCCCGGTCACCGGCATCGTCAAGGAGATCGCCCGCGACCCGAGGGCGCCGGCGTTCGTGAACGCCTACCGCTCCGGGCTCAACGTCGCGCGCCGCGTGCGCGGTGAGGCGGGGCTGCAGGCGGGGCTGCGCGGGGACAACGGCGGCAAGGGCGCGAGCCCGATCGACGCCGAGGTCGGCGCGCTGTGCGAGGCGATCGAACGGTTCTCGGCGAACTACCAGGGCGACGAACTGCGGATCCGCGACACCTTCCGCGCGCTGGGCGAGGACGCCGTCCACCCGAACTCGTGCATGCTCTTCGACGAGCGCCAGTACGAGGGCCGCGACGAATGGAACGCGAAGCACGCGATCTTCCAGCACGTCCCCGATCGGTTCGACGCCGAGAGGCCCGTCGACTGGACGCCGCTGTGGTCGCTTTCGCAGCAGCGCCGGAAGCTGATGCCGACGGCGTACCTCTACTACGGGGTGCCGCCGGAGTGCGGGATCACCGGGATGCGCGCGGACTCCAACGGCTGCGCGGCCGGGAGCAGCATCGAGGACGCGATCCTGCAGGGACTGCTCGAACTCGTCGAACGCGACGCCGTCGCGATGTGGTGGTACAACCGGCTTCCCGTGCCCGGCGTCGACATCGCGTCGTTCGACGACCCGTGGGCCGATGAGATGGTGGGCCAGTACGCGCGGGCGGGCCGGGAGCTGTGGGTCCTCGACGTGACGGCGGATCTCGGTATCCCGGTCATGGTCGCGCTGTCCAGGAGTATCGCCGGGCCCCGCGAGAACGTCATGATGGGCTTCGGCGCCCACCTGGACCCCCGGACGGCGCTGCGGAGGGCGGTCAGCGAGCTCAACCAGATGATCCCGGCGGTGCTCGCGAACGACGTCGAACTCGACGATCCCGACGCGGCGCAGTGGCTCAGGCACGCCACGGTCGCGAACCAGCCGTATCTGCGGCCGGCGCCGGGACGGTCGGCGAAACGGGCCGCGGACTTCAAGTTCGTCCGGCGGCCCGACGTACGGGACGACGTGGAATGCTTGGTACGCAAGCTTTCCGCGCTGGGAATGGAGACGCTCGTGCTGGATCAGACCAGGCCCGACATCGATCTTCCGGTGGTCAGGGTGGTCGTTCCGGGGCTGCGCCCGTTCTGGAGCCGCTTCGCCCCCGGCCGGCTGTTCGACGTGCCGGTGCGGCTGGGCAGGCTCGCCGAACCGACCCCGTACGACCGGCTGAACCCCTTCCCCATGTTCTTGTAGATCCGGCTGGAGCGACAAGTGAGGACAGATCCCCCCGGCGGTGTGGCCGAGACGATCCCCTTGTGGTCGCTCACCGACGACAGTCTTGTCGAAATCGGTGAGGACGGCACGCTGGTGGTCGTCACGCGCTGGGGGGAGTACGACTTCGATCGTGCGGAACCGCTGGTCCGGGAATCGTTGCGGCGCATGGCACTGGGGCCGATCTCGCTGGCGAACGTGACGTCGTCGTGGGAGCCCGTCGAGCGGGAGCCCGATCTCGAAGGCGAGCTGAGCTGGACGGCCGAGGGCGCCGACGCGCTGCGGCGGGCGCTCAAGGAACTCGGCGGTTCCGTGGTGCACTCGCTCGGCCTCGCCGACGGCAGGGGACCTTTGCTGTCGGTGATCCCGGTGGCGCTCGCTCCCCTTTTCGTGCCGGTGGAGATCCCGGCCACGCGTCCGATCCGGTTGTCCCGCTTCAGTTCCCTGCGTTCCGATGCCTACGGGATGGGGCTGGAGTCGCCGTCCGCGCGCTACCGCGTGGTGCTGTACCAACCGTGGGCCGTGCACGTCGCCGCGACACTGGCGACGGCGAAGTCGGTCGGGGAAATCGTGGCCACGACGGGAATCGGGCCCACCGTGGTCGGTGCGATCGTGTCCTATCTCGTCGCCGCGGGCGTCGTCCAGGTCGCCGGGGAACAAGGCCGGTTCGCCGAGGACGACGACCCCGAACTGAGCCTGTGGTCCCCGGACGAGCTGTTGTTCCACACCACGAGCCGGACCTGGCGGCCCGGTGGCCCGGCCGATCTGCCCGGGATCGGGAAGCCGCCGGTGGTCAAGGCCGCCACCGGCGAAGGGCCGGTCTACGCGCTCTACCGGCCGGACCTGACCGACCGCGCGGCGACCGATCCGACGCTGACGGCGTTGCTGGAGAACGATCACACCTGCCCCGAATTCACCGAGGGCGTGCTGTCCGCCGAGCAGATCGGCGAGTTCCTGTTCCGTGGCGCGCGGATCCGGTCCATCGGGCCCGCGCACTTCCCTAATGGGCCGGTCCACAGTGCCTCGCAGCGGCCGTATTTCAGCGTCGCCTGCCTGTACGAGCTTGAGCTGTACGTCTCGGTCAACCGCTGCTCGGGGCTGGATCGTGGGATCTACCACTACGACCCGCTCGAACACCGGCTCAGCCTGGTCAACGACGACGAGTCCGATCTGGACGCGATGCTCGACATGGCGATGATCGGCGGCGGCAACCACCGGCGGCCCTCGGCGCTGATCACCGTGACCGCGCGGATGCCGAGGATGGCGTCGGTGCTGGGTGGCGGTGCGTACGCCACGACGCTGGCGCACGTCGGCGCGCTGCAGCAGACGCTCTACCTCGTCGCCAGGGCCATGGGGCTGGCCGCGCACGCCGTCCCGGTCGACGCCGGTGACCGCGTCGACCGCGCGCTTAAGCTCGAATGGCCGGCCGAGGTCGGCGTGGGCGAATGCGTGCTCGACCTGCCCGTGTGATCAGACGGCGAACTCACGTGATTGAGCGCGGAACTCGCGTGATTGAAGGCGGATCTCGCGAGGGTCTCCGTTCGTGCCTCCGATTCGACCGTTCGCCGATCGCGCAGAGCTGAGTAGTACCAGCGCATAGTCGGTCTCGATCGCGTGTCGAGTGCTCCGAAATCGGTGACGCGTTTGCTGGCGTGCAGAGGAAAAGCGACAGCGAATCCGAGGTTGGTCTGATGCAGCTACGAACAGTCGCCACGGCGGCGAACGAGAAAGGCGTCATCGAACCCGGTCGGCTCCCCGAGCCGGCGTCTCCCCTGCAACCCGCGGTGCTGCAGGCCATCTCATCGATGCACGCGCGGTACTTCGACCCGATCACCTTGGGCGACCTGGCATCGGAAGTCTTCGTCAGCCCGTTCCACTTCTCGCGGATCTTCACCAAGGCGACCGGCGTCACCCCCGGCCGGTACCTCACCGCGATCCGGCTCTTCGAAGCGAAACGACTGCTGCTGACGACATCGTTGACGGTGTCGGACATCGTGTGCAGCGTCGGCTACAGCAGTGTCGGCACGTTCACCAGCCGGTTCACCCGCGCGGTCGGGATGACCCCGACCCAGTACCGTGACCCCGAGGTCGGCGAACTGCTCGTCGCGCTGGCCCCGCACTTCCAGCGGCTGCCGACCCTGGAGGCGTTGCACACCGCCGGAATGGGCTGCGCGACGATGCGCAGCGGCACCGGCACGATCAGCGTACGCGTCGAGACGCCGCGCGGGGCGGGCCCGGCGAGTGTCCTCATCGGACTGTTCGCCGAGTCGATCCCGCAGTGCGGCCCGGTCGCGTTCGGCGGCAGGGCGAACGTCCTGTCGGCGGACATCGAGATCCAGAACGTCCCCGAGGGGCGGTGGACCGTCATCGCGGTCGCCGAGCACGCCGCCGGGACCGCGGCCTCTTCTTTCTCCGTGGGCACCCTGCCCGGCCGCGTCGACATCACCCGGTACGGCCGGGTCCACCTGCGGATGCCGATGCGCACCCCGCGGCCGACCGACGCGCCGATGGCGATCACCCTCGCCGGCGGCCCGACCTCGACCGGGAACCGGATGACCATGCCCGCTCCCGGCTATCTCCGCGCGGCGGCCTGACCAAGGGTTATTCCCGCGTTCTCCCGGTCTCGCAAACCGGGAGAACCGCGGGCGCAACCGTGGAGTAGCTGCCTTATCACCACGCATGTGAGCCTTTAACCAGTCCGCAGAATTCGAATCCACCCGTTAGGGGGAGAGTGCGTTGGGCAATGGTTGGCGCACGTTCAGACGCCGCATGATCACACCGGATGTCTCCGAGACGTCGCTGGACAAGCGCGGTTTCCACAAGAAGAGCCCAGCCGCTCAAGAATTGCTGGAGACCGTCGGTGAGAAATTCCTGCTCGGCTACGCGCACGCGGTCGAAGCACGTTCCGTCGACCAGGCGGAAGAATGGCTGGAACGTATTCCGGTGAAATACCGCGGCTTCGCCTATGAAGGCGCGGGAATGGGTTACGGAATGCTGGACGGCCTGCCCGGTGGGGGTCGCGGGCACATCGCGGACTTCCTCGCCGGTCCCGGCGAGAAACACGACTACATCATCTACGTCGGCGTCGGCTGGGCGATGGCGCGGCTGCCGCGCTTCCGCTGGCCGTCCGCCGAGGACTTCGACCCGTTGCTGCGCTGGCTGGTGCTCGACGGGTACGGGTTCCACCAGGCCTATTTCAAGACGGCGAAGTACGTCGACGGCCAGTTCCAGGATCCGAACTTCAACTGGCCCGCGGGCAACAACGGCTACTCGTTGCGGGCGATCGACCAGGGCATCGGCCGGGCGCTGTGGTTCATCTGCGGCACCGACGTCGATCTCGTCACCGACACGGTCGCGAGATTCCCCGAGCGGCGCCACGGTGACCTCTACGCCGGGATCGGGCTCGCCTCGACCTACGCGTGCGGTGTCACTTCCGACGAACTGCTGAAGCTGGCCGAGTTCGCCGGTGAGCACCGGGGAAACCTGGCGCAGGGCAGTGCTTTCGCCGCCGAAGCCCGCGTTCGCGCCGGGTTGCTGATCCCCGAGACCGAGGTCGCCACGCAGGCGATCTGCGGGCTGCCGGCCGAGCGCGCCGCGGCCATCACCCAGGAGGTCCGCCCGGCCGTGGTGGTCGACGGCGAACTCCCGCATTTCGAAACCTGGCGACAGCGCATCGCCGCCGAGGTACTCACTTCTGGAGGTGCAGGTAAATGACCGCGACCTTGGGCTGGCTCCGCAAGCAGCTTGCGGGCATCGTGGCGCTGTTGCTGATGGCGGGACTTTTCGTGGTGGCGCAGCTGCCCACGGTCTCGACCGCCGAGGCGGACACCATGGCCTCGAAGTACGCGTTCGAACCCCTGACGATCGCCTTGCCGGAAGCGGCCAAGAGCCAGTCGATCCGCACGGTGAACAAGGAGTACGAGCACATCCGTGCCTGGATCTCCTCGGTCGGTGCCGCGATCGCGGTCAATGACCTCGACGGCGACAAGCTCGCGAACGACCTGTGCTTCGTCGATCCGCGCAGCGACCAGCTGGTGGTCACCCCGACGCCGGGCAAGGGCGGCGACCGGTACAAGCCGTTCGCGCTCGACGCGGCGCCGCTGCCGATGGGCAAGTACATCGCGCCCATGGGCTGTGTGCCCGCCGACTACAACGAGGACGGCCGGGTCGACCTGCTGGCCTACTACTGGGGCCGTACCCCGATCCTGTTCCTCTCGAAGCCGGGCGCGACCAAGCTGGAGCCGTCAGCCTACGAGCCGGTGGAACTGGTGCCGGGCAACAACTCCAAGAACGGCGAGTACGCCGGTGCGCTGTGGAACACCAACGCCGCCTCGGTCGGTGACTTCGACGGCGACGGACACCAGGACATCTTCATCGGCAACTACTTCCCCGACAGCGCGGTGCTGGACGACCGCGTGAACGGCGGGGTCGAGATGAACAAGTCGATGTCGCACGCGGACAACGCCGGTGGCAAGTACATCTTCCGGTTCACCGGCGCCACCCAGGGCGCGAAGCCGACGGCCACGTTCGTCTGTGACGACCAGGCCATCCCGGCCGACGCCCGGGGCGGCTGGTCGCTCGCGGCCAGCGCCACCGACGTCGACGGCGACAACCTGCCGGAGCTCTACATCGGCAACGACTTCGGGCACGACCGCCTGCTGTACAACAAGTCCCGCCCCGGCAAGGTCGAGTTCGCCGAGGTGAAGGGGATCCGCGGGGCCAACGAGCCGAAGTCGAAGGTGGTCGGCAACGACTCCTTCAAGGGCATGGGCGTCGACTTCGCCGACCTCGACCACGACGGTCTCTACGACCTGTACGTCAGCAACATCACGACGTCTTGGGGTATCGAGGAAAGCCACTTCCAGTTCATGAACACCGCCAAGGACACCGCGGATCTGCGTGGCCGTCTGCAGGGCGGCGAGGCGCCGTGGGTGGACCGCAGCGCCCAGGCCGGCACCGCTTGGTCCGGCTGGGGCTGGGACGTGAAGATCGCCGACTACAACAACAGCGGCGAATCGGTGATCACGCAGGCGACCGGCTTCGTCAAGGGCGACGTCAACCGCTGGCCGCAGCTGCAGGAACTGGCGACGTCGAACGACGAACTGCTGAAGCACCCGTACTTCTGGCCGAACATGCGGGCCGGTGACGACGTCGGTGGCGACCACACCCTGCACTTCTGGGCCAAGGGTTCCGACGGCCGCTACACCGACCTGGCCCCGCGCCTCGGTCTCGCCGTCCCGGTGCCCACCCGCGGTATCGCCACCGGTGACGCCGACGGTGACGGCAAGCTCGACTTCGCCGTGGCCCGTCAGTGGGAGCAGCCGATCTTCTACCACAACGTCAGCCCCGACTCCGGTTCGTACCTGAACCTGAAGCTGGTGCACGACAAGGCTTCGGCCGACGGTCCGCTCAAGGCGGCCGGCACCGCGGCGATCGGCGCGCAGGTCACCGTCATCACCCCCGACGGCAAGAAGTACATGGACCGCGTCGACGGCGGCAGCGGCCACTCCGGCAAGCGCAGCCACGAGATCCAGATCGGGCTCGGCAAGGTCACCGGACCGGTGAAGGTGTGCTTGCAGTGGCGCGACCTGACCGGGCAGATCCGCACGCAGGAAGTCCAGCTGACCCCGGGCAACCACACGTTCCAGCTCGGCGCTCAGGCTAAGGAGAAGTGACCGTCATGGCTGAGCAGACACTCACCGCACCGAAGAGCAACAAGACGATCACGGCGCTGCGCCGGTTCGCGATCTCGATCACCATCTTCAACATCATCGGCTACACCGTGCTCGGTTTCGAGCAGCCCTACACCTATCCGTTCATCGCGCTCGCGACGGCGTACACCACCGAAATCCTGCTGGAGATCATCGGGGCCCGCGTGCAGGGCCGCGACGTCCGGTTCCGCGGCAACGGGTTCAAGGGACTGTTCGAGTTCCTGCTCCCCGCGCACATCACCGGTCTCGCGCTCAACATGCTGACCTACGTCAACGACCAGGTGCTGGTCATGATGTTCGGCGTCGTGGTCGCCGTCGGCGCCAAGTGGGTCCTCCAAGCCCCGGTGCGCGGACGGCTCCGCCACTACATGAACCCGTCGAACTTCGGCATCACGATCATCCTGCTGGTGTTCCCGTGGGCGAGCATCGCGCCGCCGTATCACTTCACCGAGCAGGTCGACTCGTGGGTCGGCTGGCTGATCGTCGGCATCATCATGATCTCGGGCACCGTGCTCAACGCGATGCTGACCCAGCGGATGTGGCTGATCGGCGCGTGGCTCATCACCTTCGCGCTGCAGGCGATCATCCGAGGTCTGGTGTTCGACACCGCGATCCCGGGCGCGCTCGGGATGATGACCGGCGTGGCGTTCGTGCTCTACACGAACTACATGGTCACCGACCCGGGCACGACCCCGTCGAAGCCCGCGTCGCAGGTCCTGTTCGGTTCGGGAGTGGCGCTGGCGTACGGGTTCTTCATGGTCGTGCACGTCGCCTACGGCCTGTTCCTGGCCACCGCGCTGGTCTGCCTCATCCGCGGCATGTTCCTGTGGGGCCTGCACTTCTCCAAGAAGGCAGGAGAGAAGTGGGAGGCCGAGCAGGCGAAGTCGGCCGAGGTCACGACCCTGCCGAAGCCGGCCGAGAAGCCGGAAGCCGAAGAAACCGGGGCCGTGGCGGCATGACCACCGGTGCGGAAACCACCCGGGGGGCGCGTCTCGCGCCCCCCGGGCCGCCGCGCCGAGCGACTTTCGGTCTGTTGAAGAAGCTTTTCACCGACCGGCTGGCGCTCATGTCGGATTCGGCGGAGGCGCACGGGGACGTCGTCCGGATCGCGATCGGTCCGAAGACGATGTACCTGGTGAACCACCCCGAGCTGGCGAAACACGTGCTCGCGGACAACGCGGCCAACTACCACAAGGGAATCGGCCTCCAGGAGGCCAGACGGGCGCTCGGCGACGGGCTGCTCACCAGCGACGGTGACGTCTGGAAGAAGCAGCGCCGGACCATCCAGCCGGTGTTCCAGCCCAAGCGGATCGCGCGGCAGGCCTCGGTCGTCGCGAACGAGGTCGAAGGTCTCGTGAAACGCCTGCGGGACACCGAGGGGCCGGTCGAGATCCTGCACGAGATGACCGGGCTGACCCTCGGCGTGCTCGGCAAGACCCTGCTCGACGCGGATCTCGGCGGGTTCACCTCGCTGGGGCACTCGTTCGAAGCCGTGCAGGACCAGGCGATGTTCGAAGCGGTGACGCTGAGCATGGTCCCGGAGTGGGCGCCGCTGAAGAAGCAAAGGCGGTTCCGTGAGTCGCGGGCCGACCTCCGCCGCATCGCCGAAGAACTCGTCGAGCAGCGGCTGGCGAACCCGGTGGAGAACGGCGAGGACATGCTTTCGCGCCTCATCGCCACCGACGGGACCCGCGAGCAGATGCGGGACGAGCTGATCACCCTGCTGCTGGCCGGGCACGAGACGACGGCGAGCACGCTGGGCTGGGCGTTCCACCTGCTCGACGAACATCCCGACGTCGCGGCGAAACTGCGTGCCGAGGCGGACGAGGCCCTCGGTGACCAGCTGCCCACGCACGAGGATCTGCACCGGTTGCCGTACACGGCGCGGGTCGTCGAAGAGGTCATGCGGCTGTACCCGCCGGTGTGGCTACTGCCGCGGGTGGCGCAGGCCGACGACGAGATCGGCGGCTACCACGTCCCCGCCGGCTCCGACGTCGTCGTCGTGCCCTACACACTGCACCGGCATCCGGCGTTCTGGCCGGAGCCGGAGAAGTTCGACCCGGACCGGTTCGATCCGGATCGGCCGAGCGGGCGGCCCCGGTACGCCTACATCCCGTTCGGCGCCGGGCCGCGGTTCTGCATCGGCAACAGCCTCGGCGTGATGGAGGCCGTTTTCGTGCTGACGATGGTCCTGCGTGACCTCGAACTCAGGAAGCTTCCGGGCTACGACGTGGTTCCCGAGGCGATGCTGTCGCTGCGGGTCCGCGGCGGGCTGCCGATGACCGTGCACACCAGGAGCAGGAGGTAGGTTCCGTGGATTCGGACGAACAGGTCAAGGTGTCCACTTTGGAGGCCTACGCGGACACGATCTTGCCGGGGGAGAAGCGGTTCCCCGACGACCACGCGATCGCCGGAGCCTCGCCGGGGCCGGGTGCGGTCGTGGCGGGTGCGCTCGAACTGCTGCACACCGAGGCGACCGGGGTGACCGTCGGGCTGCCGTATCTGGCGCAGTCCCTCAACGATCACGCGAAGGTCTACGCCAAGGAACAGGACCTCACGCTGGACGAGGCGCTGCCTCCGTTCGTCGCACTGTCCTTTGCGGACAGGACGGCGCTGGTGCGGCAGCTGACCGCGCCCGGGCACCCGGAGAAGGACGGCTGGGTCAGCCTCGCGTTGTTCTGCAACATGTCCTTCGACAGCGCGGCGCACAAGCACACCGCCGAAGCCATCGCCGAAGGCCACCCCGGCCTGCTGGCGATGGGGTACACCGCGCCGGACGAGGACGGTCTGTGGCGGTTCCCGAAGTTCTCCTACCGCCGCGAGCTGGCGCAAGTACACCCTGACACCACGCCTTCCGGGAGCCCCGCATGACTGCCTACGACAAGACCGACGTCGTCATCGTCGGCAGCGGGTTCGGCGGGTCCATCCCCGCCTACCACCTGGCGGCGGGCGGCGCGAAGGTCACCGTGCTGGAACGCGGGCCGTGGCTGGAGGCCAAGGAGTTCGAGCACGACTACCTGCTCGGCTCGTCCTACACCAGGGCGTTCGACTTCGTCGTCGGTGACGGCATGAGCGTGCTGGGCGGCAACTGTGTCGGCGGCGGCAGCGTGGTGTACTTCGCCGCGATGCCGCGCGCGCCGAAGTTCGTCTTCGAGCGCCACGGCAGCATCGGCCGTCGCATGTGGCCTTCGACGATCACCCGGGACTCGCTGGAACCTTGGTACGACCGGGTGTCGGACTCGCTTCCGGTGTCCAAACAGGACTGGAACGACGTCTCGTACGCGGGCGGGCTGTGGGCGGCCTTCTGCAACCACTCGGGCCGGACGGCCAACCCGGCGCCGGTCGCGGTGGACAACGACCGGTGCGTGAACTGCAACTTCATGATGGCGGGCTGCCGGTTCGACGCGAAACGCTCGCTGCTCACCAACTACCTGCCCGCCGCGCTCGCGCACGGCGCGCGGATCCGGCCGCTGCACGAGGTCCAGCGGATCGAGCGCATCGAAGACGGCGACTACCGCGTGCACTTCAACGTCGTCGACGACTCGGACTACCGGGTGCAGTCCGGCAGCGGGACCATCGACGCGAAGGTCGTCATCATCGCCGCCGGCGCCGGGGCGACCCCGGTGATCCTGCAGCGTTCGGAGTCGGCGCTGGGCACCATGCCGCACGCGGTCGGCCGGTACTTCTCGGGCAACGGTGAGCGGCTCAACACCGCGATCATCAACGAGGAGCGGGTCCGCGAGGTGCTCGGGCTGTCCCGTGAGGACGGGAAGGTCTACGAGGCCAACCACATCGGCAAGGGCCCGACCGTGGCGAACTGGGACAAGCTCGACGGTTCGCTGCCGGAGTACGAGCGGTACTCGCTGGAGCAGCTGTACTTCCCGCCGGGCCTCGGCACGATCCTCGCCCAGGTGCCGGACGGTGACGAACCCAGGTGGTTCGGGGCGCAGAAGAAGGAGATCCTCAAGAAGTGGGCCTCCTGGCTGACCATCTTCCTGATGACGGAGGACGACAACGAGGGCGTCTTCGGCGCGCCGCCGCCCACCGGCAACGCGTACCGCATCTCGCAGCAGATGCTCGGCCGCGGCCCGCTGAAGTACGACCCGACGCCGAACACCCTGCACGGCTGGTCGCTGGCCGACGCGGAGTGCAAGGAGATCCTGGAGAAGGACGGCCTGGCGAAGGTCGCGCCGTGGACCAACGACGTCGTCGGCGCGTACACCGTGCACCCGCTGGCGTCGTGCCGGATCGGTGACGACCCGGAGACCTCGGCGCTGCACCCGAACCACGAACTCCGTAACCACCCCGGGATCTTCGTGACCGACAGCGCTTCCGTGCCGGGCGCGCTGACGGTGAACCCGGCGATGACGATCGCGGCGCTGGCCGAACGGTCGGTGCCGGGGATCGTGCGGGCGCTGCAGGCGCGCGGCGTCGACGTCTCCTACGGTGCTCCGGCGCCGGACGGTTCCATCACCGGGCGGCGGGCGGTCAGCAAGCTGTCGCTGGTGGCCGGGAGCTGATCATGGCGCCCAAGCTGGTGCGGCTCGCACTGCGGCGGGTGTTGCGCGAAGTCCGGTACGTCCGGCCGGTTCCGTTCGGCCGGGCGTCCGGGCTCGTGCGTGACGTCTACCGTCAGCTGGAACGGGACTTCGGGATGTTGGCACCGCCGGTGGCGCTGCATTCGCCGTCACCGGCGGTGCTCGCGGCGAGCTGGGTGATGCTGCGGGAATCGCTGGTGGCGGTGGGGGAGACGAGCCGGGCGGACCGGGAAGTCGTCGCTTCCCTGGTGTCGCAAGCGAATTCGTGTCCCTACTGCGTCGAGGTCCACGGGATGGCGCTCGACTCGCTCGGGCGTTCTTTGGAGGCTTCCGAAGACCCGCGCTCGTCGGACTCCTTGTCGGTGGTCGCCCGTGCCGAACTGACGGCCGTGGCGTTCGCGTTCCACTACCTGAACCGGGTGGTGAGCGTGTTCCTCGGGCCGTCGCCGCTGCCCGCGTCCGTGCCGGATTCCGCACGGGCGAAGGCGAAAGCGGTGCTGGGGCGGTTCCTGCGGCCGGTGATCGATGCTCCGCCGGGCGACTCGCTGGAGTTCTTGCCCGCCGGCTCGCGGGACTTCTCCTGGGCGGCGGGGAATCCGTTCGTCGAGGACGCCTTCTCGCGTGCTTCCGCGACGTTCGGCTCGCTGGCGGTTTCTTCGACCGTGCGGGATGTCGTGGCCCGGGAACTGTCCACTTGGGACGGTATGCCGCCCGGGGTCAGCCGGTCCTGGGTGGACGCCTTCGACGATCCCGTGACCCGGCTGGCTCTCGTGGTGGCGAAGGCGCCCTATCAGGTCGACGACGCCTTGGTCGCCGCGGCCGGGTTGGACGATCGGGAACTGGTCGAACTGGTGGGCTGGGCGGCTTTCACCGCCGCCACGCGCTGCGTCGAGCTGACCCCGGTCCGCAATTAGTCCTCTGAATGCGGTTCCGGTCGGCCTTCAACAACATGAGAGAAGACTGCCAGTCCTGCTCAGGGTCATGCTTGACCGGACTGCAGATGCGGACGGTCGCCCGAGCTCCTGGAGACAGAGCCGGGCGCCGGAACCGGATTCCATGACTTGAGTGGTTGAGAGCTAGGGGAGTGCGGTGGCATGAGCGTTGAGCGGATTTCGATTGTCGGTATCGGTCTCCGATACCCGGACGCCGGTTCCCCGGATGAACTGTGGGAGAACGTCCTCGCCGGCCGTCGGGCGTTTCGGAGACTGCCCGACGAGCGGATGAACCGCGAGGACTACTACTCGCCCGACCCGAAGGCCGCGGACCGTTTCTACGCCCAGAAGGCCGCGGTGCTCCGCGACTACGAGTTCGACCGGATCAAGTACAAGGTCGCGGGCAGTACCTTCCGCTCGACCGACACCACGCACTGGCTCGCCCTCGACGTCGCCGCGCAGGCCTTGGCGGACGCGGGTTTCCCCGAGGGTGACGGGCTGCCCCGTCCCGCCACGGGTGTGGTCATCGGCAACAGCCTCACCGGCGAGTTCTCGCGTGCCAACATCATGCGGCTGCGCTGGCCGTACGTGCGCCGCACTGTCGCGGCCGCGCTCGCCGAGCGCGGCTGGGCCGAGGGCGACACCGCCGAGTTCCTCCACGATCTCGAAGCGCAGTACAAGGCGCCGTTCCCGGAGATCGACGAGGACTCGCTCGCGGGCGGGCTGGCGAACACGATCGCCGGCCGTGTCTGCAACTTCTTCGACTTCGGCGGCGGCGGGTTCACTGTGGACGGTGCCTGCTCGTCGTCGCTGCTTTCCGTGGTCACCGCGGCGAACGCGCTTTCCGAAGGTGACCTCGACGTCGCCGTCGCGGGCGGTGTCGACTTGTCGATCGACCCGTTCGAAGTGATCGGCTTCGCCAAGACCGGCGCGCTCGCCAAGCGTGAGATGAAGGTCTACGACGCCGATTCCAACGGTTTCTGGCCCGGCGAGGGTTCCGGCATGCTCGTGCTGATGCGCGAGGACGACGCGATCGCGCAGGGCAAGCGGATCTACGCCTCCATCGGCGGCTGGGGTGTCTCCTCCGACGGCAAGGGCGGCATCACGCGGCCCGAGGCGTCGGGTCACCGCCTCGCGCTCAAGCGGGCCTACGACAAGGCGGGCTACGGCGTCGAGACCGTTTCCTACTTCGAGGGTCACGGCACCGGGACCGCGCTGGGCGACGCCACCGAGATCGAGGCGCTCTCCACCGCCCGCCGCGACGCCGACCCGCTCGCCGACCGTGCCGCGCTGAGCACGATCAAGGGCAACATCGGCCACACCAAGGCCGCGGCCGGGGTCGCCGGGCTGATCAAGGCCACCCTCGCCGTGTACCACCAGGTCATCCCGCCCGCGACCGGCCACTTCGAACCGCACGAGTCGCTGGTCGGCGACTCGGCGCGGATGTACGTCCCGGCCGAGGCCGGGCTGTGGCCCACGGACCACCCTGTCCGCGCTGGCGTCTCCGCGATGGGCTTCGGCGGCATCAACTCGCACGTCACCGTCACCGAAGCGCCGGGTGCGGCGCGGCGCAAGGAGCTCGACGAGAAGACCCGGTCTTTGGTCGCCGGACGGCAGGACAGCGAACTGCTGCTGCTCGACGCCGATGACGCCGCGTCGCTGCGCGGTCAGGTGACCGGGCTGCTGGAGGTCGTGCCGAAGCTTTCGTTCGCGGAGCTCGCGGACCTCGCCGGCACGCTTTCCGCGGAACTGTCCGGAAAACCGGTCCGCGCGGCGATCGTCGCGAGCAACCCGGAGGACGCCGAGCGCAAGCTCTCGAAACTCCTCGACCTCCTCGGTGAGGGGGAGCCGGAGGTCTTCTCCGCCAGCGAGGGCATCTTCGCCAGCTCCCGCTCGAAGGACCCGAAGATCGGATTCCTGTTCCCCGGTCAGGGTTCCGGGCAGGGCACGGTCGGCGCGGTGCGCAAACGCTTCGCCCACGCGGACGACATCTACCGCGCCGCGGGCCTGTCCACCGGCGCCGACCAGGTCGCCACCGACGTCGCGCAGCCGCGCATCGTCACCGGATCGCTCGCCGGGCTCCGCGTCCTCAAGAGCCTTGGCATCGAGGCGAACACGGCCGCCGGGCACAGCCTCGGCGAGCTGACCGCACTGCACTGGGGCGGCGCGCTCACCGAACGCGAAGTCCTCAAGCTCGCCAAGATCCGCGGCAAGGTGATGGCGACCGCGAGCGACGGAAACGGTGCCATGGCGGGGATCGCCGCCACCCCGGGCGTCGCCGAACGGCTCGCCGAGGGCGAAGAGGTAGTCATCGCGGGCTACAACGCGCCCGAGCAGACCGTCCTTTCCGGACCCGCGACAGCGATCGAGCGGGTCATCGCCCGTGCCCGCGCGGAGGGCTTCACCGCCACCCGCATCAACGTCTCGCACGCCTTCCACTCGCCCGCGGTCGTCCCGGCCGCCGAGGCGATGACCGAGGAACTGGCCGCGTTCGGCTTCGCCCGGCTCGACAGGCCGGTCGTGTCCACGGTGACCGGTGACGTCCTGCACGCCGCCGAGGACCTGCGTGACCTGCTGCGCGACCAGGTGGTCCTGCCGGTGCGCTTCCGTGAGGCGGCCGCGAAGGTCGCCGAGCGCAGCGACCTGGTGATCGAGGTCGGCCCCGGCCGGGTGCTCACCGGGCTGTTCGGCGAGATCGCGCCCGGCACGCCGGTACTCGCGATCGACACCGACAGCCCGACGCTGGCCGCGGTGCTGAAGGTCGCCGGTGCCGCGTTCGCGTTCGGCGCCCCGCTGGAGACCTCCGCGCTCTTCACCGGCCGCGTCGTCCGGACCCTTCCGGTCGATGGTGTCTTCAACTTCCTCGCCAGCCCGTGTGAGGCCGCGCCGTCCATCGGCGCGGAACTGGCTCGTGAGCGCGTCGCCGAACCTGCCGAGGCCACCGCCGGTGAAGCTTCGGAAAACGGGGGCAGCAGCACGCTCGACCTGCTGCGCAAGCTGGCTTCCGAGCGGGTCGAACTGCCGCTCGAAGCGGTCACCGCCGACACGCATCCGCTCGACGACCTGCACCTTTCGTCGATCACCGTCGGCCAGCTGGTCAACGACGTGACCCGTGCGCTCGGCCGCCCGGCACTGGAGGGCATGCCGAACTTCGCGACCGTCTGTCTCGGTGAACTCGCCGAGATGATCGACGAACTCGCCCAGACCGCCAAACCCGCCGACAGCAACCAGGCCGAGGTCGCCGGTGTCGGACCGTGGGTCCGGCCCTTCGCGGTCGAGTACGTCGTCGCGCCGAAGCCGGCGCCCGACCTCACGACGGGCATCTCCACCGCAGACTGGACGGCGTTCGCCCCGGACGGCCATCCGCTGGCGGAGCCGCTGCGCGCGGCGCTGGCAGGAGCGGGTGTCGGCGACGGTGTCCTCCTGTGCCTGAACGAGGACAGCGACGCGAGCGATGTCGGACTGTTCCTGGACGCGGGCCGCGCGGTGCTGGCCGCGCCCAACGGCACGCGGTTCGTCGTGGTGCAGCACGGACTCGGCGCTTCCGGCCTGGCGAAGACGCTGCGGCTGGAGGACCCGTCGGCCCGCACCACGATCGTCGACCTCGCCGACATCAACCCTGTCGACCCCGAGGCGGTCGGCGCGGCGGTGTCCACTGTGGTCACCGAAGTCGCGGCGACGAACGACTTCAGCGAAGTCCGCTACGACACCGCCGGTGTCCGCACGGTGCCGAAGCTCGGCGCACTGAAGCCGTCCGAGGCCGAAGGGACCCCGCTGGGCACGGACGACGTCCTGCTCGTCACCGGTGGCGGCAAGGGCATCACCGCGGAGAGCGCTTTGGCGCTGGCCAAGGACTCCGGCGCGAAACTGGCGCTGCTGGGCCGGAGCGACCCGGCCGACGACGCCGAACTGTCGGAGAACCTCGGGCGCATGGCGGCGGCGGGCATCACCTACCGCTACGAGCGCGCCGACGTCACCGCCGCTCAGCAGGTGGCCGACGCGATCGGCCGGATCCAGGCCGAGTTCGGCCCGGTCACCGCGGTACTGCACGGCGCGGGGCGCAACGAGCCCGCCGCGCTGTTCTCCCTGACCGAGGAGACCTTCCGCAAGACCCTGGCGCCGAAGATCGGCGGCCTCAACGCCGTCCTCGACGCCGTCGACAAGGACAAGATCAAGCTGCTGGTCACCTTCGGCAGCATCATCGGACGGGCGGGCCTGCGCGGTGAGGCGCACTACGCCACGGCCAACGACTGGATGACCGAACTGACCGTGCGCTTCGGCCGCGAACACCCACAGGCACGGGCGATCGCGCTGGAATGGTCGGTCTGGTCCGGGACCGGGATGGGCGAAAAGCTCGGTGTCGTCAGCGCTTTGATGCGCGACGGCATCACCCCCATCCCGACCGAGGAGGGCATCGAGATCCTCCGCCAGGTCGTCGGCGATCCGGCCGCCCCGTCGGTACTGGTCGTCTGCGGCCGTACCGCGGGGCTGGCCACCCTGCCGGTGGAGAAGCGCGAACTGCCGCTGACCCGCTTCGTGGACCGCGCCGTCGTGCACTACCCGGGTGTCGAGCTGATCACCGAGGCCGACCTCTCCGCGGGCAGCGACCCGTACCTGGCCGACCACCTGCTCGACGGTCAGCTGCTGTTCCCGGCGGTGATCGGGATGGAGGCGATGACCCAGGTCGCCAAGGCCGCGCTGGCCTTGGAAAGCCTGCCGGCCCCGGTGTTCTCCGACGTCGAGTTCCTGCGCCCGATCATCGTCTCGCCGGGCGGATCGACCACGATCCGGCTCGCCGCGCTGGCCAGGGACGCCGAAACGGTGGACGTGGTGCTGCGCAGCGGCGAGACCGGGTTCAGCGCGGATCACTTCCGGGCCCGGCTGACGTTCTCCCGGCCGGATCCGCTCGGCGAGACGGTCGTCCGCGACGTCGCGCTGCCGCCGGTCCCGGTCGACCCGACGACCGAGCTGTACGGCACGGTTCTCTTCCAGGGCAAGCGGTTCCAGCGGGTCACCGGCTACCGGCGGGCGAGTGCGCGGCACGCGGTCGCGGAGATCGCGACCGGCGCGAAGGTCGACTGGTTCGCGCCGTTCCTCCCGCAGGAGCAGCTCCTGGCCGACCCGGGCACCCGCGACGCGATGATGCACGCGATCCAGTGCTGCGTCCCGGACGCGACCCTGCTGCCGCAAGGGATCGAGCGGCTGTACCTGGCCGAGCCCGGTGAGCAGGACCCGGAGTACGTGCTCCTCGACGCCCGCGAGCGTTCGCAGGACGGCGACAGCTACCTCTACGACCTCGACGTCCGCAACCCGGACGGGAAGCTCGTCGAGCGGTGGGAAGGGCTGAAGCTGCGCGCGGTGCGCAAACGCGACGGCGAAGGGCCGTGGGTCCCGTCGATGCTCGGGTCCTATTTGGAGCGTTCGATCGAACGGCTGCTCGGCTCGTCCCGTGCGATCGTCGTCGAACCGGACCCGGTGGGCGTTTCCGTCGAAACCACAACGGAAAGGCGGGCACAGACGGCCTTGGCCGCCGGCCGCGCCGTCGACACCCCGCTCGAGATCCGCTACCGCCCGGACGGGAAACCGGAAGCCGACGGCGTCGAGGTGAGCGCGTCGCACAGCGCCGACCTCACCCTGGCGATCGCCGGCACCGGCCGGATCGCGTGTGACGTCGAGACGGCGATCGAACGGACAGCGGAGGACTGGGCGGGCTTGCTCGGCGAGGATCTGCTCTCGGTGGGCGAACTGCTCGCCGCGGACGCCCGCGAGCCGCTTTCCGTCGCGCACACCCGGGTCTGGAGCGCGCTGGAATGCGTGCGCAAGACCGGCGACATGACACAGGCGCTCACCGTGCACCGGGTCGACCCGGACGGCTGGGCGGTGCTTTCCCACGGCAGTGCCCGCATCGCCACCTGGGTGACGACCGTCAACGACCGGACCGATCCCGTCGTCTTCGCGGTGCTCCAGGGAGAGGAGAACTGACATGGCCGACTATTACGAGATCCTCCATACGGTCGGGTTCGAAGAGACCAACCTGGTGGGCAACGTCTACTACGTGAACTACGTGCGCTGGCAGGGCCGGTGCCGCGAGATGTTCCTGAAGGACAAGGCACCCGCGGTGCTCGAAGAGGTCCGTCACGACCTCAAGCTGTTCACGCTCAAGGTCGACTGCGAGTTCTACGCGGAGATCACCGCGTTCGACGAGCTGTCCATCCGGCTGCGGCTGGAAGAGCTGACCCAGACCCAGATCCAGTTCACCTTCGACTACGTCCACCTGACCGACGAGGGCGAGCGGCTGGTGGCCCGCGGGCGGCAGCGGATCGCGTGCATGCGCGGCCCGAACACGGCGACGGTACCCAGCAGGGTGCCCGAACAGCTGCGTGAGGCGCTGGCCCCGTACACGGTCAACGGCAAGGGGGAATGACGTGGGCACGGTGGACGAGCCTTCGCGGCCGGTGCTGAAACGCCTGCCGACACCCGCCTCGCGGCGCCGGTTGTCCGCGCAGGCCGGGTTGCGGGAGGTGATGGGCCAGTTCGCCACCGGGGTCACCGTGCTGACCGCCGGGGGCGAACGGGCCCACGGGATGACCGCCAACGCCGTCACCTCCGTGTCACTGGAACCGCCGATGGTGCTGTGCTGCGTTTCCCGCGCGGCCCGGATGCACGAGGCGATCGTGACGGCGGGCTCGTACGCGGTCACGGTGCTGGCGTCGGATCAGAAGGACCTCGCGAAGTACTTCGCGGACTGGCGCCGCCCGGCCGGGCTCGCGCAGTTCGACTCCGTGGACTGGACGGCGGGGCCGCAGACCGGCGCCCCGCTGCTCGACGGCGCGCTGGCGTGGCTGGAATGCGAGCTGGCCGAGGTCCACGAAGGCGGTGACCACTCGATCTTCCTCGGCCGGGTGGTCGCCTCCAGCCGCGGTACCGCGCAGGAGTCGCTGGTCTTCTACAGCGGTGGCTATCACCAGATCGACGGCCGGGTACGGGCATCGGCCTAACGGGAGAGGAACTGTCATGACCATCAACGAATCCGCCACGCCCGCTCCGGAGCTCTCGTCCGAGCGGCCGCCGGTGGTCACCACGATGCCCCGGCTCGGGCGGGGGGTGTGCTGGCGCGACATCGTGCGCGAGATCGAACTCGACGAGCTCGAGCGCGAGACCCGCCTCAAGGAGGCGGCGTGACCCTGCAGGGCGATCCGGGCGCCCAGCGCACGGAGGACTCCGAGGTGGTGCCGCTGCCGGAAGACCGGCTGCGGCGCCCCCGGATCCCGAGGGCGACCGACGGGCAGGTGATCCCGCTCGCCCGCGGCGCCGAACCGGTGCACCCGCCGGAGCCGACGATGCCGTTGCTGCGCACCCAGCGCGACGAACTGCGCGAGCACATCGTCGACGGACGGCTCGACGGCGTCCGGCGGCAGCACTCGCTCGGCAAGCACACCGCGCGCGAACGGCTGGATCTGTTGCTGGACCCCGATTCCTTCACCGAGGTCGAGCTGTACCGGCGGCATCAGGCGAGCGGGCTCGGGCTGGCGGAGAACCGGCCGTACACCGACGGTGTCGTCGCCGGCTCGGGCACCATCGACGGACGACGCGTGTTCGTCTACGCGCAGGACTTCACCGTCTTCGGTGGTTCGCTCGGCGAGGCGCACGCGGCGAAGATCCACAAGGTGATGGACCTGGCCGTCGCCACCGGGTCACCGCTGATCGGGCTCAACGACAGCGGGGGAGCGCGGATCCAGGAAGGGGTCATGGCGCTCAACGGCTACGGCGGTATCTTCCGCCGCCAGGTCGAGGCGTCCGGCGTCATCCCGCAGATCAGCGTGGTGCTGGGGCCGTGCGCGGGCGGGGCGGCGTATTCGCCCGCGCTCGCGGACTTCGTCTTCATGGTGCGCGACACCGCCCGCATGTACCTGACCGGGCCGGACGTCGTCGAGACCGTGACCGGGGAACGCGTCAGCCACGACGAACTGGGCGGCGCGGACGTGCACGGAGCGTCGTCCGGCGTGGCGACCGTGGTGCACGACGACGAGGAGAGCTGCCTCGCCGACGTCCGCTACCTGGTGTCGCTGCTGCCGTCGAACTACCTGGAGCCCGCGCCGCGCGAGCCGTCGCAGGACGCGGGCAAGGACCGACGGCCCCGGTTCGCGGAACTCGTCCCCGTGGAACCGAACAAGCCGTACGACATGCGGGACGTCTTCGCGGAGCTGACCGACGACGGCGAGTTCTTCGAGCTGCACGAACGCTGGGCGCAGAACGTGCTGTGCGCGCTCGCCCGGGTCGACGGGCGCGTGGTCGGCCTGGTCGGCAACCAGCCGATGGTGTTCGCCGGCGTGCTCGACGGCCCCGCCTCGCAGAAGGCGGCGCGGTTCGTGCGGTTCTGCGACGCGTTCAGCATCCCGCTGGTGACCCTGGTGGACGTCCCCGGCTTCCTGCCGGGGGTCGAGCAGGAGCACTCCGGGATCATCCGGCACGGCGCGCAGCTGCTGCACGCCTACTGCGAGGCGACCGTGCCGCGGATCCAGGTCATCCTGCGCAAGGCCTACGGCGGCGCGTACATCGTGATGGACTCGCGATCCATCGGGACCGACCTGTCGCTGGCGTGGCCGACCAACCAGATCGCCGTGATGGGTGCCGAGGGCGCGGTCAACGTGCTGTTCCGCAAGGACCTCGCCGCCGCATCGGACCCGGACGCGCTGCGCGCGCACCTGGTCGCCGAGTACACCGAGGAGTTCATGAACCCCCAGTACTCGGCCGAGCGCGGGCTGATCGACGACATCATCGACCCTGCCGACACCCGCTCAGCCGTCGCCAGGGCGCTGGACATGCTGCAGGACAAGCGAAAGGCGGCGCCCCAGCGCAAGCACGGCAACCACCCGATCTGAACGGGGGAACCATGTCACCGTCCGGAAAGGACAGTGCGCCGGTCTTCCGGGTCCTGCGGGGGGACCCGGAAGACGCCGAACTCGCGGCGCTCGTCGCCGTCTTCACCGCGCTCGCCGCGTCCGCGTCCGCCGCGCCCCCGCCCGCCGCGCCCGCGCGGCCTGCGTGGTCGCCGCTCGCCGCCGCGACCTGGCGCACCTCGACCCTGCGCTGACGCCGTTCGAAGGCGTCACTCACGTGATCAGGGACGTGACTCGCGTGATTGAAGCCGGAACTCGCGTGATCAGGCGCCGCACTCGGGTGTGCGGCGTCTGATCACGCGAGTTCCGTCTCTGATCACGCGAGTTCGGCGTCTGATCACACCGCGCTCACGGCCGGTCCCGTTGCTCGGGGACGGCGGGGTCGGGCCACGACAGGCCCAGCAGGTCGACGTCGAGTTCGTCGTCGGCGTAGATCTCGTACGGGTCGAGGCGCTCGGTCATGGCGTGCTCCTTGGCTTTCCGGGTACCACAAGAGCACTACCGGAAGGGCCATACCGGCGACTCGATTTTTGCTCACCGGCGTCTCCAGCCACCCTCGAGCGCACCACGATCGGCTTCCGATCGGACGGGTCCATCCTTGGTTGTCAAGTGAGCTCTTCATCGAAGGCCGGGAGGAACGTCATGACGGCACAGGTGCGAATTTGGGTCGTGACCGATGATTTCGACCCGCGCGGGCTCGCCGAGGCCGACCCGGTGGCGTTCGTCCCGGAGCCGAGGCAGCCTGCCGAAAACGAGTTCCCGGCCGAGCACATCGTCCTCGGCTACAACTAGCGGACATGAGCCGCGACCGGCGAAGACAGCAAGGACAAAGAAGACCATCGGGTATCCCGCGCGAGAGAATGAACTTCGCCCGCGACCCGGAAAGACCTCGAGGAGGCCTTCGGATGGCTATGCGCCTCCAGCTCACGTCGGGTTTGCAGGTGCTGGAAGAATGGGCGATCAACGCCCCGCAGGCCGAACGCAATGTTATCTACGAAGCTCTTTTCGCGGTAGCCGACGGATCCGCTTTTCTCATCTACGACATTTTCGGAGACGGCCGGGATCCGCACCAGTTCATTATCCTGGTGAAACACGATCTGGTGATCCGGATCGGGCTCAGGCGGTCCGATTCCTCGTTCGAGATCGTCTACATCGGCGCGCTGGAGCACGGTACGCCCGCCGCCGTGTGGGCTGAGGACTCCGACGGCTCCTGACCTGCCGGGCGGGTGGGTGGGGCCGAAGAGACCAAGCCCGATACCGCTGAACGGACCAGCGGCGGGACTTGTACCGGCAGCCTTCCGCACCAGTGGATCATGCGTTTCTCATCTTGACACCGTCCAGTTCGGCGTGAAATTCTTCCCGTGTTTGCGGATTGGGAAATAGCGCCGATTCGGAATTGCGGTTATCGAGGTCTGGAGGCATGAAAGATGTCGTCACCTGAATTCCCGGGATTGGACGTTTCCACGCGGGTACGCGCGCGTGACATCCAGATGGCCGGGGTCGCCGACGTCCGCCGCCGGGTGCTGATGATCTCCGGGGCGATCGACACCACCGAGCACGACGTCTCGGTGAGCGTCAACCTGCCGGAGCCGGGTCGCTGGCAGGTGATCAAGTCCGAGACCAACCTGACCGACAAGACCTGGGTCGCGATGCAGGTCGTCACCGACGAGGATTCGACCTTCGTCGACGACGCCGAGACCCTCGTGCTTTCCCGTCAGTTCTCGAAGTCGTTCATGACGCCGGACCAGCGCCGCCTCACCTTCTACGACGGTGAAGTCCGGCCCGGCGAGGCCGTGCTGAAGGTGTACTCGCTGGACGCGGGCGGCCGGAAGCCGACCTACTCGTACTCCCGCTACAGCCCGATCGCGACCGACACCGCCGAGCAGTCCCAGCAGACACTGGACGAACTGATCAGCAACGGGATGAAACAGCGTCCCGTGATCGAGCTGATCGTCCCGGTGACCGTGATCGGCTGAGTACACCGGTGATCACCTTCGTCCCGGAACCCCAGCTGCTCGAATCGCCGCGCGGACGGGAGTGGCCGGTCCTCCCGGCCACCCGCGCGGCCGTCACCCCCGAACCGCCGCCCGGCGCCGACGTGGTCATCGTCGGCGCGGGCCCGGCCGGGCTCGCGGTCGCTTCCGCGCTGTGGCACCACGGCGTCCGCGACATCGTCGTCGTCGATCGCGACGGCCGCCCCTGCGGCCGGTTCTTCGACCGCGTCGACCTGCTCGGCCAGCGCGTGCTGCGGTCGCCGTACGAGCACCACCCCGGCGTCGAGGGCTACCGCGACTGCGAACTGCTCGACTTCGCCCGGCTGCACTGGTCGGTGCTGACCCCGGTGGAGCGCCGGGAGATCCGGATGGCGCAGGCCGGGCACCGCTCCGTCGTCCCCGTCGACGTCTTCGAGGCCTACTGCCGTCATCTGGCCGCGAGCCATCACGTCACCGAACGGACCTGGCGCGGTTCGGTCCGCGAGGTGCTGCCGACGTCGGACGCGGTCACCGTGCGCGCCGACCGGTTCTCCGTCACCGCGCGCCACGCGGTGCTGTGCCTCGGCGAGGAGCGCCGGTCCGCCCCGGACACCTGGTGGGGCGGCGGCTATCCGCCGCGCGGCGTGAGCTATTGGGACGAACCCGTTCCCCCCGGCGGAAAGCGGCTCGCCGTCGTCGGGGCCGGCCTCACCGCCGCGCATCTGATCTCCGCCGGGCTCGCCGAAGGCCGCGAAGTGCACTGGGTGGTGCGCGAAGCGGGCGAGCGCTACCAATGCGCCGACGTCAACTCGTCGTTCTTCCGCCCGGAAGGCCGCGCCCGCTTCGACGGCGTGAGCTGGTCCGACAGGCTCGAACTGATGGGTCGCTTCCGGCGCGCGTCGATCATGTTCGAGTTCCGGCCGATGCTCGAAGCGGCCGAAGCCGAAGGGCGGCTGGTCGTGCATCGCGGCAAAGCGATCA
The DNA here is from genome assembly GCF_055584485.1 of Amycolatopsis sp. NPDC102522. Classification (NCBI taxonomy): domain Bacteria; kingdom Bacillati; phylum Actinomycetota; class Actinomycetes; order Pseudonocardiales; family Pseudonocardiaceae; genus Amycolatopsis; species Amycolatopsis sp. NPDC102522. The sequence continues at coordinate 95,656 of NZ_JBVJLY010000025.1, read as the reverse complement.
CGAAGGTGACCCCGGGCGTCGGCCTCCACCTCGAAGACGGTTCGCGCGTCTCCGTGGACCACGCCGTCCTGGCGCTCGGCACCACGCCGTCGATCGGTGACGGCCTGATGCCCGACGACGCCGTTCTCGACCGCGGCGGCTGGCCTCAGCTGGACGAACGCACCTTCGCCTACGTCGGCGCGCCCCGGGTCTTCGCCGTCGGCGCGGCCGCGGGGATGGCGCTCGGCCCGGCCGCGCGCAACATCGACGGCCACCGCGTCGCCACCGCCCGGGTCGCGGCCGCCGTCGCCGAGAACCTGCGCCGGGACATCCCGCTGCGGGTGGCCGCCAAGGACGTCGCCCGTGTCTGAGCCCTACGACTCCCGATTCACGCTGCCCTCGATCGACGACTCGCCGTCGACCGAGTCGGGGGTGATCCTGATGGGCCTGGACGCCGGACGGCTGCTCGCCGGCGTCGGGCTCGCGCGGCTCGCCGACGAGCCCGCGCTGGTCGCCCTCGCCGTGGACCAGGCCCGGCACGACGCGCTCGACCTGGGCATGGACGCGCTGGTCGAAGCCGGGATCCTCCGCTGGCGCGCGGTCCGCCCGCTGATCGAAGCAGGTCCGGAGATGACAACGGCCGGTTCCCTGCGCAGAGAATGGGAACACGCCACCGCGCGGGTCACCGCCACGGTGACCGGACTGGGCCCGGCGTCGGTGGCCTGCCTCGCGGCCTGCTGGCTGCGTCGCGACGACGTCGACGCCATGGCCGAGTCCGCCGGACGCGGGCGGGCGCCGGAAAAGGGGAGCGGTACCAACGATGTCCTATCTCGGGTCTTTGCCGACTGACGCCACCTTGCTGCAGGTCTTCCAGAAGTTCCCGGCGCCGGCGTCGAAACTGCTGGACCTCCACGAACTGATCATGCGGGCGCCCTCGGCGTTCGACGCGGGACAGCGGGAGCTGATCGCGGCCTACGTCTCCGGCGTCAACGACTGCCGGTACTGCCATGGCGTCCACACCGTCACCGCCGAGGCTTTCGGTGTGCCTGAAGGACTTCTGGCCGCCGCGCTGACCGACCTCGACTCCTCGCCCGTGGACGGACGCATGAAGCCCGTGCTGGCCTACGTGGGCAAGCTGACGCGGACGCCGTCGCTGATGACCGACGCCGACGCGGAAGCCGTGTTCGCGGCGGGCTGGGACGAGGCCGCGCTGCACGACGCCGTGCTCGTCTGTGCCTTGTTCAACTTCATGAACCGGATGGTCGAGGGACTCGGGATCCGCGCCGACGCCGCATACGCGAAGACTTCGGGCGTGCGGCTGAAGGAAGGCGGGTACGCCGGTCTGGCGCGCCTGCTCGCCGGGTGACTACGCCATCCAGGTGAGGAACACGGTCAAGTGACCACAAGCCGTCACCTTGCCCCGATGCGCTCACTCTGACACGGTCCGTGACCGGAAAAGGCCTCCGCTGCTCCATTCGATAGTCGTGACCGGGGAAGTGGAGCAGCTTGGCGAACCTTCTGGCGTAGGCGAAAAGCACATCCCCGCGATGATGCATGGCACTGGCCGCGAACAGGCCTCGGGAAGCACGATTTCCTCATCGAAGGAAAACCACCGAAAAGCCTGGGAGCCACTCGATGAAGAACGCTGTGACCGACAACGTCCGCTCGCTCTTCGCCGTCCAGGGAATCGACACCGATTCCGCCGGGAATCAGGTCGAGCTGGTGATCGACCGCTTCGACCACTGGACCAACCAGCCGCGTGGCGAGGTCTTCAACTGTTTCACCGGCGCCTGTTGCACCGCCCCGCCGCTGGCCGAGGCGAGCTGAGAGCATCCGCCGCCGCCCGTTTCCCGCCTCTCCGGACGCGGGAAACGGGCGGTTCGTGCTTCCCCGTCCCGGTCGGCCATCGGCCATGGCGACGGAAAGTCACCGACCGACTGCGGAATCCGTAGCCAGGTGACCCTTTTGCCGTAGCGCCTCCGAAGTGGACCAAACCGACTCACCACCCGAACGGTGGAACGCGTTCCGTCCGGGCGTGTTTATGTTGAGCCCACGGGGGTGTGCGTTGAAGGGGCGGCGCGATGGTGATCCGGGTTCTCGTGGCCGAAGACATGCACATCGTCAGGGGAGCGCTCGTCGCGCTGCTGCGGCTGGAACCGGATATCGAGGTGGTGTCCGAAGTGGCGTCCGGTGACGAGATCCTCGCCGCCGCACGGACTTCGCGGACCCAGGTCGCGGTCATCGACATCGATCTTCCCGGCAAGGACGGGCTCACCGCGGCCACCGAACTCCACGAGCAGCTTCCCGAGGTCAGAACCCTGATCTTGACCAGCCTGGGCAGGCCCGGCACCCTCCGCCGGGCCCTGGCGGCCAAAGTGAACGGGTTCTTGTTGAAGGACGCCCCGGCGGAGAAACTCGCCAACGCCGTGCGTGGCGTGGCGGCCGGACGGCGGATGGTCGACGGCGATCTGGCGCTCGCCGCCTGGGACACCGTGGAATGCCCGCTGACCTCGCGTGAGATCGACGTCCTGCGGCTGACCGCGGAAGGCCGCGACACGCTGGAGGTCGCGGCGAAGGCCTTTCTCTCCACCGGAACCGTGCGCAACTACCTGACCACGATCGTTTCGAAGCTCAACGCCCGCAACCGGGTCGACGCGATCCGCATCGCCAAAGAGTCCGGCTGGATCTGAGCGCGCCCTAGACGGGCACGACCGCGCGCAGCCGGAACCGCCCGTCGGCCTCGACCCCGGCTGTCAGCTCGCCGCCTAGCCCGGCGACGCGGTCGGACATGTTCGTGATGCCGCTGCCCGCGGCCTCGACCCGCCCCGGCTGCTCCGGCTTCGGCGGCCGTCCGTTCTCGACGCCGTCGTTGACGATGTCCAGCGCGACGCCGTCGCCGGTCCGCCGCACGGCGATCTCGCAGCGTTCGACCTTGCTGTGCCGCAACACATTCGTGACGCCCTCGCGCAGCACCACGGCCAGCACCGTCCGCACCGTCACCGGCAGGTCCTCGTGCTCGATCTCCAGTCGCACCTGGACGTCGGCGGCCACCAGCACCGCCTGCGCCGACCGGGACTCCTGATCCAGCGACAGCTCCCGGTAGCCGCTCGCCACCGAGCGGACGTCGGTCAGCGCCTGCCGGGTCAGCCCGAGGATCTCCAGCAGCTCGTCGGAGGCGCGGGTGGTGTCGATGTCCATGATCCGGCTGGTCAGCTCGCTCTTGAGGGCGATCGCCGACAGGCTCATCCCCAGCAGGTCGTGCAGATCGCGGGCGAACCGCAGCCGCTCCTCCGCGACCGCGACCTCGGCGAGGCGTTTCCTGGTCTCGCCGAGTTCGGTCACCAGCCGGATCAGCCAGATGAGACCGAAGACCATCAGCCCGGTGTTCAGGATGGACGCGAAGCTGTAGAAGCCGCCGAGGAAGTCGGTGCCGTATTCGATCCGGATCAGCACCACGCCGGCGGCCGTCGCGGCGAACGCCGTCCATCCCGCCAGCGGCGGCAGCACCAGCAACGCGGTGCCCGCGAACAGGCTGGGCAGGCTCACCCAGGTGTGCCCGAGCGGGATCAGCGGCAGGAAGATCAGGCAGGCCTGGACGAACAGCAGCGCGTAGGTCTGCCGGGAGCGCAGCCGGAGGTTCGGCCGGGCGAAATAGGACAGTTGCAACGTGATCAGCGCGGTGAGGTAGCCGGCGATGAGCGCGAGGGACCAGCCGTCCTCGGTCAGCATGAAGGCCCGCGCCATCGCGGAGAGACCGAAGAGGATGAAGACCACCGTCAGCGTCCATTGGACGTTCCTGGCGTCGATCCGGGACCAGTGCCCGGACACTTGGGCCAGCGCCGTCTCGGTGGGTTCGATCCGGTCGGGTACCGGGAGGTCGGCGCTCAGCCGCCACCGGCCCGCCGCGTCGGGGCCCGCGTTCAGCGTCCCGCCGTGGCCGGAGACCTCCGCGGTCACCTCGCGCAGGCTCTCGGCCGTCTCTTCCGGCACGTCCTCGTGCGCCGTTCCGTCGTGGACGATCTCCAGCGTGACCCGGCCCGCGTTCTCGCGCACGGTGATCTCGCACTGCTCGACGCCGGTGTAGCGGAGCACGTTCGTGACGCCCTCCCGCAGCACCTTCGCCAGCAGGGTGCGCAGCTTCACCGGCAGTTCGACCTGCTCGAGGTCGACCCGCACGGCGACGTTCGACGCCGAGAGCAGCGACACCGCGGTCCGCGATTCCTTCTCGAGCGAAAGCTCCCGGTACCCCCTGGCCACCGACCGCACGTCCGACAGCGTCCGCTGGGCGATCCCGGTGATCTCGGCGAGTTCCTCGCGCGCCCGGTCCAGCGACTTGCGCAGCAGCCGGTGCACCAGCTCGCCCTTGAGCGCGATCGCGGACAGGCTGAGCCCGAGCAGGTCGTGCAGGTCCCTCGCGAAGGCCAGCCGCTGCTCGGCCACGGCGCGCCGCGCCAGCTCGGTCCTGGCCTGGTGCAGTTCGGTCACCAGCCGCGCGAGCCAGGTCAGCAGGTACACGACCAGCGCGTAGAAGACGGCGGTGATGCTGTCGAACACCGCGCCGAGCCACGTGTCGTCGTAGGTCCACAGGATCCACGTCGTGCCCGCCATGAACACGGTGAACACCGTCCAGCCCGTCCGCGGCCGGAACAACAGCAGCGCGCTGCCCGCCGCGAGGGTGGTCAGCGAGCTCAGCGCCGCCTCGAAGTGCAGCGTCGGCAGGTAGGCCAGGCACGCCTGGACCACCAGCATGGCTTTCGCGAGCTTGGTGTCGAGGCGGACCGCCGGACGGCTGAAGTACAGCAGCTGGATCGCCAGCACGGGCCCGACGTACAGCACCGCCAGCAGACCCTGCCAGAAGTCCACCCCGGGCCGCGTCAGGACGGCGAGGAGACCGAACAGACACGAGTTGACGAAGACGACGGTGATGATCAGCCCGGCGAGGAACAGCGCTCTCCTGGGGCGCCGGTCGATCCCGGCGGTCCCCAGTGGTTCGGCGGTCACCGCGAGCTGTTCCGGCACAGGCACCCCAGTGGTAACAGGAGACGTCTCATCTTCGTTGTGCTTCGCCCTCGCGACGGCCGAGTCAGGGCGCCGCACGACCCTTCCATCGCGGTGTATTCGGATCCTAACCCATGCTTGTTACCCCCGTTGATCCTTCAAGGTAAGGGAGAACGACGAACAGGGAGACGTTTTCCCCGCCGGGGACAGGGAAAATCCCGGCGCCCGACGGCCGGGTGTGGGGCGTTCGGACCCTGCGGAGGATCGCGGAACACGCCACGATGGAAGACGTGAGTCGCTCCGGGGTTCCACTGTGTACGTCAGGCGCGTGTACGGCGCCGTGTACACCGCTGTGGACGACACACGGGGCGGCCTGTCGCGGCGCGCGGGAGCCGGGGGCCTTAAGCTCGGCGTATGGCCAGGTATTTCGACGTACATCCGGAAAATCCGCAACGACGCGCGATCGGACAGGTCGTCGACATCCTGCGCGAAGACGGGCTCATCGCGTACCCGACGGACTCCTGCTTCGCCCTCGGCTGCCAGCTGGGGAACAAGCAGGGCATCGATCGCATCCGGAGCATCCGCAAGCTGGACGACCGCCACCACTTCACCCTGGTGTGCCAGGACTTCGCCCAGCTGGGCCAGTTCGTGCACGTGGACAACGCGGTCTTCCGCGCGATCAAGGCGTCCACGCCGGGCAGCTACACGTTCATCCTCCCGGCCACCAAGGAGGTTCCGCGCCGTCTGCTGCACGCCAAGAAGAAGACCGTCGGCGTGCGCATCCCGGACCACGTGGTCACCCAGACGCTGCTGGGCGAACTCGGCGAACCACTGCTGTCGAGCACGCTGCTGCTGCCCGACCAGGAGGAGCCGATGACCCAGGGCTGGGACATCAAGGAGCGGCTGGAGCACGTGGTGGACGCGGTGATCGACTCCGGCGACTGCGGGGTCGAGCCCACCACGGTCATCGATTTCTCGTCGGGGGAGCCGGAGATCGTGCGCCACGGCGCCGGCGACACTTCACGTTTCGAATAGGCACCTGGAGTGACCGCGCGGGACCGGTGTCTCGGCCCGGTCCCGCCGCGGACACGTCCTCAGTGCGTGACGAGCCCTTCGGCCTTCGACGGCGCCGAGGGGATGTGGAACAGCCTCGTGAACAGCTCCAGCCGCGCAGGGTCGCCCTTGATGGCGACAGCGCCGCAGGTGAGCGCGCTCGTGGCGTCCAGCTCGCCGTTCAGCAGCTTGAGCATGAGCGGCCCGCGCGGCTCGATGACGAGGTCCGGATCCGGATGCGGGCCCTCGCCCGCGGTCACCGCGCCGTCCTCCACCACCGCGTGGACGATCATCTGATCTCCGTAGTGCAGCTCGAACGAGCCACGGACGCCGCGGGCCGCGTCCGGCTGGAACGTCGTGTACAGCGACAGGATGGCCGCGTCGAGGGTGAACAGGTCGTCCGCCGCCGGGTCGGTGAGCGAACGGGCACCCCACAGGCCCAGCTGCAGCAGGATCTGGTCGAGGTCGTTGCCGTACTCGGTCAGCTCGTAGACCACCCCGGCGTCGAGCTGCGAAAGCACCCGTCGCTGGACGACACCGTGCCGTTCGAGTTCGTTGAGCCGGGTCGACAGGATGCTCGTCGGGATCTTCGGCAAGCCCTGCTGCAGCTCGTCGAAGCGCTTCGGGCCGAGCACCAGGTCGCGGATCACGAGCAGGGACCAGCGTTCCCCGATGATCTCGAGCGCGCGGGCGAGGCCGCAGAACTGGCCGTAGGTGCGAGCGGTCATGCTTGACTCCTCAACTTCCTGGATCTGGTGGCGGGGTGGTGCTCGTTCAGCGGATCGGGTGTCCCTCGGAAAGCAGTTCGCGGTGCAGCTCTCGCAGTTCGGCGCAGGGTTTCACCCCCAGTTCGTCCTCGAGCCTCGCCCGCAGCCAGTGATAGGACGCCAGCGCGTCGCTGCGCCGCCCGCTGAGTCCCAGCGCGCGGATCAGCTGGCCGTGCAGGGTTTCGTCGAACGGGTTCGCGGTGGTCAGCGACCGCAGCACGCCGAGCATCTCCCGGTGCCGCCCGGACCGGATCTCGGCCTCGATCCACAGGTCACGGGCGTTGCGCCGGTGCTCCAGCAGATAGACGGTGTAGGCGGCCAGGGTCGGTCCACAGTGGATGTTGGCCAGCGGGGGACCGGACCACAGGTCCAGCGCGGTACGGAAAGCGTGGGCGGCCGCCGCGTTGTCGCCCTCGTCCAGCAGAGTGCGGCCGACTTGCTGGAGCCGCTGGAACTCCGACACGTCGACCACCGCCGGATCGACGTCCAGCCGGTACCCGGGCGGGCAGGTGATCAGCAGATCGCCGTTGCCGTCGGGATCGAGGTGGCGGCGGAGGTGGTGGACGTAGGTGTGCAGGGTCCGGCGGACGCTGCGCGGGGGCGCGGCGTTCCACAGCTCGTGGACCAGGGAGTCGACGTGGACCGTCTTGCCGGGACGGATGAGCAGCATCGCCAGCAGTTGCAGGAGTTTCGGCGTGGTCGGTGCGCGATCGGCGCCGCCGGCGTGCAGTTCGAGAGGGCCGAGGAGCCGCGCGCGTACCGCGTCCGGCACCCGGTTCGAGGCGACCGGCGCGGTGGCCGTGTCTCCCTGGTCGATGGTCATCGCGTGCATCCCCTGCCCCTCCGGCGGACTCCCCCTCTGTGACGGTGACAGAGGGAGAACCTTCGGAACAGTGCCGGAAACACCCGGCGAACCGTGATTTCTTCGTTGCCGCGTATGCGATCGTCATGACCTGGAGCGCGGAACCGTTCGCGGCAAAGGAGAAGACGCGCGCGGGTCAGAGCCAGTCGGAGTCGGTGGCGATGCGGATGGCGTCCACCCGGTTGCGGGCGTTGAGTTTCGTGACCACCGTGGCGAGATAGTTCCGCACGGTACCCGGTGACAGGAACAGCTCCGCCGCGATGTCGGCGACCGTGCGCCCGTTCGCCGCGAGGCGGAGGATCTCGACCTCCCGCGGGGTCAGCGGGCAATCCTCCGTTTCCCAGGCGGACAACGCGAGTTCACTGTCGATGACGCGGCGGCCGATGGCGACCGAGCGGACGGCGTTGGCGAGTTTGTCGGCGGGCGCGTCCTTGAGCAGGAAGCCGTTGACCTTCGCGTCGAGCGCGCGGCGCACCGTGCCGGGACGCCCGAGCGAGGTGAGGATCAGCGTACGGACGCTGGGAAGTTGCTGGTAGAGCTCGGAAGCGGCGGCGAGTCCGTCCTTGGCCGGCAGGTCGATGTCGATGATCGCGACGTCCGGGAGGTACTCCGCGGCCATCGGGAGGATCTTGTCGCCCGAGCAGACCTCCGCGACGACCTCGATGTCCTGTTCGAGGTTCAGCAGAGCGACCAAGGCGCCGCGGACCATGTGCATATCCTCGGCCAATAGGACTCGGATCACTCCGACCTCCTCTTCCCCAAAACGCGCTAACTCTCAGTGTACATATCAAACCCGGAAGAGTGAATCTGAATCGCACGATTCAAGGTTGTGCTTTTTTCGGCGGCCTGCTCGGTCGATCAATGCCCTGGTGAGCTGCGGCGATGCGGAAGCTTCGAGGAGTATGAAACTGCTATCGATCGATTACCCAGTGTCAGGATAGAAGACGGTAAAATTGCCGACATAAGTGCTTTTCATTCCCCGTCGAGTACGTACCACTCCGGTGAATTAGCTCGGCGAACGGGTGAAATCGCCATTGTCAATGGCCGGGATGGACTGTTCGGCGGTACCGGCTCCGACCTCGATCGACCGTCGAGCGGACGGCGAGCACGGCGTGGTCTCCTCGGCAAGAGCCGAGTTCGCGCGCGAAGCCGCCACTATCCACAAAGGACGTATGTGATGAGCTCACTGCTGGGTGCCCTCCGTCAGGCCGTGTTCGCACCTTCGCTGGCTTCGGTCAGCTTCGAGGGACGCGGGTTCGGGGTGCCGCCGAAGCCGGCGACCGCCCGGCTGGAGTCGATCCCGCAGGCGGTGGTGTGCGGGTTCGAATGGGGGATCCACGGACCCGCGCTGTGGGAAGCCGAGCGGCGGCTGGACATGGTCGAGCAGGAGATGCGCGGGTTCGCCTACGAGGGCGCGGCGATGGCGTTCACCATCCTCGACGTCATGCCCGGCGGCCGGAAGGACCGCACGGCCGAACTGATGAGCGGCCCCGGCCTCCCGCACGTGTTCCTGACCTACATCGGCATCGGGTTCGCGATGGCCCGGCTACCCCGGCCGCTGTGGAAGAAGGTGCTGCCGGATCTGGACGGCGTCCCGTTCCATCCGACGATGAGCTGGCTGGCCGTCGACGGCTACGCGTTCGACCGCGCGTACTTCGACACGCGCAAGTGGGTCGACGGGCAGTTCGTCCCCAAGCCGTACCCGTGGGCCGGCACCCCGGCGTACTTCCCGCGCGCCTGTGACCAGGGCATCGGGCGGGCGCTGTGGTTCATCAACGGCGCGGACCCGGTGAAGGTCGCCGCGGCGGTGAACCGCTTCCCCGCCGGACGCCGCCCGGACCTGTGGAGCGGCGTCGGGCTCGCCTCGACCTTCGCGGGCGGCTGTGATCAGCCGGGGCTGGCCAGGCTGCGCGAGTCGGCGGGGGAGCACCAGGACGAACTCGGCCTCGGTGTCGTGTTCGCGGTGAAGGCGAGGACGTTCTCGTCGTTCGTCCCCGCGCACACCCGCCGCGCCGCGCGGACGCTCGCCGGGCTGAGCATCGAGGAGGCCGTCGACCTGGCCGACTCGACCGAGGTCGTCGAGAACGCCGCCGACGGGACACCCGCCTACGAACTTTGGCGGCAGAACATCCGCGAGGGCTTCGCTCCCTCGGTGGGCCGCCTGTCCGCCTGAGACCCCGCTCCCACGGACGTCATGAAAGGGTCGTTCAAGACATTTTTGTCTTGAACGACCCTTTCATGGCACTGGGGTGAAGGTCAGGCCGCGCGCTTGACGGGCTCCGGCCGGTGCCGCAGGTCGGGCAGCGCGAGCAGGACCGGCGGGTCGAACAGGCGCTTGGGGCGCATCCGCAGGTCCGCGAGCCGCGCGGTGACGCCCGGCTCGACGGTGATCGGGCCGTGGTGCCCGGTGAACCCGGTGCCGCGGCGGGTGAGCGGCCCGGTCACGCAGTGAGCGACGAGGTGCCAGGTGCCTTCCGGGACGTCGGTCAGCTGATAGGGGCCGGGGACGTCGATGACCGTGTAGCGCACGGGCTCGCCCTCGGGGATGCGAGTCGGGAAAAGACCGACGAAGACGAGGCCGGGTGAGATCTCCGGCGGCGCCGAGACGAAACCGCGGACGATCGCCGGCTTCGGGCCGGGACGGGGTTCGCCCGCCAGACGGTGCTGGAAACCGCCCTGCTGGCGGTACGCGGAGGGGGAGAGGCCGACGCGGCTGCTGAACCGCGTGCTGAAGGTGCCGACACTGTTGTAACCCACGCGGTGGCTGATGTCGGCGACCGTGATCGAGGTCGTCAGCAGCAGGCGCTTGGCTTCGTCGAGCCGCAGCGCGGACAGGAACCGGCCGGGCGAGACGCCGGTGGCCTGCTGGAACACCCTGGTGAAATGGAATTTGCTGAAGGTCGCCGCACGGGCGATGTCGTCGATAGTGAGCTCTTCGCCCAGTTTCTCGTTCATGGCGCCAATGGCTCGCTCCACGGCTCGCCGGACAGTCTCATCCATTGTACCGTCCTTTCGTTCAAGGAATTCCGGTGTGCTTTGTGGTTTCCGACAGTAGTGTTCGCCGCCGCTTCTCCTGAAGTGCTTGATTCACCGCCGGATATGGATTCATGTGTGCGGCGACGTGAAAATTTCACAGTGCCCCCGGTGGGTCTGGGGAAGGCCGCACATCATGGGATGACCATGCGAAAACCACAGGTCGGCGGTGGTGTGAACACTGGATCTTCGCGTCGGATGGCCGCAAAATTCCTGGTAGCGCATTCACGCCGGAACTACCCCGGCCGTGTTGGTGCGGTCCGAAGAACGTATTCCCGCGGCAACACAGAACCGGCCCTTGACCGCGTCCCCCCGCGGCGGTCAAGGGCCGGTTTCCATTTCGCGGGACGGGTGTGTGAGGATAGTATTGTCGGCTCGTGGGGCGAGGCGCAGGCGAAAGGCAGATGGGGTCGATGATCAAGGTCCTGGTGGCGGAGGACATGCACATTGTCCGTGGGGCTCTGGTCGCGCTGCTCGGCCTCGAAGCCGACATCGAGGTCGTCGCCGAATGCGCCAGCGGTGACGAGATCCTCCCGCTCGCCCAGTCCGCGCGCCCCGACATCGCGCTCATCGACATCGACCTCCCCGGCAAGGACGGGCTCACCGCGGCCGCCGAACTGCACGAGCAACTGCCCGAGGTGCGCACGCTGATCCTCACCTCGCTCGGCAGCCCCGGCACCCTCCGGCGGGCACTGGCCGCGAAGGTCAACGGTTTCCTGCGGAAGGACGCGCCCGCCGACAGGCTGGCCAACGCGGTCCGCGGGGTCGCCGCCGGGCGGCGCGTCGTCGACGGCGATCTGGCGCTCGCCGCCTGGGACAGCGAGGAATGCCCGCTCACCGCCCGCGAGATCGAGGTGCTCAGGCTGGCGTCGGTCGGCTCCGACCCGACCGAGATCGCGGCGGAACTCTTCCTGTCCGCCGGTACCGTGCGGAACTACCTGACGACGATCGTTTCGAAGCTCAGCGCCCGCAACCGTGTCGACGCGGTGCGGATCGCCCGGGAGTCCGGCTGGCTGTGACGCCGGCCCCCTTCATCGGGTCGGCACGTTCATCGTCGCGTGGGCGAGATCCGCGGCGAATTCACCGGTTGAAGCCGCTTCCGCGAGCAGTTGGCGTTGCCGGGTCGCTCCTGTCCCGTGCTCGAACAGCGAGTCCAGCCCCCGCTCCACGTCTTCGGTGTCACCCGCGGCACCGAGCGCCGGCCGGATGAAATCGACGAGTTCCCCGAGAAGGTCGCGCTGATCGGCCTCCCTGCCGGTGAAGACGTCGATGCCCGGTCCGTCGAGGCCGCGGCGCGCGGCGGCCGTCAACGCCGCGCCGATCCGGGCACCGCGGGCTCGCGGCGGCCTCGCGGTTCCGGCGCAGGTCGCGACCAGTCCGCGAACCAGTGCCGCGAGCAGCACGGCGTCGTCGACGGCCAGACAGACATCGGCGATCCGTACCTCGACGGTGGGATAGCGAGGGGAAAGGCGGGCGTAGAAGTACACGCCTGCCGCGTCGAGGGCGGCGCCGTGACGCAAGGCGTCCCCGATACTCCGGTCGTAGGCGGCCGCACCGGACCATTCGTCGGGAGGTTTCGCCGTCGGCCACCGGTCCCAGATCGGGAAGCGCCTGCTCGACCAGCCGGAGTCGGTGCCGTTCTCGACCGGAGAGTTGACACTGAGCGCCAGCAACGGGGCGAGCCACGGCCGCAGCCCCGCGAGGACCCGCGCGCCGAGATCCCGCGAAGGCAGGCCGACGTGCACATGGCAGGCGCACGTCCCCGCCTCGTCGATCAGTTCGGGGAACGCCTGGGCCATCCGCCGATAGCGGGGATCGGACGTGAGCGCGTCCGGCCGCAGTTCACCGGGCGGGATCCCCGCCGCCACCATCAGGCAGCCGTCGGCCTCGGCCGCCCTCGCGACGGTCTGCCGCAGCCTCGTCAATTCCGACCGCACCTCGTCGAGGCCGCGGCAGACGTCGGTCGCGGTCTCGATCTGGAATCGCATCAGCTCACCGGTGACGTCCGGTCCGGGCGCGAGGTTCTCGAGAAGATCGGGTGCGCGCAACGCGACCGAGCCGTCCATCGGGTCGAGGAGGACGAACTCTTCTTCCACACCGAGCGTGAAGTTCATGCCGTCAAGCGCCATGGTTCTCCGTTTCTGGTGATTTCGGCCGGTACCAATGAATCTCCCCCTTCGAGCGCGGCGAGGAAAGGGCCGGTGTGCTGAACTTCGTTGCGGCGAAAGTGTTTCGCGGTCTCACTGACGGTCTAGTCTCGGTTCATGATCGATCTGTATCCTCCTGTCGAGCCCTACGACTCGGGACTGCTCGATGTAGGTGACGGCAACCTCGTCCACTGGGAAACCTGCGGGAACCCGGCCGGGAAACCGGCGGTCATGCTGCACGGCGGCCCCGGACAGGGCTGCACGCCTGGCATGCGGCGGATGTTCGACCCGGCCCGCTACCGCGCGGTGCTGTTCGACCAGCGCGGCTGCGGCCGCAGCACCCCGCACGCGAGCGACCCGGCGACAGACATGCGGTACAACACGACGGAGCATCTCGTCGCCGACATGGAACGGCTACGCGAACATCTGGGTATCGAACGCTGGCTCGTCACCGGCGGCTCGTGGGGCACGACGCTCGCACTCGCCTACGCCGAACGGTTCCCGGAGCGGGTCACGGAGATCATCGTCAGCGCCATCAGCACGACACGCCCTTCCGAGGTCGACTGGTTGTATCGCGGCGCCGGCCGCTTCTTCCCCGAAGAGTGGGCCCGCTTCCGCGGCGATCTCTCCGGTGACCTGGTCGTCGCCTACGCACGGCTCCTGGCGGATCCCGACCCGCACATCCGGACCGAGGCCGCCCGTTCCTGGTGTACCTGGGAGGACACCGTCCTTTCTCTGGAGCCAGGCGCGACCGTCCACAAAGGTCCGATCGGCGAGTGGGAATTGGCATTCGCACGCATCGTCACGCACTACTACTCTCACGCTGGCTGGCTTGAACCGGGCGCTCTGATCCGCGATGCCGCCCTGTTGCGGGACATCCCCGGCGTACTGATCCACGGACGCCGGGACCTGAGCTGCCCAGTGGACACGGCCTGGGAACTCGCCCGAGCCTGGCCCGGAGCCGAACTGCTGATCGACGACGGCTCGGGCCATCGGTCCAGCGACGTGAAGCGAGCCTGGAAGCTGGACGCGCTGGACCGGTTCGCCTCACGCGGGTGATGACACGAACGCGAGTAGTCGACTAAGGATCCTGGTTGTGGGTTTGATGTTGTGTCCCGGTGGTCTTCTGCGAGGGTGGGCGATGACGGTCTGTTGCCGCGGGTGGAGCGTCGGTTTCGGAGATGCAGGACTGGACCGAGGTCGGTGTGTGGCAGCAGCTGCACGAGATGCTGTCGGTACGACGTCACCCCGGCTGGTGCCGTTGATCCACGCGATCCCGCCGCCTTGTCCGCGCTGCGGGAGTCACACCCGCCATCGCCTGCTGCAGCGAACGACACGGCTCCAGTCCCGGCTCGTTTGGGTGGCGCAAGTAGTCGACTGCTTGCGGGGGGCGGTCGGTCTATGTCCTGAGGTGCATGGTGTTGCGTCGGGGTTGTCCGGTGGGGTCGAGGTAGGTGGGGGCGGTGAATTCGGGAAGTCCGTCTTGGGCTATCTGGACTTTCCATTCGCTGCGGTGGATCAGCCGGTGGTGCCGGGTGCATAGGAGCACGAGATTGTCGATTTTCGTTTCGCCGTGGTGACGCCAGAAAACAATGTGGTGCGCCGTACAACGCGGCACCGGCATATCGCAGCCAGGGAACGCGCAGCCTCTGTCGCGGATGGTGAGTGCGTACTTCTGGGCCAAGGACACCGTGCGTTTGGAGCGGCCGATGTCGAGGGGTTCGCCCGCGGTGCCGAGGACTCCGGGTCTGACACGAGCGTCGCAGGCGAGGATGCGGGCGTCGGTGGCGCTGATCGGCCCGACTAGATCCAGGTGAGCTTCACCGAGATCGTTGATCAGGTCTTCGTACGACATGGTGACGAGGATGTGGGTGGCCTCGCCTGCCTGGCCGGGCAAATTGCGGCTGGTGGTTTTCAGGCGCACATAGTCGGTGAAGGCATCCCCATAGCGCTCATCTTGGGTGCGGGGGTCTCGGATGCCGTCGATGGCCTTGTGGGGCTTGGCCATGGGATCCAGGTCAGACTTCAGGCGGGCGTAGGTTTCCAGGTCAAGCGTCGCCTTGAGGCCGAGGGTGCCGTCGCGGTGTTTGACGAACCGCAACTCCGGCCGCACATCCTTGGGATCCTCATTACGGGGTTCCTTCCCGTCGGGGTCGAGGTTGTCCAGCAGGCGTCGTCCGGCTCGGGCGATGGCGCGTGGTCCGGTATGACGAGCGAGATCGACCAGGATCTTTTCGCCGTCTCGAATCTTGCCTTCCGCCACTGTGGAGGGGATACGGGCGAGGGTGCGGATGATGGCGTCGATTTGTGAGCCGCCGATCGCGCCTTCCGCCGCTGCTGCAGCGGTCAAGGGCGCGAGAGGTGGGGTTGGGTCGCCGCCGATGGTGGGGCCGGGGTGGAGGGCGAGGACACGGTCGGCACGGTCGTTGGCTTCCTTGTCCGTGACCAGGAAGTCTTCGTAGATCAGTGCCGCCAGCGTCGAGTGTCCGGAGCAGCCGCGGATCCCTCGGGTGTTGATTTCGGCGAGGATCGCGTTCTGCTCGGCATCCAGTTGGCGTTTGAGGACTTCCAGTTCTTGTTTGCGGGCATGCAACATCGCGGTGTCGACGCGCCACCACTCGGCGGGTGTCGTCGGGGATGTGCTGTCGATGGCCACGAGATCAACATTACCCGCAGTCGAACAGATGTTCTATCACACGTTTATGTAACACCCACAAGTATGACGCCGTTCAGGCAGTGGCAATTAGTAGACTAAATGCGAGTTTCAAACGGAAAAACCGTGGTGACACCCGCAAAGGGTGTCACCACGGTCGGAACCTCAAGCGGTCGGAACCTCAAGCGGCCGCGCGGCGAATGACGATGTCGTCGAGCCGAGTGCGCGCGTAAACCTTGACGCCGCCCGCAACACCGTCAGCAACCCCGCCCGTGCCGAACGAGTTGCGCACCGAACCCTTCTTGCTCTCGGCGTCCACCGAGGCGCTGTCCCCGCCGATGCCGACCTCGATGCCACCGGACGCGTTCATCAGCTCGGCCGCACCGTGCGACAGCCGTCCGACGCGGATCGGGCAGTTGGCCGCCTTCGCGATGACGTCGCCGTCGGCGCGGTCGATGTCGAAGCTCCCGCTCGAACCGGCGAGGTCGACGCCGGACCGGGCGTGCCCGATCCAGATCTTCCCGGTCGCGCCCACGTACTTGACGGAGCCTTCGGCCTCGCCGATCCGCATGCCCGCCGTGCCGCCTTCGACGGTCACGGTCCCGGCGACATGCCCGATCGTGACCTCGCCCGCCGCCAGGTTGCCCCGCACCGCCGCGACCCGGTCGACCTTGATCCGGCCTGACGACACCTCCAGCTCGCAGTCACCGAACCGGCCTTCGGCGAGCACGTCCGACCAGGCCGTGTTCAGGACCAGCTTGGAACCGGTGGGCACCTCGATCGTGATCGCGACCGAACCGTTCTTGCCGCCCGCCTTCTTGGTCTCGATCGAGAGCTCTCCGCCGGCGAAGTCGACCTTCGTGTTCTCGGCGACCTTCACGTCCGACTTGCTCGTGCTGTCGATCGGCTCGACCAGGACCACCGTGTCCGAACGGTCGCTCGCGGCGACGCGGACCCAGGCACCGGCGGTGGTCAGGGTGGCGGTGATCGGCGACGTCGTGGTGAAAACAGACATGGTGGGAACTCCCTCGGAGGTGGTGATCTCGTGTTGTTGAAGCAACGATCGCCGACCGTCCTGACACCGGGCTGCCACAGCGCTGACACGCCGTGGGACCCCGAGTCAGGCAGACGTGCGCCGCTGTCACGGCAGCACGACGTCCTCGGGGGTCTTGTCTGCCCGCAGTCCCCGCCACGTCGTGTGCCGCAACCGGCCGTCCGGGGTCCAGTTCCGATGCACTACCTCCCCGACGAGCTCCGGCGTCACCCACCGCACCCGCCGCGCCCGATCACGCGGGACCTCCGAAGCGAAGGGCGGTGTCTTCCGTTCCAGCGGGATGAGCCGGGCGTACAGGTCATCGAGGACCTTGTCGCTGAACCCGGTCCCGACATCGCCGACGTACCGCAGGTCACCGGACTCGTCGTGCGCGCCGAGCAGCAGCGCGCCGAGGGTCCCCGAGCGCCGTCCTTCGCCGGGCCGCCAGCCGCCGATCACGACTTCCTGGGTGTGCCACAGCGCCCGTTTGATCCACTGCCGCGTCCGTTTGCCGGGGTGGTACCGGCTGTCGAGCTTCTTCGCGATCAGCCCTTCGAGACCGTGTTGCCGGACCACTTCGAGCAGCTGATCGGGCGAGATGTCGTCGTCGGTGTAACCCGGCGGGATGACGATGCGGCCACCGGCCCCCAGGGAGGTCAGCAGCTCACGACGGGCGGAGTAGGGCTCGTCCAGCAGGAGGCCGCCGTCGAGAAGCAGCACGTCGAAGGCGAAGAAGTGCACCGGGCTGCGTTCCAGCAGCGACGCGTCGGGCGTGCGCAGGTGCCGGGTCTGCAGCAGCGGGAAGCTCGGCCGTCCCTGGTCGTCGAGGACGACGATCTCGCCGTCGAGGACGGCTTCGCGGCCGCTGAGCGCTTCGGCGGTCACGTCCGGGTACGTCGCCGTGATGTCGAGGCCGCGCCGGCTGGTCAGGCGCGTCTCGCCGTCGCGCGCGACCCGCAGGCAGCAGCGGTAGCCGTCCCATTTGTATTCGTACCCCCACCCGCCGGTGGGCAGGTCACCGTCGGTCGCCAGCATCGGGGCGATCGCGTCCGGCACAGTACTCATGGCTCACGGTACCCCGGAAACCCCGCCGGTGATCTATCGTCGAAGGGTGCCTGAAGAGCGGATAACGGTCGAGGTGGAGGGACGGCGGCTGGGGCTGTCCAATCTGGACAAGGTGCTCTATCCGGCGCACGGTTTCACCAAACGCGAGGTCCTCGACTACTACCGCCGCGTCGCCCCGGCCATGCTCCCGCATCTGCGCGACCGCGCCGCCACGTTCCGCCGGTTCCCGGACGGCGTCGACGGCGAACCGTTCTACGAGAAGAACGTTTCCCGGCACGCGCCCGAATGGGTGCGCACCGCGCGGCTCACGAACCGGGGCCGCCGGGGCGGGGAGGAGACGCTCGACTACCCGGTGGTCGGCGACCTCCCGACGCTGATGTGGGCGGCCAATCTCGCCGCACTGGAACTGCACGTTCCACAATGGACTGTCGGACCGCGTGGCGCGCGGAAGTCGCCCGATCTGCTGGTGTTCGACCTCGACCCCGGCCCGCCCGCGGACGTCGTCGACTGCTGCCGGGTCGCCGAGACGCTCAGCGACCTGCTCACCGAAGACGGCCTGACGGTGTACGCGAAGACCAGCGGCAACAAGGGAATGCAGCTGTACTGCCCGGTGCGCACCCGATCGGACGAACGCACCTCCGAGTACGCCAAAGCGGTCGCGGAGGAACTCGCGCGCCGGTCACCGGAAACCGTGGTCGCCCGGATGACGAAGGCGATCCGCCCCGGCCGCGTGTTCATCGACTGGAGCCAGAACAACACCGCCAAGACCACCATCGCGCCCTACTCCCTGCGCGGCCGCGCCGTCCCGACCGTGTCCACCCCGGTGACCTGGGAGGAGGTCGAGGCCTGCCGCAAGGCCGCCGACCTGCTGTTCACCGCCGGGCAGGTGATCGAGCGCGTCGAGGAGATGGGCGATCTGTTCGGCGACATCGCCGAGCACCGCGCCGCCGTTCCCACTCGGTGAGGCGCGAAATTGTCCGAAACAGGACAGGCGCCCCGAAAGACCACTGTGGACTCCCGCCCGTTCCGCATACGATCGGCGGATCGGGCGCGCGGGGGTGCGCGCCCACCGTACTGGCGCCGCGGGGCCGGTGAGGATGTGGCTGTTGACCGGGTATCACACGCTGGCCGAGACCGAGAACGCCGTGCGGGCCAAACTGGGCGGGATCCCGCTGCTCTGGGAGCGGATGGAGGCGGTGGCCAACCTCCACCGCGCCGCCACGGCGGTACGGCTGCACTTCGAGAACTCGGTCCTGCGCACCGCCGGCCTCACCTGGACCGCGTTCGTGGTGCTCTGGGTGGTGTGGATCTTCGGTGAGAAGGAGACCAGGCACGTCGCCGCGGAGTCCGGGATCACCAAGGGGACGCTGACCGGGGTGATGAAGACCTTGGAGGCCCATGGCCTGGTCACCCGGCGCAAACACCCCGTCGACGGTCGGCTCGTGCTGCTCGCGCTGACACCGGAGGGGGAGCGGCTGATGCGGGAGCTCTTCCCGGAGTTCAACCAGGAAGAAGCGTTCGTCACCGACAGGCTGAGCCCGGCGGAGTGCACCGATCTGGCCGTTTCGCTGCGGGAGATCGTCAAGCAACTGGAGGAGAGGGGCGAAGAGCGGCGCCAGGCGGCTATAGCCCGGGAGAGCTGACCCCTACCGAAGACGGTTGCGCGAGACCTCCGGCGACTTCTACGTTTTTTGGAGCCGAACGATCGAAGGGCGCGCTTGATGGACTTCCGGTACTGGCTCGGTCAGGCGTTGACGTCGAACGAGGCGTGGGCGGAGACGTTCACCCCCGTACGGACGCATCCGTCGCTGGAGATCCCCGACGGGCGGTTCGAGACCGCGTTCGAGGAGCTCACCGAGCGACTGAAGGACAACTACCCGTTCTTCCACCCGTCCTACGCGGGCCAGATGCTCAAACCGCCGCATCCGGCCGCGGTGGTCGGCTATCTGACCGCGATGCTGGTCAACCCCAACAACCACGCGCTCGACGGCGGGCCCGCGACGGCCGAGATGGAACGCGAGGTGGTCCGGCAGCTGGCCACGATGTTCGGCTACACAGAGCATCTGGGGCATCTGACCACCAGCGGCACGATGGCGAACCTCGAGGCGCTGTTCGTCGCGCGCGAAACGCATCCGGGCAAGGGGATCGCGTACAGCGCCGAGGCGCACTACACGCACGGCCGGATGTGCGGGGTGCTCGGCGTCGAGGGGCATACGGTGCCTGTCGACGCTCGCGGCGCGATGGACCTCGACGCGCTCGAAGAGCTGCTGCGCACCGGGAAGATCGGCACCGTGGTGCTCACCGCGGGCACGACCGCGCTCGGCACGGTCGAACCGGTCCACGAGGCCATGGCGCTGCGTGAACGCTACGGCGTCCGGGTGCACGTCGACGCCGCCTACGGTGGTTTCTTCCGGCTTCTGTCCGGTTTGGACGGTCCGGAAGGGCTGCCCGAAGCGCCGTGGCTCGCCATCGCCGAGGCCGATTCGATCGTCATCGACCCGCACAAGCACGGCCTCCAGCCCTACGGCTGCGGCGCGGTGCTGTTCAAGGATCCCGGGGCAGGGCGGTTCTACCTGCACGATTCGCCGTACACCTACTTCACCTCGGAAGACCTGCACCTCGGCGAGATCAGTCTCGAATGCTCCCGGGCGGGCGCGGCCGCCGCCGCGTTGTGGCTCACCTTCCGGGTGCTGCCGCCCACCCCCGACGGGCTGGGCCGGGTGCTCGCGGCCGGGCGCCGCGCGGCGTTGCGATGGGCGAAGCTGCTGGAGGACTCCGAGCGCTTCGACCTGTACCAGCCACCGGAACTCGACATCGTCACCTACTTCCCCCGCACGGAACCGCTTTCGCTGTCGAAGATCGACGAGACGAGCGCACGGATCATGCGTGTCGGCATGGCCGCGGCGAAGGATCCGGTGTTCCTCAGCACGCTCCGGGTGAGCGGGCCGCAGTTCGGCCTGCGTCACACCGGGGTCGACGCGGATGCGGACGGCGCGAGGATCCTGCGTAGCGTGCTGATGAAGCCCGAAAGTGAGGACCACGTCGACCGGCTCCATGAACGGCTGGAAGAGTTGTCCCGCGGTTGAGCACCGCGTACCGCCGCACACGAATGGATCCACCATGCCCGCACCAGGTCCCGCCGAACCCGTGACCGCGACCGAAACCCGGTCGCTCGGCACCGGTTTCCGGCGGCGGCACGTCACCATGCTGGCCATCAGCGGCGCGATCGGCGCCGGGCTGTTCGTCGGCACCGGCGCGGGGGTCAAGACCGCCGGTCCCGGCATCCTGCTGTCCTATGTGGTCGCGGGCCTGCTGATGGTGCTGGTCATGCGCATGCTGGGCGAGATGGCGGCGGCCGAGCCGAGCAGCGGATCTTTCTCGGTGTACGCGGAGAAGGCGCTCGGGCGCTGGGCAGGGTTCACCGTCGGCTGGCTGTACTGGTCGCTGCTGGTGGTCGTGGTGGCCGCCGAGGCGACCGCGGCGGCGGGGATCGCGAGCGGGCTGCTGCCCACGATTCCACAGTGGACCTGGGTGCTGCTGTTCATGGCGGTGCTGACCGTGGTGAACCTGTTCGCCGTGCGCTCGTTCGGGGAGTTCGAGTTCTGGTTCGGCGCGATCAAGGTGACCGCCGTGGTCGGGTTCCTCGTGCTCGGCACGCTGGCGGTGTTCGGGGTCCTGCCGGGGACGACGCCGGTCGGGCTGGACAATCTCACCGGGCACGGCGGGTTCCTGCCCAATGGTCTCCAAGGAGTGCTGACCGGTCTGCTCGCGGTCGCGTTCTCCTTCGGTGGCATGGAGCTGGTCACCATCGCCGCGGCGGAGTCCGAAGACCCGGCAGGCTCGATCCGCCGCACCACGCGCACCGTCATCGTGCGGCTGCTGCTGTTCTACATCGGCTCCGTGGCGCTGATCGTGCTGTTGCTGCCGTGGGAGTCCGCTTCGGCCAACACCAGCCCGTTCGTGACCATCCTGGAGCAGATCGGGGTGCCGTCGGCGGCGCTGCTGATGAGCTTCGTCGTGCTGACCTCGCTGCTCTCGGCGCTGAACGCGAACCTCTACGGCGCTTCGCGGATGGTGTTCTCCTTGGCCGAGCGCGGTGAAGCGCCGCGCGCGATGCTGAAACTGTCCGGAACGGGTGTCCCCCGGACGGCGGTGCTGTCGTCGGTCGCGTTCGGTTTCGTGGCCGTACTGCTGAACTTCCTCGCCCCCGAACACGTGCTGCCGTTCCTGCTCAACGCCATCGGGGCGAACATCCTGCTGGTCTGGATCTTCGTCGCGCTCTCCCAGTTGCGGCTGCGGAAAGCGGCGGAACGCGACGGCACGGCCGCGGACCTGCCGGTGCGGATGTGGGGTTTCCCGTGGCTCAGCTGGGTCGCCCTGGTCGCGATGGCGGGCGTCCTCGTTCTCATGTGGACGGACGCCGACGCGCGGGCGCAGCTGTTCACCAGTGGCGCGGTGGCCGTGCTGATCGTGGTGATCGGCCTGCTCAGGCGACGTCCGCGACGCTGAACAGTTCGCGCTCCACGCGGCTCAGCGCCAGCCGGACAGCGCCGAGCGCCACCGCGTCGTCGCCGAGTGTCGACGTCTCGACGCGCACCGGGAACAGGCACAGCCGGGCGAGTTCGGCGCGCAGCGGCGTCGTCAGCAGGTCCCCGGCCTGCGCGAGCCCGCCGCCGATGACGACCAGTTGCGGGTCGACGGCGAGCACGGTCGCGGCGACGCCGACGCACAGATCCGTCACGAAGGCGGCCACGATCGCCTCGGCCTCCGGATCGCCGCCACGCAGGGCCTCGAAGACCCGTCTGGTGGCCTTGGCGGATCCTGAGCCGTCGCCGAACGCGAGGAACCTGTCGAGCGCCGTGTACCAGCCGACCTGCCGCAGGGCGCCGATCTCGCCCGCCGCGCCGTTGTGGCCGGCGTGCAGCTTCCCGCCGAGCAGCAAGCCCAGCGAAACCGTCCGCCCGGCCTGCACGTAGACGACGTCGTCGACGCCGTGCGCGATCCCGCGCCAGTGTTCGGCCAGCGTCGCGAGCTTGGTGTCGTTCCCCGCGAGCACCGGGCAGCCGCCGCCGAACTTCGCGGGCAGGTCGAGGCCGGTCCAGCCGGGAAGGCGATCGTTGCGGACGACCTTGCCGCCGGACACCACGCCGGTGGTGCCGATGCCGAGCACTCGCACGTTCGCGTGGCCCTCGACGGCGGTGCCGAGCACCCGGCGCGCGGTGTCGAGCCGGTCGGCCGCGTCCATTTCCGGGGTGAGCCCGGCCTTCGCCCGTCCGACGACCTCGCCCCGCAGGTCGGCGACCAGGCACAACGTCTGATGCGGGCTGATTTCGAGCCCGGCGACGTGTCCGGACTCGGGGCGGAAGCGGTAGCGCTTCGCGGGCCTGCCCACCGGGCGTGGTGCGCCGGGGGAGAGCGGGACCTCCTCGACCAGGCCCTGTCCGCCCAGGTCGGCGGCGATCTCCTCGACCGTCGGCCGGGAGACCTCGCTCGCCTTGACCAGTTCCGAGAGGGTGAGTTCTTCGGCCGCGTACAGCGCTCGCAGGACGGCGGCGGCGTTCAACCGCCGCAACAGTGACGGATCCCCTCCGGACAGTCTGGCCATGCGACTCCCTAGACGGTGACGCGTTTGTCGTACTGGTCGCGTGCGACGGCGATCTCGCTCTGATGCTCCTCGGTCCAGGTGACCAGCGACTGGATGGTCTGGTGCAGCGTGATGCCCAGCGGGGTCAGCGCGTAGTCCACGCGGGGCGGCACGACCGGATAGACGGTCCTGGTCACGAGCCCGTCGCGTTCGAGGTGACGCAGCGTGGTGGTGAGCATGCGCTGGCTGATGCCGTCGATCTTGTACTTCAGTTCGGTGAACCGGAGGGTGTTCCGGTCGAGGAGCGCGATCACCAGCAGCGACCACTTGTCCGCCACCCGGTCCAGGATCTGGCGGACCTCGCAGTCCTCCCGGGTGTCCCACTGGAAGGCCTCGTAGTCCTCCTCGGTGAGTTCACAACGACTGGGTGAGTTCAAAGTGCCTTCTTCCATGGTCACCGATAGTGTCGGAAGATCTCCTTGGTTACAAGAGGGAACCGACCGGCAGATGGGTAACCGTCGGTCCCTTGTCCACTGAGGGAGAACTGATCTTGACTGCAACACGTGCCGCCGACCGGATGAGCGGGCGGGCCTGGGGTGTGCTCCTGGTGCTGTGCGGCGCCATCTTCCTGGAGGGCATCGACGTCGCGATGCTGAACGTCGCGTTGCCGTCCATCCGGGCCGAGCTCGGCCTTTCGACCGCGACGCTGAGCGGCGTGGTGAGCGCCTACGTGCTCGGCTACGGCGGGTTCATGCTGCTGGGCGGGCGCGCCGCGGACATGTACGGCCGCCGCCGCATGTTCGTCACCTGGCTGATGGTGTTCCTCGTCTTCTCCGGGCTGGGCGGGTTCGCCACCGAAGGCTGGATGCTGCTGCTCGCCCGGTTCGTCACCGGCGTCGCCGCGGCCTTCATGACCCCGGCCGGCCTGTCGATCATCACCACGAGCTTCGAGGAGGGTCCGAAACGCAACAAGGCCCTGCTGTTCTACGCCGGCACCGGGGCGGGCGGGTTCTCGCTCGGCCTGGTCATCGGCGGGCTGCTGACCAGGATCGACTGGCGCTGGGTGTTCTTCACTCCGGTGTTGCTCTCCGCCGTCATCCTGCTCGCCGCGCTCTGGCTCATCAAGGAACCCGCGAACCAGGAACGTGTCCAGCGGCGCGCGGACTTCGCCGGAGCGGTCACCGTGACCGCGGCGATGCTGCTGATCGCCTACGCGGTGGTCCGGCTGGAACACCCCGCGCAGGGCTGGGGCTGGACTGTCGCGTCCTTCGCCGGGGGAGTGGCGGCCCTGGCGGCCTTCGTGGCCGTCGAACGCCGGTCGCCCGCGCCGCTGGTCCGGCTGGGCATCCTGCGGTCGGGTCCGCTGGTGCGGGCGAACGTCAGCGCCCTGCTCTTCGCGGGTTCGTTCTTCGGGTTCCAGTTCCTCGTCACGCTGTACCTGCAGGAGCTCCGGGGCTGGTCGACGGTGGAGACGAGCCTGGCGCTGCTGGCCGTCGGGATCGACGCGATCCTCGCGCCGACGCTGACCCCGCGGCTCGTGGCGAAGTTCGGCAACACGCGGCTGATCTTCGGCGGCTTCGTGCTCGCCGCCGTGGCGTACGCGCTCTTCCTGCCGCTGGACCTGGACTGGACGTACGCGGCGATGTTCCCGTCGATGATCATCCTGGGCCTCGGGTTCGCTCTCGCCTACGGCCCGCTGACGATCGTCGCCACCGACGGGATCGCCGAAGACGAGCAGGGGCTGGCGGGTGGTCTGCTGTACACGGCCTTCCAGTTCGGCGCGGCGCTCGGGTTGTCCGCGGTGACCGCCGTCAACGTCGCCGCGCTCGGGGACGGTTCGCCGCAGGCCGCACTGGGCGGCTTCCGGGCGGCGCTGGTCGTGCCGCTGGTGATGGCCGTCCTCGCCGCGATCGTCATCGCGTCCGGCCGTCAGCGCGTTTCGGTGAAGGAAGCCAGATTCGCCAAGGAGGAGGCGATCCCGGCCTCGTGATCCGCCTGGCCGATGCCGGTCGGCACGTCCGTCGCGGTGACGGTCACTTCGGTGGCGTCACCCGCGGCGGCGAGCTGCCAGGTCATCGTCATGGTGCCCGCGAACGACGGGTCTTCGGACTCGAAGACGGCCGTTTGCACCACGCGTTCCGGCGGCACCAGGTCGGCGAACCCGACTTCGACGATGTCCGTCGCGTCCGACGATTTGCCGGGCGCGGTGGACGCGTCGAGGTAGGTGAGGGTCATCCGGAAGCCGCCACCGGGCCGCGGATCCCAGTGTTCGACGCGGCCGCGCATGCCTTCGGGCGGCAACCAGGCTTCGAGGGACTCCCGGTCGAGGAGGGCTTTGTAGACGGCCGCGGGCGGGGCGGCGATCACCCTGCTGCCGCTGTCGATCCTGTCCATCGTCCCGAGTCTAGGGCGGATAGGCTGGTCACCGCGGATCACGGACGTCGGGTGGTCCGGGAGGGGTGATCCACATCGAGTACGTCGTCGCCTGGTCCGCCTTCCTCGGCGGCTGGCTCCTCGTCGCCGGGCCCATGTACCAGGGCGCGCTGGAACTGCGCGAGGAGGGCGAGCGGTTCGAAGACCTGCGTTCGGTCCAGACTCGCCGTCCCACCGGCGGCACCCCCACGTCGCGCTGGTGGTGGCTGGTGCCGCCGGTGGCCGTCATCAAGGAACGGCGCCGCCGGAAGAAGGTGCAGCGTGCGTTCATGCGGACGCTCACGGCAGGTCAGCGGCGCACCATGGCCACTTTCGCCAACAAGGCCAAAGGCTGGTTCATCGTGTGCGCGGGCGCCTTTTTCATCGCCCTCAAGGAAACCTGGCACCTGACCCATCTTTACCACTGGCCTTTGTGGACCTATTTCGCGATGGTGCTCGTCCCGCTGGTGCTGAGCTTCGCCCACACCTCACGCGGTGTCCGGCTCACCGTCCTCATCATGGGGTCGGAGGAGTGATGGTGTCGCGGGTGATCGCCTCCACCTTCTCCTGCGCCTTCTTGGCGTCGGTGACCCAGAGCTTGTAGAAGTCGAACGGGCAGTCCGCGACACCCTTGTCGCCCTCGTCCGCGTCCTGTACGCCGGTGTAACCGCGGTGCAGCAACTTGAAGATGTGGTTCTGCGACTGGTCGTAGGTCCGCGCGTCGCGGATCGCCGACACCGAAAGCTGCGCGTACTGGATCCCGTATTCCTCTTCGCCGGTCTCGCCGAGCGTGCGCCCGTCGAAGCCGATGATCGCGGAGTGGCCGAAGTACGAGTAGACGCCGTCGAAACCGGCGGCGTTCGCCACGGCGACGTAGCAGTTGTTGGCCCACGCCATCGCCTTGGCCATCAGCACCTGCTGTTCCTTGGCCGGGTACATGTAACCCTGGCAGCGCACGATCAGTTCGGCGCCCTTCATCGCGCAGTCGCGCCAGATCTCCGGGTAGTTCCCGTCGTCGCAGATGATCAGCGAGATCTTCATGCCCTTGGGGCCGTCGCTGACGTAGGTCTCCTCGCCGGGGTACCAGCCTTCGATCGGGCACCACGGCAGGATCTTGCGGTACTTCTGGACGATCTCGCCCTGATCGTTGATGAGCACGAGCGTGTTGTACGGCGGCTTGTTCGGGTGGTCCTCGTGGCGCTCGCCGGTGATGGAGAAAACGCCCCAGGTCTGGGCTTCCCGGCACGCCGCGGCGAAGATTTCGGTTTCCTCGCCGGGGATGCTCGCCGCCGTCTCGTACATTTCCTTGGGGTCGTACATGATGCCCTGCGTCGAGTACTCCGGGAAGATCACCAGGTCCATGCCGGGCAGCCCGGACTTCATGCCCACCACCATTTCGGCGATCTTGCGGGCGTTGTCGAGGACTTCGGCCTTGGTGTGCAGCCGTGGCATCTTGTAGTTGACCACCGCGACGCCGACCGTGTCCGGGCTGGCGGAAATGTCACCGTGTCGCATGAAGACTCCTTTTCTCGGAACGGTTTTTCAGGACGTCGAGAGAACCGGCCGCCGCGACCAGCGCCACCGCGATCGCGGCCGCCTGCAACGCCGTCCCGGCGTCACTGCGGTAGGCGCCGGTCAGGCCGAGGAAGGCGGGCACCGTGCAGGTCGGCTGGCTGAGCAACAGGACGGTCCAGCCGGTGAACCGCGTCAGCCGCTCCTTGCCGAGACCGAGCACCAGGAAGAACAACGTCCACAACAGCGCCCAGGACAGCCAGATGACGCCGAACACCGGGTCGTTGTCGTGCCAGAAAGCGATTCCCGCGTACACCACGGCGGCGCCCGCCACGAAGAGCGAGAACCAGCCGATGCCTTCGGGCGCCAGGCCGGCGAGGTTCGCGATGCCGACGTACAGATAGGTGAAACCGAACAGGTACAGGCCGGACGCGGCGAGGATCGCGTCCTGGTTCCCGCCCGCCTGCAGGATCAGCACGGTCGGGGTGACGCACTGGAGTGCGCCGACGAACAGGTTCAGCACCGCCGCCGAGCGCGGCGGTATTCGGCCGAGCAACATCAGGCCGTTGATCATCAAGGCGGCGCCGACGTAGAGAAGGCCCACGTTGCCCATGCTCACCTCCGCGTAACGTGCATCACGTGGAATAATTTCAAATGAAAGTATGTGGTGTGCCGGAGCGAGTCAAGAGGGGAGTTCAGAGCCGGGTGAGGACCTCGAAGTCGTAGCCGTCGGCGACCGCGAGATGGACGTGCTGGTCGGCCTGCTGCCCGCGGAACTCGATCGTGCCGCGCGGGCCGTGGTAGGCGACACCGTCGATCGCCGCGTTGAGCGCGCGAAGATCCGGCGTCCCCGCGCGGCGGACGAGTTTCGCCAGCGTGTGCAGTCCCTCGTAACAGGATTCGGCCGCGTTGTTCAAGGCCGGGGCGCCGGGACCGTTGCGGTCGACGTAGCGGCCGAGCAGGTCCATCGCGTCGGCGGTGACCATGGACCGGAAGTAGGCGGCGGAGACGTAGAGGTTGCCGGTGGCGTTCGCGCCGCTCGCGAGGAGCATGTTCTCCTCCATCAGCGGACTGAAGCGGATCAACCGGTCGGTGAGCCCTCGCGCGGCGAAGGCCCGGTTGAAGCGCACCGCGTCCTGTCCGACCAGCAACATGAGCACACCGTCGCTGGTGGACTGTTCGACCGAACGGACCACTGTGGACATATCGCCCTCGCCGAGTCCGACGAACGCCTCGCCGGTGATGCGCAGGCCGAGATCCTTGGCGTACTGCCGGATCGCCCGCGCCGACCGGTGCGGCCAGACGTAGTCGTCGCCGACGACGAACCAGCGCCGGGCGCCGAGCTGGTCGCGCAGCCAGCGCAGTGCCGGTTCGATCTGGCAGCGTGGTGTCTCGCCCGTGCAGAAGATCCCCGAACGGCGCTCGCCGCCTTCGTAGAGCGAGGTGTACACGTACGGCAGCCTGTCGGCCACGACCGGCGCGAGCGCGTGCCGGACCGACGAGATGTGCCAGCCGCTCACCGCGTCGACCCGCCCGCTGTCCACGAGACGCCGCAGGTCTTCGGCCACCTGTCCGGGACTGCCGCCGCCGTCGACCACCTCGGCCTCGACCTGCCTGCCGAGGATGCCGCCGGATTCGTTGAGCTCGTGGACGGCCAGCTCGGTGATCGCCTCGCAGGACGGGCCGAACAGCCCGGCCGGCCCCTGCAACGGGACCACCATGGCCACCCGCCAGGTGTCGTCGCGGGGCCGCGTGGCGAGGCGTAGGGGCATGGCGCTCCGTGCGGTGGCCCGGTAAGGTCAAAGTGCTTCCACCTGGAAGTATTGCGAGGGTGTCCGGTTTTGGCAAGGGGACGGGATATGGGGACACGCGGCGTCGCGACCGCCGGAATGTCGCTCACCGGCTCGCTCACCCGCGCCGCGAGGTCCGTCGCCGCCAGGGTCGAGCAGGTGCTCGCCAAGGAAGGTCTCACCCTGGACCAGTGGCTGGTGCTGGACGCGCTGAGCGGTAAGGGCGGCCTCGCCATGGCCGACCTCGCCGATCGGACGCTGGCCACCGCCCCGACCCTGACCAGGGTGGTCGACAAACTGGTGACCACCGCGCAGGCGTACCGCGAGGTCGACGCCGCGGACAGGCGCCGGGTACTCGTCCACCTCAGCGCCCGCGGCCGGGCGACGTACCGGCGCGTGGCCGCGAAGGTGTCCGAGGTCGAAGCCGGGCTCGACGTGCCGGACGAACTGCTTGTGGCGCTTCGGGGTCTCGGCGACTGAAGGTCAGGCGTACGGCGGGTACGGCATCGGCCGGGCCGGCGTTTTCGCCTTGACCAGCGCGACGATGCCGAGGACTCCGGCGACGACGAGCGCGAGGAACACGAACAGCGCGGCCACCACGAACACCACCCGGAAACCGGTGGCGTCCGAGAGCAAACCGCCGAGGACCGGTGCCACCACCAAGGCGAGGACACCGAGGCCCGCCGTGGCCCCGGTCGCGGCGCCGCGACCGGCCTGGAGTCGCCGGATCAGTGCGACGGTCACCCCGAGGACGGCGCCCGCGCCGAGTCCGTTGAGCACCCGGCCGGCCAGGAACAGGCCGCTGTTCGGGACGAAGGCGACCAGTAACACGCCGAAGAGCATCAAGACGATCGCGGGCACGGTCACCGACGTCGGAAAGCGCGCGCCGAGAAGCAGGCCTGCCGGGAAGGCGATCGCGGCCGCGACGAGGTATGCGACGAGGCCGTTCAGCAGCAGGGACTGGCTGGACATGGCCAGATCGATCTGAAGGGCCGACCCGCCGTCGAAGCGATAGATCACGGTGACCAGGAAAAGACCGATGAGCGCGGCGAAGCCTGGCCCGATGACGAGCCACCAGGGAGGCCCGGCGGTCGGATGCGGGTCGCTCTGGGGCGGCGTCGGCACGTACATGCGCACAACCTATAGCGGCCGTCGCCGCCGATGGACCACTTCCTCGATACCGCATGGGACGTGACAACGCGACGCCGCGTGCT
This sequence comes from Amycolatopsis sp. NPDC102522, assembly GCF_055584485.1. Classification (NCBI taxonomy): domain Bacteria; kingdom Bacillati; phylum Actinomycetota; class Actinomycetes; order Pseudonocardiales; family Pseudonocardiaceae; genus Amycolatopsis; species Amycolatopsis sp. NPDC102522. The sequence continues at coordinate 65,554 of NZ_JBVJLY010000025.1, read as the reverse complement.
TCGGACGCGAATGCTCGGTGGATCCTTTTCGTGCGGCCAAGTCGCCTGGTGAACTTCCACCCGTGGGTGAGTTTTGGAGCGGTTGCAAGGCCTGCCGTGAGTGTCGGGATGATCACGAGGGGTAGGCGGGTGGGACGCCGTCCCGGTACCTCGACTGTGGGTACCAGGACGGCATCTCGCCCGGTGTGGCCCGTTGCTGGACCCTCGGACCCCGTTGGGTCCCAATGCCTGGTCAAGAGGGGCTCTTGACCAGGCGCGACGTGCCCCCGGCAGGACTTGAACCTGCGACCTAGAGAATCTAAGGAAACCGTCGGATCTAACCCTGTTCTATCGGTTTACCTGGGTGGACGGTCGCAAAGTGACGGGTCTGGTCGGGTCTAATCGGAAGGGTTTGTGATCCATTAATGATCCCGTGTACCGATCTTCACCCCGTCTCGTCGCCCAGCAAATCCTCGAGCGCGTCCGCGATCGCGTCGTTCGTAACCTTCGGCCGGCGGTAGTGGCGCTCGACCACTTCGGCCGTGTTGCCGAGCTGATCGCCGATCTGGTTGCTGGACACCCCGGAGTCGCCGAGGTGAGTACCAACGGTGTGCCGCAGCATCATCGACGACATCCAGCCGTAGCCGATCGCGTCGCACGCGATCCGCATCCGCTTCATGAAGTTGGACGGGTCCTGCCACTGCCCGTTCCAAGTTGGGAACAGGGGGCCTTCGCCGGCCGCGAGCTTTCGCCGGGCGAACATCGCCGCCGACCAGGTCGGGTAACGCGGCCGGATCGGCTTGCCGTTGTGCTTCCGACCTGGCTTGCGGACCATGCCTTCCCCCTCGACGCGTACTAGGTGGAAAGCGAGGTAGCACGTGCGATCCGTCGGTGCGATGTCTGGTCCGGTTGTGGCGAGCACCTCGCCGGGCCGCCCCCCGGTCGCCAACATCGCTTCCGCTGTATCGGGCAGGTCTTCCCATGCTTGCCCCCTGACCCCGCGCCGCGGCCCCGTCGAGGCTGCTTCGCAGTACTTACGCAGCTTGTCCAGAAAGTCCCTGCGGACCTCTGGTTCGAGAGCCTTGATCTCGTCCTTGGTGCCGTCCTTGCGCTGCTCGATCGGGTCGACCGACTTCGCCGGGTTCGTCTCCATGGCGCCGTGGATTTGACCGAACCGGCACACTCCGCTCAATACCGTCTTCGCGCGTTGGGTAGCGGCGTACCCCCCGCCGCCGCGCTTGGACCGGTTGCTCTTCGCTGTCGTGTCCCGGATCCGTTGCAACGCGTCGTTGCACGCGCCGACGTTCTCGGCCTCCCGGCAGGTAAGTTCCCCCATCTCTCGCTTCAGGTGTGCGCCCGAGTCCTGGTAGTCGTACAGGCTCTTGTGCGCGCGCTCGCCGCGCTTCACCTTCTTCTCGAAGTCTTCGAGGTACAGATCGATCAGCCGGCCGAAGCTGGTGTCGCCGTCGATCTTTCGTCCGGCCGCGTCGTTGGCCAGTTTGGTCATGGCCTTCTTCAGCCGTCGCACGGCCGCCGGGCCGGTCTCACCGCGGCGCCGAACCAACGGCAGGCGCCCGTTACGGAGTCGGAAGCGGGCGCCGGCAACGTAGCTCTTCTCGCCCAGCTTCGTGACGCTGATCTTCCCGTAGGTGCCGATCTCAGTTCTTGGTCTGGCCACATTCGGGTCCTTCCTCGGTCGGGTCGTCGTCACCGCCTTCCCGCAATCTCCGATCAAGGTCGTCCATCTCCGCCAGGTAGAGGTCGCGAACAGCGAGCCGGGACCTCGGCGGGGGAGCCTCGACGCGCCGGTCCCGGCATTCGACGTACAGGCCGACGAAGCCGACGCCGAACGCGGTCGACATGTGGACAACGAGAAGCGCGGAAGTCCAGTCCTGCGCGAACGCGACGACGGCGTGTGCGATCGCCAGGGCGAAGATCGCGACAGCTGCTCTGTAGAGCCTCTTCGCGTTCGCTGGGACTGTGCTGGTGGTGGTCGGAGCAGTCACAGGTCGGAGTCCCTCCTTCGGGTGTACGGGTTAACCCGGTTGTCGGAGGTATATCCGCAGGTCTTAACGGTTTGTTAGGCGGTTCAACAGGATTTTTCGAACTTTCGTTCGAGTGGCGTAATGATCCGATCACCGGTGTGTTACATCGATATCGGATGTGTTACAGCGCGAGCGTGATCGTTATGCGACAACGTAGGCTGCACGTCCTCTTAGGACTCGTCGTCTTTCTTGCGCTCGCGCCGGGCTTCCTCTTGGGCTTCCACGATCGCCCGCATGGCGAGCAGTGCAGTGGCTTCGCCGCGCATGACGCGCTCGCGCTCGACGAACTCCAGAGCCTCACTGACGGACATGGACTTCATCCGCTGCCAGGCCTCTGCTGACCATTGGTGCTGCGGCGGTGTGGCGCTGCCCTCTTCGGTCGACGATGGTGTGGGCGGGTTCGGCGGGATCTCGCCGCCCTCCAGGATGTTCTGCGGCGTGTCCTGGGTCCAATGGGGAATGAACTTGCCGACCAGTCGCAGATTCGTCTCGCCGACGGTCGGCTTGCCGGTTTCAAGGTCATCAAGTGAGCGCTTGGCCATGCCAGCCGCCTTCGCGAAGGCTGGCCGGAACTTGAACTTGGCGCCCATGGACTCGCGGGCTTCGCGAACCGCATTACCGAGGCGCTGGCGGGCCGCCTCGCTGTAGTCGGCTGTGCGCACCCTGTTTCCAGTCACGTGTGCAGAATGCCGCAGACCATTGCAGTCCGCTACCTGTCTGGTGTGACGAACTTTCCTGGCTCTACCTCGGAATCTTTCTCTCGTTCCCCTCATGGCTATGCAGAGTAGTGCAGAGTAGTGCAGAGACGCAAGGGTAAGTTCAATATTCTGCAACGTTCTGCATTGACAGGATGATGCAGAACGTTGCAGACTGTGGCAATGACCACGCCCAACAAGTTTCACGCGGATGCCACCAAGCACCGCATGGCCGAGCGGGGCGTTAGCTCGAAGGCTCTCGCGAAATTGACCGAGATCCCGTACGGCACGCTCCGCAACGCGGTAGCTGGACGCGACGTCATCCGGCTTGACCGCATCTACGCGATTTGCAACCACCTCGTTCGGGGCGACGAAGAAGTCCGCGACGTGGTGGCGGAAATCGCCTATGCCTCGGACGGCACTCCGGACACGCCACCGCAGCAGCCGTCGAAGCCGACCAGCCCGCCGAAGCGCTCGACCACCGAACGCACCAAGGGGCCAAAGCGGCTGACCGGGGCAGCCGTATGACCGCCGTCCTCGACACCGTCCTCGAAGCCGTCGAACGCCTGATCAAGAAGGTCGAACGGCTGGAGAAGGCGGCCAAACAGCCGCCGCGCGAGGCCTACCGGCCCAGCGAGGTCGCGAAGCTCATCGGCATCGGCTACGAGACCGTCCTCGAAATGTGCCGAACCGGCGAGCTCCCTGCTCGGCAGGTGGGCGCGGGGCACCTCTGGGTCGTCCCGGCTGCCGAACTGCGGCGCTACCTCGAAGTCCGTGACGCGAACGACAGCGTCGTCTGAATCTCCTTACGTCCCAACAAAAAAGTCCGCCTCGCGCGGGAACGCAAGGCGGACCGATGGCCCCGGGCATGGGGCCCTGACCACAGAGGAGCAGTCCCTCATGATCGATAGGCAGGATATCAACGCCGTGGTGGATGACCTTGTCGCCGCCGCGCAGCGTACGAACGGCCCGACTCGCGGCCGCCACTTCGTCGAGACCGTGGACACCGAGGTCTTCGGACCGGTCGAGCCGGTCACTGACGGGGCCGGGCGGGTCTCGGGCACGTTGCCGGGGATGCCGGTGGTCGAGCCTGACGGCGCGGTCGTCGACGACATCGACCCGGAGTACACCGAGCGGCTCACCGACGCGATGCAGCGGCCCGACGTCCGCCAGGCGGCCGCCGAGCTCTACCGCGACGGCGCCTTCGACGCGTTCCCCACGGCCTCGCTCCAGGCTGGTCTGCCGCCGCTCGACGTCGCCGGGATGCTGGAGGTGCTCGGGGAGAAGCGGCCCGGGTTCGTCGGGTGGGTGTACCGCCGGATGACGTACCCGCGCGTCGCGGTGCTCTTCCTGTCCGTCGGCGTGCTGCTGGGCACGGGCCTGGGCTGGTGGCTGGCGTGAGCGCCCGGATCCTCGACCTTCAGGCGGGCGGCTCGCGTCTCGCCCGGTTCTGCACCGCCGCGTTCTCCTGGGCCCGGCGCGGCCCGGTCACGATCCCGAAGCCGCGGCACGACGTCTACGCGCTGCTGCCCGCCCTGGCCGATCGAATCGCACGGATCGAAGCACTCGCCGACCCCGGCCGCATCCGGGTGGACGAGGCGACGGCGGCGTTCGTGCCGACCGGCTGCATCTGGTGCTTCCCCGACCGGCCTCGGATCACCTCGATCCGGGTCTGGGGCGCCCCGCGCAACGGCGACCAGTTCGCGTTCATCCGCAAGGCCGACACCTGCCTGCCGTGCGCGCTCGGCACCCCCGCAATGCCCGGTCGCGGCGAGCGGATCGGCGCGATCCGCCAGGCCCTAGCCGCGCCCGGCGCGGTCGTCCGGGTGGAGGTGTGCGAGTGATGGCCGATACCAAGGCTGGGCAGCACGTCCTCGATCGCGGGGCCGACGGCTGGATGATCAAGCACCCGCTGTCGTGCCGCCCGAACCTGTTCGACTGCCCGGTGAACGTGGCCGCCGAGCGCCAGCTGATGCAGCCCACCGCCGCCGAGGTCGGCCGGTTCGCCGTCTGCCTCGACGGCGACGGCGACCTGGTGATCGGGGACCGCGTCGACGACGCGACCCCGATCCGCCCGGACGACGTCTTCGACCACCACGGCGACACCTTCGCCCGCTGGGGCCAGGCCGTCGTCGAACCGGGCTCGCCGATCGACCCGGTCCCGGCCGTCTACAGCTCGGCCGACGGCATCGAACTCGGCGACCTGCGGCTGGACTTCCCCGCCGCGACCGCGTTGATCGACCGCCTACTGGCCGCGATCGACTACGAACGCAGCCGCCCCGGCGAACCGACGCCGCTGATCGCGATCGACGCCGATTGCCCGAACTGCGGCTACTCGGAACGGAACCTCAACCCGGTCACTGGCGTGTTCGGCTGCCGCCGTTGCCCCTACACCTCGAAGGAGCGCAACGCGTGAACAAGAACAAGCAGAACGCCACCGATCTGCGGCACGCGCTTGACCGGGTGAGCGAGACGCTGCAGAAGGATCTCGACAACGCGGCCCGTCTCGCTGCGAAGTTCTCGGGCGAGCTCAGCGCGAACGAAACCGGTTACTACCAAGGCGTTCGGCGAGCCCTGCTCCTGCTGCACCTCTGGACGGATGGCGAGTTCGGAGTCTCCGGAGACGACATGCCGACTCAGCCGCCGACCCCTGAAACCGCGGAGACCGAATGCCCGGCGTGTTCGGCGACGGACGGGGCGAAGTGCCCCTTCCACACCGCCATGGCGGGGAGCAAGCCGTGACCCGCGTCGAGGGGCTGACGGATGCCCAGATCGAGGAGTTGCAGGAGCTGTTCGCGGATCACGGGCAGCACGCCGCCGACGAGGCCCGTCAGCGGATGCTCGCCGACGCCACGCCGCGGCTGGAGATGCGCGAGTCCCTGGGCGGGGTGGTCGCGATCCGCGGTGACCGCCGCTTCAGCGACCGTGCCCGTCCGTGGTCGGTCGTGTACGTGCCGCCCGGCGACCGCAGCCACCACTTCCACCAGGCCCTGCACGACGAGGACGTCACGGCCTGGGTCGAGCTCGTCCAGAAGGGACCGTCCACATGACGCAGACACCCGCGGTGTCCGGGCCGCGCTACTTCTTCTCGGCGGGGATGCTGATCGATCAGCAGCTGTGCGCTGAACACCGATCCCCGGAAGGGAAGTCCGTCGGGATCGCGTTCGGGTTCGACCCGGCGTGCCCGTTCGCGGTCACGCTGACGGTCGCGCCGACGGTGGGCCGTCCGCCGCTGGGGGAGTGGACCTTCGCTCGGGAGATGCTCGACAGCGGCCGTGTCGGGCCGGTCGGCGGTGCGCCCGGCACCGTGCGGATCGCGCCGAAGGCCCGCTTCGTCGAGTTCGCGCTGATCGACTCGGTGACCGGGCGCCGTTACCTGCTGTCGGTCGCGATCGTCGACGTCGACGGCGCGCTGATCGCGTTCGACCAGCTCGTGCCCCTGACCGCCGAACCGGACTTGCGCGCGGATCCGTCCGAGATGGACGCCGCGCTCCAGGCCCTGCTCGACCAGGACGGTGCACGGTGACCGCCGGGCGCGGGGACACCCGCCGCCTGTCCGCGGTCCCCGCCCCGGGTGCGTCGGCCGTGCCGAAGCCGAAGCCGCCACCGGGGAACCCCTATGTACGCAACCCGCTGCTGGCCTACAAGATCGGCCCGGATCCCGAAGGGCAGTGCACCGCCTGCCGCTGGGTGAAGGCGCAGGCAGGGTTCGAGTACTGCCCGTATCACGTGGCGTGGCGGGACATGCGCGTGCACAAGGTCGACCGTGTCGGCGACGCCAAGGGTGCGTTCACCGCGCACGCCACCACCGAACCTAAGTACAAGCGCGGAGACCGCGTGTGGTTCCAGGGCAAGCTGCAGGTGAAGATCGACCAGCGTTATTGGGGCGCGGATGGGCATTGGCGCTACATCGCGAAGGTGATCAGCGGCGGTGCGGCCGTCGACTCACCGCAGCACATGTTCACCCCGGAGTTCGCCGCGGGGTGGAAGGCATGACCGCCACGATCGCCCCGGCTGCCGACCTGTCCTCGGTGCTGACCCGCGCGGACAAGCAGTACGCGAAGAGCCGCGACGAGGAACCGCGCGAGCCGGAGTACATCGCCGAGCTCGCCGCCGTCGTCGCGCCGCTGCTGAAGGCGGCCGAGGACGCCGGCGCCGAGCTCGCCGCCGCGACCCCGGCCCCGGCCGTCGTCGACGAGGGCGAGCTGGAACGCGTCCGGCTGGAGCTGCGGCGGCAGAACGAGGCCGTCAACACGCTGCGCGGGAAGGTCGCCGAGCGCGGCCGCGAACTCGAGCAACTGCGCGGCGAGCTGGCCGAGGTCAAGCGGGTCGCCGAGCGCGTGACTTCCCTCGATGAGGACAACGCCCAGATCGCGAACGACCACGCCGAGGCCGAAGCCCGCGCCGAGCGTCTGGCGGCCGAGCTCGAACAGGCCCGCTCCGCGCTTCAGCAGAAGGCCGTCCTGGTCCAGCAGCAGCGCGCCCAGATCGAGGCCGACAGCAACCACCAGCACCACTACCCCTGGGCGGACCCGAAACACCCCCCGCTGCCGTGCGCCTGCGGCAAGGCGTGGCCGCTCACCGCGCCGCGCCCCGAACGGCCCGCGCCACCCGAACCCGAGCCCGACCCGTGGACCTCTATCCGCGCCGACCTGAAGGACTGGCCACTCGCATGACCACCACCCCCGAACCGTCCACACCGGACTCCGACGACTACCCGATCAGCGCCCGGGACGCCGACGATCACCGCATCCGCGTGGCCACGCTCAACGAGCAGGCCACCACAGCGGCCGACGTCGCGAACGCGCACCAGCGGAACGGGGACATGCTGGCCACCTGGCAGGTCCAGGCACCGAAGATCGCCGAGGAAACCGACAGCCAGGCACAGCTCGACCACCCGTGCGACGTCGTCGACCCCGAGATCGTCGAGGAGTTCCAGCAGACCCTGCGGCGTGCCGGACAGCTGGCCTACGTGCTCGCCGGTGCCTACCGGCGCGTGCACACCAAGCTGCGCAACGTCTTGGACCACGAGGCGAACGACCCGTTCGGCCCCGGCTTCTCCGTGCTGACCCTGGACCAGCTCGGCCGCCTCGGCTACATCCCCGCGGCCGACGACTGGATGTTCGACGGCAACCCGCTCCACGAACCGTGGCGCACCGCGGCCTACGAGCTCCAGGCCGCCGGGCTGCTGCCGAAGTTCGACCAGTACTTCACGCCGCGTGCGGCGGCCCCCGAGAGCGAGACCGACTGATGGCGTTGAACAACGGCCAGGCGCAGGACGTCAACACGCTGCTGCGGTGGGTCCTCGGCGTGCCCGCCGGGGCCGGTGATCTCCCGTCCAGCGACGAAGCGCGCGACACCGCGGTGCGCCTGGTCACGGCCGCGCGCAGGCAGCTGTCGGCGGGGCTGGTGCCCGAACACGTCGAGGTCATATGGCCGCGAGAGATCCCGGCGCAGCCGGTCGAGGTCCGCGCGGCCGCCGAGCGGCTGCGCATGGACGTCTACGAGGTGATCCAGGCCGTCTACGGCGAGATCGGCGGGCACTCCGACGACCCTGACGCCGCCGAGGCCGACCAGCGGCGGATCGTGCTCGACCTGCGCCTGGTCCTCGACTGGACCGCCACCGCGGCGGGTGGTGCGTGATGGCCACTATCACGATGGGCACCCGGTACCTGGTCGAGCTGCTGACCGTGCTGTCTCTGACCTCGCCCGACGACGAGGCACTGCCGACCGGCGGCGTGCTGCTGCACACCGCCCGCGGCTACGGCTACGGCCCGCAGTCGGGGCAGACGGACATCCTCGTCGGCACGTCGACCACCCGCTATGCCGCCGGGCACCTGTTCGTGCCGACCGGCGGGCAGTGGCGCCGCGCGGTGCTGTGGGGCATCGACGACGTGCGCGCGGTGCTGGACGCGTTCAAGCCGAAGCTGCGGGCGAACAAGCTCGCCGAGGTGTCGATCAGCATCCGGGACAAGGAGATCGAAGTAGCCGAGTCCGGGCAGCTCGACCTCGACGGCGAAGGCCTACGGCTGGTGTTCACCGAGAAGGATCTGGGCGACTTCCCGCGCGAGGTCTGGCGGACGCTGGCCGACGTCCTGATCAACCCCGAGGTGCGCGACCACAAGAACCGTGTGGTGCCCGAGCGGCCGCGCACGGACGTCAACGCGTCGCAGCTGGAACCGTTCGTGAAGGCCGCGAAGATCCTCAAGGCGGCACTGGAGCTCTACCGGTTCCACCAGCACCACCCGGTCCTGATCCAGATCGGATCGTCCTACCGCGGAGTCCTGTTCCCGAGCCGCTGGGACGAGACCGAGACCCCCGGCGCCGGTGTCGCCCCGGACAGCGAGATCCACCCGCCCGACCTGCCGCCCCCGCCCGACCCCACGACCAAGACCGGACCGGACGATGGCACCGGCGCCGGCATCCTCCGCTTCGGCACCGGTGTGCGCGTCGGTGCCCCGGCCGCGACCGACGACGTCCCGATCTCCGACTTTCCCACCGTGGCAACGGATACCGACCTGCTGTGCGAGGCCGCCGAGCACGTCGTCAACGGCGAGTTCGGGTCCGGGTCGTACTTGCAGCGCAAGCTCCGGATCGGCTTCGCCAAGGCCGCGAGACTGCTCGACGAGCTGGAGGCCCGCGGCGTCGTCGGCCCCGCCCAGGGCAGCCGGGCCCGCGACGTCCTCGTCAAGCCCGAGCACCTGGCGACCCTGCTCGACACCATCCGCAACCCCGACGGCCCGAGCGACACCGAGGTCACCCATGACTGACGACACGAACGGCGCGGCCGCCACCGGCGACGACCCGTCACCCGCCATCGCGGCGCGCGGATGGCGCATCGTGGGCGAGATCGAGCGGGAACCCGCGATGTTCATCCCGCTGCCAGGTGACGAACGGTCCGCCCAGCGGATGCGGGAGGCGTTCGTCCGAGCCTCTTCGTGGGCTGTGGGCCTGCCGTCCGGTCGCTCACTCGACGCCGATATCGCCGCCGAAGCCGAGGTCGACGCCGCTTACGAACGGGTGCGGGCTGAAGCCGAGAACCTGCGCGAGCGGCTCAGCGCCGCGTTGCAGCTCATCGACGACATGTCGGACCACCTGCGACAGGACCACGCTCTGCTTCTCGGCGTCGAGAGCCGTCGCAGCGCCATCGCGGAAGGGCCTGATCGTGGCTGACCTCCCCAAGCTCCCCGACAGCGCGTGTGGTCACCCGGTGAACTCCAACGGGAACTGCTTCCACGAGGGCTGTTGGAACTCGAACGCGAAGCGGCACGAAGGGATCGACAAGTGACCGACCTCCCGGTGACAGGAGCTCCACCACCGTGATCAACCTGCACAAACGTCAAGGCCCGGAGATGCAAGATCATCTCCGGGCTTTGTCGTGCCTTCAGGGCAGGTGGTGACGCCGTGGCGTACTTCCTGCTGCCTGACAACGTCGGCGACGATCCGCGATGGATGCAACTCGCCGAGGGCAGATACCCGCTCGTCGACGCGCTCCAGGCCGCGTACCTTCGCCTGTTCAGCTCGACGGCGCACCACATGCACGACGGTTACCTGACCGCCTACGACGCCCAGAAGGCGTGCCGTGGCCGCAAGAAGCTGCTGGAGCTGCTGACCACTCCGGTGCTCGGGATGCCGTCGCTGCTGCATCGTGAGGGCGACACCTGCGCGGCGAAGAACTGTATCGACGACAGCCCGCCCTGGGTCGAAGGCTTCGCGTACCGGTTGTGCGCGTTCAGCAAGCGCAACCCCAGCCGCGCCGAGAAGGACCGCAACGACGCCCAGAACGCCGACAGCAAGGACCAGCCGCTGCGCCAGGCGGTTTATGACCGGGACGGCGGTTGCTGCCGCTACTGCCTGTCTGGGCCGCTGAAGAAGAAGGGCATGGGCCGCGCGAAGGACCGGCGCCGCGCGTTGCAGTACGACCACGTCGACCCGGACCGCGCCGCCGGGGCGGACGGAGCCAACTACGTCGTCGCGTGTGCCCGCTGCAACGAGGAGAAGGGCCGCCGCACGCCGCAGGAGGCGGACATGGTCCTGCTGCCGGTGCCGACCGACGCCGAGCGCGCCGCCTGGACGGCCCGCGGCGAGCAGCTGTTCGACCGTCCCGAAGCGACGGTCGACAACGACAACGACAACCCGCGCGACAACCCCGCCGACAACGCACACGACAACGCCCCGGACGTTGTCGCCGCCGTTGTCCCCGACAGCCCCGCCGAACCCGTTCCCACAGGTGAAGTGCGCGCTCATCGAGGAGAGCAACCGACAACGACAACCCCCGGAACGGGGTTCGAGGGGTCCGGGTCGGGTCGGGTCGGGCACGCAGTTGTCCACCCCTCCCGTGCCTCGCCGTACGGACCGGGCGGGCAGCTCGTCCGCGACAGCACCTCACCGGACATCTACCACCGGCGCTCCCGCGCACCTGCCGAACCTGGATCCGTCTCACCTCCTGGTGGTGACCCGTGACCCGCTACTCCGCCCGCGAGCTCCGGAACCTCGACGCGCTCGCGAACTTCCAGTCCACCCGCGAGGACGCCGAGACCGTCGACTGCGACGGCTGCGGCGCCCAGCCCGGCGAGCGATGCGTGAACCCGACCACCGGCGATCCGCTGGTCGGTCCCGCGCACCACAAGCGAATCGCGAAGTACGAACGAAAGGACGTCGCGTCATGACGACGAAGATCTGCGAGCGGCCCGGTTGCGACGTCGCCCTGCTGCTGTGGCCGAACCCGCGGTTCTGCTCGGAAACCTGTCGAAGCCAGGCCGTCCCGTTGCCCTTGCCAAAGCTGGCGGCGGCCGTGTCCGTGCCGCGGGCTCTCCTCGAGGGGCCGTCGCCCGTTGACCTCGTCGACGTCCTGCTGGAGTCGCGGCGGACGCCGACGGTCGACAACGCGGACCAGGCGTCGTGGCTGCCGTTGCGGGACGTGGTCGGGTCGATCTACGACGTCGACGAGGATCCCGTCGCGTTCCGCAGGTACCGGCTTAACCGGCGGGTGACGGCCGAGGACGCGATCCGCGCCGAAGGCCTCGTCCCCGAACCCGAGCCGGTCCGGATCCCCGAACCGCCGGCCGAACCGGCGTCGCCACTGTCCACCCCGGACGGTGTCGCGGCCTGGGCCGAGCAGCGTCTTGGCGTGCGGCTGACCGCATGGCAGTGCCAGCTCATCGCGCATTTGTGCAGCGACCACGGGAAGACCGGCCGCTGGCCCGAGTTCCACCTGCCGCTCCGGCGAGGACGAACGACCGTCCGCCGGGTGATGACCGAGATCCAGCATGAAGGGAACGACGTTCGATGACCTCGACCTCCGAAGGCCGTTCGCTGCGGCAGTTGCGCGGCGACCTCTCTCGCGCGGTCGCCGAGCTGACCGAGCCGATCACCCGCAAGATCGTGCGGCTCGACCGGCAGGTCACCGAGCACACGCAGCCGTCGCTGCTGGTGCAGCTCGGCGACGCCGTGGCCACCAGCCGCGAAGCCGGCGGAAATGGCGGCGGCCGCGGCACTCCGCTCGTCATCGACCCGGGCGCCGCCGACCTACTGGCCCGGATCGACAAGGAGGTGACCGACGTCCTGCGCTGGGCCCGCGCGCAGGAACCGCTGCTGGATCGCGTCCAGCAGTTGGCCGGCCTCGCGGGCGACTGGGCGGACGTCGAGCTCGTCGAGTTCGTCGTGAACCGGGTCCGCTACTGGGGCGAGCTGATCACCGACCAGCTCGACCCCATGCGGCGGATGCACATCGGCGCCGCCTGCCCCGCCTGCGGCGACGGCATGGTCTACCGCGAGCTCGTCGGCGGGGAGCGGGTCCTGGTCCCCGCGCTGCAGATCGATCCGGTCACCACCTCGGCGAGCTGCCTGTCCTGCTGCGCGTCGTGGGGCAGCCGCCAGGACCTGGAGACCCTCGCGCTCGGGATCGCCGAGAGCCCGCGGCCGCGGCTGCGCTCGGGGACCGAGGGCAACGGCCACCGCGGCAGCGCGTCGACGACCTCGACCGTGCGGCTGCCGGACTTCAGTCGGGGCGGTGACGCGTGACCGTCGACGCGCCGAACCCGACCCCGGTGTTGGACGACCAGGGCAAGATCGTGAATACTGACCCCGCTCGGGTGAAGTGTGCCCCGAACCGGTTGCGGATCTGGTCCGCGCTCTCCGATTTCCAAGGTGTCGGCTGGTACCGGCACATCGTCCCCGGGACTGCGCTCGCCAACCGCGGCCACACCGTGCGGCTCGAACCGACGATCCCGTACCAGCTGCCCGACGTCGACGTCCTCGTCGGCGGCCGCGTGTGCCTGCCCGAACCGTCGGCCAACTTCCAGCACCACGCCCGGCGCGGCGACGTGGTCACGGTGCTGGAGATCGACGACGACCTGTGGAGCATCGACCCGGCGAACAAGCCGGCCGCGAAGTTCTACGCCGACGAGCTGCTGGCCAACGCGCGCCGCAACATCCAGATGGCCGACGTGGTCACCACGACCACCCCCGCGCTCGCCGAGCGGCTCTCCACGTGGAACCGCAACGTCCGCGTGCTGCCGAACTGCGTGCCCGGCTGGCTGCTGCACCTCGACCGCGCGACGACGGACAACGACCGGATCACCATCGGCTGGGCGGGCGGCGCGAGCCACGCCCGCGACTGGGGCGAGTTCAATCGGCCGCTGCGGCGGCTGCTGCAGCACCCGGACTACCGCGACCGGGTCGAGCTCCACATGATCGGCGGTCCCGATTGGACAGACCGCGTGCGCACCGGTCGCGCGACCGTCCGGCACACCGGCTGGAGTGACTGGGTCGTCGACTACTACCAGAAGCTGGACTTCGACATCGGCCTGGCGCCGCTGCGGCCGTCGACGTTCAACGCGTCCAAATCGGACGTGAAGCTGCTGGAGTACGCAGCCCTCGGGATCCCCGCGCTGGTGTCGGACGTCGGCCCGTACCAGGCGGTCGGCGACCACGTCGCGGGATGGCGGGTCAAGACCATGCCCCAATTCGAGGAGAAGCTGCGCGAGCTGATCGAGCTCGCCGAACTGCGGCAGCTCGCTGGCACCTACTCCCGACGGTGCGCGGCCCGCCGAACCATCGAGCAGAACGTCCAGCTGTGGGAATCCGCCTACAGCGCAAGGTAGGGAGTCAGGTCCCGATGACCGTTACAGTGATCGTCCCGTGGGGGAAACCACCCGGCCACGACGGCGCGTACCGCGCCGCGGTGTGGAAGAAGCTCAAGTCCGAATGGGAAGCGATGATCCGCACCAGCGGCCGCGGCGCGCCGACCGTTGGCGACCGTGACCGCCTGGTGCTAGCCGAGGCCGCCGATCCGTTGCACGGCAAGGTCGCCCCGCCCGCCCACGTCGACGGCTACACCGCGAACCGCGAACCGTCGGTGCGCCCGTTCTCCGTCTCGCGCGCGATCAACGCCGCGGTGCGCTCGGCGCACCGGGCGACCGGCGCGACGACGTTCGTGTGCATGGGTGCGGACATGCGACCGGATCTCGACGTCGTCGACTGGGCTGCGGCCGAGCTCGACCACCGGCCGTGGACGCTGCTGTTCGACCGCGGATCGAGCCTGTCCGAGCAGAGCACCACGCGGTGGCTGCGCGGCATGGGCATCCTTGGCTGGCCCGAGACCGAGCGATTCCAGACTCCGTGCGTCGGCCCGATCGCGTTCACCCTCAAGGCCTTCACCGACGTCGGCGGGTTCGACGAGCGATACGAGGGCTGGGCATATGAGGACGTCGACTTCTGGCATCGGCTGGGCATGACGCTCGGCCACCAGACCCGGTGCTCGGACCGGCCGCTGCGGCAGTACTGGCACCCGATCGGGCACCACGACCTGACGTTCGCCAACCCGAACGTGCGGCTCTACCACTCCACGTGGCAGACCACGCACCCGTCGAACGTATAACGCCCTATACCGAACCGGATGGAGTGAGCATGGCCGAGCAGACGCCGACCGTCGGCAGGATCGTCCACTACGTCGGCCCGAACGGCGAGTGCACCGCCGCGACGGTGACCGAGGTCGATGACGAGCGGGACATCCTCGTCGGCCTGTTCCTCATGGGACCGTCGGCTATCCACCTGCTGCCCCTCGACGAGGGCGGCGCCCTGGCTGATCAGGACGAGAAGCAGCGCGGCACCTGGCACTGGCCCGAGCGGGCCTGACCGTGCCGTCGCGGGCCAGGCGCCGGTGCACCGCGTCGGGTTGCCCGAACTGGGCGACCGACACCGGCCGGTGCGAGGCACACCTGATCCCGCGGCCGAAGCCGAAGCCGAAGCCCAGGCCGTCACCCGGGGATCTCGGCTACGGCTGGAAGTGGACGCAGAAGTCCAAGGCCTACCGGGCGAAGCACCCGACGTGCGAGCGGCCAGGCTGCGGCCGGCCATCGGCGGCCACCGACCACATCGACGGTGACCGCTCGAACTGGGAAGAAGAGAACCTCCAGGCGCTGTGCTGGTCCTGCCACAGCAGCAAGACGGCCCGCCACGACGGCGGGTATGGGAACAGGAAGACGAGGCGGTGATCATGCCCAAGCGCGCACAGCGCCGGTGCCTGCGGCCCGGCTGCTCGGCGTTGGTGGACGGCGGGTTCTGCCCCGACCATCCGCCGTCCCGGGTCACGCTGGTCTGCGGCCCGCCGCTCTCGGGCAAGTCCACGCTGGTGCGCGAGCGGGCCCGCCGCGGTGACCTGATCGTCGACTTCGACGCACTCGGGGCGGCGGTGTCCGGGCTGCCACCTCACCAGCTGCCCCACCACCTGCTGCCGTACGCCGCGGCCGCGCGTGACGCGGTGCTCGAGCGGATAGCCGAGCGGCGCGGTGGAGCCGAGCCGCCCGCGGTCTGGGTCATCGCCGGTCTGCCCGAGCGTGGCGAGCGCGACGCGATGGCGGCACGGCTCGGCGCGGTCGACGTGGTGGTGCTGACGACGCCGGCCGAGGAGTGCATCGGCCGCTTGGTCGACGACCCGGACGGCCGCCCACCTCAGGCCGTAGCGACCGCGGTTCGTGCTTGGTTCAGTCGCTACACCCCGTGACCCTAGGCAAGGATGTGACTTTGAGTGATCGTGGCGCGAGCGGCCCGGCAGGGGAGGGCATGATCAATCCCTGGAGGGGCACCACCCGAGCGTGCGGGGGGGACCCGGCTCTCGCGCCCACAAAATTCAATGGGGGGTAACCAAGGTAACCCTAACAAAATTCAGTCACAGAGAGTTAGCTACGGAGAGTAGTGATCTTGCTGATTGAGTTGATCGTGAACGGGGGTTGCTGATGCCGCGCGGACGCCCGTCGAAGCCGACGCACCTGAAGCTGCTGGACGGCGACGACAAGAAGAACCCGGGCCGGATCAACGCCGACGAGCCGATCCCCGCGGACGTCGAGATCAAGCCGCCGTGGCCGCTGTCGGTCACCGGTCAAGTCGTGTGGGACCGGCTCGCGCCGGACCGGCTCGCCAAGCGCGTGCTGACCGCGTGGGACGTCGACGCGTTCGCGATGTTCTGCGAGTCGGTGGCCCTGGTGATCGCGAAGGTCCCGGACGCACACCGGCCGTGGACGCCGGTTCCCGGTGCGGCGTCGCCGTTGTCGGAGCTGAAGAACGCGATCGGGATCGCGAACAGTCTCGGCTCGAAGTTTGGCTGGACCCCGTCGGACCGGGCCCGGCTGATCTCCGGGGAGGTCAAGGGTGCAACGGGCGAAGATCTCCTCTCAGGCTGACACCCGCACCCGCTGCCTGCACCCGCGGCCGAGCGTCGCGGACCGCCGCCGGGCCAAGCTCGCCCGGCGGCGCGCGGCCGCGTGTTCCGGTCCGCGGATCCACCCGCGTGACCGGTGGCGCCCGGATGACCCGTACGGGCCCGTCTGCGAGTTCACCTTTCGCGGCAAGGTCTGCGGCGAGCGCGGCGCGCACTACTGCGAGCCGCGCGCGGACAAGGTCTGTGCGTTCTACACCGAGCTGCTCGTCCACCCCAAGGGCGCACACGCGCGGACCAAGTTCACGCTCGCCCCGTGGCAGGAGTGGGACGTCGTCCGGCCTCTTTTCGGGGAGACAATTTGGTCGACCGACTGGCAGCGCTACGTGCGCCGCTACCGCGTCGCCACGATCTGCATGGGCCGCAAGAACGGCAAGTCCGGCCTGCTGTCCGGGGCGGCGCTGTACCTGCTGGCAGGCGACGACGAGGAGTCGGCCGAGGTCTACGGCGCAGCCGCGGACACCAAGCAGGCGGGCAAGGTCTTCGAGCCCGCTACTCGCATGGTGGCGCTTTCGGCGCTGCTGAAGAAGTCGATCAAGCACAACAAGAACAGCCGGCGCCTGATCTACGACGCGACCGCCTCCTACTACGAGGTGATCCCGTTCGACCCGGACGGCGAGCTCGGGCACAACCCGCACGGTTTCATCCTCGACGAGGTGCTGTCGCAGCCGGACGACTCGCTGTGGAACGCGATGCGCACCGCGGCCGGTGCCCGGACGCAGCCGCTGTTCTTGTGCATCACCACCGAGACGAACAAGCCCTACAGCTTCGGGGCGACGTTCATCGACGAGGCCGAGCGGGTCATCGAGGACCCGGCCCGCGCGCCGCACCAGTTCGCCTACGTGCGGAAGATGCCCAAGACGGTCGAGGAGCTCGACCGGCTGCGGCGGCTGTACCCGGGGCATTCGGATCTGCCGGTCTCGATCGACCGGTGGGACGAACGGAACTGGAAATGGCCCAACCCGGGCCTGGATGACTTCCTGTCCCGTTCGGCGCTGCGGGAAGAGGCGCTGGAGGCCAAGAACGACAAGACGAAGGAGAACAGCTTCGTCCAGTTCCGGCTCAACCAGCGGGTGTCGCAGGCCTCGCGCTGGATCGCGCTGGACCTGTGGGACCTCAACCGCGGCAAGCTCGCGCCGAACCCGGCCTGGATCGACGAGCGCTACGCAGGGCAACAGTGCTGGGCCGGTCTCGACCTGTCGTCCAAGCTCGATCTCACGTCATGGGTGCTGCGGTTCGCCGACGGTGGTGTGCGGTGGAAGTTCTGGATCCCGGAGTCTCGTGTGGACGATCTCGACAAGGCCACCGGCGGGAAGTTCAAGCAGTGGGTCGATGAGGGCTGGATCGTCGCGACCGACGGCGACACGATCGATTACGAGCTGATCTACGAGCAGATCAAGGCCGACAACGACGCGTTCGTGATCACCGACGCCACGTACGACAAGTGGTCGGGCGAGCCGGTGCGGCAGAAGATCGAGCGCGAGACCGGCCTGGTGATGATCGAGTCGAACACCACCTACGAGCGCATGACCCCGCCGATGACGGAGTTCATGCGGAAGCTGAAGAACCACGAGTACGCCACGCACGGTAACCCGGTCGCCCGGTGGATGGCCGACAACATCGAGGCCAAGCACCCCGCCGACGACCCGGACCGCGTCCGGCCGGTGAAACCCAACCGGGACAAGGAAGGCCTGCGCATCGATGGTGTCGTGTCGCTGTTCTTCGCCGAGGACGGCGCGATGCGCGGAACCCCCGAGCCGTCGGTCTACGAAACCCGTGGTCTGGCCACGCTGTAGCGAGAAGGGAAGCAGCTCATGCGGCGCTGGCCGAAGAAGAAGCCCGTCGACGTCGGCAACGCGCCGCCGCGCCCGGCCGGTGCCGGCGTCGACGTCTTCGACCTCGTCGGCGCGGTGTGCGCGCTGATGTTCCTGGTCGGGCTGTTCCTGTGGCTCGGCCCCGGGCCCGCCCTCACGATCACCGGCGGGCTGGGCCTGTCGGTCGTGCTCGTCGTGACCTGGCTGGCGAGCCAGGCCCCGAAGAAGACGGGAGGCTGACGTGGGGTTCCTCCGCAACGCGTTCTCCTCCGGGCTGGCCCGGCCGGAACGCTGGCTGACGGACTACTTCGGCGGCCAGGAGACCCCCGCCGGTGTCCGGGTCTCGCCGGAATCGGCGATGACGTTCTCGGCGTTCTTCGCCTCGGTGCGCGTCATCTCCGAGGACGTGAGCTCGTGCCCTCTGCCGGTGTTCCAGCGGCGGGAGCAGGGCAAGCGGCTCGCCGTGGACCACCCGCTGTACACGGTGCTCAACCAGGTCGCGAACCCGCTGATGACCGCGGTGACCCTGCGCAAGACGCTGCAGGCGCACGCGCTGACGTGGGGCAACGGTGTCGCGGCGAAGCAGTACAACGGTGCGGGGGAGCTCGTCGCACTGTGGCCGCTGCGACCGGATCAGCTGTTCATCGAGGTGGACGAGATCGAACCCGGCCGGCCGACCGTGCTCTACCGGTACACGCCGGAATCCGGGAAACACGCGGTGTTCTTCCCCGACGAGGTGCTGCACATCGCCGGGCTCGGCTATGACGGCGTGTGCGGCTACTCGGTGGTGCACCAGGCGCGCAACGCGATCGGTCTCGGTCTGGCGACCGAGGAGTTCGGCAGCCGCTGGTTCGGCAATGGGTCGCGCCCGTCCGGCACGCTGACCCACCCCGGCACGGTGTCGGACGGTGCGCGGAAGCGGATGAAGGCCGACTGGCGCAACATGCACCGCGGCCTGGACCAGTCGCACCAGATCGCGATCCTCGAGGAGGGGGTCTCCTGGCAGTCCATCGGGATCCCGCCGGAGGACGCGCAGTTCCTCGAAACGAGACAGTTCGAGGTCGAGGAGATGGCGCGCTGGTTCCGGCTGCCGCCGCACAAGCTCGCCCAGCTGCTGCGTGCGACGTTCTCCAACATCGAGCACCAGGGCATCGACTACGTGAACAGCTCGCTGCGATCGTGGCTGGTCGAGTGGGAACAGCAGATCCAGCTGTCGTGCCTCACCGCTGCGGAGCGGAAGACGCACTACGTCGAGCACAACACCGACCAGCTCACCAAGGGCGACTTCAAGACGCTGATGGAGGGCTACGCGGTCGGCCGGAACTGGGGCATCTGGTCGGCCGACGACGTACGGGAAAAGCTGAACGAGAACCCGCTGCCCGACGGCAAGGGCCAGACCTATCTCGCGCCGCTGAACATGGTCCCGGCGATGTCGCCGGACGAGGCGGCCGAGGCCGCCGCGGCGAAATCGGCCCCGGAGCTGCCCGCGCCACCCCCGGCTGTCGACGAGGGCCAGGAGGACGACGACCGGTCGGGTGCCGGTGATCTGGCCCGGTCGCGTGGTCTGCGCGGCCGCGGCGTCGAGGCCCGCCGGCGGATGGCGAAGGCCTTCATGCCGCTGCTCGTCGACGCCGACCGGCGTCTGGCGAAGCTGGAACAGGCCGAGGTGCGGAAGCTGATCCGCAAGCACCTCGACATCGGCCGCGCGAGCTCGTCGACGGCCGAGCGGGAAGGGTCGATCAGCACGTTCCTTGCGGCGGTGTGGGAACTGCTGGCCGGTCTCGTGCGGACGAAGTCCGTCGAGCGCCTGGAACCGATTCTGCAGGCGCTGGCCGTCGAGGTCGTGGCCGACGCCGCGGCAGACGTCGCTTACGACGGCGAGGTCGACCTGTCCCGGTTCGTGATCGCCTATCTGCACTCGCATGTCGACTACCGGATCAACACCGCCTACGGGCAGATCCGGGCCGCCGTCGACGTCGACCCGGAGGCGCCGCAGGCCGAGGTCGAGCGCGTGCTGGAGAAGTGGGTCACCGACCGGCCCGAGCGCACCGCGCTGTGGGAGAGCAAGCAGCTCGCCAACGCCGCGGCGCGGGAAACCTGGCGGACCGCAGGCGTTTCCCAGACCACGTGGCGCGCCAACGGCGACACGTGCCCGTTCTGCATCGCGCTGGACGGACGGACGAACAACATCGACGTCCCGTTCGTCTCGCCCGGCGCCGAGGTCGGGCTGGGCAAGCAGATGCAGGTCGAGCGGAAGGTGTTTCACCCGCCGCTGCATCCCGACTGCGATTGCGACCTCGTCAACGGCTGAACCGATCCGGATCGGCCACACAACGGTTTCCGACGCTGCGCACGTCCACTGTGGACTGCGCGGAGTCGTCTGTGCAGAAAGGAATTCGGCATGGCCCCCTCCGGACCACTCCCGCTGTACGTGCGGGTCGGCGACGGCCCCGAACACAGGATCGGCCACGTCGAGACCGTGCCCGAAGACCTGCCCGGTGTGCTGCGCGCGGTCGCGGACGAACTGGACAACCGCGACGGGCCGACGACCAGCGGCGGCGAACGGCGGGAGCAGCCGCAGTCTCCACGCGACCGTGAGATCAAGGGCCCCGCGCGGGACCGGAAGGGAACGACCCGATGAGCAAGCGCGTGCACATGCGCGGCTACGTCGAACGCGACGCCGCGACGGCCGACGGGCCGATCCCGTTCATCCTGGCCACCGAAGGCCGCAAGGGCGACGGCATCGACCTCAAGATGGGCTCGGCCGACCTCGAGCGGTTCCTGTCCAACCCGCTGCTGGGCTACGGCCACATGTACTGGGGCCGCGACAGCCTGCCGATCGGGCGGGTCGACAACCCGCGCGTGGACGGCAAGGCGCTACGGGGCGGGCTGGTGTTCGACCAGGACGACCCGTTCGCCGTCACCGTCGAGCGGAAGATCCGCGGCGGGTTCCTGAACGCCGTGTCGGTCGGGTTCGACGCATGGGACATCGACAACGACGGCGTGCCGAACAAATGGACGCTGTTCGAGGTGTCGGTCGTGCCGCTGCCGATGGACGCCGACGCCGTGGCTGAGGGCCGCGAGCTCGTGCGTGGCGACGGCCCGATCGGCGCGGTCGTCGAGCGCCTGGCCGCGATCGAGCAGCTGCTGCGCGGACAGGATGGCCGCCCGGCGCCTGTGGTCCCGCCGACGTTCACCGCCGTGAACGCGGACGAGATGCGCCGCCGTCGGCTGCAGCTGGCCGAGCGCGGCATCTAGACCCCCTTCGCGCCCCTGGCTGGGCGGAAGGCCTGCACCACCTGAAATCGCCGTCGCGGAGCCCTGGCTGGCGCCCGGAATACGGCAGTCACATCACCTTGTCGAAAAGGAGTGTCCACCGTGGACATCAAGGAGAAGCAGCAGGAGCGCGCCGGCCTCGCGAAGAAGGCCCGCACCCTGATGGACCTCGCCGAGGACGGCGGCCGGTCCCTCTCGGCCGAGGAGTCCGAGCAGTTCGACCGGATCATGAAGGACGTCGACGACCTCGACGCCGTGATCGAGCGCGAGGAGAAGCTGCGCGCAGCCGAGCGCAAGATCGCCGAAGGCGTCCCGGCCAAGGCCGACGACGGCACCGGAACCCGCGGCGGCGGCAACGGCGGTGCGCCCGGCGACCGCGGCAAGGCCGAGGACGTCGAGCTGCAGATCGAGGCGTTCCGCTCGTTCATCCGCGGCGGCCCACGTGGCTTGAAGGCCGAGCACGCTCGCGCGCTGAACATGGGCGTCGACTCCGAAGGCGGTTACCTGGTCGCCCCGCAGCAGTGGGTCAACCAGCTGATCAAGTTCGTCGACGACCAGGTGCTGTTCCGCGGCCTGGCCACCACGATGCAGCTCAACGAGGGCGAGTCGCTCGGCGTGCCGAGCCTGGACACCGACCTCAACGACTTCGAATGGACCTCCGAAGTCGCGACCGGCAGCCAGGACGACGCGCTGCGGTTCGGCAAGCGCGAGTTCCGCCCGAACCCGCTCGCCAAGCGGGTCAAGATCTCCGACACGCTGATCCGCCGCTCGGCGATGAACCCCGAGCAGATCGTCCGTGACCGGATGGGCTACAAGCTCGGCGTGACGCAGGAAAAGGCGTTCATGATCGGGGACGGCAATAAGAAGCCGCTCGGCGTGTTCACCGCGAGCACCGACGGCATCTCGACCGGCCGCGACGTCTCCTTCGGCGCCGCCGGCGCGATCCCGCTGACCACCGCGACCGCGGACCAGCTGATCAACATCAAGTACACGCTCAAGAGCGCGTACTGGACCCGTGCGCGGTGGCTGTGGCATCGCGACATCCTGCGCGAGATCCGCAAGCTCAAGGACTCCAACGGGGTCTACGTCTGGCAGCCGGGTCTGCAGGGCGACCGCCCGGACACGATCCTCGAGGTGCCGTTCCTGGTCTCGGAGTTCGCGCCGAACACCGTCACCGGCAACGCCTACGTCGGCATGCTCGGCGACTTCTCCAACTACTGGATCGTCGACTCGCTCGCGATGCGCGTGCAGCGCCTGGTCGAGCTCTACGCCGAGTCGAACCAGATCGGGTTCATCGGCCGACTGGAGACCGACGGTATGCCGGTCCTGGAAGAGGCCTTCGTCCGCGTCAAGGTCCCCGCCTGATCCCTGGGCCCCGGTTCTTGACCTGATCGTCTCGAAAGGACGGCAAAGGCATGTCTCTCGACCTGAAGAACAACATCAACGCCGCGGCCAGTCTTGGCCCGGCCGCGCGGACCGCGACCGCGAACGGCACCGGTGTCGACCTCGCCGGGTACTCGGCGACCGTGCTGGTGATCGTCGCGGGCACCGTCACCGACGGCACGCACGCGGTGAAGCTGCAGGAGTCCGACGACAACTCGACGTTCGCCGACGTCGCCGCGGCGGACCTCGACGGCACTGCGGTGTCGCTGGGATCCGGACAGTCCAACACCGTGACCGAGATCGGCTACCGGGGCATCAAGCGCTATGTGCGCGCGGTGTCGACGGTGTCCGGCGCCACCACCGGCGGGGTCTACACCGCGCTGGTCGTGCGTGGCAGCGCTCGCAAGTACCCGAAGTAGGAAGGGATTCGGCACCGTGCGAATCACGATGAAGACCACGTACGCCTCCCCCGAGGGTGCGCTGCAGCCCGGACAGACCGCCGACGTCGCCCCGGGGCTGGGCAAAGCCCTCGTCGCGGGCGGCTACGCCTCCGCGGGCGACGAGGAGTTCAGTCCCGAGGATGCCAACAAGGCCAACGCCAGGGCCGCGGCCAAGCGCGGCGGCAGGCCGAGCACCAAGCGCGGCCGCGGCGCCCAGGCCGAGGAAGGCACCGGCGACGATGACAGCCAGGGCGACGACGGCCAAGGCGACACCGGCGACGGTGACGGCCAGGACGAGGGCAAGGGTGGCGACGGCGGACAGAGTGCCGGCGGCGACGAGTCCGGTAAGGACTGAGCCATGTCCTACGCCACGCCGGTCCAGCTCGCCGCGTGGATGGGCCTGTCGCCGTTCACGCCGGACTCGGCGGACGAGACCCGCGCGCAGCTGCTGCTCGACGTGGCGACCGGGAAGATCGATGACGAGCTCGGGCAGTCGCTCGTGCTCGGCCCGACGGTGGACGACCTCGACGGCACCGGCAGTGACGTGCTGGTGTTGTCGAGGTGGCCGGTCACCGCGGTCGCCTCGGTCACCGTCGACGGCGAGCCGCTCCCCTCGTCCGAGTACGAATGGGAGTCCGCCGGGCTGTTGCGCCGCAAGCGCGGTTGCTGGGCCCGGTGCGACGACGTGACGGCCCTTTTCACCGCCGGGCATGACCCGGTCCCGAAAAGCGTGGTCGGGCTCTGCCTGGAGCTCGCATCGGGATCGTGGGACAACCCGACGGCGAAGAAGTCCGAACGGCTCGCGGACTACCAGGTCTCGTACCTGCGCGAGGGCATGTCGCTGTCCACTGCGGACAAGAAGGCCCTGGGCCGGTACTCGGCCGACCGGTGAGGAGGTGGGCGGCGTGCTGCTTCCGTTCGGGCATCCGATCACCGTGCACCGCGACGTCCCCGCCGGTGTCGACCCGAAGACCGGGAACCCGAAGCCGGGCACGGTGACGACGTTCATCGTGGCGCGGTGCGCGGTGGTCGCGGTCTCCGAGATGAGCGCGACCGCGTCGGCCGAGAGCTCGGCACCCGGCCGCACGGTCTCGTCGACC
The DNA here is from genome assembly GCF_055584485.1 of Amycolatopsis sp. NPDC102522. Lineage (NCBI taxonomy): Bacteria > Bacillati > Actinomycetota > Actinomycetes > Pseudonocardiales > Pseudonocardiaceae > Amycolatopsis > Amycolatopsis sp. NPDC102522. Next base: position 41,105 of record NZ_JBVJLY010000025.1, on the reverse strand, counting down.
CGGCGGATCCTTTACGCCCCGTACGGCACGGACCTCCGCAAGGAGGACCGCGTCGAGGCCGAGGGCCTGCTGTATCAGGTCGACGGCGACCCGATCCAGGAACGATCGCCGCTGACCGGCACCCGCGGCTACATGAAGGTGGCGCTCGACATCGTCACGGGGCCGACGGCCTGACCCGGAAGGGAGGCAGGGCGTGGAGCTCGCGACGACGGAGACCGTCACCGAGGCCTGGCTGCAAGCCGCCGGGTTCATCCGCACCGGCACCGAGCTGCCCGACCACAAGTTCTGGGGCGGGAATTCGTGGGTGCAGTACACGGTGGTCGGCGGGACGGTCGACAAGGACTCGCGGGTGCGGGCACCGATGATGTCGATCGACTGCTGGGCCGCCGACGACGAGGGCCGTCCGCTGTGGACGGTGGCCGATCAGCTCGCCGAACGGGTCGTGCAGGCCTGTTTCGACGACCGGCCGCCCGTGGCGCTGTCGGCGCCGGACACCGAGCCGTTCGCGCTCAAAAGCGTGGTCTGCCGGTGGTTCCCGCGCCGGATGCGCGGCGACCCGGACGCCTACGCGCGGAAGATGCTCGCGGTCCAGCTGTACTGGATCACCAGCACCCCGATACCGCGGACTTGACGGGGGAGGGGGAGCGATGGAGTACGTGCCGGATCCGGACGGGCACGCGCAACTGGCGGCGCTGATCGAGACCACGATGGACAAGGTCACCGAGGACGTCGCGGACGACGCGCGGTGGAACGCCGCGGTGCTGTCGGGGGAGATGCGGGAGTCCACCTACGCCGACACCGCCGCGCGGCCGCGGCGCGTGGTGTCCGACTCGGATCACTCGTACTACAACGAGGTCGGCACGCAGAAGATGGCCGCGCAGCCGTTCCTGCGGCCGGCGCTTTTCCAGGCGCGGGAACTGTAATCGACCTGCCCTCTGTGGTGGGCAATCAATCAATTTCGGGTTCGGGATCGGTTGATCCCACAGCAAAGGAGTGATTCGCCATGGCCGATACTGCCGGCCTTCAGCCGGGCAACCTCGTGATGGGGCCCGCCCGGCTCTACATCTACAAGTTCGCGTTCGACCCGACTCTGTCCTACGAGCCCGCGCTGACGGACGTCAACCTCGCCCCGGCGGCGTCGGCCTGGTACGACACGGGTATCACCCTCGGCGGGACGAACACCAACATCTCGCCGACGTGGACGCCGCTCACCGGTGACCAGCTCGTCGACAAGCTCGGCGCACGGCTGACCGACCGCGACATCAAGTGCACCTGCAACTTCGCCGAGATGACGCGAACGAACCTGGCGTACGCGTGGAACATGACCGCCGGGCCGACCGGCGCGAACTACTCGGTGTCGGACCTCAACGCGGGCCAGAACGCGAACCGGGCCCCGTACCGGACGCTGCTGGTCGACGGGCTCGGCCCGGACGTGACCGACGGTTCGCGGTCGCTGAAGCGGCGCGCGATCCTGCGGAAGTCGCTGCCGACCGGTGACACGGCGCTGAACTGGGAGAAGGCGAACCAGCAGGCGCTCGCCGCGCAGTTCCAGGCGTTCTTCGTGTCGGAGTCGACCAGCCCCATCCGGATCATCGACGAAGTCGCCGCCTGATCCACCACCCCCAAGACGCAGCCCCGGCACCGCGCGCACCTGACGGCGCGCGGCGCCGGGGCTGCCCCACTTTCCCCTTGTCCTGTCAGGAGGACCTCGTGAGCCGCAAGAACCGCAACCGCAACCGCGGGCCCCGCCCGGCCATCGCCGCACCCGAAACGCTGGGTGTCGTCCTCGACGACGACGCCTCGAAGGCCGAAGTCGCCGCGCTGCTCGCCGACCGCGAGCCGCTGTTCACCGTCGATGGCGTCACCTACACGATCCCCAAGAACGTCCCGCCCTCGTGGACGTTGCAGGCCTACGAGGTCGCCGTGTCCCTGGGCGAGTCCGACGCGCTCGCGTTCGCGGCGAAGAAGCTGCTCGAACCCGAAGCCTGGACTGCCCTGGTGGAGTGCGATTCGGTGAGCCCGTCGGCGATGCGCACGGTGCTCAAGGCGCTAATGGACCGGATCCTGCCGAAGGGCGTGCTGGTCCCAAAAGCCTGACCGGGCTGTGGCGCGAGCGGCTGTCGGTGCTGTCGTGGTTCGTCGCGCACCTCGACGACGTCCTGTCGGACATGTCGGTGTTCCACCGGATCGACGAGCTCGACCAAGTCCCGGCCGCGGTGTTCTTCCCGCGCATGGTGCGGCTCGCCCTCTACGACGGCGCCGTCCGGCACGCGCTGCTGCGTGAGGAGCCACTCCCACCGTCGCATCCGGATCAGCCTTCGTTCGAGACGCCCGCGCAGCCCGAGCCCGAGCCGGTGCGGCCGCACACCATCGAGCAGCTGAAGGCACTCAACCAGACCCGCGAATACGGGCCGCTGGGGGTGAACCAGGCCGGAGTCTTCGACTTCGGCTGAGCGTGGAGGGGGCATTCAGTGGCGGGGCAGGAGTTCCGGATCGCGGGCGCCTATGTCGAGGTGCACCTGCGGGACGAGACGGCGGCGGACGAGAAAGTCATCCGCGCGCGGATCGAGGGCGAGAAGCCCGTCACGTTCGACACCGCGCTGAAGGACCCGGCCAACACCCGGCTGGTGAAGGAGAAGATCGAGCGGGAGACCAAGCCGACCATCCGGCCGGAGGTCACCAACCCGATCGATGACGCCTGGCGTCGCAAGGTCCAGGCGGCGATCCGGGCCACCAGCGAGCAGGCGCTGGACATCCCGGTCACCCCGGACACCGCGCTGTTCCGTCGCGACCTGGACGTGGCGATCAAGAAGGCGCAGCAGGGTCTCCGCGCCGAGATCCCGACCGATCCGGACGACGCGGCGCGCTACCGCGGGCAGCTGCTGGCAATGCTCGCCAAGGCGCAGGCCGGTATCAAGACGAAGATCCCGGTCGAGGTCGACGACGACTCGCTGAAGGCCTCGGCCCGCCGAGGTGGCGAGGCTGTCGACACTGAGATGAGCAGGGTCGCCAAGCGCGCGAACGCGAGCTTCGACGGCCTGAAGTTCCTCGGCCTGTCGGTCGGGCTGCCTGCCGCGGCGACGATCGGCGCGGCCGGTGCCACCGCGGCGATCGCGTTGGTGGCCGGCGGGTTCGGTGCGCTCGGCGTGGCGATGGTCGCGAACAACGATCGTGTGCTGACCTCGTTTCAGCAGACGAGCAGGGGAATCGCGGACGATGCGCGCGCGATGGCGCAGCCTCTCGAAGGCGAAGTCGTCGACGCGATCGACCAGGTCGGCGAGTCCTGGGCCGCGATCCGCCCGGCCGTGCAGTCGGCGGTCCGCGGCTCGGCCCCGGCGATCCGGGAACTGACCGGTGCGGCGACCGACCTTGCGAAGAACGCGATGCCCGGCGTGGTCGACGCCATCGAGGCATCCGAGGAGCCGCTGAAGGGCCTGCGGTCATGGAGCGCGCAGGCCGGTACTGGTCTCGGGCTGCTGCTCACCAACGCATCGAAGGGCGGCCCGGCCGCCGGCGCCGCGATGCGCGACTTCGGCGGGATAACCCAGGACGTGCTCGGGCAGACCGGCACGCTGCTGGCCAACCTCGCCGAAGGCGGGCACACCGTGCTGCCGCAGTTCGGTGGCGCGGTGAACCAGGTTTTCACGGTCGCTAACAACCTGGCGAGCCACGGAATGCCGCTGCTGACCGGCACGACGTCCGGTTTCCTCGGGACGGTCGGTGGCGGGTTGAACATCGTCACGGGCATGACGGCGGCGCTGGGGTCGTGGGCTGAGCCGCTGGGGCAGGCTGGCGGGTCGCTGCTGGCGACAAACGCGATGGCGAAGCTGTTCGGTACGAGTCTCGGCGAAACCGGGTTCGGTGTGCGGGCCTTCGCGACCACGCTGGATGAGTCCGGGAACAAGACGACGGCGTTCAAGCAGGCGATGGACGGTGTCGAGGGCAAGGGCAACAAGCTCCGTGCGGGGCTCAAGTCGGTGGTGGACAACGGGTTCAACCCGCTCGGGCTCGCGCTGCTGGCTGGTGGTTTCCTGCTGGACCAGTGGGGCCAGAAGACCCAGGAAGCCGCCGCGAAAACCGCGGAGTTCAACGCCACCGTGGCCGACATCAAGGGCACGCTCTCGTCGACCGGCGCGGTGACGGCGAACACCCGCGCGATGGAGGCGAACAACCTCGCCACCAAGAAGCTCGGGGTGTCGCAGAAGACCGGGTCGGAACTGCTCACCGAGTACAGCATCTCCGGCCAACTCGCGACCGATGCGATGACCGGAAACGTTGGTGCGCTGGACAAGTTCAACGCCAAGCTGGACACCAACGTGCGGTCGGTGCTCGGAGCGAAGATGCAGCAAGACGAGTGGAACGTCCTCCAGTCGTTCGGTGTCAGCCAGACGGACGCCTACAACCTCGCTCTTGGCGGGTCGACGAAGGAGTTCGCGAACCTCAAGGACGCGATCAGCAAGACCATGGGTAGCACCGACGACAGCATGATCCGGTTCAACAGTGCGCTGCTCGCGATCCAGGGCTACACGCAGGGGCAGCGCGACCTGGCGGAGGAGGTACGGCAGCAGGCGCGAGCGACGGCCGAGGCACAGCGGCAGATGCGCGAGCTCGGCGACTCGACCGGCTTCACCGGCGAGAAACTGCGGCTGTCGGCCGCAGACTCGGCGGTCATGTCCGCCGCGCTGGCCACGCTCGGCGACGCCACGAAGAGCGTCTCCGATCAGGGCGGCGCGCTCGGCACGGTGCTGGATCAGCTGTCGGGCAAGAACAACACCCTGTCGGCCGCGCAGGCACAGAGCACGAAGGCTTTCGACGACGCCGACAAATACATGAAGCAGCTCAAGGACTCCGGCGGGAAGCTGCGGGGTACGTTCTCCGACCTCGTCAATGGCGAGGGCGGGATCAACGGGCTCACCGCGAAAGGCGCGAGCCTGCAAGGCGTGTTCGCGTCGCTGTCGACGGCGATGGGTACCGAGGTTGCCGCGGCGTTCGCGCAGTCGCAGGCCACGGGCGACGACCTCGCGACATCGCTCGGCCGTGTCGGCGAAGTCGTCGGCCGCACCCGGTCGAAGTTCATCGACGCCGCCACCGCGGCGGGCCTGACCAAGACCCAGGCCGGAGAGCTCGCCGACCGGCTCGGACTGATCCCGTCCGAAGTGGAGGTTCAGTTCGCGGCGAAGGGCGACCAGCAGCTACAGGACAAGCTGCTCACCCTGATGAACCAGATCCGCGCCTTACCCGCTGGCAAGTCGATCACCTTGCAGGCGAACGAGAAGCCGGCCGCGGACGCGCTCGCGGCGCTCGGGCAGAAAGTGGTCCAGCTGCCGGACGGCACCTTCAAGGTCTTCGCCGACACGAAGGAGGGTCGGACGGCAGCCGACAAGCTGATCGCCGACATCGATCACTACTACGGAACCGTCACCGTGCACGCCAACACCGGTCCGGCAGCCGGTGCGGTTACCCAGTGGCAGCAGCGCACCGACGGCACGTGGGGCATGACCACGACCGACACCCGCGTTGATCCCGCCACCGGGAAGGTCCAGGCGTGGATGATGCAGGCCAACGGGACCTGGGGCTGGACCACCCTCAACACGCGCACGGACCCGGCTAACGGGCAGCTGCAAATGTGGGTCCAGCGAGCCAACGGGACGTGGGGCTGGGTCACGGCCGACGCGAAAACCGCGGCGGCTGAAGCGGCGCTCAACTACGCGGCACGAGACCGGACAGCCATCATCCGGACGATGGTGGTCGGCACCCCGGGAGGCGGCACCAACGGGGGCAGCCTGACCGGGAAACCGGTCTACAACGCGCAGGGCAACATCCTGAAGTTCTTCGCTGGCGGCGGCTTCGAGGGCCTGACCCCGATGTCGTCGATGGCGCAGATCGTCGCACCGAACACGTGGCGCGTGGTCGGCGACAACCCGACGTTCCCCGAGTCCTACATCCCGCTCGACCCGCGCTCGCCGCGGTCGCAGCGGCTACTGGACGAGACGAACGAACGGATGGGCCGCACTCCTGCGGATGGTGGCGGAACGACGGTGAACAACACGTTCAACACCACAGTGCACACCGCGGCGGTCGAACCGCACGCGGTCGCCGCGGCGGTGTCGGCCGACATCGGCTGGAAGACGAGGGGAGGGTGAGGTGCCGACTCGGGTGATCTGGCCGACGTACTCGATCGGGTCGTGGGTGGCCAATGTGGAGGACGACGCCGGCACCGCCTGGGTCGTGAAGTCGCAGACACTGAACGACGGCGCGGCCCGCAAGACCCACGTTTCCGAGCGGCCGTTTGGGATGGGCGCGTATCGGAACCGGTCGTATGTCGCGGCGCGGTACGACGTGATCCAGGGCTATTGCCAGGCCCAGGATCGCGCCGGCCGCGTCGCCGCGCGGGACCAGTACATGGGCCTGTTCCCCGACGGCGGCCAGGCGCTGCTTGTCATCGACGACGGCCTGGCGCCGCGGCAGCTGCTCGTCGAGCTCGACGCCGAGGTGCCGCGGTGCGAGGTGTGGCAGACCGGCGAGGGGTTCGACTGGCAGCTGCAACTGATCGCCGCGGATCCGCGGTTCCTCGACACCTCCGTCAAACAGACGAGTGCCACGCTGAGCACGGTCGCGTCCGACGGCCTGGACTGGGCGGCGGGCGCACCGGGCGGGCTGGACTGGGCGGCCGGTTCGCCGGGCGGGCTGAACTGGGGGAGCAGCGGCGGCGGGAACCTGCTCGTGCTCGCGAATCCCGGATCCGCGATCACCTGGCCGGTGTTCACCATCACCACACTTTCGTCGCTGACCAATCCGACGTTGACGAACCCGGTGACCGGGTCCGTGCTCGCCTACTCCGGAACCATCGAGAGTGGACAGACGCTCACCATCGACTGCTCTCCGTTCACACGGTCGGTGACCTTGAACGGGATCGACCGGTCCTCGTCACTGTCGTCGGCGCAATGGATCGAGATTCCCGCCGGCCAGACCACCACGGTGCAGGTCTCCGGGATCGGCGCGGGCACGGTCACCGCTACCTGGCAGTACGCCTACAAGTGAAAGGGGGACCGAGATGCCCACGAACGCACCGGGTACCGGGTTCTGGACCGCGCAGAACCGCAACAACGCGCTCCAGGGCCGTACCCTGTTGCAGGGGCTGTACCTCGCCACGAACACCGGCGGCGCGGACCCCATCCCGCTGTCGTCCAATCGCACCGGCGTGCTCTGCACGAGCGATTACGGGGCGAACATCTTCGACCTTCGGGTGACGGTCTCCTCCGGACTGGCGATGTCGGTCAAGCCCGGAACGGCGATCGTCGACCGGCCCGGCGTCGGCCCCTACGAGGGCTGGCTGCGGCCTGGCGCGGCGAGCGTCACCTGCGATCCCGCACCGGCGTCCAACCCGCGCAACGACATCGTCGTGATGCGGATCTACGACGCCGCGCAGGGCGACACCGTTCCGCCATCCGGGCCGGTACAGATCGAGATCGTCACCGGCACCCCGGGAGGGGTCCCCGTCGACCCGGTCAACGTCGTCGGCGCGATCTCCGCCTGGCCCAGCGCGGGCGGCGGGGTCGGGATCGCGCTCGCCCGCGCCCGAGTGAGCACCGCCGGCGTCATCACCCTGACCGACGTACGGCGCTCCACCGGCGTGCTCGGCGCGGTCCGGCCGATGCTGCCGGGCGACCTGTCCACTGACGGCTCGAACTGCCAGGGCGACCTCCGCTGGAACCCCAGCTTGAAGACGATCGAGCTGTACAACGATTCCGGAGCCTGGCAGCAGGTGAAGACCAGCCGCGACGATGCGTTTCTCGAGGTGCGGGCGAACGCGAACCAGCCGCTGGCCGGTTCGTCGGGGGCGAACAAGCTCACGCTGGCGACCGTCGTCCGGAACAACGGGATCACCTGGAGCGGCAACAACACCGCGACGCTCCCCGCCGACGGCCGGTACGCGATTTACTGCGCGGCAGGCGCAGCGTTCGCGGCGGGGAACAACTTCGGAGCGGCGATTCACGGAACGTCGGGGCCACCGGCGGGAACGGCGTGGTACTCGGCACCGTCGTTCACCGGCGGGACGACCGACACTTTCACCGCGAGCACCAGATGGTTCGCCGCGGGCACCCAGATCTGCCCGTACGTCTACAACAACGGGTCGGCGGTCACCCTGGCTCCGGCGGCCAAGCCCGCCGAGTTCCTCATCCACAAGATTCCTTGACAGCAAAGGGGAATGCACGATGGTTTTCGTTTTCCGCAAACGTGAGGCCGAGCAGTGGGACGGCACCAACTTCGAGGCAGTGCGCGCCGTGATCGGTCGCCGCCTGATCGGGTTCGGCGCCGGTGAACCGACCCTGTCGGCCGGTGTCATCACCATTCCGGGAACGCGCGGGGACGCCACGCTCACCGTGGGGATGTGGTTCGTGACCGACGACCTCGCCGGTGAGTGCCTGTCCGATGAGGACTACCGCGCCGCCTACGGCGAGCTGACCACCACGCCGCCGCCGGCGGAACCGGAGTAGCGCGTGGCCGCCGAGCGCGAGTACACCGCGGTCGTCTACGCGACCACCTCGGGCAGGGTCCTGTACGACGTGAACCTGGCCGACGATCCCGAATGGTCGGTGCGAGTGAACGACGTCGGCGGCGGGAAGATCACCGTGCCGCTGCTCGGCGGCGACGAGACCGTGCGGGTGCGGGAGTGGTGCGTGCCCTGGCGGCACTCGATCGCAATCCTGCTCGGCAACCACGTGTGCCAGGCGGGGCCGATCGTCCCGTACGCCCCAGCGGTCGACAAGGCACAGCTGACGGTGGCGTTCAAGGGCATGTGGGAGATGTTCAACCGCAGGCTGCTGCACAACGAGAACTGGAACCCGGCGACAGCGAAGATCACCGACCCGTCGGCTGACCTGTCCGTTACCGACAGCCTGCCGAACATCGCCCGCACGATCGTCGACCACGCGCTGGGCTGGCACCACCGGCCCGGGTCGGACCTCCCGGTAGACCTGCCCGCGGTGCTGCCGGGCGGTGGCACGAACGAGAGGAACTACCACGGGTACGAGGCTGCGTCGGCGGGGCAGCGTCTGCAGGAGCTCACCCAAGTCGACGGCGGCCCGGATGTCGTGTTCCTGCCGTACCTGATCACCTCGGGCGGAGTGCGGACGATCCGTCACCGGATGCTGATCGGCAACCCGCTGCTGACCCAGCTCGGCGGCGCGCTGCGATTCGACTACACCTCGACCCTGGTGTCTCTCGACATCGCGGGGGACGGCACCAACCAGGCGAACACCGTGTTCGTGAAAGGGGCGGGGCAGGACGCCGGGACCGTGTTCGGCTACGCCACCGACACCACGTTGATCGACCAGGGCTGGCCCGCGCTGGACATGGTCGACAACGGGCACACGAGCGCATCCGAACAGTCCACACTGGACAGCTGGGCGCGAGCCGACGTCGCACTGTACGGGACCCAGCCGGAACAGTGGCAGGCCGTGGTCCGTGCGGATGCGGCGCCCGAGTGGGGTTCGTACAGCCCGGGGCACTTCGCCGACTACAACGTGCAGGGCCATCACTGGCTGCCCAACGGTAAATACAGCTACCGGATCCTCGGTGTGTCGCGCAGCGCGGGCACCAAGCGCGGATGTGTCGACCACCAGCTGCAGGCGGTCCGCGCCCAGTAGGACGGAAGGGGAGCGGCTGATGGTGGCGAACTCGCCGATCGAGCGACCCGGTACGAGCGACTACCTCGTCAACGAGCTGCGTGCACTCCGGCAGGAGTTCCAAGAGTTCACCCGCGCATCGAAGTACCCGTTCGTCGTCTCGCACAACGGGGTGACCGACTTCGCCGTGGTGCCGCGGGCGGGATCCGACAGCGCGGTGGTGCAGGTGTTCGACGGCACCGGAAAGCTCGTGCTCGGCTCGGACGCCGATGTCGGGTACGGACTGGCGCAGCCGTTCATCCAGGTGCCGATGTACCCGACGACACCGGGGTTGATCTTCAACAGTGGCGGGTCGTTCGCGTCGTACTACACCGGCCAGGTGCAGCAGCTCAACAGCTGCTTTCTCGCGCAATGGCGGATGAACAACTCGTGGGGCGGGGTCGGTGCGGCGTCGGTCGTCGAAAGCTACGTGCAGATCACCGACTCGGTGACCGCGTGGTCCTGGACGAGCCCGACCGTGACGTCGCCGGCGTCGTCGACGACCGCGCCCGGCGTCCTGACCACGTGCGGCCCGTACGCGGTGCAAGTGCCCGACACCTCGATCGGGAACTTCCTTGGGGTCGACATCTTTTCCCGCGTCGTGTCCGGCGGCGCGAGCTCGGCCGTGGCCGTCACCCCGGTGTCGGTCCTCGGCGTATCGAAGGCCTTCGCGACCCCCTGGCTTGTATGAGCCGCAGCTGGGCGCGCTCGATCTGAGGGGGTGCGGTGTCCCTTGCTGCTGCGGAGTCGGTGCCAGCCGGGAGTCCTTGGTGGGTCTATGTCGCGACCAGCCTCGTCACGCTGCTGGTCGCGGTCGTCGCCGCCCGCGGCCCGGTCTGGGTCGAGCGAGCCAAGGGCAGGATCGGGAAAGCGCCCGATCCGCCGCCGGCCGTGGAAAAGGCCTCGGCCGGCGAGTCCATCTTGCGCGAGTGGCGCGACGCCACCCAGGCCGCGCTCGACGCCGCCGAGGAGCGCATCGACAAGCTCGAAGCCGAGCTCTACCGGCGGGGCTGGGACGGGAGGCTGCCATGACGCGTAAGGAACGGGACGACCAGCTCGACGAGGGCCTGGCCCTCGTCCACGAAGCCGCCGCCGCGACCGCGCGCCGGGACTTCTGGCGGCACACCTGGCCGCGGCTCGTCGCGGCGGTGTCCCTGCTGGCGCTGCTGGTGTCGGCCGGATCGTGGTGGGCCCTGTCCGGGCTCTACGACTACCAGGCGAGTACCGACGCCGCGGTATCCGTTCTGCGCACGCAGGCCAACGACGCGAAGGCAGCGGGGGACAAGGCGAACGCCGAGCTGGCCGGGCGCGGGCAGGCGACCGTCCCGATCCCACAGCCGGGCGAGGCCCGCGACGTCGACGTCATCGTGTCGGCCGCGACCGCCCGCGTGCTCGCGAGCCTGCCGGACGCGCAGCCCACCGCGGCCGAGCTCGGCGGCGCCATCGCGAAGTACTTCGCCGCCAACCCGATCACCCCGCCGAGCCCGACGCCGCTGGCGATCGCGACCGCGCTCGCCGGATACCTCGCGACCAGCCCGCCACCGTCCGGGCCGAAAGGCGACGCCGGGCAGCCCGGAACGCCGGGCCAGAACGGCGAGCGCGGCGAGCGAGGCGAGCGCGGGGAGAAGGGCGACAAGGGCGATCCGCCAACGGCGGCCGAGATCCAGACCGCGTTCGCCGCGTACTTGCGCGACAACCCGGATGCCCTGTGCCCCAAGGGCGGGACGTTCGCGCAGCTGTCCATCGCGACCGACGACGGCGGTACGGCCGACGTCTACACCTGCGTCGTCGAGACCTACCCCAACACGACACCGGCACCCAGCACGACCACGAACCCGTTGCCGCTACCCCCGAATTGAGGTCTGGCCCATGGCGCTCGGCATCGACATCTACCGAAAGTTTCAGAAGGTCACCGACTGGCAGGCCGTCGAAGACCACGGCGTGACGTTTGTGTACGTCAAGTTGACCGACGGTGGCGGCATCGCACCGGGCGGCCCCGGCGACGCCGAGGTCCGCGGCGCGAACTCGGTCGGGATCCCGGTCGGCGGCTACCACTTCGTGCAGGCCTCGCCCTCGCCCGAGCAGCAGGCGGACCTGTTCGTCGCCGAGGTGCGGCGCACCGGCGCGACCGGGTGCGTGCCGATGCTCGACCTGGAGGACAACCCGCCGGTGTCTTCCCAGCCGAACATCCCCGACAGCCGCAAGCGCGACTTCGGGATCCGGTTCTGCAATCGCGTGGCGTGGCACGGGTTCCGGCCCGGCGTTTACCTGAACAACTCGCTCGCGAAGGCCCTGCGCCCGGATCAGTGGGGCGTGCGGGACCTGGTGATCTGGATCGCGCGCTACGGCAAGAAGCCCGACGCCGCGGCGGGCCGGTACGACCTGCACCAGTACAGCGACGCCGGGCGAGTGCCCGGCATCCGCGCGTCCGGTGTGGACCTCAACGAGTCCTATTCGGACGCTCACCTCACCGCCGCGGCCCGCCACGGCGGCGGTGGTGCCGCGCCCACCCTGAGTGAAACCGGAGTAGAGATCATGGAACGCAGAACGATCAAGGCCAGTCCGTCGGTGACCTCGGTCCGGCTGCTGCTGTCCGGCAGCCCGAGCGCGGCGATCATCGTGCGGCCGCGCATCGACGGCGACGGCATCACGGACACACCGGTGTGGCAGGGCAACATCTACGCGTGGGGCAGCGACAAAGTCGGTGTCGGCGGCAACCCCATGCAGACGCCCGGGTTCAAGCCGAAGACCTTGTCGCACCGCAGGTACGCCTTCCCGGGCGCGGTGTGGGCCGACTTCGAGTACAGCTCGAACTCGGACTTCGAGATCGACATCGTCGGATGAAAGAGGCCAGCATGACCACGCGATTCCCTCTCACGGCCGCAGCACGCCGAGCCTCGGCCATCTGGACCGCCGTCGGCGGGATCGTCACCGGCCTGGCCGGTGTCGGCATCATCACCGCCGAGCAGGACACCGCGCTCCAGGGCGTGCTCGCCGGGGTCGCGACGCTCGTCGCCGCGGGCACCAGCGCGCTCGCCGCGTTCGGCGTCCGCCGCCGCGCCGAGCCGCTCGTGACGCCCGTCGACGACCCGCGCGCCGCAGACGGCCGCACCCCGCTTGCCCCGATCGTCGAGCCCTGATCCCGATCGTCGACCACGACCCAGGGAAGGAAACCCACCCACCATGAGCGATCAGGACACCCCGCGCTCCGAAGCCGAGTCGCTGCCCGTCGATCCGCTGTTCAATCCCGGCGACCCGGCATACGCGGGCTGGGCGGGCGAGCCGACTCCGGGCCCGCCGGCCGAACCGGCGCCGAGCAGCCGCGCCGAGCCGCCCAACACCGGCGGCGACGACGAGGACGAGAAACCCGCCCAGCAGCCCGCCACAGCCACGCAGGCGGCGCTGCCGTCCCGGAAACGCTGACGCACCACAGAGGCCCCCGTCACCCGCATCACGCGGGCGGCGGGGGCCTCTTTCGTCGTGTCACCCGGCAGGCTTGTCCGGGCTGTCGCGGATCGCGTGCACGTGGCTGATCGCGGTCGTGTAGTGGATCCCGAGCTGCCGAGCGACCGCGGCTGTGCTGATCGGCTCGCCGGTGTCGACGGCCTCGCGCAGCAGCTGGTGCACCGCGGCGCGGATCTCGGCGCGCGGACGGTCCTCGCCGCTGCCGGGTGGCCGGCCGCCACCGCGGCGCCGGGGGAGCTCGCGCCGGTCGCGGTAGGCGGTGACGGTGCTGCGGTACCACAGCGGGATGCCGTAGACCTCCTCGTCCGGTGCGGGCACCCGGTCGCGGTACTGGTCCCGTTCCCAGGCGCTCGCCGTGACCCCGGCTTCGGCGGCCGCCTCGACCCTGTCGAGCAGGTCCCCGCCGTGGTCGACGTCCGGCAGCGGCGGGACCGCCTCGTCCGCGGCGAACGCGACGGCCTGGTCCCGGTCCCACAGCGTCGGCCGCCCCCGTGTGGCTCGCTCCGGCGTGATCGGCGCCGGATGGCCCGGCAGGTCCCAGGGCTTCACGCGGCGGGCCTGGCGCTGCGAGAGGCCGTGCAACTCGGCGACCCCGTCGCGGTCGACGACGTCCCGCCCGACCGGGATCACTCGGCCGCCTGGTGCGTGTCGACGAGGGCCTGGCGGCCGGCCGCCAGGATCTCGAGCGTCGCGGCGGCGTCCGCCTCGACGTCGCCGGAGTTGGCCGGCCGGATCACCGAGGGCACGCCGTCGACGGTGATCGTGAACTTGGTGACCAGCTTGTGCGTGGCGATCGCGTCGGCGACGGCGTCGTGCGCGGCGTCCCAGGCTTCGACCGGGGTCGCGCGCTGCCCCATGGCGAATGTCGTTTCGGACTCGACGGTCCAGGTGTGCGGCATGGTGTGATCTCCCGTTTTGTCGGTGCGGCGTGTTATGGAGCGTTGCAGCTGGAGGGAGTCGTCAGGCCGCGGCGACGAGATCTGTGGATAACTCGCCGCCGCGTGCGGCGGGCTGTGGATGGCGGGGGTGGTTGCCCACCCCCGCCGGTCCGCTACCGGAGAACGTCTTCGAGGCGTTCCCACAGCTGCCGGGTGCTCACGTATGCGGCGCGATCCATGATCAGCCACGCGAGCGGCCCCACCTGAATCCGGATGTGCACCGGGAAGTTCGGCGTTCCGGGGATCAGGTCCATCCGCGTTGGTGCGTCGGACCCGAGCCGGATCACCATCCCCGCCGGGCACTCGGCGTTCGGGTTGCCGCGTCCCCATCCGGCCACCTCGGGCAGCCGGTGAGCGTGCAGCGCCGCGTCCCGCCAGGTGGCCGCGATCCGCTGGGCGGTGTCGCTGCCCCGCACCCGCGCGAGAAGCCCGCCGATGGTGACGTGCGCCTCGGCCTCGCGGGTCCCGGCGCCGGTCACGTCCACGTTGGTGAAGACGTTGCCCACCGTCCGGATGGCGGCGAACTGGATCGTGGTGACCCAGTCTCGGGTGTTGGCCATTTTGGCTCCCTCTGTGTAGTTGTCACGGTCGCCGGTCGGGGGCTGGAATCCCCCTTCCAACAAGGAGAACTATAGCCGAATTGGTGACCACTTGCAAGGGGTTTACGTTGGTGTGTAAGCTTTTGCGCGCTCCCAGTTGTCACGGTGGAGCGCGAACCCCGGCGCTGGAAACCCGCTCGCGCGGGAGTCGGGATCGCACCGCGGCCCCTCGGCGCACGCCGGGGGGCCGCTTTCGTTCGTGGACATGACGAAGGCCCCGGCGTCTCCGAGTGCCGGGGCCTTCTGTCCTCCCGCTGTCCGGATTTTCCGGGCCCTCCGGTCGCGGTGTCGGGTGTGCAGCGGGTGGAGTGGAAGCCCGCCCGCGCGTCGCCGAGGGGTCGTCGCGCGGGCGGGCGGTCAAAGGGGGCGGGCGGCCAGTGCGGCTACCCGCATCCTCCGGTGAACATCCAGGCCGTGAGCGCGGCCGCGACGGCGAACGCCACGAACAGCGCGGCGAAGACCCCGCCCCAGCCAGGCCGCCGGCGCGTCATACCAACGTGCTCTTGCCGGTGATCACCGCGAGCTTGGAACCGATTGACTGACCGAGCCATCGAGCACGCTCGGCCGCGCGGATGGACTCCTCTGCCTGCTCGAAAGTTGGGCTTGGGAACGCCCCGTTCCACACCATGGTCATGCTCCGCTTGGCGATCGGTACCGCGACCATGTCGACGTCAGCCGCGTTGCACAGTGCAGCCAGTCGCAGAACCCAGCTCGTCAGGTCCTCGCCGGGCTTGAGATGTTCCCACCGGGCGATCAACCACTTGCCGTTCGACAGCTCGGACACCATCTCCGTATGGGTCATCGCCATGTACGGCTGAGCGACCTGGTCGGTGTTCATGACCGTGACGGCGCGAGGTGATCGAGCAGCGCCCCGAACGCGGTGTGACCGACCACCAGCACGGGCCGCGCCGCGCTCGGCAACTCGCGCTGCTTGGTGTCCCGGATGCCGACCTGGCCGACGCCCTGGCCGACCTCGACGCACGCGTTTTCCTCCCAGTGCGTGTACTTCGACTTGTGCCAACCGGTGAACGTTTCGTGCGGTGTGCCAACCGTCATCGCTGTTCCTCTTGCCTCTCGATCGCCGCCAGGTCGTACATGGCCTGCCTGATGTTGGCGACCAGCCCGGACGCGGTCGGGAGGTCGAGAACGGCCTCTGTCTCGCCGAAGCGGATCGCCGGGATGGCCTGCCCGGTGTCGTGCTGGATGACGCCGGTGAACACCTCGACCGGGTTCCCGTCGTGGTCGGTGAGCCTCACCCGTCGTTCTCCCGTCCACCTGCTTGCCATCTCGCTGATCGTCGCCCAGGCCGCTGCGCCTCGCTAGGAAAATTGCGCAAAATCCTGTTTCTTCACCTGAACGCGAACGATCTCGCTACTGAAAGTGAGAAAGCGTGTGTGATCATCACTCGTTCGGCGGCGCAGAATTGCGCAAAATTCTGGTGATGATGGGAGCTCAACTCGAACTTGGGAGGCAAGATGCGGCAAGACGACGACATCGTGTTCATGGGCACGAGCTCTGCGAGCGGGGGGTGTCCGACCCTCTACGTGACCCGGCGCGGGACGGTCGTGGTCCAGGGAACGACCGTGACCGACCCTGAGGCATTGGAGATGATGAGGGCCCGCGGCAACGGGATGCCGCCATACGAGAGCGCGGTCGAGGTGCCGGCCGAGCTGCTGCCGTTCATCGACTTCGACAAGCTGCAGAAGCTGGCCTTCGCCGATGAGAACCGGCCAGAGTTCATCGTTGACCCGGCGTCGGCCGCGCGCCTCGCCGAGCTCGCCGAGGCGGTCAAGTCCTCATGACGTGGCTGTCTCGCGACGAGTTCCCCACTCTGTTCCACAACTTCAATCGCAGCGCCTGGCGATGGGAGTGCCAAGGCACCTACCGGGAGCCGGACGAGCAGGAGCCGATCCAGGCATGGAGGGAAGGGAGGCCCGACTTCGCCTTTGTGGAACCCTGGTTCGCACAGATCCGGCGTCAGCGCGCCGAGGGCAAACGGTTCGAACGCGTGCGGATGCTCACCGACCCGCTGACGGAGTACCTGCAGTGGCTCGCGTCCATGACGCACCTGAACGTTGAAGC
Organism: Amycolatopsis sp. NPDC102522; assembly: GCF_055584485.1. Lineage (NCBI taxonomy): Bacteria > Bacillati > Actinomycetota > Actinomycetes > Pseudonocardiales > Pseudonocardiaceae > Amycolatopsis > Amycolatopsis sp. NPDC102522. Next base: position 24,353 of record NZ_JBVJLY010000025.1, on the reverse strand, counting down.
GGGCGAGGACATCCGGTGGATCGGCGAGACTCAGGCGCGCGAGTTCGGCGCACCGGATCACGACTTCTACATCTTCGATGATGCGCGCGTCGCGATCTTGTACTTCGATGAGGGTGGCGTTTCCGGAGCCGAGGTGACAGACGATCCGGTGGTGCTCGACGAGCACCGGAGGTGGCGTGACACCGTATGGCCCGTGGCGGTGCGCCACGTCGAGATGTTCGAGCCAGCCAAGAGGAGCCCGTGACCGATCCGTCCGACCGTCGCCGCGAGTTCGCCGACCGGCTGAAGCAGATCCGCAAGCCGAAGATGGCCGCGAAAGAGCTCGCCGCGGTCGCGGGCTGGCAGGCATCGAAGGTGTCGAGAATCGAGACTGGGCAGTCGTCGATCTCGGATCCCGATCTGATGCACTGGGCGACGATCCTCGACGTTCCGGCCGACATCGTCAGCGAGCTGCGGGCCGAGCTCAAGGCGATTCGGCTGGACGAGGCGCGTTGGCGGTCACGGCTGCGCGCCGGTGGCCATGCCAGTGTTCAGCTGTCGTTCGCGGAGGTCGAGCGTGATGCGACGAAGATCTTCGCGTTCGAGGCGTGGCTCGTTCCCGGCCTGCTGCAGACGCCGGACTACGCCGCCGCCATCTTCCAGAGCATGGCCGACCTCAAGAGCGCCGGCCACGACATCGCGGCCGCGGTCGCAGCTCGGATGCAACGCCAGGCCGTGCTCTACGACGGCACCAAGGAGATCCACCTGCTCATGACCGAGGCCGCGCTGCGGAACCCGGTCGCGGGCATCGATGTGATGGCCGGCCAGATCGACCGCCTGGTGGCTGCAACTACGCTTCCCGCGGTCCGGTTCGGCATCGTGCCGCTCGGCGTACAACTACCGTTCCCGCCGCTGCACGGGTTCTGGCTGTTCGACGACGAGATCCTGAACGTCGACACCTTCCACACCGAGATCGTCACGCGAGATCCCGACGACGTCCGGCCATACAAGCGCTTCAAGGATGCGGCGTGGGAGCTCGCCGTCGAGGGTGAGAAGGCCCGTGCTCTGCTGCTGCGGTCGGCCTGACGCTCAGCTGCCGACGCGGCACACCGTGTCGTTCGAGGCAGATTCCTGCTTCCCGAACGACACGGCCTTCCCGTCGAATATCACTACGCAGCTGACGGCTTCGCTGGTCGTCGGAGTAACGGTGACGACCAGACCGAGGTCGTCGACGTCTTTGTCGGTCGTGAAGTCAACCGTCGCGAAGGGGGTCACCGGCGTGCTGACTGGGCCGGTGTCGCCAGAAGGGCCGCCCTGGACGCGATAGATCGTTCCAAGGGGGCCGCCAACCCTGACGCTCACCTGGTGTGGGCCTGCCGCCTTGAACGCGCCACCGACCCACAGGCACCCGAATACGAGTGCGGCGCCGATGGCAACCGCGAGCGCGACGCGACCAAAGGTGACCCGATCCCAATCGATCGACGACACAGCTTCCCCCTCGGCATGTGACAGATTGCCTGAGCGAAGTCGTCCGACGTGTCGCCGACGTTACAGACAGAGACTGGGAAGTCCTCGCGAGACGCCGCTGGGGCATCACGTGGATGCCCCAGCGGGTCGGCTCCGGCGAGCCAAGTTCGGATCCAAAGTGATCCGTTTATGTTCACTCGACCGCTTCCGCGTTCAAGTTGGCTGGTCACACAGTGCGTGTGACCAGCCGCGACGTGCCCCCGGCAGGACTTGAACCTGCGACCTAGAGATTAGAAGGCTCTTGCTCTATCCAGCTGAGCTACGAGGGCCGACGTCGGCGACGTTGGGTGTCGCCCAGCATCGGCAGCTTAGCCGTCGCCAACCTGTCGATCGTTCGACACCGCCAGATCGTTTCAGGTCGAGCCCACCGTTTTTTGGAACGCCCGTGAGCGCGTCACGACGCGGGGTGACGCGCCCACGGGCCGGGGCCGCTTCGAGGGAGCGGCCCCTGGGTTCGTGCAGGTCGCGAGTCGACTCTTCCGCGAGCGACCGGCACGAACCGTCAGGGTGGTCAGTCCCAGATCTTGAGGGCGCGGATCACGAACGGTCCCTGGGGTACGTAGGTGCCGCCACCCGGATAGGTGATGAAATCTCCTTCGGTCGTGCACTCTTCACTCTGGTAAATCGTCACGTCCCTGCTCAGCCGGTTGACGAACGAATGCCCGTCGAAGCCTTCGGGTAGCGGAATGCATTCCTCGGGATTGGAGGTGCGCAGGTCGAATTTGTGCACGGTGCCGCCGAAGGATTCTTCGCCCCAGACGCAGAACTCGCCCTTCTGGCAGACGGGCGCGGGCGGCCCGGTGGTGGCGCTCGCGACTCCGGTACTGGTCAGCAGGCCGAACATGGCCAGCAGGAGGACGTGCGGGAGGCGTGTGCGCAGGTTCGTCAGACGTCGTTGCATGGCTGGGTTCTCCCCCGTGAATCGGCGGCCCGGTGGCCGTCGGTGAATGTGTGATTCCACGATGACCCGAGAGGAAGGCTTTGTCTGCCCGCATTTCTACTTCTGTGGATAAGTAGAAATGCGCCGCTCGATCGGGGCGAGTTGTCCACATATCGCCGGGACCGCCTTGCGCGTGCCGAAATCGGCTGCTAAACGCGCGCGGTGGACTCCCGGACGACGAGTTCCGCGGGCACCTCGGCGGGGGCCGGTGCCTTCTCCCCGCGCAACAGGCCCAGCACCAGATCGCCGGCCGCCCGTCCCTTGGCGGCGAGGTCCTGGCGGACGGTCGTCAGCGGTGGTTCGGACCATCGGGCGGGCGGGACGTCGTCGAAGCCCACGACGGAAAGATCACCCGGGACCGACAGGCCGAGGTGTCTCGCCGCCGAGATCGCCGCCAGCGCCAGCAGATCCGACATGCACAACAGCGCCGTGGGCCGTGGGTGCCGGTCCAGCAGGCCGAAAGCGCTGGGAAGGGCTCCCTCGACGGAAAGCCCGGACGCCTCCCAGATCGGCACGTCCGTCACCGGGACACCCGCCTCGGCCAGCGTCTCCAGATAGCCGGCCATCCGTTCGCGGTTGTCGTGGAACCGGCTGTTCCCGGCCTCCGCCGCGCTCAGTTCGCCGCCGCGCGGCGCCGAGAGGCACTGTGCCGAGAAGATCCCGATCCGCCGGTGCCCGAGTTCCAGCAGATGCCGGGCCGCGGCGGCCGCGCCTGCCCGGTCCGCCACCCCGATCCTGGCCGAACCGCGGATATGCGGCTGGTCGATCACCACCAGCGGCAGGCCCCGATCCCGGACCGCGTTCAACGCCGGCGCGCCGTCGGCCAGCGAATACGCCACGGCGATGTCGGCTTGCGCGGTCAGGATCCGCTCCGCTCGCGGGCCGCCGCTCTCGCCGTCGCCGGGGAGCAGCAGCAGGGCGTGGCCTTCGGGGTCGACGACCGTCGAGAGCGCGTCGAGGGTGACCGACAGGGCGGGATCCGAGAACGCCGTCGAAAGATTCGTGTCGAGCAGGACGGCGATCGCGCCGGTGCGGCTGGTGGCCAGGCTGCGCGCCGTCGGGTTCGGCCCCGCGTACCCGATCTTCTTGGCCGCGCGAAGCACCTCTTCCCGCAGCTGGGCGGACAGCTGATCGGGCCGGTTGTAGGCGTTGGAGACGGTCGCCCGGGACACCCCGACGGCGTCGGCGACATCGTCCAACGTCGGCCGTCGCCGTCGCGTGCTGGTCACCGCCGCAGTCTAGGGCGTGTTTGAGACGGTGGACTTTCTGAAGCGCTTCAGTCATTCTGGGGGAACAGGAATCGGAAGGGGACTGGGGTCTATGCGTGACCGTACGGCCGTTTTCGTCGTGTTCGCGCTCAACGGGGCCGCGCTCGGCTCCTGGGCACCGCGGACTCCGGCGCTGTCGGAAAGGGTGAACGCCTCACCGGGTGTCTTCGGCCTGGCCCTGCTGGGTGCCAGCGTCGGCATGCTGATCGCGGCGTCGGTATCGGGACGGCTGATCGAGCGGCACGGTGCCCGCGCGGTGGTCGCGGGCAGCACGGTCATCGCCTGCGCCGCGCTGCCGATGATCGGCTTCTCGACGTCGGTCGCCCTGCTGGCCGGGGCGTTGTTCGTCCTCGGCGCGAGCGTCGGGGCGCTGGACGTCGCGATGAACGTCGCGGGTGTCGAGGTGGAGCGCCGTTCCGGGCGGGCCATCATGCCGATCCTGCACGCCGGGTTCAGCTTCGGCGCGCTGGCGGGCTCCGTCGCCGCGGGATTCGCCGCGTCGCACCAGTGGTCGCCGGGACGGCATCTCACCGTCGCCGCGCTGGCGGCGCTCGTCGTGCTCGCCTTCGTCGTCGTGGCCGTTCCCGGCGCGCGGCCCGCACACACCGAGCCCGTCGAGAAGCCGCGAGTGCCGCCGATCAAACGTCCCGTCCTCTGGCTGCTGGCCGCCATCGCGCTGTTCTCGGCGATCGCGGAAGGCGCGAGTTCGGACTGGTCCGCCCTGCTGATGACGTCCGTGCACGGGGTCGGTGACGGCGCCGCGGCCTTCGCCTACTCCGGGTTCGCCCTGGCCATGGCGCTCGCCAGGCTCGCGGGCGCCTGGCTTCAGAACCGCTTCGGCGCCACTCGCGCGCTGGCGGTGGGTGCCGGGATCGCCGCGGCCGGGCTCGTGCTCGCCGCGCTGGCCCCGCTGCCGGTGTTCGGGTTCGTCGGCTTCGCGCTGGCGGGTGCCGGACTGGCCGCGGCCTTCCCGATCGCGTTGAGCCTCGCGGGGGCCTCGGGCAAACGCGCTGACGGCACCGGCGGCGAGCGGGAATTGGCCTTCGTCACCGCGATCGCCTACACCGGCTTCCTCGCCGGGCCACCGCTGATCGGAGGGATCGCGCAGGTGACGTCGCTTTCGGTGTCGTTCCTGTTCGTCGGCCTGACCGCCGCGCTGATCGTGCCGTCCGCGGTGGCCGCGGCGCGGGCGGGGAAACGGGAGGAGGTCTCAGAAGCCGTCGCCCGTTGACATCCTCGCCGGAACGCGGGCAAGCTGGTTGCTCAGTAAACTGAAATGAATGCGACATGGTCGCTGTTTCAGGATGGCTGATCCGGGGGAGGAGCGGCGTGAGGGTGCTGATACTCGGGGGCGGCGTGGGGGTCCTGACCGGTCGGCATCAGGTCCCCGGGATCCCGGCGCGGCTGGTGCAGACCACTTTGCCCCGGCTCGTCCTGGTCCCGGTGGTGTTCCGGCTGGTGATGCTGGCGCAGGCGGTGTGGACGGCCGGGCTCACCGGATCCTCGGTGCTGTGGACGTTCGCGCTGCTGCACCTGGTGCCGAACGTCGCCGAAGCCGTCTGGATCTTCCGGTGGTCTCCGACAGGTACGCGGCTGGTGCCGGCGGCCGACGCCGGGTGCGCCGTCCTCTTCGTCCTGGGAGCCACGCTGATCGCGCCGGACCTCGCGATCATGTCGATCACCTGGACCCATCTGATGGGCACGGTGATGATCTGGGCCCTGCTGCGCGGCGCGCCGGCGGGGGCGCTGGTCATCGGCGGCGCGATGACGCTGAACACCGTGCTGGATCCGGCTTCCTCACTCGGTCTCTTCCTCACCCTCGCGACGGCGCTGGTGGTGTCGCTCGCGCTGGTCGGCCTGGTCGGCGCGTCGATGCGGTTCGCGCTCGGGTTCGGGGAGCAGCAGGGCCGCGCGGCGGAACGCGAACGGCATCGCCGCGACGTCCACGACACCGTCCTGCAGGTGATGGAGTCGTTCGCGATCCCCGCGCCCGCCGACGAACTCGACCCGGCGGCCAGCCTCGACCGGGTCCGCCGCACCGCTCGTGCCCAGGCGATGCGCATCCGGATCAGCCTCGAGCACGAACCGGCCGAACCGGTCGGGCTCCACCAGCGTCTCCGTCTCCTCGCCGCCGAGATGGCCGCGGAAGGCCTGCGGGTCGAGGTCGTCGTCCAGGACTCCGGTGGCCCGGACCTTTCGGAAGAGGCGGCCATGGCCTTGCACGACTCGGCCAGGGAGGCCCTGCGCAACACGTTGAAGCACTCCGGGGCCAGCCGGGCCGTCGTCAGCGTCGAAGAGATCGGCGGCGGGGTTTCCTTGACGGTGCGCGATCACGGCGCCGGGTTCGACGTCAGTGACAGGCGGCGCGGCTTCGGTCTCGAGAACTCGATCATCGCGCGGATGGCGGAATCCGGCGGTTTCGCGCGGATCGAATCCAGCCCGGGGCTGGGGACGAGGGTGGTGCTCCTCGCACCTTCAAACCTGGGTCTCCCCGTCGGGTGAGTCACGCCATTGGCGGAACGGGCGGTCCAGCGTCCACTTGTCGCCCGCCCGCTCGACGACGCGGTATTCGCAGGTCGTCGGGTTGGACAGGGACTCGAACAGCTCGATGCTCCAGCCGAAGAGCCGACGGCACAGCAACCGGATGGTCAGGCCGTGCGAGACGACCAGCACGGTTTCGGGGTGATCTTCGCCGCAGGCCCCCAGCTCGCTGAGGAACGCCGCGACGCGGTCGTCGACGTCCGCCCCGGATTCGCCGAACGGGAGCCGGTAGAAGAAGTGCCCGAACTCGTGGCGGCGTTGCTTCTGGACCTCCTGCTCCTGCGGATCCTGGAGGTTGCCCCAGTCCTGTTCCCGCAGCCTCGGCTCCGGCACGGTCCGCTCGCAGGTGTCGCGGATGTCCAGTAGCCGCAACGTTTCCCGCGTCCGCAGATACGGGCTGACGTAGACCGCCGGTCGCTGCCCGCCGAGGACCTCCTCGATCTCCGGGCCCGCCAGCCTCGCCTGCTCGCGGCCGTCATCGGTGAGCGGGAGGGCGTGGTCGGGGATCCGGGTGTAGGCGAGCTCGTCGACGTTGCCGAGCGACTCGGCATGCCTCAGCAGGATGATCCGCACGCCCCTATCTTGCCCGTTTCGCGTCCGGCATACCCTCGTGACGTGCCTTCAGACCCCGAGACGAAACCGGCCCCACCCGCGCGGAAGGCCGGTGTCCTGCCGCTGGTGTCGATCGGGGCGCTCCTGGCCGCGGTGGTGGCCGTCGGCCTGGTCGCGCTGACCGGTGGCGCCGGTTACGTCATCGCCGGCCTGCCGGATCCGGGGCTGGTGACGCGCTACGGCATCACCGTCGTCCGGGTGCTGGCCGAGGCGGCTTCGGTGCTGTGCGTGGGTTCGCTGCTGCTCGCCGCGTTCCTCGTCCCGCCGCAGAAGTCCGGCACGCTCGCGGCGGACGGGTACTCGGCCATCCGCGTCGCGGGCGTCGCCGCGTGGGTCTGGTTCTTCGCGGCCGCCGCGTCGATCTTCTTCTCCGCGGCGGACGGCGCGGGGCGCCCGTTCACCGAGGTGCTGTCGCCGCAGGTGCTCATCGACCTCGTGGACGCCATCGAGCAGCCCAAGGCCTGGCTGTTCACCGCGCTGATCGCGCTGCTGGTCGCGCTCGGCTGCCGTCTCGCGCTGACCTGGGGCTGGACGACGGTCGTCTTCTTCCTGTCCGTCGGCGGCCTGATCCCGGTCGCGGTCACCGGGCATTCCGCGAGCGGTGGCTCGCACGACATGGCGACCAACAGCCTGCTGTACCACCTGGTCGCCGCCGCGCTGTGGGTCGGCGGCCTGGTGGCGCTGCTCGCGCTCGGCTGGCGTCGCGGCGAGAACCTCAAGCTCGCCGCGACACGGTTCTCCAAGCTGGCGCTGGTCTGCTGGATCGTGATGGCGGTCTCCGGCATCGTCAACGCGCTGGTGCGGATCAGGATCGCCGACCTGTTCACCACCGACTACGGCCTGCTCGTGGTCGCGAAGATCGTCGCGTTGCTGCTGCTCGGCGTCTTCGGGCATCAGCAGCGGCAGAAGGGTGTCGCCGGGCTGGTGAACGGCGCCGGTGGCGGGCAGTTGCTGCGGCTCGCCGCGGTCGAAGTGCTGATCATGTTCATCACGATCGGCATCGCCACCGGACTCGCGAAGACCCCGCCGCCGCAGGAATCGTTCACCCAGCCGTCGACCACGGAACTGCTGATCGGCTACGACCTCTACGGTCCGCCGACCGTCTTCCGGCTGCTCACGGACTGGCGGTTCGACCTCGTCTACGGCACCCTCGCGATCGTTCTCGCCGGGCTGTACCTCGCCGGCGTGCGACGGCTGCGACGCCGCGGCGACACCTGGGCCACCGGCCGGATCGTCGCGTGGCTCGCGGGCTGTTTCGTGCTGCTGATCGCGACGTCGTCCGGCATCGGGCGGTACGCGCCCGCGATGTTCAGCGTGCACATGGGCAACCACATGCTGCTGTCCATGGTGGCGCCGGTGCTGTTCGTGCTCGGCGGGCCCGTGACGCTCGCGCTGCGCGCACTGCCCGCGGCGGGCAAGGACGCCCCGCCCGGACCGCGTGAATGGGTGCTCGCCTTCGTGCACTCGCCGCTTTCGCGGTTCCTGACGCATCCTGTCGTCGCCCTGCTGCTGTTCGTCGGATCCTTCTACGGCCTGTACTTCTCGGGCCTGTTCGACTCCGCGCTGAACTACCACTGGGCGCATCTGGCGATGAACGCGCACTTCCTGCTCGCCGGCTACGTCTTCTACTGGCCGGTGATCGGCGTCGACCCGGCGCCCCGCCGGATCCCGCCGCTGGGGCGGCTCGGGATGATGTTCGCCGCCATGCCGTTCCACGCGTTCTTCGGGATCGCGCTGATGAGCATGCAGACCGTGCTCGGACAGGACTTCTACCGCGGGCTGAAACTGCCGTGGGTCACCGACCTGCTGACCGACCAGCGGCTCGGCGGCGGGATCGCGTGGGCGTCCGGTGAACTGCCGGTGCTGCTGGTGCTCGTCGCGCTGCTGGTGCAGTGGGCGCGTCAGGACGAGCGGGAGGCCCGGCGCAAGGATCGCCGCGAGGACGCCTCGGGCGACGCGGATCTCAACGCCTACAACGCGATGCTGAAGAACCTCGCCGATCAGGGCCGGGGGCCGGGGCAGGGTTCCTAGAGCGTCTTCTCGGGCTGGTCGTGAGTGGCGATTCGGGGTTCTAACCCTAATTGCCACTCACGAGATTCTCCCCACGATGTTCCGGCGCTCTGGTCGCCTGAAGTACGTGAAGGCCCCCTTCATTGCGTCTAGCGCAGTGAAGGGGGCCTTCACGTACTTGGGGAAGGAATCCTTCACGGACTGCGCGGCTTCGGCTCATCCACCGTAGGCGTTGGCCCTGACCCGAATCGCCACTTCCGACGGGCCCGAGTTATCCACAGGAAGCTCGCCGCGGCCGCAGTTGTCCACAGATCACGATCGCGGCCGTTTCCGCCCTTCGATCCGAGGCAGTCTGTGATCAAGGGAAACACCGGGGACGGCCCGGATCGAGGAGAAAGGCGAGTGTGATGGCGATGGGCGAAACGTGGGTGACGATGATCGGCAACCTGACCAGTGAACCGATCCACCATCCGGAACGGGTGCACGGGCACGACATCGTGTCGTTCGGCTTGCGGAGTGTCGAACGCCGCTACGACAAGGAAAGAGGGGAGTGGTGCGAGGGGCGGCAGCTCGCGGTCAAGGTCACCTGCTGGCGGAAGCTCGCGATGGCGGCTTTCGCGTGCTTGAGCAAGGGCGATCCGGTGATCGTGGCCGGGCGGCTGCGCGGCGCCGAGACCGCGGAGGAGATCCCGGCACCTCTCGGTCTACCTGAGCTTGAGGCCTTCTCCATCGGCCCCAACCTCGCGCGTTGTTCCGCCGAGATCATGCGGGCCGGGCGTGATCGGCCCCGGGCGATCCCGATGGCGGTGCCGCCCGCGGGGAATCCCATGGTCACCGCGCTGGAGGAGACACCCGTGGCCTGAGGGTGCCGATGCTCGCTCAGTGATGTGAGGATGACTGTCGGTAGTTCGGTGGTGACCGCCGTCAAGGCCCCGATCGGCTCGCTCTACGATCGCTTGTATGGCCGAGTTCATCTACACCATGAAGAAGGTGCGCAAGACCGTCGGGGACAAGGTCATCCTCGACGACGTCAGCACCGCGTTCTACCCCGGCGCCAAGATCGGCGTGGTGGGGCCGAACGGCGCGGGTAAGTCCACCGTTCTGAAGATCATGGCGGGGATCGAGCAGGCCAGTAACGGCGAAGCCTTCCTCCAGCCTGGCGCCAGCGTCGGCATCCTCATGCAGGAGCCGGTGCTCAACGAAGAGAAGACCGTCCGCGAAAACGTCGAAGAAGGCCTTGGCGAGATCAAGGTCAAGCTCAACCGCTTCAACGAGGTCGCCGAGCTGATGGCGACCGACTACAGCGACGAGCTGATGGAGGAGATGGGCAAGCTCCAGGAGGACCTCGACCACGCCGACGCGTGGGAGATCGACTCCGCGGTGGAGCAGGCGATGGACGCCCTTCGCTGCCCGCCGCCCGAAGAGGCCGTCACGCACCTCTCCGGTGGTGAGCGCCGCCGGGTCGCGCTGTGCAAGCTGCTCCTGTCCGCGCCCGACCTGCTGCTCCTCGACGAGCCCACCAACCATCTGGACGCCGAAAGCGTGCTGTGGCTGGAACAGTTCCTCGCGAACTACGCCGGCGCCGTCCTCGCGGTCACCCACGACCGGTACTTCCTGGACAACGTCGCGCAGTGGATCATGGAGCTCGACCGCGGCCGCGTCGTCGGCTACGAGGGCAACTACTCGACGTACCTGGAGAAGAAGCGCGAGCGCCTCGAAGTCCAGGGCAAGAAGGACGCCAAGCTCGCCAAGCGGCTGAAGACCGAGCTCGAATGGGTCCGGTCCAACGCCAAAGCGCGCCAGACCAAGTCGCGGTCCCGGCTCGACCGCTACGAAGAGATGGCCGCGGAGGCCGACAAGCACCGCAAGCTCGACTTCGAAGAGATCCAGATCCCGCCGGGGCCCCGGCTGGGCAGCGTGGTCGTCGAGGTCGAGAAGCTGCGCAAGGGCTTCGACGACCGTGTGCTGATCGACGGGCTGTCGTTCGACCTGCCGCGCAACGGCATCGTCGGCGTGATCGGGCCGAACGGTGTCGGCAAGACGACCCTGTTCAAGACGATCGTCGGGCTCGAAGAGCCGGACGACGGCCGGGTCAAGATCGGCGAGACGGTCAAACTGTCCTATGTGGACCAGAACCGCGGCGGGATCGACCCGAAGAAGACGGTATGGGAGGTGGTTTCGGACAAGCTGGACTACATCCACGTCGGGCAGACCGAAATGCCCTCGCGTGCCTACGTCAGCGCGTTCGGTTTCAAGGGTCCGGACCAGCAGAAGCCGGCGGGCGTGCTCTCCGGTGGTGAGCGCAACCGGCTGAACCTGGCGCTGACCCTCAAGCAGGGCGGGAACCTGATCCTGCTCGACGAGCCGACGAACGACCTGGACGTCGAGACCCTGGGGTCGCTGGAGAACGCTCTCGAGCAGTTCCCCGGCTGTGCCGTGGTCATCTCGCACGACCGGTGGTTCCTCGACCGGGTCGCGACGCACATCCTCGCCTGGGAAGGCACCGACGAGAACCCCTCGCAATGGTTCTGGTTCGAAGGTAACTTCGAAGGCTACGAGAGCAACAAGGTCGAACGTCTCGGTGCCGAGGCGGCTCGTCCGCACCGCGTCACCCATCGCAAGCTGACCCGCGACTGAGGGCCGGGGGTTCCCCGTGGAAGCCAGCAAGCGCCAACGGCCGGGCTCGCCCACCACCATGGTGGGTGGGCGGACGGCTACCACCGGGGGAACCTTGTCCGCTGTCGGCAGGCTGATCGAGCGTGCGGACGCCCTGCATCTGAGGGCGCCCGAACTCGCCTTGGTCCTCGGGGAGCGCGCGGCCGCGCTCGCCGAGGCCGCCGGTGCCGACGAGCAATGGATCCGCGCGGAGAGCCTGGTCGTGAGCGCTCGGGTGCGGCTCGGTGGCCGTCCCCGGACGGTCGGCCGGGCGGTGGCCGCCCTGCGCGCCGCCGAGCACGCGGGCTACGGCGACATCGCCGCTCGGCTGAGGATCGACCTGGCGGTCTGCGCGCGCAGCGTCGGCATCCCGTTGACCGGGCTGGCCGCGCTGCGTCCGTTGCTGGCGGATCCGGCGGTCTCGCCGGCGCACCGGGCCGAGGCGCTGTGTCACCTCGTCGGCTGCTTGGCGCAGTTCGGCCGCAAGGCGGAGCTGGACCGTGTGCTCGCCGAGGCGGACAAGCTCGTACTCGGCGACGGCTCGATGACGGCGGACTCGCAGCTGCTGATCCGCGCGATGCTGCGTGTCGGGGTGTCGGCGCACCGTCGCCGCCACGGAGATCTGACGTCGGCCGCCGACGCCGCGCGCACCGGGCTGGGCATGCTCGAGAAGCTCGGAAACCCTGACGACGACGGAGGTCTCGTCCGGATCAGGCTGATCCTGCAACTCGTTTGCACGTTGCTGGACCGCGGCGACACGGAGATGGCGCTGGAGGTCGCGCAGCCGATCCTCGCGGCGCCCGTCCGGGCCGCCGGGGTCGCGCCCGCCGCGTGGCTGCGGCTGGCGATCGCCACCCGTGTCCTGCTGCCCGCGGGATCCGGGGAAGCCGCGGGCATGCTCGTCCGTGAATCGGTCGCCGGCACCGAGGACCACAAGCTGCACGCCGTCACGGCACGGCTGTGGCTGGAACTCGCGCAGATCGAGGAACGGCTCGGCCGGGCCGAGGAGGCCATCGGCTGTCTGCACCGTTCGCGTGCCGCCGAGCATCTGCACGCCCGCGCGCGCAGGCAGGCGTGCAACGTCCTGGTCGGTGAGTTCGGCGCGGCCGAAAACGCCGCTGTCGACCTCGACGACGTCCTGCGGGCGGTCGCCGCGCAGCCTGCCGCCGCCCCAGCTTCGGCACCCGTGCCCGCGTCCGCTCCGGCGCGAGCCCCGGCACCGGAAGCGGCCGAGGTGACCGCGGTGATGGCGGCGATCGACGCGGCGCCCTCGAAACGGACCGCGGCCGAGCAGCCGGTTCGTCGCGAGCCGTCACGGCAGGCGCGGCAGAGCAGGCAGGCGGAACCCGCGACGGTGCGGCAAACGCCGGTCGAGCCCCCGCGTCCCGCCGAACCGCAGCGTGTTGCCGAACCCCCGCGTCTCGCAGAACCCCCGCGCCCTGCCGAATCCCAGCGTCCCGCCGAGCCTCCGCGTCCGGCGGAGCCTCCCGTGGCACCGGTCGCGGAGAAGCGCGAAGCACCGGTCCTGAAGCCGCCGTCCCGTCCGGAGCCGGTTCGCGAAGCCTCGGAGTCCGACAGCGATTGGCGCCGCCGGGTACCGAAGAAACCTCAGCCACCCAAGCCGTCGATCAGGTTCGAGCCCGCCGCACCGAAGCTGATGCCGCCGCCGAAATCGGAGCCCGCACAGCGCCCGGAACCTGCACAGCGTCCGGAACCGGGGCGCAGGCGACGCAGCCGTCCCGAGGCGCCCGCGGCCAGCGAGAGCGTCGCCCCGGAAGCCCCGGCCGCGCGGCGGCAGCGCGAGGCACCCGTCCGGTACGAAGAGCCGGTGCCCGTACCTGCTCCGGAACCTGCGGTCCCGGAGCTGCTTCTCGCTCCCGAGCCCGCCGCCGAACCCCGGCCGAGGATGGCCGCGGAGGACGAGCCGCCGCGTCCGCCGGGGACCGCCGCCCCGCTGTGGGAGAGCGACGAGTGGGCGGCCGAAGAGCGTGTCCGCCGGTCCGCCGCGCCCGTTTCGCGCAAGACCAGGCACGACGCCGAACACGGTTCCGTGGCGGCGAAATCGGTGCTGGACCGGCTCGGGATCTCGAGCACCGGCGGGCACGGCGGTGGCCGTCGCCGCGCGGACGGCCCCACGGATCCCGCACCTCCCGAACCCGCCGCTGAGCAACGTGCCGCCGAGCAACGTGCCGACAACGGCCGCGCCCGCGGGGAGCAGCCTCCGGTCGAGTACGCCGAACCCGCCGTCCCGCTCGCGCCGCCGCCTCGGGAAGACCCGCCGCCGTCGCACGGTGGCGGAACCCGGGAGAGTGCCAAGGAAAGTCCCCGGCCGAACGCCAAGGAAGAGGTCACGGATCCGTGGCTGCCGCGGTTGCGGATGCCGCCGGCGCTCGACCCGCTGACCGACACCGGTTCCTGGCGGCCGGTCACGCCGTTCCCGGAGAGCTACGCCCGTGCCATCGCGGAGGACGAGCCGCCGCCGGACGCCGGTCTCGCCGACTTGCTCGCCCGCGCGCTCGCCGAGCACCAGGCGGGGACGGCGAGTGCCGCCGCGCTCGTGAAACAGCTCGGCTCCCAGGACTCGGGAAAGCGTCCGGTCAACGGCCACGACAGGCACCGCGCCAACGGGAGCGACTGACCGCGCGAGAGCAAAGGTCCCTTGCTTCACCTCGGGGGAAGCGGAAAACGGCTTGAACGATTCAGTCGGCCGGGTGAGCCTTTCGATCGCGCCGTCGCGTGGCAATGGGTGCTGGTCACCCCCGGTGCGGCGGGATGCGGGAAGGCCCGGACAGACCGTCGATGTGACCGGTGAGTAGCTGAACCGATCACGGCGATTCCGCTATCTGAGCAGGGAAATCTTCGACGGCCGGGAATGACCAGGCCTTGTCGGGCCGACTGCCTGGAGCTGTAGGTTGGGTCTGGGCCGGTACAGAGTCGTGCCGGTCGCGGTGTCAATCTCGCTACAGTGGAGAGTTGCCTCAAATGAGCTCGACGGGAGTCTCGTCCCTGCCCGGAAAAGATGTCGGCACCGAGGATGGCGCTCGGCGCCGGTCGGTGAACCCGGAGCAGATCCGGGACGACTTGATCGACGCCGCCGCGGCGTACGCCCCGGAGATCGGCGACCTGATCCGCCTGTACTACCGGCACATCCCGGCCGAAGAGATTCTCGGTGACGACCCGGTCGACCTCGTCGGCGCCGTCCGTTCGCATCTGCAGCTGGCGAAGGACCGGATGCCCGGCCGTCCCGCGGTACGGCTGCTGAACCCGACAGGCCCCGCGGACGGCTGGACGCGTGAGGCCACCGTCGTGCAGGTCGTCACGGACGACATGCCGTACCTGGTGGATTCCGTCGCGGCCGAGTTCGCGCGGGACGGGGTGCAGGTGCAGCGCATCGTGCACCCGATCGTCGTGGTGAGCCGTGATCTGACCGGTGAGCTGCTGGAGGTCCACCCGGACGCCGACCCGGCCGATCCGCCGGCGAACTCGGCGGCCGAGTCGTGGATGTACATCGAGATCGACCTGGTGACGGACCCGAACCGCGCCCGCGAGCTGGACAACCGGCTCTCGTCGGTGCTGGGCGACGTGCGTGAGGTCGTCGAGGACACCGACAAGATGGCGGAGACGGCGTGCCGTCTCGCCGACGAGCTGGACGAGGCACCGCCGAGGCTGTCCGCGAGCGAGGTCGCCGAAGGTGCCCGGCTGCTGCGCTGGCTCGCCGACGGCCACTTCACCTTCCTCGGCTACCGCCGCTACGAGCTGATCGACAACCCGCACCCGGACAGCGACGAGCCCGCCCTGCGCGCGGTGCTCGCCACCGGGCTGGGCGTGCTGCGCCAGGACAGCCTGGCCGCGCGCAGCCTCACCGCCGGTCCCGACACGGCGGCGTCCGCGCTCGCGCCGACGCTGCTGGTCCTGACCCAGGCGAGTGCGCCGTCCACCGTGCACCGCACGGTCTACCCGTACTACGTCGGCGTGAAAACGTTCGACGACAACGGAAAAGTCACCGGCGAGCACCGCTTCCTCGGCATGTTCACCACCACCGCCCTGCACGAGAACGTGCTCGACATCCCGGTGGTCTGCAACCGGGTCCGCGAGGTCATCCACCGCGCGGGCTTCCCGATGGAGTCCTTCTCCGGCCAGCGGATGCTCGAAGTGCTGCAGAACTGGCCGCGTGCGGACCTGTTCTCGGCCGACACCGACTCGCTGTACTCGACGACGACGGGCGCGATCACGCTTTCGGATCGCAGGCGGCTGCGGCTGTTCCTGCGGCGCGACCCGTACGGCCGTTTCTACTCCTGCCTCGTGTACCTCCCGCGCGACCGCTACACGACCCGTTCGCGGCTCGCGATGCAGGAGGTCTTGCTCGAAGAACTCGAAGGCGCACAACTGGAGTACAGCGCGCGTATCGGGGAAACCGTGCTCGCGCAGGTGCACTTCATCGTGCACACCGATCCTTCGCAGCGGTCCGAACCGGACACCCTGCGCATCCAGGAACGGCTCAACGAAGCCGTTCGCAGCTGGGACGACAGGATGGTCGAGGCGATCCTCGCCGAGCGCCGCGAGCGCGCCGGGGAAAGCGGTGTCGCGATCGGCCTGCTGGGCGAGGAGTCCGCGGGCGAACAGGGGCAGCGGTTCGCCGCGGTGTTCCCTGAGGGCTACAAGGAGGACTTCACCGCGCTCGAAGCGCTCGCGGACCTCCGCGCCCTGGAGTCGCTGACCGACGAGGGTGACCTGTCGCTTTCGTTCTACCTCCCGGCCGACGCCGAGGCGGGGGAGCGCCGGTTCAAGCTGTACCTGCGCGGCGAGGGTGTCACCCTCTCCCAGGTGCTCCCGGTCCTGCAGCGGATGGGCGTCGAGGTCGTCGACGAACGCCCGTATGAACTGCGCCGCGAGGACGGCGGCCGGTCCTGGATCTACGACTTCGGCCTGCTGATCGACCCGCAGGTCCTCGACCACGCGGACCACGACCTCCGCATCCGCTTCCAGGACGCCTTCCACGCCGCCTGGCGCGGCGACTGCGAGGTCGACGGCTTCAACGGACTCGTCCTGCGCGCCGGGCTCACCTGGCGCCAGGCGGCCATCCTGCGAGCCTACTCGCGATACCTGCGCCAGACGAAGATCCCGTTCTCCCAGGAATACATCGAGAACACCGTCCTCGCGCACACCGACATCGCCACCGCGCTGGTGCGGCTGTTCGAGACCCGCTTCGACCTCGCGCTCGGCGACGAGGTCCGCGCGTCGCAGGCCGACCAGCTCACCGCCGAGATCGGCAAACTGGTCGACGAGGTGACCAGCCTCGACGAGGACCGGATCCTGCGACGGCTGATGGCGGTCATCCTCGCCACGCTGCGCACGAACTACCACGTCACCGACGAGGACGGGAACTCCCGCCAGTACCTGGCGCTCAAACTCGACCCGAGCGCGGTGCCCGAACTGCCCGAGCCGCGGCCGAAGTACGAGATCTTCGTGTACTCGCCCCGGATCGAGGGTGTGCACCTGCGCTTCGGCGACGTCGCGCGCGGTGGCCTGCGGTGGTCCGACCGCCGGGAGGACTTCCGCACGGAGATCCTCGGTCTGGTCAAGGCGCAGGCGGTCAAGAACGCGGTCATCGTGCCTGTCGGCGCGAAGGGCGGCTTCGTCGTGAAGCGTCCGCCGACGGCCACCGGTGACCCGAGCCTGGACCGTGACGCCCAGCTGAACGAGGGCATCGCCTGCTACCGGATGTTCATCTCCGGCCTGCTGGACGTGACCGACAACCGCGTCGAGGGCAAGACCGTCCCGGCGCCGCGAGTGGTCCGCCACGACGGCGACGACAGCTACCTCGTGGTCGCGGCGGACAAGGGCACCGCGAAGTTCTCCGACATCGCGAACGAGGTCTCGGCGAACTACCGGTTCTGGCTCGGCGACGCCTTCGCCTCCGGTGGCTCGGTCGGCTACGACCACAAGGCCATGGGCATCACCGCGAAGGGTGCTTGGGAGAGCGTCAAGCGCAACTTCCGCGAGCTGGGCAAGGACACCCAGACCGAGGACTTCACGGTCGTCGGCATCGGCGACATGATGGGCGACGTCTTCGGCAACGGCATGCTGCTCTCGGAGCACATCCGTCTGGTGGCCGCCTTCAACCACATGCACATCTTCCTCGACCCGAACCCGGATTCGGCGACCTCGTTCGCCGAGCGGCGGCGGCTGTTCGACCTGCCGCGTTCGTCGTGGGAGGACTACGACCGCTCGCTGATCAGCGAGGGCGGCGGGATCTACTCCCGGTCGGCGAAGACGATCCCGGTCAGCCCGCAGGTGCGCGAGGCGCTCGGGCTCGCCGAGGACGTCGCCGCGCTGGCACCGAACGACCTGATGCAGGCGGTGCTGCTGTCCCCGGTCGAACTGCTGTGGAACGGCGGCATCGGCACCTACGTCAAGGCCGAGAACGAGAGCCACGCGGACGCGGGCGACAAGGCCAACGACGCCTTGCGCGTCAACGGGAACCAGCTCCGCGTCAAGGTCGTCGGCGAGGGCGGGAACCTGGGGCTGACCCAGCTCGGCCGGATCGAGTTCGCCCGCGCGGGCGGCAAGATCAACACCGACGCGCTCGACAACTCCGCCGGTGTCGACTGCTCCGACCACGAGGTCAACATCAAGATCCTGCTGGACCACCTGGTCTCGACCGGATCGCTGGGCGCCGAGCAGCGCAACGAGCTGCTGGAGCAGATGACCGACGAGGTCGGCGAGCTGGTGCTGGCCGACAACTACCGGCAGAACGCCGTGCTCGGCGTCAGCCGGGCGCACGCCGGGCCGATGGTCTCGGTGCACCAGCGGCTCGTCGCGGCGCTGGTCGCGAGGGGCGCCTTCGACCGCAAGCTCGAAGCACTGCCGAGCTCGGCGGAGTTCCGCGCGCTGGAGAAGGCGGGCGAAGGCCTGACGTCGCCGGAGCTGGCGACACTGCTCGCGCACGTCAAGCTCGACCTCAAGGACGAGCTGCTGGCCAGCGAACTGCCGGACTCGGAGGTGTTCTCGCGCCGTCTGCCCGAGTACTTCCCGAAGCCGCTTCGGGAACGCTTCGGCGACGCGATCTTCCAGCACCCGTTGAAGCGCGAGATCATCACGACGATGGTGGCCAACGAGGTCGTCGACGGCGCCGGGATCTCCTACGTCTTCCGCCTGATGGAGGAGATGAACGCGACCGCGACCGACGCCGTCCGCGCGTACGCCGTGGTCACCCACGTGTACGACCTGCCGTCGCTGTGGGCTCAGATCGACGCGCTGGACAACGTCGTGCCGACCGAGGTCGCGGACGAGATGATGCTGGAGACCCGCAGGCTGCTCGACCGGGCCGCCCGCTGGTTCCTCACCAACCGGCCGCAGCCCCTCGCGCCGCTCGCCGAGATCAACCGGTTCGGCCACGTCGTCGGGGAGCTGGCGCCGCGGGCGCACGAGCTGCTCCGTGGTGTCGAGTGCGCTTCGGTGGACGCGAACACCGAGCGGCTGATCGGGAAGGGCGTCCCGACGGAACTGGCGGAGCGCATCGCGCTCCTGCTGCACACCTTCGGCCTGCTCGACGTCACCGACGTCGCGGAGCTGGCCGAGCAGCAGGCGGGGATCGACGCGGTGCACACCCCGCCGGAGACCGCGGGCCTGTACTACGCGCTTTCGGACCACCTCGGCATCGACAAGATGCTGACGTCGATCAGCGGTCTCGAACGCGGCAACCGCTGGCACGCGCTCGCGCGGCTGGCGCTGCGTGACGACGTCTACGGTTCGCTGCGGACGATCACGCTGGACGCCTTGCGGCACAGCGATTCGGGCACCGACCCGGACGAGAAGATCGCGCACTGGGAGAAGACGAACGCCTCCAGGCTGCAGCGGGCCCGCGTCGCGCTGGACGAGATCAGCCAGTTCGGCAAACTCGACCTGGCGACGCTGTCGGTGGCGGCGAGGCAGATCCGGAGCACGGTGAGGTAGTGAGCTACATTTCCCTGATCCGGCCGCGCTGGTCGGATATGGACGTCTACGGGCACGTCAACCACGCGAATCTGGTGACCCTGCTCGAAGAGGCACGGATCCCCCTGCTGTTCGGGGACGCCGTCCGGGCCGGGCTCACCGAACTGCCCAAGGGCATCGTGGTGGTGAAGCTGGCCGTCCATTACCGTTCGCCGATCGTGGTGTCCGATCAGGACATCCGGGTGGAGATCTCGTTGAAGGACTTGAAGCACGCCAGCTTCACCCTCGGCTACAAGGTGCACAACGGGCCCGCCGAGGCCGATAAGGTCGCGGTCACCGCGGAGACGGTGCTCGCGCCGTTCGACACCGGGTCCGAGCGGCCCCGGCGGCTGACCGAGGACGAACGCGCCTTCCTGGAGAAGGGGTTCGCGGATGCCTGAGCTCGTCATCCCGGACGCGGACGACCGCGAAACGCTCGGCGCGTTCGTGGCCAGGGCGGTCCGGCTCGACCAGAACACGCTGGTGCGGTTGCGGCAGCGCGGTGACGGCGTCGTCGAGGCGTGGAGCACGACCCCGTTCGAGGTCCTCGCCACCAGGGCGGTCGCCGGCGACATCACGCCGTCGGACATCACCGTGTCCGGGAACGAGCTGCTCGCCGCGCTGACCGTCGCCGGCGGCGAGCGGATGGATCCGGGTCCGGCCCGTGACCTGATGTGGCATTCCGAGCTGCCCGCGCCCGGCCGCTGGCAGCTGGTGGACGAGCTGCCGGCGACGGTGCTCTCGGAGCTGGCCGATCGCGGGGTCACCCTCGCCCGCGACAACGCCGGTCCGCACGGCAATCCGCCCGCGTCACTGATGGACCAGGCGGTGCTCACCGTTTCCGGCAACGAGCTGGAGATCAAGGTCCAGATGCGGTGCCTGTTCGCGTTGTCCGGGATGGGCTTCCTCGACTCGTCGATCGCCGACGACGTCGTCCGGGTCACCGCGACGGATTCGTGGATGCGCATCGACGCCCGCTACGGCGCTGTCATCAAGCGCCGTCACGCGCTCCTGCCGCTTCTGTTCTGACGGGTTTCTTACCGCCGCACACCGCGGGTGGCTTCCGGCCGCCCGCGGTGTCAGGCTGTCCCCATGAGCGACAAGGACGGGGAGGACCCGACAGCGGATTTCCTCGCCGAAGTCCGGCCGGAGGAGACGCCCTGGCGTACCGAGCGCCCGCCGGGTGAGGAGGCGCCGGAACACGCCGAACGCCCGGAGAAATGGGGCCGGGCGAAAGCCGCCAGACGGGCCGCCGCGGCAGCCGCGCCCTACGTCCAGGCCGCCGCGCTGGCGACCTGGATCGTCTCGGGCACCCTCGACGACTCCGGCGACGCGGGCTCCTCCGGCGACGCCTGACTCCCGCGTGGGGCCTAGAGCTTCCCGCGCATGGTTTTCATGCGTTCGATCTCCGCGGTCTGGCCGGTGATGACCTCCTGCGCCATCTCCTGCGCCTTGACCTCGACACCCTTGCCGAGCTGGGTCTCGGCCATGGTCAGCGCGCCCGTGTGGTGCGCGATCATCAGGTCGAGGAACATCTTTTCGAACGCCACACCGCTCGCCGCGCGCAGATCCGCCAGCTGGGCCTCGGTCGCCATGCCCGGCATGAGCGCGTGGTCGTGCCCGGCGCCGTGACCCGCGTGTCCCTCGCCCGGCACCGGCTTGCCGCGGTCGGCCAGCCACGTCTTCATCATCGTGACCTCGCCGTCCTGCGCCACCGAGATCCGGCCGGCGATCGCCCGGATCTGCTCGTTCGCCGTCTTGCCCGGCACCAGGTCGGTCATCACCTTCGCCTGCTGGTGATGGGGGATCATCATCGTCATGTAGTCGACGTCGGCCTCGTTGGGCTGATCGCGGTTCACCGGGCCGGGGGAACCGGTGCCCGCCTGCTCACCGGGCTTGCCGGGAACGATCACCGGCGCGTTCTGGGCGGGGGCGGCGGGCTCCGCGTCGCCGGTGCAACCCGAGACGGCGAAAGCGGCCACGACCAGCGCCGATGTCAAACATTTTCTCATCCCGGGAGAACCTCCGTTGGTTGGTACCTGCTGAGCCTAAATAAGTAATAAGGTTCGCGTAAAGCTGGGTGGAAGGAGAGCCATATCGTGCTGCAGCCTGGGCTGAAACGCCGCTTGACCAGGGTCTTCGTATCGGCGGCCGCGGTCGCCGCCCTCGGAGCTTCCAGCGCGTTCGCCGCGCCCGCCGTCATCGCGGAGCCGTCGGCGACCACGATCCCGGGTGTGGACGAGATCGTCCACAGCCCCAATCTCCGGTCGATCGCGAACGTCCCGCAGCAGGGACCGTTCACCAAGGACTCGACCGGGACCGACATCGCGTTCACCAAGGGTCACGCGATCATCGGCACGTACGACGGCTTCAACGTCTTCGACGTCCGCAACCCGTACCGCCCGAAGATCGTCAGCCAGGTCCTCTGCCCCGGCGGGCAGAACGACGTGTCGATCTCCGGCGACCTGCTCTTCCTCTCGACCGACTCCTCGCGTAGCGACAACTCGTGCAACAGCGTCGCGAAGCCCGCGTCGGAGAAGTCGGCCTGGGAAGGCATCAAGATCTTCGACATCTCGAACCTCGCGGCGCCGAAGTACGTCGCGGCGGTCGAGACCGACTGTGGTTCGCACACCAACACCCTGGTGCCGGACAAGCGCGGCCAGGACGTCTACATCTACGTCTCGTCGTACGCACCCGCGGCCAACCTGCCCGACTGCCAGCCGCCGCACGACAAGATCTCCATCGTCAAGGTCCCGGTGAAGGACCCGGCGAAGGCGTCCCTCGTCGCGACGCCGGTGCTGTTCGCAGACGGTGGCAACGCCGGCGGCGACAACCCCGACGGCACCCGCCGGTCCGCGACCACCGGTTGCCACGACCTGACGGCGCTGCCGGAGAAGGACCTGATGGCCGGTGCCTGCATGGGTGACGGTGTCCTGATCGACATCTCCGACCGGCTCAAGCCGCGCGTCATCAACCGGGTCCAGGACAACGTGAACTTCGCGTTCTGGCACAGCGCCACCTTCAACAACGACGCCACCAAGGTCGTCTTCACCGACGAACTCGGCGGCGGCGGGATGGCGACCTGCCTGGAGAAGTTCGGCTCCACCCGTGGTGCCAACGGCATCTACGAGATCACCGGCCGCGGTGACAACCGCAAGCTGGAGTTCCGCAGCTACTACAAGATCCCGCGTCTGCAGTCCGAGACCGAGAACTGCGTGGCGCACAACGGTTCGCTGATCCCGGTGCCGGGCAAGGACATCATGGTCCAGTCCTGGTACCAGGGCGGCGTCTCGGTGTGGGACTTCACCGACTCGAAGAAGCCGAAGGAGATCGCGTACTGGGAGCGGGGCCCGCTGTCGAACGAGAAGCTCGTCGGCGGTGGAACCTGGTCGGCGTACTGGTACAACGGCCACATCTTCTCGTCCGACATCGTGAAGGGCCTGGACGTCCTGGATCTCAACGACTGGCGGACCTTCCCGGCCAAGCTCGTCCGGCAGAACCAGTTCAACGCCCAGACGCAGTACAAGCTGCACCCGGGCTTCAACTGATCCAGTAGTGCCATGAAAGGTCCTTTCCTTGCGAATTTCGCAAGGAAAGGACCTTTCATGGCGTGATGGCTGACAACAAGATCACCTGGGGGTTTCACATGAGGATTCGTCAGAGATTCACCGCGCTCCTGGCCGTCGGGGTGGTGGCGTTCAGCGCCGCGCCGGCCCAGGCGAGCGCCACTTCCCTGATCGCCGAGCCCACCGTGACTTCGGCCGAGTACCCGGACGACGGTGCCTGGCACCCCGGCGCCGGGCTGCCGGGCTCGTTCACCTTCGACGCCAACGGAGACAGCGCGGTCGTCGGGTTCTACTACGGGAACACCGATCCGGCGGGCACCTACGTGGCGGCGAACAACGCCGGCGGGTCCGCGACGGTTTCCTACACCCCGCAGACGTCCGGCCCGAACGATCTCTACGTGGCGAGCGTCGACAGCGCGGGCAACCGGTCGCCCCAGCACGTCCACCACTTCTACGTCCAGTCGACAGAGCCTCGGATCACCGGGCCTCGGGAAACCGGTGTCGGAGTGCCCGCCGAGTTCCGTTTCACCCCGGGCATCGCCGATGTCGTCTCCTACACCTACCGGATCGACAACGGGCCGGAGACCACCATCGCGGCCTCGGCAGGCGCCACGACCGCGAACATCATCACGGCGGACCTGGGTTCCCACCGGCTCTACGTGTGGAGCACGACCGGCGCGGGAGTGACGTCCGGCACCGCCGACACGTCCTACCGGGCCAGTGACGCTCCTCTGGTCGCGAGCACCGAATACCCCGACCTCCAGGACAGCGGAGGCCCCGGCGTCACCGGCGTCTTCCACCTGACCCCGCGCACGCCGGGCGTCGTCGCCTACGTCTACTACTTCAACGAGGACTGGAGCAATCCGACCGTGGTCCCGGCCGGAGCGGACGGCACGGCGAGCTTCACCTTCACTCCCGCCGCGTCGGGTTTCTATCCCATCCAGGTCTACAGCCGGACCGCTGACGGCACCGGGTCGGTCCTGGGCCGTAACTACTCCGTCGTGGTGAACTAGGACCCCTTGGTCCTGGCTGCCGTTATTCGCGGGTCAGGCCTTCACTACTTTCAGGTTTGTCCCAGACGCACCAGTAGCCACAGCGGCTGCGCGTGAAGGGGTCCTTCACGTACTGCAGGGACCAGGGGGCCGCATCGTGGTGGGTCGGGTTGGTCGTGAGTGGCGATTCGGGTTATTGAGGGGTAAGGCAAAGGTGTCGGGTCGACGAGGGCGCGAGTTGTCACTCAGGGTGAGGGGTGTGTGGAAATAGGGACGCTCGACGTCCCTA
>NZ_JBVJLY010000024.1:0-134422 GCF_055584485.1 Amycolatopsis sp. NPDC102522 | reverse complement strand
GCCGACTGGTTGCGCCGCCTGTGGCACCCGGCGGTCCAGTCCTCGTGAGTGGCAAGTGGGGTTAGAACGACACTTGCCACTCACGACCACCCCGACCCACCCCCCACCGCCACCCTTCCCTCTCGCAGCACGTGAAGGCCCCCTCGCGCACTCAGCACAAGCCGCGGGCCGCAGCGACCACCGGTCGCTACTGGCGAGTTAAGCTTCCCCAATGGCACCGTGGCTGACTCGTGGACTCGTGATGGCGCTGCTGCACGGCGCGGCCGTCACCGTGCTGGCCAAGTACGAGGTCTTCAACCCCACCGACAAGTCCCTCTTCACCTCGCTCGCCCTCGCCGTGCTGGTCGGCGCGGCGGCGGGCTGGGGCGCCGTGGACGCCTGGCAGGGCAAACCCGAACGCGGCAGGAACTGGTTCATCGCGGCGCTGATCGCCGGCCCGGTCTCGGGCGTGCTGTACGTGATCGGCCGCGCGGTGTTCGTCGACCAGACCGGCGCCTCGGAGCTCGGCGGCGCGCTCACCGGCGGCGCCGCCTTCTCGGCCCTGTTGGTGCTGATCCCGGCCGGGCTCGGCCTGTTCGTCGGCGGACTGATCGCCAAGAAGGCACCCGCCGAGGACGACGAAGAAGAGGAAGATCAGCCCGCGAGCGGGAAACCGGCCGGGAAGCCGTCCCAGGCCTGATCGCTGATCTCCTCGACCGTCGAGTCGTTCAGCGCCGCGGCGCCCGCGTCCGGCACGGCGTAGAGCTTGCCGCCGAGCACCACGCCGAATCCGCGGCCCGGTGCGCGCACCATTTTCGCCCCGGCGCTCAGGCGCGCGGCCTGCGGGAACTTGTCGACGACCTTGAGCCGCTGGTCCAGCACCTCGCCCGCGAGCGCCGACGCCACCGAGCGCCGGTCGACCCGCACCAGGGTGCCGCCGGCCACCAGGTCGATGGTCCGCTGCGGCGACGGCATCGCGACGCCTTCGAACGTGGTCTTGATCCGGGCGTCGCCGTCGCAGGCCCGCGAACCGCGCACGTCCAGGCCGAAGTGTTTGAGGTCGGTCGGCGCCCCCGCGCCACCGATGACCGTGGCGCGGACGACGTCGAACGGGACCCTGTCGCAGACGTCGCCCGAGGTGAGCGGCGCGTGGCCGTCGGGCCGCCGGACCAGGCCGGGGCCTTCCTTCCAGACGCCGGGGATGATCGACGGCCGGTACGGCTGCGCGGAGAAGTCCCTGGTCCAGAAGGTGAGCGTGGTGCCGGTGTCGGTCTCGTGCGCGATCACGAACGCGTCGAGCGCGCCGACCCACATCAGGTCGGTGCTGAACCCGTCGACCAGCGAGCGCGTGCGCGGCGAGATCGTGGTGGGCTTGGCGACGAAGCCCTGCTCCCCCAGCGTCTCCACGCCCTGGGTGAACGCCGCGTCCTTGGCGCGCAGCAGGAACTGCCCAGCGCCGTTCCACCCGGCGGCCTTGGCCGTGGTGTCGGTGAACAGCACGTAGAACCAGCCGTCGAGGTACACCGCCGAGGGCTGTCCGGCGCCGTAGACGTTGTTGGCGCGGTGCACGTCGTGCGAGGGCCCGATGATGGGCAGCCCACCCGCCGCCCGGGTCCATTTGAGCCCGTCCGGGCTGGTGGCGAGCCCGATCGAGTTGCCGAGCGCGTGATCGCCCGCCGCGCCGGTGTAGTACATGTAGTAGGTCGAGCCGACCTTGATCACCGACGGGTCGCAGGTGTGCATCCCGTCGAAACCGCCGGGCGCGCCGGAGAACACCGCCTCCGGGCCGCCACCGGACGGACCGGTGAAGGGGCCGTCGACAGACGGCGACTGCGCGTAGAGGACATCGTCGCCGGGCGGCTGGGCGCTGCCGTACTGGCTGCACCACCACATCTTGAGTTTGCCGCCGTCCCGCATCACGGTCGGGCTGTAGTTGTAGACCGCGTCCTGATCGCCCGCGCCCACCACGCCGCCGCTGGCCCTGGGATCACTCGTCGCGAGCTCGACGTCCATCGGCCGCGGCTTTTCCTTGGGGGGCGGGGCTCCGCCGATCCCGCCGCTCTTGCCGTCGGCCTGGGACTGCACATTCCCGTCGCTGCACGCCATGAGGACCGCGCCAGCCGCCAGGAGGGCCACCACGACACGGGCGGGTCGCCGACCCCCACGAAAAAGGCGCATGATGGCCGAGTGTAGCGAGACTTACCCCAGCCGGGTGACGTCAGTACCCGGTAGGGCGACCAATTCCACTTCGAAGCCATCGGTGTTTTCGAGGTAGGCGGCGTAGTGGTGATCACCCCCCGCATACGGAAACTTGTCCGCGAACATCGCCGACCAGCCGTGTTCGAGCGCTTTCGAAGCCAGTTCGTTCACCCGATCGCGGGACTCGACGTGCAGGGCGAGATGGTTCAAACCCGGCGCGGTCCGCTCGTGCTTTTCGCCACTGAGCGCGGGAGAGCGCTCGACGACGAGGTACGTCGCGCCGTGCTTCCAGCTGACTCCGGCGGGCCAGCGCTGGAACTCGCGCCAGCCGAGTTCGCCGAGGAGCCAGCCCCAGCTCTCCTCCGCGCGGGCGAGATCCGGCACCCACAGTTCGATGTGGTGCGCGCGACCGTGGTCCGAAGGCAGCGCGACGAACACGCGATGCGGACCGCTGCCGTAGTGGTCACCACCGCCGACGTCGAGGAAGCCCAAGCGCCGCACCAGGTTCTGACTGGCCACATTGGACTCGCCGACCAGTGCCCACACCGACGACAGCCCGAGCCCGACGAGCCCGTGCTCCAGCAGGGCACGCGCCGCCTCGGTCGCCAACCCCTGCCCGCCGTGCGCACGCGACAGGTAATAGCCGATCTCCGGGACGTCGCCCGGCAATTCCGCCGACGGCCGCAGATGCGCGAGGCCGATGACCTCGCTGTCGCGTTCGATCGTCCAGTGCCCCATCCCCGCCGGTCCGTCGTAGGACAGCCTGCGGCCGACCATCTCGCGGACCAGGTCCGGCTCGGTCAGGGGAACCGCGAAATGCGCGCTCATCTCCGGGTCGGCGAAGAGCTTGACGATCGCCTCGGTGTCGGCCTCGGTCAGCGCGCGCAGCCGCAGCCTCGCGGTCGTGATCTCGGGCGGGTTGTTCATGCCGCGTTCGTGGCCATCCAGCGCAGGGCCAGGGGGTAACCGTCGACCCCGAGCCCGGCGATGACCGCGGTGGCGATGTCCGACAGCACACTGTGGTGCCGGAACTGCTCGCGTTTGTGCACATTGGAGATGTGCAGCTCGATCAAGGGCGCCTTGAGCTGGGCGGCGGCGTCCCGGACCGCGATCGAGTAGTGCGTCCACGCGGCCGCGTTGAGCACCACCGGCCAGCCGGCGTCGGCGGCTTCGTGCAGCCAGCCGACCATCTCGCCCTCGTGGTCGGTCTGGCGGACCTCGACGTCGATCCCGAGTTCCTTCCCGGTGTCGACGCAGGCCGACACCAGGTCGGCGTGGGTCGCTGAACCGTAGATCCCCGGTTCGCGCAGGCCGAGCCTGCCGAGGTTGGGACCGTTGAGGACGAGCACCTTCACAGCAGCACGCTCCCGCCCGCCTTGGGGGCCTCGCCGGCCACCACCGAGTACGCCGCCGCGAGCAGCGACGGGTCGGGGCCTTCCAGCCTGCCGGGTTTCGCGAGCCCGTCGAGGACGACGAAGCGCAGCACACCGGACCGCGTCTTCTTGTCGCCCTTCATCGTCTCCAGCAGGTGCGGGAGCGCGTCCGGGTCGTAGGTGGTCGGCAGGCCCAGGAGCTTGAGCACCGACGTGTGCCGCTCCGCGGTGGCGTCGTCGAGACGGCCGGCCAGGCGGGCGAGTTCGGCGGCGAACACCAGGCCGACGCTGACCGCCGCGCCGTGGCGCCACCGGTACTTCTCGCGGCGTTCGATGGCGTGGGCGAGGGTGTGGCCGTAGTTGAGGATCTCGCGCAGGTCCGACTCGCGCAGGTCCGCCGCGACGACGTCGGCCTTGATCTGGATCGAGCGGCGGACCAGCTCGCCGATGACCTCGCCGGTGGTGTCCAGCGCGGCGGCCGGGTCCTGCTCGATGAGTTCGAGGATGCGCGGGTCCGCGATGAACCCGGCCTTGACGACCTCGGCCATCCCGGCGACGAGTTCGTTGGGCGGCAACGTTTCCAGCGTCGAGAGGTCGACCAGGACGGCGCTCGGCTCGTGGAAGACGCCCACGAGGTTCTTGCCGGCCTCGGTGTTGATGCCGGTCTTCCCGCCGAGCGAGGCGTCGACCATGCCCAGCAGCGTGGTGGGCACGTTGACCAGGCGGACGCCGCGCATCCAGGTCGCGGCGACGAAGCCGGCCAGGTCGGTCACGGCGCCGCCGCCGAGTCCGACGACCACCCCCTGACGGTCGAGGCCGATACGGCCCAGGACCTCCCAGCAGAAGCTGGCGACGGTGAGCGCCTTGCCGTCTTCGGCGTCGGGGATCTCGACCCGGTGCGCGTCGATCCCGGCCTCGGCCAGTTCGTCGCGGATCGCCTCGGCGGTGGTCGTCAGCGTCGGCGGATGGATCAGCGCGACCTTGGAGGCGTCGGCGAGCTGCTCGGTGAGCTCGCCCAGCAGGCCGCGGCCGACGACGACGTCGTACGGCTTGGCGGTGTTGACGGTGATGCGGACCGGCTCGGTCATCGTTTCCCTCACTTCGGCGGAAGCCGCTTGGCCCTGGCGACCTCGCAGGTGATCTTGCCCTTGACCGGGGTGTCGCCCGGGATCTCTTCGGTCACCTTCTGGCCGGGGGTCATCCGGTTCTTCGCGAACAGCGCCTCACCGGAGGCCTTGCCGTCGGCGTCCTTGATCGCGATGGTGACGGCGTAGCGCGCGTCCTCACCCGTGCTGTTGGTGACCTCGATGGTGATCTTCGGCGTGTAGCCGCCGCTGTCGCATTTGGTGACCTTGACGTCCGCCGCGACGTCCGTTTCGGGCGCCGCCGAGGCGGGAGCGCCACTGGTCGCGGCGCCGGTCTGGATGACGTCGGCGCCCGCGGGCTGCTTCTCCTCGCCACAGGCCGTCAGGGTCAAGGTCACGACGGCGAGGAGAACGCCGGCGATGGTGCGCTTCATGCTCGTTCCTTGCTGATCTCGGCCAGCCCGATGAGGGCGGCCTGGACGACCTCGTCGGGCGTCAGCTGATCGGTCTCGATCTCGAACGTGCACACCTCGCGGTACACGGGCAGCCGCGCGTCGAGGAGCGCCTTGTAGGTGGCGCGGGGGTTCACCCCGGCCAGCAGCGGGCGCGCCGTCGAGAGCCCGGCTCGTTGAACGCCCGCGGCCATCCCGACGTTGAGGAAGACCACCGTGTGCCCGGCCAGCCGCTCCCGGGTGCCGGGAGTGATCGGCGCTCCCCCGCCCAGGGAGAGGACGCCGTCGTGCTCGGCCAGCGCCTTCGCGACCATCTCCTCTTCCAGCGCGCGGAAGGCGGGCTCGCCCTCGTCCGCGAAGATGTCGGTGATGGGCTTGCCCGCACTGGCGACGATGTCTTCGTCGCTGTCGCGGAAGGCGAGCCCCAAGGCGGCGGCGAACGCCGGGCCGACCGTGCTCTTGCCCGAGCCCGGCGGCCCGATGATCACCGCGCGAGGAGTCACCAGCGCTCCTCGAGCGCCTTCAGGTAGGCCTCGGCGTTGCGCTTGCCCTCGACCAGCGAGTCGCCGCCGAACTTCTCCAGGGCGGCGTCCGCGAGGATCAGCGCGACCACCGACTCAAGCACGACACCGGCGCGGGGCACCGCGCAGACGTCGGAACGCTGGTGGATGGCGACCGCGGGTTCGCCGGTCGTGACATCCACAGTGGACAGTGCTTTGGGGACGGTCGAAATCGGCTTCATGGCGACGCGCACGCGCAGCGGCTCGCCGTTGGTGATGCCGCCTTCGAGCCCGCCCGCGCGGTTGGACCGGCGGGTCACCCCGACCGGACCGGTGCCGCGGTCGATCTCGTCGTGAGCCTGGCTGCCCCAGCGCTTGGCCGTGGTGAAGCCGTCGCCGACCTCCACGCCCTTCATCGCCTGGACGCCCATGAGCGCGCCGGCGAGGCGGGCGTCGAGCCTGCGGTCCCAGTGGACGTGCGAGCCGAGGCCCGGCGGCAGGCCGTAGGCGATCACCTCGATCACGCCGCCGACGGTGTCACCCGCCTTCCGCACGGCGTCGACCTCGGCGACCATCGCGTCGGTCCCCTCCTGGCCGAAGGCCCGGACCGGGCTCTCGTCGATGGCGGGCAGGTCCGACGCCACGGGCAGCGGGCCCTCCGGCGCCGAAGCACCGCCGATGGACACGACGTGGCTGACGATCTCGACCCCGAGCAGCTGCTTGAGGTACGCGCGGGCCACCGTGCCGAGCGCCGTGCGGGACGCCGTCTCGCGGGCGCTCGCGCGCTCCAGCACCGGACGGGCCTCGGGGAAGCCGTACTTCTGCATCCCGGGCAGATCCGCGTGGCCGGGCCGGGGACGGGTCAGCGGCTCGTTGCGCGCCAGGCCTTCCAGCTCCTCGGCGGGCACGGGATCGGCCGACATGACCTTCTCCCACTTGGGCCACTCGGCGTTCTCGATCTGGACCGCGACAGGGCCACCCTGGGTGAGCCCGTGCCGGACACCGCCGGTGAACTCGATGTGGTCGGTCTCGAAGCCCATCCGGGGGCTGCGGCCGAAGCCGAGCCTCCGTCGCGCGAGCTGCTCGCTCACCTCGGCGGTGGTGACCTCGACCCCGGCGGGCATCCCTTCCAGGATGGCGGCGAGGGCGGGTCCGTGCGATTCCCCTGCGGTTATCCAGCGCAACACCTGACAGATCCTGTCACAACCTCCTCTCCGTCCCAGGACAGGCCGGGCTATCCCGGACCAGGTCCGGCGAAGACGGCGAGCGCCCACGCCGCGACCAGGAGACCGGGCCCGTGCGGCACCGCGGGATGCCGGGGCCCGCCCACCGCGAGCGCCACGCTCAGTAGCGCCGCGGCGACGGCGCCGAGCACGACCGACGGCCAGCCCGTCGCGGCGAGGACCGCGCCGAGGCTGCCGGCGAGCTTCACGTCCCCGGCGCCGAGCGAGCGCGGCGACAGCGCGTGGACGAGCGCGTGCGCCCCGCCGAAGACCAGCGCGCCGAGCACGGCCCGCCACGCGATGCCGACCCCTCCCCCGGACGCGGCGACCGCCAGGGCGGCGGCCAGCGCCGGGTACGCGGGCAGGGTCAGGATGTCGGGCAGGCGGCGGTACTTGAGGTCGGCGAGCGCCAGCGGGACCGCGAAGACGGTCAGGACGGCCGGGACCGCGAGCCACCACGACGGCCAGGCCCCGGCTTGATACCTCAGCCAGACCGCGACGAGCGCCGCCGCCGCGAGGACGGCCGTCCAAGCCGTCACCGGCGCTCCCGCCCGGCGCAGGCAGGAGCGCGTGGCGAGCGCCGATCCGGCGCCCGCCACCGCGAAGGCGATGGGCATGAACACAAGATCAAGAGTGCGCCTGGTGGCTCACGGGAGGCAAGTTTTTCTTTTCGTGACAGGGACTTTCACGCACTTTCGGCGGTCGGGCGCGAGCTGAAGGGGCCCTTCACCGCAGGAGGCATGAGGCGGCGGCGAGGGCGTGGTCGGGTGGGTCGTGAGTGGCAAGTGCCGTTAGGACGACACTTGCCACTCACGACCCACTTGACCGACTCGGCCCGTTCGCCCTGAATGACACCTTTCCCCTTACCCCTCAAGAGAACCGAACCCGCCGCTCAAGAGCCGCGAAGGTCGTAACGTAGCGCAAAGCCTCACCGTTTGAGCGTGAAGCTGAAGTCGCCGGAGAGCTTCCCCCTCAACCGGACCGCCGAAACCACCCTCCCTTCATCGATCAGTCTCTCGACCTCGCCCCGCGAAAGACCGCAACCTTCGGCGATCAGCCGCACCGGCCGGACCGGAATCCGAGCCGCGAACCGCACCGAGACGTCACGAAAGTCCCGGTGACACGAGGAGTCGGTCTCGAGCCGCCAGGCACTGTCCCAATCGAGGGCGACCCGGTTACGGCGCCGCACGTCAGGGTCCTGGAGCAGTTCGGCGGCCAGGCCGAGGTCGTTCTCGTGCAACCGGTTCAGAAGTTCGGGCCGGACGGAGCGCACGTTCACCCGCTCCAGGATCGTGAGCTTCGCGGTGTCCCCGCACGCGACACAGCGCACGAGGAGCCAGACGTCGATGAGTTTGTGGTTGGCGTTGACGCGGAATTTGCCGTTCGCCCGGAACCGGTCGGACGCGCAGACGTGGCAACGGCGCCGGACCAGAGGCAGGCAGGTGGGTACGACCACCCAGTTTTCGAGCACAGGAGTACACCCGTTTCAGTGAGAAAGTCCGCAGCAAAAGGAAGCGCGGCGCAGAGATGCGACGCGCGACGAAATCAGCGCTCGGGGGGTCTCACAGGGTGTACAACGGCAGGCTTTCGGCTCGACGACGTGGTCCGGCAGCACGGTAATGGCGCCGGAGGGACCGCTCCACTGATTTTCGGGCAAAGAGAAGGCCCCCTGACCGAAGCCAGGGGGCCTTCTCAAGCGAACTCTAGGAGCGCGCGTCCTCCTTGAGCATGTCCGCGCACTTCTCGCCGATCGCCATCGTCGTGATGCACGGGTTCACCGCGACCAGGAACGGCATCGCCGAACCGTCGGCGACCCGAAGGCCTTCGACGCCGCGCACGCGCAGCCGGGCGTCCAGTACGGCCGACGGGTCGTTGTCGCCGCCCATCTTCGCGGTGCACGAGGGGTGATAGACCGTGTTGTGCGTCTTGCGCATGTAGTCCGCGATCTCGTCGTCGGTCTTGACGTCCTTGCCGGGCGCCAGCTCGATCCCGGCCCATTCGTCCAGGGCGGGCTGTTCGGCGATCTTGCGGGCCAGTTTGATGCCGTAGGTCATCACGCGCATGTCATGCGGATCGCTGAAGTAGCGCGGGTCCACCTTCGGCTTGTCCCGGTAGTCGCGGCTGCGCAGCCGCACGGTGCCGGTCGACCGCGAGCGGGTGACGTTCGGGGTCAGGCAGAAGCCGTTCTCCGTCGTCGGGTAGCCGTGCCGCAGGGTGTTCATGTCGAACGGCACGGAACCGTAGTGGAACATCAGGTCCGGCCGGTCGAGTCCTTCTTCCGTGCTGGTGAAGATGCCGATTTCCCACCATTGCGTGGACTCGGTGGTCATCGGCTGCAGCGCGTCCCACTGGATGACACCTTCCGGGTGATCCTGCAGGTTCTCGCCGACGCCGGGGGAGTCCACCAGCACGTCCACCCCGACCTCACGAAGATGCTCGGCGGGGCCGATTCCGGACAGCATCAGGAGTTTCGGCGTGTCGATCGCGCCCGAGGACAGGATGACCTCGCGCCGCGCGCGCAGCTTCACGCCGTGGATCAGGTCGTCGGCCAGGTATTCCGCGCCGGTGCAGCGTTTGCCGTCGAACAGCAGCCGCCGGACCCGGGCGCCGGTGATGATCTCCAGATTCGGCCGCTTGCCGATGATCGGGTGCAGGTAGGACACCGAAGCGGACGATCGCGTGCCGTCTTCGCGCGCGTTGATCTGGAACCAGTTCGCGCCGTGCGTCACGGTCTTGCCGGAGTTGAACTCCGTCCTCGGGATGCCCGCCTGCTCGCACGCCTGCAGCAGCGCGACGCCGGTCGGGTCGTTCGGCGGCACCGAGCGGATGGTCACCGGACCGGAGCGGCCGTGGTGCTCGCCGGGTCCGTCGTTGGTCTCAAGACGCTTGTACAGCGGGAAGACGTCCTTGGCCGACCAGCCGGGCAGGCCGAGCGACGACCATTCGTCGAGATCCTCGGCGGGCGCCCAGAACGCGATGCACGAGTTGTGCGACGAGCACCCGCCGAGCACCCGGGCGCGGGCGTGGCGCAGGAAGGAGTTCCCGGAGTCCTGCGGTTCGACCAGGTAGTCCCAGTCGTAGCCGGATTCCAGCAGGCCCATCCACTTCGTCAGTTCGAGCACCGCCGGATCGTCCACATCGGACGGTCCGGCCTCCAGGAGCGCCACGGTGACGTCCGGGTCTTCCGAGAGTCTCGCCGCGACCACCGAACCCGCCGTCCCGCCGCCGACGACGATGTAGTCGAACTCTCCGGTCACTGTGCTGCCTCCTCGGGATGTGCTTCCGCGGCGTGATCGGCCAGGACGCCGCTCTTGTGCCGCAGGACGAACCAGTAATACGCGAAACCGACGACCGCCACCGCGCCGACGAACAGCACGGCCCCCCATTCGAGGTACCAGTGATACGGCTCGGTCGCGTTGTAGACCTCGCGCCGCGGCCACGCCAGGTTCACCACGATCGCGCCGCCCCACAGCACGCCGACGATGTTGACCGGCAGCCCGAGCTTGCCGAGGGAGAAGTACTTTGCGCCCGCCACCTTCGGCGGTGGCCACTGCCCGCGGAACCGCTTGACCAGCATCGGGATGGTGACCAGCAGGTACGCCAGGTAGATCATGATGATGCCGATGCTGGTGATCACCGTGAAGATCTGCGGCTGGCCGACGTTGACCACCAGGATCAGCACCGCGATCACGCCGGACACGATCGCGGGGATCACGGGCGTCTTCGTCTTCGGCGAGACCCGCGCCAGATGCTTCCCGGCGGGCAGGTTGTTGTCGCGCCCCATCGCGAACATCATCCGGATCGCCGCCGACTGCACGGCCAGGTTGCAGACGGTGATCGCGATGACCACGGCCAGCAGGAAGATCGTGCCGACGGTGCTGCCGAACACGTCGAGGACGATGAACTGCAGGCCGCCGGTGGCGATCTGCGGATCGTTGATGTCGCCCACGGCCATCAGCGCCAGCAGCAGGATGAGCCCGCCGATGATGAACGACGCGATCAGCGCGCGCAGGATCGCCTTGGGCGCGTTCTTGCGCGGGTCGTGGCTCTCCTCGCCGAGCGAGCTCGCGGTGTCGAAGCCGTACATGACATAGGTCGACGCGAGCGACGCGACCAGGAACGCCCCGAAGTAGCCCCAGGGCTGGTCGGCGCCGGTGTTGTTGGTCTGCATGACGACCTCGGGGCCACGCGTGATGTTCACCGCGAGCGCGACGATCAGCAGGACCGCGGCGACCAGTTCGATGAACACCCCGGCGCTGTTGATCCGCGCCATCAGCTTCACGCCCCAGGCGTTCACCAGCGTGGTGAACAGGATCAGGATGGTGCCGAGGATGACCGCGTTCACCGCGCTGTCGCCGGAGAAGGAGAAGAACGACGAGATCTGGGGGAGCGTGATCTGGTACGCCAGCGCGACGGCCGCGATGCTGACGATCGAGGCGGTCAGCATCATCCATCCGGCCAGCCAGGCCACGTGCGGGCTGCCGAGCCGTTTCGACCAGTTGTAGATCGAGCCGGCGACCGGGTAGTGCGCGGCCAGTTCGGCGAAGGACAGCGCGACCATCAGCTGGCCGACGAACACCATCGGCCACGACCACCAGTAGGCGGGCCCGCCGAAGCTGAAGCCGAAGTAGAACAGCTGGAAAGTGCCGGTCAGGATCGAGATGTAGCTGATCCCGGCGGCGAAGGTGTGGAAGTTGCCGAGTGTTCTTTCGAGTTCCTGTTTGTAGCCGAAACCGGCCAGGCCGTCATCGGAAGGAGCGCTCATCGGCATTTCCCATCTTTAGTTGGCTGCGGCCGGCTCCCCGGAGAACCAGCGCTGTGGTGCGGGACGGAGGTTCTGGTAGATGTGCTTCGCCTCCACGTACTCGGCGAGCCCGGTCGGGCCGAGCTCACGCCCGAAGCCGGACTGCTTGTAGCCGCCCCATTCCGCCTGTGGCAGGTACGGGTGGAAGTCGTTGATCCAGATCGTGCCGTGCCGCAGCCGGTTCGCGACCCGCTGCGCGCGCGAGGCGTCGGAGGTGAACACCGCGCCCGCGAGGCCGTAGTGCGTGTCGTTGGCGATGCGGACGGCGTCGTCCTCGTCGGTGAAGGTCTCGACGGTGAGCACCGGGCCGAACGATTCGTCGACGACGGCGCTGCTGCCCTGCTTCACGTTGTCGAGGATGGTCGGCAGGTAGTAGTGCCCCTTCGCGAGTTCGCGATCGTCGGGGCGTTTGCCGCCGGTGCGCAGGACGGCGCCCTCTTCCAGGGCCGCGGCGACGTACCGTTCGATTTTTTCCAAATGGGCGGCCGAGATCAAAGGACCGGTTTCAGCCTTCGGGTCGAAAGGTCCACCCAGTCGGATCAATTCGGCGCGCCGGACGAGTTCGTCGACGAACTCGTCGTGCCACTCCTCCTGGACGATCAGCCGCGCGCCCGCCGAGCAGACCTGCCCGGAGTGCAGGAAGACCGCGGTCAGCGCGTAGTCGACGGCGGTGTCGAAGTCCGAGTCGGCGAAGACGACGTTCGGGTTCTTGCCGCCCAGTTCCAGCGCGACCTTCTTGATCGTGGCGGCGGCGGAGGCGGCGATGACCTTGCCGGTCGCGAGGCCGCCGGTGAACGAGACGAGGTCGACGTCCGGATGCTCGGACAGCGGCGCCCCGGCCTGCGCGCCGGCGCCGAGCACCAGGTTCGCGACGCCATCGGGGAGCCCGGCCTCGGTCAGCAGCTTCATCAGCATGATCGAGGTGTGCGGGGTCAGCTCGCTGGGCTTGAGGACGAAGGTGTTGCCCGCCGCGAGCGCGGGGGCGACCTTCCAGATGGTCTGCAGCAGCGGGTAGTTCCACGGCGTGATCAGCCCGCAGACACCTACCGGCTCGTGCACGATCCGGCTGAACGCGTCCGGGTTGCCGGTGTCGACCACGCGGCCGGCGTCGTTCGCGGCGAGCTTGCCGAAATAGCGCAGGCACGCGGCGATGTCGGCCATGTCGTATTCGCTCTCGACCTGCCGTTTCCCGGTGTCGAGCGACTCGGCGCGGGCGAAGGCCGCGGCGTCGCGGTCCAGCAGGTCGGCGGCCTTCAGCAGCAGGTCGCCGCGCTCGGGAGCGGGGGTCTGGGGCCAGGGGCCGGTGTCGAAGGCCTTCCGGGCGGCGGCGATGGCCGCTTCGGTGTCCTCACGCGTGCCCTCGGCGACCTCCGCGACCAGGGAGCCGTCGGCGGGACAGCGGATCTCCCGGCGGCCACCGCCGACCGCGTCGACCCATTCGCCACCGATGAAGAAATCCGCCATCAAGCCCCTCCGAAAACCGGCTCCAGCTCAACCGTCGATCAGCGATTATCGCGGCCACCCGACGTGACCGCTACTTGGCAAACGAGACCATGTTCACACCGTCGGGTGCCGTGTGGTGATTTTCTGACATGTGACCCGTGACGCGGGGGACGGAAGGCTCTCAGCCGCCCTCCGTAGACTGGCCGGAACGGCGGAAGAGGAACCAGGCGAGGTGGGAGAGTGACGTTGCTCGAGTCCGTGCACGGACCGGCCGACTTGAAGCGGATGGACCAGGAGCAGCTCGGCGAGCTGGCCGCGGAGATCCGCGACTTCCTGGTCGAGAAGGTGCGGCTCGCCGGTGGTCACCTCGGCCCGAACCTGGGTGTGGTCGAGCTGACGATGGCGCTGCACCGGGTCTTCGACTCGCCGGACGACGCCATCGTGTGGGATGTCGGCCACCAGGCGTACGTGCACAAGATCGTCACCGGCCGTCATGACGGCTTCGACAAGCTGCGCCAGCTCGGCGGCCTCACCGGGTACCCGGCGCGAGGCGAGAGCGAGCATGACCTCGTCGAGAACAGCCACGCGTCGACCGCTCTGTCCTATGTGGATGGTCTGGCGAAGGCGTTCGAACTCGGCGGTGGCGGCAGGCACGCGATCGCGGTCGTCGGCGACGGCGCGCTGACCGGCGGCATGTGCTGGGAGGCGCTCAACAACATCGCCGCGAACCCGCGGCGTCCGGTCGTCCTCGTCATCAACGACAACGGCCGCTCGTACTCGCCGACCATCGGCGGCGTCGCGGACCACCTCGCGTCGCTGCGGCTCAAGCCGGGCTACGAGCGCGTGCTGGACCGCGGCAAGGAACTGCTCCGGCACACGCCCATCGTCGGCAAGCCGATCTACGCGGCGCTGCACGCGGCGAAGGCCGGGCTCAAGGACGCGCTGAGCCCGCAGATGATGTTCTCCGACCTCGGCCTGAAGTACCTCGGCCCGGTCGACGGGCACGACCTCGTCGCGCTGGAGAAGGCGTTCCAGAGCGCCCGCGACTTCGGCGGCGCGGTCATCGTGCACGTGGTCACCGAGAAGGGGCACGGTTACGAGCCCGCGGTGACCAACCAGGCCGACCAGATGCACCAGACCGACCCGATCGACCCGGAAACCGGGCTGCCGCCGGTCAAGGGCCCGAGCTGGACCGGTGTGTTCGCCGACGAACTGGTCAAGATCGGCGCCGATCGCGAAGACGTCGTCGCGATCACGGCGGCCATGCTGCGTTCGACGGGGCTGCACAAGTTCGCGGAGGCGTACCCCGATCGCTGGTACGACGTCGGTATCGCCGAACAGCACGCGGTGACCTCGGCCGCCGGTCTCGCGATGGGCGGCAAGCACCCTGTCGTCGCCGTCTACTCGACGTTCCTGAACCGGGCTTTCGACCAGCTCCTGATGGACGTCGCGCTGCACCGTCAGCCGGTGACGCTGGTGCTGGACCGGGCGGGCATCACCGGGCCGGACGGGCCGAGCCACCACGGCATGTGGGACCTGTCGCTGCTCGGCATGGTGCCGGGCATGCGGGTCGCCGCGCCGCGCGACGCCGGCACGCTGCGCGAGGAACTGCGCGAGGCCGTGGCTGTCGAGGACGGGCCGACGGCACTGCGGTTCTCCAAGGGCGGCGTGATCGACTCCGTGCCCGCCGTCGAGCGCGTCGGCGTGGTGGACGTGCTGCGCAAACCCGCCGGTGACGCCGACGTGCTGCTCGTCGCCGTCGGCGCGTTCGCGACGCTCGGGCTCGCCGTCGCGGACAGGCTGGCCGACCAGGGCATCGGCGTGACCGTGGTGGACCCGCGCTGGGTCGTCCCGGCGCCCGCCGAACTGGTCGCGCTGGCCGAGCAGCACAAGCTCGTCGTGACCGTCGAGGACAGCGGCCGCCACGGTGGTTTCGGGTCCGCGCTGGCCGCGTTGTTCCGCGACGCCGAATGCGACGTGCCGATGCGCGACCTCGCGGTGCCGCAGGTGTTCCACGACCACGGCTCCCGCGAGGAGGTGCTGGCCCGCATCGGGCTCACCGCGCAGGACGTGGCGCGGCGGGTGACCGAGTGGTCGGCGAAGCTGTCCAGCCGGACGCCGGCGCCGGAGGACACGCGCCGCTGACGTCCGCGGCTCCCTCTTCCCGTATGTCATGAAAGGGTCGTTCAGGACACTTTTCGTCCTGAACGACCCTTTCATTGCACGCGCTAGGCCCGCCAGACGGTGCCTCGCCGCTCGTACTCCAGCACCACTTCGGCCCGCTGAGCCGCCTTCGCGCCCAAGAAGCGCTCCACGAGCCAGAGCGAAACCTCAAGCCCCGCGGTGATCCCGCCGCCGGTGACCAGGTCGCCGTCGTCGACGACACGCGCGTCGATCACCTTCGCGCCCTGCGCGGCCAGA
The DNA here is from genome assembly GCF_055584485.1 of Amycolatopsis sp. NPDC102522. Classification (NCBI taxonomy): domain Bacteria; kingdom Bacillati; phylum Actinomycetota; class Actinomycetes; order Pseudonocardiales; family Pseudonocardiaceae; genus Amycolatopsis; species Amycolatopsis sp. NPDC102522. The sequence goes on along the minus strand of NZ_JBVJLY010000024.1, from coordinate 118,943 downwards.
TCGGCCTTCGCGCCATTGTGCGTCGTCGCGTTGCGGCCCTTCGTCAGGCCCGCCGCGGAAAGCACCATCGTCCCGGTGCAGATCCCGACCGGCAGCGCCCGCGACGCGGCGAGGCGGCGCAGGAAACCCTGATCCGCGTTGAGCCGGTGAACCCCGGGCCCATTCCGGTCGGTGTAGCCGCCGCCGGGAACCACGAGGACGTCGGCCTCGCCGGGTGACCAGGCGCGCGGGACTTCGACGACAGTGCCGTAGGTACAGCGCACCGAACCCGGCCGTATCCCCACGAGTGACGAGACCACGGCGCCGCCGGTGAGTTTCCCCGCCAGCCCGAGCACTTCGACGGGCGCGATGAAATCCTGTTCCTCCACGCCGTCGAACATCAGGATCTGTACCCGCAACGGGGACGCTGCCGTGGCGGCGGGGGCGGTGACGCCCGCCAGACCGGCGGACAAGGCTGAAGCACGCAGAAAAGTTCGGCGTTGCAAGACGACCTCCCAGGTAGATACCCAGTGGTCGCGCGAAAACCGTCTCAGGTTCCCGTGAGCCGCGCGACCGAGCGGACGACGAGGTCACGGGTCGCGGCGGGGGAGGAGAACCCCAGGATCGACAGATGCACGACGAGACTCAGCAGTTCCGCGGCGTCGAAGTGGTCCGGCACGGTGCCCGCACGCTGCGCCTCCCGGATCGCGGCGACCTTGTCCGCATGTGCCCGGACCTCGGCTTCGGGCGCGGCGTCGAAGCCGTTCTCCAGCCGCAGCCAGCCCATGAGCCGCAGGACCTCGGGGTGGTCCTGGTACCGGTCGAACAGCCGTCCCGCGTAGCCGGGCAGATCGTCGGGCGTGATCGGGACCGATTTGATCGCCGCGTCCACCTGTTCCTGCACGACCGTCTCGAAGAGGTACTCCTTGCTGCAGAAGTAGGCGTAGATCAGTGCCTTGTTGGCGCCGGCGTTCTTCGCGATGCGATCCACCCGTGCGCCCGCGATGCCGTACGTCGCGAACTCGGTCGTCGCCGCGTCCAGCAGCTTCCGTTTGGTCGCTTCCTTGTCCCTGACCATGTGACCCAGTCTAACTAACTGGTTGGTTGACAGCTAGTCCAGGTCCGTGGCAACCTGAGTTGGCAACCAACCAGTTAGTTAGGAGCAGGGACATGAAGGTCGCACTGGTCACGGGCGCTTCCGCGGGAATCGGCGAAGCCACCGCCCTCGCGCTACGGGACGCGGGCTACACGGTCTACGGCGCCGCGAGGCGGGTCGAGCGGATGGCGGGACTCGCCGAACGCGGCATCAAGGTCCTCGAGATGGACGTCACCGACGACGCGTCGATGGTCTCGGGCGTCGAGCGGATCATCGAGGAGTCCGGCCGCATCGACGTCCTGGTCAACAACGCGGGCTACGGCTCGTACGGCGCCTTCGAGGACGTTCCGCTCTCGGAAGGGAAGTACCAGTTCGAGGTCAACCTCTTCGGCCTCGCGCGGCTCGTCCAGCTGACCACGCCGCATATGCGCGCCCAGGGCTCCGGCAAGATCGTGAACGTCTCGTCGATCGGCGGCAAGATCTACGAACCGCTCGGCGGCTGGTACCACTCGACCAAGTTCGCGGTCGAAGGCCTGAGCGACTCGCTGCGGCTGGAACTCAAGCCGTTCGGCATCGACGTCGTGGTGATCGAGCCCGGCGCCATCAAGACCGAATGGGGCGGCATCGCGGTCGAGAACCTGCTCAAGACCTCGGGCGATACCGCCTACGCACCGCAGGCCAAGGCGCTGGCCAAGTTCTTCGACCAGGCCGCGCGCGGCTCCCACCCGAAGGTGATCGCCGACGTCATCCTGAAGGCGGTCCAGGCCCGGCGCCCGAAGACTCGCTACGCCGCGGGACTCGGGGCGAAGCCGATCCTGTTCGTGCGCCGGGTGCTCCCGGACCGCGCCTTCGACGCGCTGTTCCTCGGGGCGTTGCGCCGCTTCGCCTAGACCGCGATGGGCTCCGCGTACGCGTAAACCTCTTGTGGTTCGGGGAAGAGTTTCACCAGCACCGGATACGCGATCGCCGCCGTGCACAGCGTCACCACCATGCTGACGTCGACACCGCCCGCGATGTCCTTGAACGGCCCGGCGATCATCGGGGTGTTGGCGGTCAGCAGGCCCAGCGTCGTCGCCGGGATGCACGCGGCCATCGCGCGCCAGTTCACCCCGCGGGTGAACCAGTAGCGCCCGCCTTTGCGGCCCTGGTTGAACACCTGAAGATCGTCCGGGTCGTAGAACCCGCGCCGCAGCACGAACCCGATCATCATGATCACCATCCACGGCGACGTGCACAGCACGATCAGCGTGGCGAAGGCGTTGATGCTGGAGACCATGTCCAGCACGAAATTACCGACGAAGATGAACACGACACTGAGCGAGCCGATCAAGAGCGTCGCCTGGACCCGGCTCAGCTTCACGAAGATCGAACTGAAGTCCAGCCCGGTCCCGTAGAGCGACGTCGTGCCTGTCGACAGCCCGCCGATCAGCGCGACCACGATCAGCGGGATCGCGTACCAGAGCGGGGAGATCGCGGTCAGGCCGGTGATGTAGTCGGCCGGATCCGCGACCAGCGTCGCGGTGGCGATGCCGAACCCGAACGGCAGCAACGTCGCCACCTGCGCCAGGAACGGCGCGGCCAGCAGGGAACGGCGGCTGTGGCGTGCGGGGATGTAGCGCGTCCAGTCGCCGAGGAACGCACCGAACGAGATCGGGTTCGCCATCGTGGTGAGCGCGGCGAGGATCCAGGTCGGCCAGAAGTCGCCGAGCGCGTAGGTGCCGGTGCCGGCGAAACCGGGGTCGAACGTGCCACCGTAGGCGATGATCCCGAGCAGCATGATCGCCGTGCCCAGCACCACGGCGACCCGGTTCACCAGCAGCATGAACCGGTAACCGTAGATGCACACCACCAGCGTCGCGATCGCGATGACGCCGTACGCGACGCCGCGCAGCACTTCGCCGCCGTCGAAGCCGAAAAGCCGTTGTGCCGCACCGGCGACGGCGTCGCCGCTCACCCAGACCGAGATGGCGAAGAACGTGATCGCCGTCAGCAGAGAGAGGAAGGAGCCGACACAGCGGCCGACGACGCCGAAGTGCGCGCCGGAGGAGACCGCGTTGTTGGTCCGGGTGAGCGGGCCGAACAACGACATCGGCGAGAGCACCAGCGCGCCGACGACCACGCCCGCGACGGTGGCCGCCACCGCCGCCCGGAAGCTCAGGCCGAAGGCGATCGGGAGGGTCCCGAGGATGATGGTGGCGAAGGTGTTCGCGCCGCCGAACGCCATCCGGAACAGGTCACGCGGCCGCGAAGTCTGTTCCTCCGGCGGGATCGGCGCGATGCCGTGTTGCTCGACTTCGGTGACCTTGCCACCCATGGGGACCTCCGGCTAAAGCTTCAGGCGAAGCGGGTCATGACGTGCTTGACGCGGGTGTACTCGGCGAAGGAGTAGGACGAGAGGTCCTTCCCGTGACCCGAGTGCCCGAAGCCGCCATGGGGCATTTCCGAGACCAGCGGCCCGTGGGTGTTGACCCAGACGCAGCCGAAGTCGAGTTCGCCCGAAACGCGGGTCGCGCGTGACAGGTCGAGAGTCCAGATCGACGACGCCAGCCCGTACGGGACGCCGTTGGCCAGGCGCACCGCCTCATCCTCGTCCACAAAGGACTGGACGGTGATGACCGGGCCGAAGACCTCCTCCTGCACGATCTCGTCGTCCTGCTTCAGGCCGGAGATCACGGTGGGGGAGAAGTAGAATCCGCGGTCACCGGCGGGCGATCCGCCGGTCTCCACGCGGGCGTGCGACGGCAGCCGCTCGACGAGCCCGCGGACCCGGGCGAACTGCGCCTCGCTGTTGAGCGGGCCGAAGTCCGCGCCGGGCTTCTGCGCGGCGGCGGCCTTGGTCAGTTCCGTGACGAACTCGTCGTGGATCGCTGCGTCCACCAGCACCCGGCTGCCCGCGGTGCAGTCCTGCCCGGCGTTGTAGAACGCCGCGCCGACGATGCCCTCGGCCGCCTCGGCGAGGTTCACGTCGCCGAAGACCAGCAGCGGCGCGTTCCCGCCGAGTTCCAGGTGCGTGCGTTTGAGGTCGGCCGCCGCGACGGTGGCGACGTCGATGCCCGCGCGGGTCGACCCGGTGATCGACACCAGTTCGGTGATCGGGTGCTTCACCAGCGCGCGGCCGGTGTCGCGGTCGCCGCACAGCACGTTGAAGGCGCCCTGCGGCAAGAACTCCGCCGCGACCTTCGCCAACAGCACGGCCGTCGACGGCGTGGTCTCCGCGGGCTTCAGCACGACGGTGTTGCCCGCCGCCAGCGCCGGGGCGATCTTCCAGACACCCATCATCAGCGGGTAGTTCCACGGCGCGATCTGCGCGCAGACGCCGACCGGTTCACGGCGGATCGCCGACGTGTGCCCCTCCAGGTATTCGCCGGACGCGGTGCCTTCGAGTTGCCGCGCCGCGCCGGCGAAGAACCGCAGCGCGCTGACGCACTCCGGGATCTCCTCGTCCAGCACGACGGCGCGGATCTTGCCGGTCTCACGGATTTCAAGCTCGGCGAACTCCTCCGCGCGAGCCTCCACCGCGTCGGCGATCTTCAGCAGTGCGAGCTGACGCCGGGCGGGCGTGCTCTTGCGCCACACCTTGAACGCCCGCTCGGCGGCGGCCAGCGCGGTGTCCACATCGGACTGCTCGGACAGGACGCTGGTGCCGAAGACCTCGCCGGTGGCGGGGTCCACCAGGTCGAGCGTCTGCGAGCCCGCCGCCGCTACCTCGGCGCCGTCGACGAAATTGAGGACCTGAGTCATTTCTTCTCCAGGTGGGTCGGCTCGAACATCTTCAGACACGCGGGAAGGACGACCACCGACGGGCCGGGTGTGCCCAGCGCCTCGGCCAGGTCCTTCCCGATGGTGTCCAAAGAGGACACGGTGGCGCTGACGCCGAACGACTTCGCCAGCGCGGCGAAATCGGGCCGCGCGAGTTCGGTGGCGGTGGACTGGCCGAAGGTGCCCGTCAGGTACTCGCGCAGGATGCCGTAGCCGCCGTCGTCGATGACGAGCCACGTGACGTCCAGCCCGTGCTGGACCGCCGTGGCCAGTTCCGCGATGCCATACATCGCGCCGCCGTCGCCGGACACCGCGAGCACCGGGCCGCCGGTCGCCGCGGCGCCGCCGAGCGCGCCGGGCAGGCCGTAGCCGAGCCCGCCCGCGCCCTGCGCGGTGTGGATCGGCGCGCCCTCGGGGTTCCACGCCGACCAGGCCCAGTAGGCCGCGATCGTCATGTCCCAGAACGTCTGCGTGCCTTCGGGCACCGCCGCGCGGATGTCGTCGATGAGCTTCCGCTCGGCTTCGAGGGGCTGGCTGTCGAGGCGTTCGCGCACCTTGGCCAGCAGGTCCGCCACCGCGGCTTCGGCGACGCCGTCGGACTGGCGGAACGGCACCTGCTCCAGCAGTGCCTGCAGGGCGAGCCGGACGTCGGCGTGGATGCCCAGCGCCGGGTAGTTCGACTCCAGTTTCCCGAGATCGGCCTCGACCTGGATCATCCGGCCGCGCGGGGCGAACTCGCGGTAGTTGCTGGACAGCTCGCCGAGCCCGGAACCCAGCACCAGCAGCACGTCCGCGTCCGACAGGAACTCGGTGCTGTGCCAGTCCTCGAGCCAGGACCGCCCGGAGAGTTCGTGATCCCAGCCGAAGACGCCCTTGCCGCCGAACGTCGACAGCACCGGCGCGCGCAACGCCTCCGCGAGGGCCTTCAGCTCCGCCTGCGCGCCCGAGCGCAGCGCGCCACCACCGGCGAGGATCACCGGCTTCTTCGCGGTACCAAGGAGATTCGCGGCTTCGGTGACGAGTTCCGGCAAGGGCGCGAGCGGCGCGGGCCGTGCCGTCACCGAGGTGATCCGGGGCAGATCCGTCGGCGCCAGCAGGATGTCCTGCGGGATCTCGACCCACACCGGGCCGTACGGCGCTGTCGCCGCCGATTCCCACGCCTCGCGCAGCGCCGTCGGGATCTGGCTGACGGTGCGCACCACGTGCACCGACTTCACCACGCCCGCGAAGCTGGCCTGCTGATCGGGCAGTTCGTGCAGGTAGCCGTGCCGTCCGCCGCCGAGCCCGGCGACCGGGACCTGGCTGGAGATCCCGAGCACCGGGACCGACGCCGCCCGGGATTCCTGCAGGGAAGCCAAAGTCAGCAGCGCGCCGGGGCCGGTCGACACGATCATCGGTGTCACCGGGACTGGGCCTTCGGGGTCCGCCGCGAGCCGGGCACGGGCGTGCCCGTCGGCCGCGAACGCCAGGTTGTTCTCCACCCGCGAGCTGATCACGCGCAGGTCGTCCGTGCGCCGCAGCGCTTCGAACAGGCCGAGGGCGTGCTGGCCGGGCAGGCCGAACACGGTGTCCGCGCCGAGCGCGTGGAGGGTTTCGACGACTACGTCGCCGCCTATCCGTTCAGTGCTGGTCATGCGCCCTTCCCCAAACTGAGCAGGCTCACCAGGTCGTAGGCGACGTGGGAAGCCGCGATGGCGGTGATCTCGGCATGATCGTAAGCCGGGGCCAGCTCGACGACATCCGCTCCGATGAGGTTGCAGTCGCGCAGCCCGCGCAGGATCTCCAGCAGTTCGCGGCTGGTCATCCCGCCCGCTTCGGGGGTGCCGGTGCCGGGCGCGTGCGCCGGGTCGAGCACGTCGATGTCGACCGAGATGTAGAGCGGGCGGCCGCCGATGCGCTGGCGCAGCGCGTCGACCGTCTCGGCGACGCCGCGGCGCATGACGTCGCCGGAGGTGACGATGCCGAAGCCGAGGCGGCGGTCCTCCTCCAGGTCACGCTTGCCGTACAGCGGGCCGCGGGTGCCGACGTGGGACAGCGCTTCGGTGTCGAGGAGGCCTTCCTCGGACGCCCGCCGGAACGGGGTGCCGTGCGTGTATGGCTCGCCGAAGTAGGTGTCCCAGGTGTCGAGGTGCGCGTCGAAATGCAGCAGCGCCACCGGACCGTGCTTCTTCGCGGCCGCCCGCAGCAGCGGCAGCGCGATCGTGTGGTCGCCGCCGACGGTCACCAGCCGCGTCCCGCCCGCGGTCAGCGCCTCGGCCTCGTCCTGCAGGGTCTCGATCGCCTCGCCGATGTTGAACGGGTTGAGCGCGATGTCGCCGGCGTCGACGACCTGCGTCTCGGCGAACGGTGAAACGTCGAGTTCCGGGTGATACGGGCGAAGGAGCCGGCTGGCCTCACGGAGCGCGGAGGGGCCGAAGCGCGCGCCGGGGCGGTAGGACACCCCGGCGTCGAACGGCACCCCGACGACGGCGACGTCGGCGCGCTCGACCTGATCGAGCCGCGGCAGCCTCGCGAAGGTCGCGAACCCGGCGAACCGGGGCACCCTCGACGAGTCGACGGGTCCGATCGGGGTCTGCTCAGGCACGGTGTCTCCTTCTTGGGGTGAAAGGGTTTCAGGGCTTCGAAGCGGCGAGTTTCGCCTCTTCTTCTTCGGCGACCGCGCTGCCGTTCAGGCGGCGGGTCCACACGGTGAGGATTTCGTCCGAGGTGCGCGGGGTGAGGAAGCTGACGAGCAGGTACACCGCGAGGCTGGAGCCGAGGCCCCAGTAGATCGGGCTGTTGGCCTCGACGCCGTCGACGAACATGAAGGTGATGACCACGACGGTACCGACGACCATCGACGCGAGCGCTCCTTGACGGGTGCCGCGCTTCCACGCCAGCCCGCCGATGATCGCGACCAGCAGACCGCCGACGAGGATGTCGTAGGCGATGGTCAGCGCGTTGACGACGTCGTCCACGACCATCGCGATGCCGATGGCGACGATCCCGAGGACCAGCGTGGTGACCCGGTTCCTGGTGACCTCGTCGGCCGCCTTCTTCAGGCCCAGCTTGGAAAGCAGGTCCGAGGTGCTGACCGTGGAGCAGGCGATGAGCGCGCCGCTCGCGGTCGACATCATCGCCGACAGCGCCGCCGCGAGCACCAGGCCGCGGATCCCGGCGGGCAGCTGGTCCTCGACGATGGTCGCGAACGCGTCCTGCGCGCTGGCGAGGTTCGGGTACAGCGCCTTGGCCGCGGTGCCGATCAGCGCGCCGGCGAGGCCGTAGACCAGGCAGTAGACGCCGGAGATGACACCGCCGCCGGTGGCGATGCCCGGGGTGCGGGCGGTGAACACGCGCTGCCAGATGTCCTGGCCGATCAGCAGCCCGAAGCTGTAGATGAGGAAGTAGGTGAAGATCGTGTCGCCGCCGATGGCGGTCAGCTCGAAGTAGCTCTCGTCGAGCCGCGCGGCCATCCCGTCGAAACCACCCGCCGAGGCGATCGAGACCGGCAGCAGGATGAACAGGATGCCGATGGTCTTGATGACGAACTGGACGATGTCGGTCAGCGTGATCGACCACATGCCGCCGAGCACCGAGTAGAGCACCACGATCGACCCGCCGATGGCGATGCCCGCCCAGCTCGGGACGTTGAAGAGGACCTTGAAGATGGTGGCGAACGCCAGCGTCGAGGTGACCGTCAGCATCAGCGTGTAGCCCCACATGACGACGCCGGAGATGGCGCTGGTGGAGCCGCCGTAGCGCAGGTCGAGCATCTCGCCGACGGTGTAGACGCGCAGCTTCACCAGCCGCCGCGCGAACAGCGTGTGCAGGACCAGGATGCCGACGCCGATCGCGATCACGAGCCAGGCACCGGAGATGCCGTAGGTGTAGCCGAGCTTCACACCGCCGACGGTCGAAGCGCCGCCGAGGACGACCGCGGACATCGTGCCCGAGTACATGAACCAGCCGAGGCGACGGCCCGCGACCAGGTAGTCGGCTTTGGTCTTGGCGAGCCGAAGCCCGAACCAGCCGACCCCGATCATGCCCGCTATGTAGAGCGCGATCACCGCGTAGTCACCGGCCACGGTGTCCTCCTTGCCTTGGGGCTGTTCGCTTCGTTCGGGTCACCGTAGGTTCGTTCGCACCTTGAACGACATGGGATGATCCAGCCAAACTCGCGCGTGAATGAGGATGGAATGACCCAAACCCATGATCCGCTCGACTCGGAAGTGAATGTCCCGTTACGGGCCGTGGTCGGCAACCCGGAACTGGCACTCGACCCGGTCGTGGAGACGCTGCGGCCGGGCGCGCTCGACGCCCCGGTGCGCTGGGCGCACGTCAGCGAGCTGCGGGACCCCGCGCCGTACCTGCTCGGGGCGGAACTGCTGCTCACCGCCGGGGTGAACCTGCCGGAGGAGCCGCCCGAGATCGACCGCTACGTCCGGCGGCTCGCCGACAGCGGGATCTCCGCGCTGGGGTTCGGGCTCACCCCCGGCGCCTACGAGACGCTGCCGCCGTCGCTGCGGGCGGCGTGTATCCGGCACGGCCTGCCGCTGCTGATCGTCCAGCCGCGAACGCCGTTCCTGGCGATCAGCCGGGCGGTGTCGGTCGCGCTCGCCGAGGCCGGGCAGCGGGAACAACGGCGGATCGCGGTCGCGCGCGAGGCGCTGACCAGGGCGGCCGGTGACGGGCTCGGCGAACTGGCGGGCGCGCTGGCCGGACGGCTGCGGGCGTGGGTGGCGCTGGTCGGCGTCGGCGACGTCCTCGCCGCCGAGCACGGCGCGCCGTCGCCGCTGCCCGCCGAGGTCCGGGAACTGGTCGCCACGCTGCGCGCGGGCAGGGGGATCCGCAGCGCGACGACGGAACTGGCCGATGGCACGCACGTCTTCGCGCAGCCGGTGTACCCGCAGGCGACGGCGTCGCATCTGGTCGTGGTCGGCCGCGTGGCGCGGTTCGACGGCGCGGACCGCGCGATCCTGTCGGTCGGGGCGGCGCTGCTCGGGCTGGCGGGCCGCGCGGGTTCGGACGCGGCCGGGCTGGGCGCCACCGCCACGGCGTTGCTGTTGGGGGAGACCGACGCGGTCGGCGGGGACGAACGCCGTCTGGTCGCCGGGATCGCCTACCGCCGCGGCCCGACCGAGGCCGCCGCGCGCTACGACTGGCTACGCGCCCGGCTCGACACCCCTTTGGTGCGGCTGCTGCCCGGACCGCGGTTCACCGCGATCGTCCGCGAGGCGCCCGAGATCGGCGACCTCGACCGGCTCCGCGCCGACGGCTGGCTCGCGGTCGTGGGCTCGCCCGTGTCACCCGATCGGCTTCCCGACGCGGCGGGCGAAGCCGAGTTGCTGCTGGCGCGGGCCGCCGCGCTGGAACGGCCGGTGGTGGCGGAAGGCTCTTCGGGGCTGGACGCGTTGATCACCCCGGACGCGGCGGCCGGGTTCGCCGCCCAGGCGCTGGCACCGCTGCGCGAACTCGACCGGAAGGGCGACCGCGAACTGGTCGAGACGCTGCGGACCTGGCTCGCGCACCACGGCGGCTGGGACCGGACGGCCGCCGAACTGGGCGTGCACCGCAACAGCGTCCGGCACCGGATCGGGCAGATCGAACGGGCGCTGGAGGTGGATCTGGCGGACCCGGAGATCCGGATGCGGCTGTGGTTCGCCCTGCGCTGGGTCTCGTGAGTGGTGACGACGGTTAGAACCGTCCTTACCACTCACGAGACCGATAAGGTCACTCTCAGGAATGTGTGGCAACGTAGGGTCGTGCGAATTCTGGTAGTCGAAGACGAAGAACCCCTCGCCGACGCGATCGCACGCGGCCTGCGGCGCGAGGGCATGGCGGTGGACATCGCGCTCACCGGTGACGACGGGCACGAGAAGGCCACCGTCACCCGGTACGACGTCGTGCTGCTCGACCGCGACCTCCCCGGGATGTCCGGTGACGACCTGTGCCGCGAGATCGTCGCGTCCGGCGAGCTGACCCGCGTGCTGATGCTCACCGCGAGCAGTTCCGTTTCGGACCGCGTGGACGGGCTTTCCCTCGGCGCCGACGACTATCTCGCCAAGCCGTTCGCCTTCCCCGAACTCGTCGCGCGGGTGCGGGCGCTGGGCCGCCGCGCGACCCCGGCCGCGCCGCCGCTGCTGACGTCGGGCGACGTCGAACTGGACCCGGCGAGGCGGACCGTCCGCCGCGCCAGTGGCCCGGTCGAGCTGACCCGCAAGGAGTTCGGTGTGCTGGAGGTGCTGCTGTCGGCCGCCGGTTCGGTGGTCAGCAGCGAGGAACTGCTCGAACGCGTGTGGGACGAGAACGCCGACCCGTTCACCACCACCGTCCGGGTCACCGTGATGACGCTGCGGAAGAAGCTCGGCGAGCCGGGGATCATCGAAACCGTCGTCGGCTCCGGCTACCGGGTGCCGGAGCAGGGGAACGCGCGGGGGTGAACCTGTCCGGTGCCCGCAGCCTGCGCGGGCGGGTCACGTTGCTCGCGACCGGGCTGGTGGCACTGGTCAGTGTCCTGTTGCTCTGGCTGACCTGGAACCTGGTCGGGGACGCCGTTTCCGCCGTTCCGCAGCTGCCGCCGGGCACCACGGTGCGGGTCGACGGCGTCGATGTCGACGCCTCCGCCGTCACCGAGCACCTGCGGATCTACGCCCGGAACAGGGTGCTGCTGTTCGGCGCGGTCGCGTTCTGTTTCGTCGTGCTGGCGGCGGGGATCCTCGCGTGGACGTTCACCGCGCGGGTCCTGCAGCCGCTGCGCGAGATCACCGGGACGGCACGGCGCCTGTCGATCGAATCGATGGGCGAGCGGATCGGCGAGGTCCGCACCAAGGACGAACTCGCCGAACTGGCCGAGACCTTCGACGACATGCTCGACAGGCTGCAGGCCGCGTTCGACGCGCAACGGCACTTCGTCGCGAACGCCAGCCACGAACTGCGGACGCCGCTCGCGGTCATCCGCACCGAACTCGACGTCACCCTGGCCGACGAGCAAGCCGACGAAGCCGAACTGCGGCGCATGGCGGCCGTGGTCCGCGACGCGACCGAACGGGCCGAGCGGCTGGTCGGTTCGCTGCTGCTGCTCGCGCGCACGGACGGCGCGGGACTGGTCGCCAGGGAGCCCGTCGATCTCGCGGTGATCGTCGCGAGCGCGTGGCGCGCGGCCCGGCCGGACGCGGAGAAACGCGGCCTCCGCGTCGAATTCGCGACCCCGGGGGCGCCGACGTTCGGTGATCCCGCGCTGCTGGAACGGATCGCGGGCAACCTGCTGGAGAACGCCGTGCGGCACAACGTCGACGGCGGCTGGCTGGACGTCGTCACCCAGGCCGGTCCACAGTGGTCGGTGCTGCGGGTGCGCTCGTCCGGCGGGCTGCTCGACCCGGCGGCCGTCCCCGAACTGTTCGAACCGTTCCGCCGTGCCGGGGTCGCCAGGACCGCCCGCACCGGCGCCGGGCTGGGCCTCTCGATCGTGCGGGCCGCCGTCCAGGCCCACGGCGGCACCGTGTCGGCGGAACCCGTTGTGGGCGGCGGTCTTTCGGTGACCGTCCACCTCCCCGCTCTGCCCTGACCCATCGCCGGGGTTACGGTTCAAGGATGGTTCCCAGTATTCGGCTGAACAACGGAACGTCCCTGCCCCAGCTCGGGTTCGGGGTGTACAAGATCGGCGACGACGAAGTCACCGGCGCGGTCCGCACCGCCATCGAAGCGGGCTACCGCGCCATCGACACGGCGACCCTGTACGCCAACGAACGCGGTGTCGGCGAGGCCGTCCGCACCAGCGGGCTGCCGCGCGAGGACCTGTTCGTCACCACGAAACTGTGGAACACCGAGCACGGCTACGACCCGGCGTTGCGCGCCTTCGACACCAGCATGGGCGAACTCGGCCTCGAGTACGTCGACCTGTACCTGATCCACTGGCCGTTGCCGTCGCAGGACAAGTACGTGGAAACGTGGCGGGCGCTGGAAAAGATCGCCTCCGACGGCCGGGCGAAGGCCATCGGCGTCTCGAACTTCCAGATCCCGCATCTGGAACGGCTGATCGAGGAGACCGGGACCGTCCCCGCGGTGAACCAGATCGAGTGTCACCCGTGGCTGCAGCAGCCACTGCTGCGGGAGTTCCACGACAAGCACGAGATCGCCACTGAGGCGTGGGGTCCGCTGGCGCGCGGCGGGGAACTGCTCGCCGACGAGAAGATCACCACGATCGCGAAGAAGCATGGCAAGACGCCGGCGCAGGTCGTGCTGCGGTGGCACATCGAGATGGACCATCTGGTGATCCCGAAGTCCGTCACGCCGGAACGGATCAAGGCGAACATGGATGTCTTCGACTTCGCGCTCGACGCGCACGACGGCGCCGCCATCGCGACGCTGGAGCAGGGGAAGCGGCTGGGCCCGGATCCGGACACCCTCGGCTCGTGAGCCGTGAGTGGCGATTCGGGTCCCCTCGGTCACCTGGGCCCTTCGCTGGGTTGGCACCGGGACCGAAGGCGCGACTCGCGTGATCAGACGCCGAACTCGGGTGTTCCGCGTCCGATCACGCGAGTTCCGTCTCTGATCACGCGTGTTCCGTCTCTGATCACGCGAGTTCGCCGTCTGATCACGCGTGTTCGCCGGAACACACGAGGCCCGACGGCTAGCGCACGTCCACGAAGATCGGGTTCCCGTACAGCCACAGGTCTTCGAACGGGTTCGACTGCCCGATCACGTCGGCGCTCGGCTCGATCCCGCCAGGTACGTGCTCCCTGCCGTCGGTCCCGCGCGCCCGCACGAAGAACGGCTCGCGCACGTTGCGGAAGGTGTGCCGGAAGGCGACCCGCCGCCCCGGTGCCCACCGCGGTTCGAAGGACCGCACCACCCGCGTGCCCGGAGCGGTCTGCGCGTCACGGTCGGCGGCAGGGCCGGTCACCGGTCCCGAAACGAGGTCGAGCCGCGCGAGCCGGGGGATGGTGCCGCCGCCGTTCGGCCGGGCAGCCAGCTTCGCCGAGACGACCACGGTGACGTCGTCCCCGCGCCGGACCCGGAGCCTGCCGCCCATCGTCGCCGAGCTCCAGCCGCTGTACGCGCCGAATTCCAGCTCCTGCGCGAGCCCGCCGTGCACCGCCCAGACACGTCCCGCACGCAGGCCTTCCAACACACCTTCGTGGCTCCGGCGGGTCACACCGACGACCGTCCGGCTGAACTCGGCGGGCGCGAAGTCCGCGTACGGGGGCAGAGTCTGCGGGACACCGGTGTCGATCGGGTCCGGGTAGTTCCCGTGCTCGTCGTAGTACCCGTCGGGGACGCCGGGCCGGACGAAGGTGGAACCTCGGTTGTAGTGCGAGTCGGAGTTGCTGGTGATCCACCACGGCTTTCCTTCGGCCAGCAGGGAATCCCACAGTCCGCCGACGGTCGCGGTACTCCAGTCGAACCCGCCGTAAGTGCGGTAGGCCGACTCCGGGAAGCCCGGCCACGAGTTCGAACCGGGGGAGTTGCCGTATCCGCCGCGCGCGCCACCGCCGCTCCCGAGCGGTTTCGGGAAGCCGTCGGCCTGTGCGCCCGGCGCGCCCTCCATGCCGATGACGATCCCGGGCGCGGCGTCGCGCAGCGCCCGGATCTCGTGCGGGGCGATCCGGCCGTTGCGCAGCGGATGGTTGATCACCACCACCGGCGCGTGGATCCGGCGTGCCCGTTCTTCGGCGGCCAGCCAGCGGATCGCCCTGACGGCCAGCGCCTCGTTGTCCGGGGTGCCCGGTTCGGTCCCGGTCAGCCGCCAGTCGAAGGCGCGCTCGAACTCGCGCAGCTTCGCGGACTGGTTCGCGCCCGCCTGGAAGAACAGCGTCGCGTGCTCGGCGCCCGGCACGTTCCACTCCATGCCTTGCCACAGCAGGAGATCGCGGTGTTCGCGCTGCGCCGCCTTGATCGCGGCGTTCGTCCGCTCCACCGACGACTTCTCGTGCGTGGCGTGGCCGTGGTCGGTGATCACGGCCCAGTCCGCGCCGTGCCGCCGGGCGCCGTCGGCGATTCCGTCCACTGTGTACATCGCGTCGTACGAGTACTGCGTGTGGATGTGGTGATCGCCCACCAGCCACTGGTAGCGGGCCCGGCCGAAGAGCCAGGAGAGGTCGATGCCGAGATCGAGGTCGAGGTTCAGATCGAGGGCTTCCGCCGGAGCGCCGGCGGCGAGCGGCGCGCCCGCGGCCACCGCGGAGACGAGGCCTGCCCGCTTGAGGAATCCGCGGCGGTCGACGCCCGGTTTTTCGCTGTTCACCGGCGGCACGCTAAAGAGCTTCGTTGAACGAACAGTGTCCGGACGGCCAACGAACGGCGCTGTGTGATGATCGTCCCTGTGGAAGAAGGCAGAAGCAGACCCAGAGCGTCTCACCGATTGCTCTGGGTGCTCGGCGCCGTCGCCGCGCGACGCGGTGCCCGTACCGCTGGGGAAGCGGGAACTCTGCGGGATCCAGTTGGTCGTCTACATCGAGACCGACGAGGGGATGACCCGCGCCGCTCAGGCGCTCCGGGACGACAGGAAGGCCCGCCGGGTACTGACCGAAACCAAGGCGGAGTCCTACGAGCGCTTCAAGAAGATCTTCGCGGATCAGCCGGAACTGGTGAAGCTGACGACGCCGGACGCGCTCCCCGCGACGGTGCATCTGGTGCCCGTCGCCGGAACCGATCCTGAAGCGTGGGCGAACGAGCTGCGGCAGCGATTCCCCGAGGCGAAGAAGGTCGACGTCCTCGACCCCGCGGGGGTCGCGGCCAGGATGAAGACCACGCTCCCACCCTGCCCGCCCGAAGGCGAGCGCTGAAAGCCAGGCTCCTCCGAGGATGGCAGAGGAGCCTGACCTCCCTGCTAGAAGTCCCGGTTCTTCTTCATCGGGTTGCCTCCCAGTTCTCTTCAGTTGTTCCCCAGTGCCCGGAAAACCAGGCGTAGGCAGAGTGTTCCGGAAATCGCAGCACGGCGCCACAAAACTGGCGAAAAACGCAAAAGGCCACCGTCGGCGATCACGAGATCGCCGACGGTGGCCTTTCGTCGAACCTCAGGAGAGCGGCACGCTCGCCACACCCGGGGCCAGGAACGGCTTTCCGTTGACCTTCTCGGACACTCCGGCCCGGTCCAGGTACGGCGTGATGCCGCCCAGCCAGAACGGCCAGCCCGCGCCGAGGATCAGGCACAGGTCGATGTCCTGAGCCTCGGCGACCACACCCTCGTCGAGCATGATCCGGATCTCCTCGGCGATCGCCGCCAGCGCGCGATCACGCACCTGCTCCGACGTCGACGGCGAGTCGCCGCGCTGCCAGAGCTCGTCGACCTCGGGATCGACGGTGGCGTTGCCCTTGTCGTCCCACTGCCAGACGCCCTTCTTGCCCGCCTTGACGAAGCGGCCGAGGTTCTCGCTTACGGTGAACCGGTCGGGGAACGCCCCGTGCAGGGTTTCCCCGACGTGCAGGGCGATCGCCGGGCCGACCAGCTGCATCAGCGTCAGCGGGGTCATCGGCAGGCCCAGCGGTTCCAGCGCCTTGTCCGCGACCTCGAACGGCGTGCCCTCGTCGACGGTCACCAGCACCTCGCCGAGGAACCGCAGCAGCAGGCGGTTGACCACGAACGCGGAAGCGTCCTTGACCAGCACGCTCGACTTCTTGAGCTGCTTGCCGAGCGCGAACGCGGTGGCCAGCGTGGCGTCGTCGGTCTTCTCCGCGCGGACGATCTCCAGCAGCGGCATCACCGCGACCGGGTTGAAGAAGTGGAACCCGACCACGCGCTCCGGGTGCTTCAGCTGCGACGCCATCGCGGTGATCGACAGCGACGAGGTGTTCGTCGCCAGGATCGCCTCGGGGGAGACGTACTGCTCCAGATCGGCGAAGACCTTCTGCTTGACGCCCAGCTCCTCGAACACCGCCTCGATCACGAAGTCGGCGTCGGCGAAAGCGGACTTGTCGAGCGAGCCGGTGACGAGCGCCTTCAGCCGGTTCGCGCCGTCCGGCGAAACCCGCTTCTTGGCCAGCAGCTTGTCGATCTCACCGTGCACATAGGACACACCCTTGTCGACCCGTTCCTGGTCGACGTCGGTGAGCACCACGGGCACCTTGAGCCGGCGCGCGAACAGCAGCGCCATCTGGCTGGCCATCAGACCCGCGCCGACGACGCCGATCTTGTTCACCTTGCGCGCCAACGACTTGTCCGGCGCGCCTGCCGGGCGCTTGGCCCGCTTGTTGACCAGGTTGAACGAGTACAGCCCGGCGCGCAGCGTGTCGTCCATGAGCAGTTCGGCGAGCCCGTCGGTCTCGGCCGCGTAGCCGCGGTCAAGATCGTTCTCGCGGGCCAGCTCCAGCAGCTCGACGGCCTTGGTCGCGCCGGGGGACGCGCCCTTGGTCCGTCCGTCCACAATGGCCTTGGCGCGGCCGATCGCGGCGTCCCAGCCCGCGCCGCGGTCGATCTCGCGGCGAGGAGGGGTGATCTCGCCGTTGACGACCTTCGCCAGCCACAGCAGGGACTGTTCGAGGTAGTCGGCCGAACCGAAGACCTCGTCGACGATGCCGAGCTCCGCCGCCTGCGCGACCTTCAGCATCTTGTTCTGCGCCAGCGCGTTCTCGATGATCACGGTGACCGCGGCGTCCGGCCCGATCAGGTTCGGCAGCAGCTGCGTGCCGCCCCAGCCCGGGAACAGGCCGAGGAAGACCTCGGGGAACGCGATCGCGGGGGTGTTCTCCGAAAGCGTGCGGTAGTGGCAGGAGAGCGCGAGTTCGAGCCCGCCGCCCATCACCGCACCGTTGATGAACCCGAACGTCGGGATCTCGGTTTCGGTGAGACGCCGGAAGACGTCGTGCCCGGTCTGCGCGATTTCCCGCGCCAGCGCCGGATCCGCGACGGCTTCGACACCGGAAAGGTCGGCGCCGACGGCGAAGATGAACGGCTTGCCGGTGACCGCGATCGCGGCGGGCTCCGCGGCGAAGGCGGTGTCGATCGCGGCGTTGAGGCTCACCAGGCCCTGCGGGCCGAAAGTGCTCGGCCGGGTGTGGTCGTGGCCGTTGTCGAGGGTGATCAGGGCGACGGGCTTGTCGAGGCCGGGCACCTTCACCAGACGCGTGACCGCGTTCGTGACGACTTCGTCGGGGAAGGCGGCTTTCGCCTGCTCAGCGGTGAAAGTCATGGTTACTTGGCCCCCTCGAAAGCCGGGTTCTCCCAGATGACGGTGCCGCCCATGCCGATGCCGATGCACATGGTGGTCAGGCCGTAGCGCACGTCGGGGCGCTCGGCGAACTGACGCGAAAGCTGCGTCATCAGCCGGACGCCGGACGACGCGAGCGGGTGACCGCAGGCGATCGCGCCACCCCACTGGTTGACGCGCGGGTCGTCGTCGGCGATGCCGAAGTGGTCGAGGAACGCGAGCACCTGGACGGCGAACGCCTCGTTGATCTCGAACAGGCCGATGTCGTCGATCGACAGGCCGGTGCGCTTGAACAGCTTCTCGGTGGCGGGGACCGGGCCGATGCCCATGACCTCCGGCTCGACCCCGGCGAACGAGTAGCCCACCAGGCGCATGCCGATCGGCAGGCCGAGTTCGCGGGCGGTGTCCTCGTCGGCGAGCAGCGCGGCGGTGGCGCCGTCGTTGAGACCGGCCGCGTTGCCCGCGGTGATCCGGCCGTGCGGGCGGAACGGCGTCTTCAGCCCGGCGAGCGTTTCGAGCGTGGTGCCCGGGCGCGGCGGCTCGTCTTCGGTCGCGAGCCCCCAGCCCAGTTCCTTGGACCGCGTGGCGACCGGGACCAGCTCGGGCCCGATCTTGCCGGTCTTCACCGCCTCGGCGTACTTCTCCTGGCTGCGCGCGGCGAAGGCATCGGTGCGCTGCCTGGTGATCGCCGGGAACCGGTCGTGCAGGTTCTCCGCGGTCTGGCCCATCACGAGCGCCGTCGGGTCGACGAGCTTGTCGGCGATGATGCGCGGGTTCGGGTCGACGCCCTCGCCCATCGGGTGGCGGCCCATGTGTTCGACGCCGCCGGCGATGGCGATGTCGTAGGCGCCGAAACCGATGCCGCTCGCGGTCGTGGTGACCGCGGTCATCGCGCCCGCGCACATGCGGTCCAGCGCGAACCCGGGCACCGACTTCGGCAGGCCCGCCAGCAGTGCGGCGGTGCGGCCGATGGTCAGGCCCTGGTCCCCGATCTGGGTGGTGGCGGCGATCGCCACCTCGTCGACGCGTTCCGGCGGCAGCTCGGGATGCCGCCGCAGCAGTTCACGGATGGCGTTGACGACGAGGTCGTCGGCACGGGTGCCGGCGTACATACCCTTTTCGCCTGCCTTGCCGAAGGGCGTTCGCACCCCTTCGACGAAGGCGACATTGCGTACCGACCGCGCGTTCGGCGCGAGCGGTGTTGCTCCTGCGGCCACGAATGCTCCTGAAGTAGAGGTAGTCCTGACCGCACCCTAGCCCCGGTTACCCGTCGGTAACCAGGATGGTGGCCCGGTCGAGTGGGGGAAGGCACACTCCCGGGTAAAGCGCGGGTCGGCCGCTTGGCCGATCCGGGGGGCGTGGAGAAGTTGCTATGTTCGAAGTGATCAGGGGGAGGGATCACGATGACTACGCCGGGGAGGGCCGTCACCCGTCGTGTGCTTCTGGGGATGGCGGTTCTCGTGCCGCTGTCCGCCTGCACTCGCGGGGCTTCGCCACCGCCGTCTGTCCCCGTGCCACCGCCACCGCCGCCTTCGCCCACCCGGCAGTTCCACGACCGGTTGCTGGCCTAGAAAGTGAGTTCGACGCCAGGCTCGCTGTATCGCGTGCCGAACTCGCGTGATTGGAGCCGGAACTCGCGTGATGGAACCCGGATCTCGCGTGATTGGAGCCGGATCTCACGTGCTTGGACGAGTTCCGCCTCCAATCACGCGAGATCGGTCTTCAAACACGCGAGATCCGTGTCCGATCACGCGAGTTGCGCTCTAGTTCCCGGTGGCGCTGGGGAGCAGGGCGGGACAGCCACCGGTGACGTAGGCCGGGTCGTACTCGAAGTGCCACTTCTCGTTGTCGTAGCGGCGGCACCAGCCGAGCGCGCCGCCGTTCTTGTCCACCCAGGAGGCCGAGTTCAGCGGCTGGATGTCGACGGCGATTCCCTTGACGTGCATGGATGTCTCCGGCTGTAACGCCCACTTCTTGGCCTGCTCCACCGAGCCGAACCGCTTGACGGCCTTGTCGAACTCCTGCTGCTGCTGGCCGCGGCTGCGCTTGCCGTCGTTCACGCACAGCTCGACGTTCTGCGCTTTGGCCTTCGCGCGTAGGGCTTTCCAGGCCTCGATCACGTCCGGGCGCATGCTGAAGGTCTCCTCGTCGACATAACGCTTGTCGACGGCGCACGTCGGTCCGGTGTCGGGGCCAGGGACCTCTTCGAGGATCGCGAGCGGCTGCCCGTTCACCTGCTTGACGGCCACGCCGGTGGCTCCCATCGCCACCATCGCGATCCCGACGAGTCCCAGCGCCACGAGCACGCTGATCGCGGTCCGGCGGTTGGGAGTCACTGTGGTGGGCACCACTCCGAAGCTACCTCGCGCCCGGCGGGCCGCCAGGGTTTGTGACCTTCTTCCCAGAATGCCGCGAGAGGCCAACCAAACCGGAAAAGGCCTGGTGAGCGCGGGGCCTCGTGAGTGGTAAGGACGGTTCTAACCATCCTTACCACTCACGAGACACAACTCAACGGCTCAAGTACCCGAGCCACCCTCCGTACCCCGTGATGTCCTCCGCCCCCTCCACCGCGAAGGGTTCACAGACGAACCCGGACACCTCGCTCCCGTCGGCCAGCCGCACCTTCCCGATCGCCAGCGGCGCGGGAATGCCCGCCACGAACGCGCCGAACCCGTCCAAAGGCAGGTCCCACACCTCGGCCGCGATCGCCGCGCCACCCGAGGCGACCCGGACGAGGCCGGGTTTGGGCGGCACGGTGTCCAGCGCGTAGAACCGGTACTCGGCCGCCGTCGGCCCCGCGGAAACGAACCGGCCGCCCCGCGACGTCAGTTCGTGGTTCAGCGGCTGCCCGCGCAGATGCGCGCCGACGACGGCGATCCGTGTCCGCTTCGGCACCAGGCGGGCGACGTCGGCGAGGATCCGGTCGGCGTTCGCGGCCCCGACCAGCATCACCCCGAACGGCAGCCCGCCGACGGTTCCGGCGGGCACGGCCAGCGACGACAGGCCCAGCAGGTTCGTCGAGTTCGTGAACCGCCCCAGCCGGGCGTTCACGCCCAGCGGGTCGGCCTCGACTTCGGCGATCGTCGGGTGTTCCGTCGTCGTGGGCAGCAGCAGGCAGTCCACAGTGGACAGAACGTTCGACGCTTCCAGCGAAAGACCGTCGAGCGTCGCGAGGTCGCTGAACACCCGATGCGCCGGGATGCCCTTGGCGCCGCTGATGATCTGCCGCACCGCCGGATCGACGGCGTCCGGATGCGCGTCGATGAACTCGCCGACCGCCGAATACCGTTCGGCCACGAAGGCGCCTTCGTACAGCAGACGCGCCGCGGCCGAGAACGCCGATATGTCGACAGTGACCAGCTCGGCACCCGCCTCGCGGAACGACTCAGCCGCGGCGGAGAACGCTTCGGCCCACCCGTCCTGAAGAGGGCCCACCTCGGAAGGCACACCGATCCGGAAGGGACGGTGCACCACCGGAAGGTCCCGGGGCTCGCTCAGGCAGGCGAACGCCGCCGTCGCCTCGTCGACCGTCCGCGCGAACACGGTCACGCAGTCGATGCTCGCGCACGCGGGCACGACACCGGTCGTCGGCAGCAGCCCCCGCGTCGGCTTCAGCCCGACGATCCCGTTGAACGCGGCAGGCACCCGGCCGGAGCCCGCGGTGTCGGTGCCCAGCGCGAGATCCGCGATCCCGAGCGCCACCGCGACCGCCGACCCCGAACTCGACCCGCCCGAAACGTACGCCGGATCGATCGCGTTCCGGACCGCGCCGTGCGGACTGCGCGTGCCGACCAGCCCGGTCGCGAACTGGTCCAGATTGGTCGTGCCCAGGATCAGCGCCCCGGCCGCGCGCAGCCGCGCCACCACGGGCGCGTCCTCATCCGGCAGGGAGCCGTACCCGGGGCAGGCCGCCGTCGTCGGCAGCCCGGCGACGTCGATGTTGCCCTTGATCGCGGCGAGCTTCCCGTACAGCGGCAGGGCTTCCCCGGCCGCGCGGCGGGCCTCCAGTTTCTCCGCGTCGGCGAGCACCTCCGCCTCGGGACGCAGGTCGATCCAGATCTCGGGCCGGTCGACCCGCGCGATCCGGTGGTACGCGGCGCGCACCCGTTCCAGCACGCTCATCCCGCGCTCCTTCCCAGTACCACCAGCGGCGTGCCGGGGGCGACCTGGTCACCGGGGGAGACGAGCACTTCGACGACCTCCCCGCTCGCGGGCGCGGGGATCCGCGCCTCGGTCTTCATCGCTTCGAGGATCACCAGCGTCTCCGCCGGATCGACCTGCTTGCCGGGTTCGACGTCCACCCGCCACACGGTCGCGGCGAACGGCGCCTCGACGACGTGCCCGCCGGGCGGGGCCTCGACCTTCGTGGTCGGGACCTTCGCCCCGGCCGGTTCCGGGCGCGGGTCGAATTCGCCCGCGGCCGCCCAGGCCTGGCGTTCCGCTTCGAACGCCGAGCTCTGCTTCGCCCGGAACGTGGCGATGTCGGCGGCGTTGTCGGCCAGGAACCGCTCGTGGTCGGCCAGCGCGAACTCGCCGTCGGTGATGTCGAGTTCCAGTTCCCCCGCGGAACTCTGTGCCCGCAGGTCCAGCAGTTCCTCGGCGGTCACCGGGTACCACGAGATCCGGTCGAAGAACCGCAGCAGCCACGGCGAACCCGGTTCGAAGGATCCGCGTTGCCGCCAGCCGCTCCACACCTGCACGGTCCGCCCGACGAACTGGTAGCCGCCGGGGCCTTCCATCCCGTAGACGCACAGGTACGAACCGCCGATGCCGACCGAGTTCTCCGCGGTCCACGTGCGCGCCGGGTTGTACTTCGTGGTGACCAGCCGGTGCCGCGGGTCCAGGGGCGTGGCCACCGGCGCGCCGAGGTAGACGTCGCCGAGGCCGAGCACCAGGTACTCCGCGTCGAACACCGTGCGATAGACGTCGTCCACACTGGACAGACCATTCACGCGCCGGATGAACTCGATGTTCCACGGGCACCACGGCGCGTCGTCGCGCACGCCCGCCATGTACCGCTCGATCGCCTCGCGCGTCGCCGGGTCGTCCCACGACAACGGCATCCGCACGGTCCGGCTCGGCACCACGAGATCGCCGGTGCGCGGCAGATCGTGCTCCACCTCCTGGACGAGGCCGAGCAGTTTCGGGACCGGCAGCACGTCCGGGTCGACATGGACCTGCAGCGAGCGGATGCCCGGCGTCAGGTCGACGACGCCGTCGAGGCCTTCCGCGCCCAGCCTGTCGGCCAGGGCGTGGACCCGCATCCGCAGGGCCAGGTCGAGTTTCATCGGCCCGTACTCGATCAGCAGGTTGTCGTCGCCGCTGCGCCGGTAGGTGACCTCGGGGTTCTCGTCCGATGTGGACAGACGGCCGAGGATACCGCCGTCGTCGATCGGCTTCCGCGTCGCCTTGACGGCCGCGCTCGGCGAGACACGCAGGGACCCGGCGTGCTCGGTGGTGATCGGCACGAACCGCACGGTGTCACCCGGCCGCAACTGGCCGAGCTTCCACCGCTGCCCGGTCACCACGGTCGCCGGGCAGACGAAGCCGCCGAGGCTCGGCCCGTCCGGGCCCAGCAGGATCGGCAGGTCGCCGGTGTAGTCCACGGCGCCGATCGCGTACGGCGTGTCGTGGATGTTCGACGGGTGCAGGCCCGCCTCGCCACCGTCTTCCCGCGCCCATCGCGGCCGGGGCCCGACGAGCCGGACGCCGGTCCGCGCGGAGTTGAAGTGCACCTCCCAGTCGGTGGCGTAGAACGTTTCGACGTCGTCCGGGGTGAAGAACTCCGGCGCGGCGTGCGGTCCCTCGGACGCGCCGATCTCCCAGTGCGTCGTGAACACCGGCCGCTCGGCTTCGGCGACCTGTCCGACGATCTCGTCCTCGGGTTCCGGCCCGGGGGAGAGGACGTCACCGGTCGCCAGCGCGCGACCGCCGTGCCCGCCGAAGCCGCCGAGCGTGAACGTCGCCGCGCTGCCCAGGAAGTCCGGCACGTCGATCCCGCCGCGGACGAGGACGTACGCGCGGAGTCCGGCGGTGCCGGTGCCCACGTCGAGCACACCGCCGGCGGGGACTTCGACCGGCGTCCACTGTGGAACGTCGTGGCCGTCGACGGTTACCGGAGACGGCGATCCCGTGACGCAAACGATTGCGTCTTCGGTGAACCGCAGCGAGACACCGTCCACAGTGCACTCCAGGCCGGGAGCGCCTTCGGGATTGCCCAGCGCGCGGTTGCCCAGGCGCAGCGACAGATCGTCCATCGGCCCGTTCGGCGGGACACCCACGTGCCAGAATCCCAGCCGCCCCGGCCAGTCCTGGACGGTGGTCATCGTGCCGCCCCGCAGGACCTCGATCCGCGGTTCGGGATCGGTGATCGTGTCGAGCGTCGCGGTGT
The DNA here is from genome assembly GCF_055584485.1 of Amycolatopsis sp. NPDC102522. Classification (NCBI taxonomy): domain Bacteria; kingdom Bacillati; phylum Actinomycetota; class Actinomycetes; order Pseudonocardiales; family Pseudonocardiaceae; genus Amycolatopsis; species Amycolatopsis sp. NPDC102522. Next base: position 94,594 of record NZ_JBVJLY010000024.1, on the reverse strand, counting down.
CGTGCGTGACGTCGTGCAGCCGCCGATCCGCGGTGACAGCGCGCAGCTGCCCGAGGTTCGTGCGCACCCCGTCCACCCGGCTTTTGCCGAGCGCGGCGCCCAGCGTGGCCAGTGCTTCGGCGCGGTCGGCGCCGACGGTGATCACCTTGGCGAGCAAGGGGTCGTAATGCGTGGTCACCTTCGCACCGGCTTCGACCCAGGTGTCGACCCTGACACCTTCGGGGAAGTCGGCGCGGGTCAGCAGCCCCGCGCTCGGCCGGTGCCCGGCGGCCGGATCCTCGGCGTAGACCCGGGCCTCGACGGCGTGCCCTTGCGGCTCCGGCGTGGTGGCGAACATCCCGGTGTCGCCATCGGCGAGCCGGAGCATCCACGCCACGAGGTCGATGCGGTAGACCGCCTCGGTGACCGGATGCTCGACCTGGAGCCGGGTGTTCACTTCGAGGAACGCGGCCTCTTCGCGAACCGGGTCGTAGATGAACTCGACCGTCCCGGCCGACCGATAGCGCACCGAGGCGCAGAGGTCGACCGCCGCCGAGACCAGTTTCTCGCGCACCACGTCGGGAAGTCCCGGGGCGGGGCATTCTTCGAGCACCTTCTGGTTGCGCCGCTGCAGCGTGCAGTCCCGCGTGCCCAGCGCCAGCACCTCACCCGCGCCGTCGCCGAACACCTGGACCTCGACGTGCCGCGCGTGGGTCACGAGCCGTTCGAGGAACACGCCCGAGGTCGAGAAGCTCTTGGCGGCGATGCTCTGCACCGCGTCCCAGGCGTCGCGGAGTTCTTCGGCGGACGCGCAGGCGCGCATGCCGATCCCGCCGCCACCGCCGGTGGCCTTGAGCATCACCGGGTAGCCGATCCCGGCGGCCGCGACTTCGGCGTCCGCGAGGGTGTCCAGGAGCCCGGTACCCGGCAGCAGCGGGACACCGGCCTCGACGGCCTTCTCCCGTGCGGTGTGCTTGCTGCCGAAGACGTCGAGGTGGTCCGCGGCGGGACCGGCGAACCGGATCCCGGCCGTTTCCGCCGCCCTGGCGAAAGCGGCGTCCTCGGACAGGAACCCGTAGCCGGGATGGATCGTGTCCGCCCCGGTCTTCAGCGCCGCTTCGATGATCGCGTCGGCGAGGAGGTAGCTCTCCCTCGCCGGCGCGGGACCGAGCCGGACGGCTTCGTCGGCAAGCCGTACGTGCGCGGCCGTGCGGTCGGCGTCGGAATAGACGGCGACCGTCGGAATGCCCATCTCCTGTGCGGTCCGGATGATCCGGACCGCGATTTCCCCCCGGTTGGCGACGAGCAGTTTCACACGTCACCGCCGGTGACGACCATGCGGACGGCTGTCGGGTCGAAACCGTTGCACGGGTTGTTGATCTGCGGGCAGTTCGACACCAGCACCAGGACGTCGGTCTCGGCGCGCAGCTTGACCTCCATGCCGGGCGCGGAGATGCCGTCGACGATGCCGAGCGTGCCGTCCTGTTCGACCGGCACGTTCATGTACCAGTTGACGTTGCTGACCAGGTCCTGTTTGCCGAGCCCCCATTTCGCGCCCTCGGTCAGGAAGTTCTCGACGCAGGCGTGCTGGTACCGCGTGTGCTGGCCGTAGCGGAGGCTGTTCGATTCCTTGCTGCAGGCGCCGCCGATCGTGTCGTGCCGCCCGCAGGTGTCCGCGACGACGGTCAGCAGCGGGGCGCCCTCGCCAGTGCGCAGCACGCTGCCGGTGGTGAGGAAGATGTTGCGCTGCGCGGAGATCGTGGCGGCCGCGCTGTATCTCTTCGCCGTGTCGGCGGCGTCGTAGCAGAGGAAGTCGACGGCCTGGTTGCCGCCGAGGTCGATGATCGCCAGAGTCTCACCCTCGCGCAGCACGGTGGAGTACGGCGCCCGCGCGGCCACTTCGGTATCGGAGATGATGGTCATGCCAGGCCCCTAGCGGTGAGGTAGTCGGCGGTGTTCTCGAACGCGCGCTGCGCCTCCGGTGACGCTGTCCACTCAGGACTGTCCGGGGTGGACGGTGTGCTCCGCTGGGCGAAGACGCGCAGCGGGGTCGCCGTGTAGTCCGGACGCGGGTCGAGCGGATGCGCCACGTTGGCGATCAGTACGACGACCGGGAGTTCGGTGCGCAGGACCACGGACTTGCCGGGGCCCGCCGAACCGGTGAACGTCAGCCCGCCGTCGGCCTCCACGTGGACACCCTGGAAGAAGGACAGGCTCGGGGGCAGGTCACGCGGGGTGAGGCCGTGTTTCGCCGCGGCGAGGGTGAACAGCGCGTTCCCGGAAGGCGAGCCGCCCTGCGGGCTGCCGTCGCCGTAGCGCTCGACGTTCGCGTCCACAGTGGACGTTCCGCAGAGGGCGTCGTGCTTGCCGCTCTCGTCGGTGACGACGGTGGCGAGAACCCGGGCCTGGTCGGAAAGCAGTGCGATCGATTCGCCGAGATAGGCGTTCCACTGGACTTTCACCGTGTCCGCGACGTTCAGCCGCTCCCACGGCTGGTCGGCGTTGAACAGCAGCAGATGCGCGCAGGCGTCGCCCTCGACGTCGGTCAGCCGCAGTTCGGTGCCGCGGGCGAGGACCTTGTGGGTATAGCCGCCGCCGGCGACGGTCTCGGCCCACACCAGCTTCGCCGGGTCGATCCCGGACGGCGGATCCGGCCAGGTGGACGCGGGGATGGCGGGCATCGCTTCGGTCACCGTGCCCGCTTGGGCGCGGGCGTGGTCGCGTGCGCCGTACGTGGTCGATGTCGTGCTCATGGAACCTTCCTTCAGGTCGCGGGGACGGGAACCGTGGTGAGCGCGGAGCGGCGGCGCCAGCAGAGATAGCCGGTGAGCAGCGCGGCGCCGACGAACTCGATCGGGAACAACAGGACCCAGACGGAGCCGGTGCCCGCCAGGTCGTAGATGTCGGCTCGTGGCCAGGCGATGTTGACGATCATCATCGCGCCGTACCCTACTGCCGCCACGTTGACCGGAATAGCCCATCGACCCAGGGAGAAATGGCCCGGTTCGGCGGTGAAACGGCCTTGACGCCGCCGGATCAGCAGCGGTCCGGTCACCAGGAGGTAGGCGAGGTAGACCACGACCACCGAAGTGCCGGTGATGGTGCTGAAAATGGTCGGATTGCCGAGATTGAGCAGGAGCAGCCCGATCGCGAGCAGACCGGACAACACCGCGGGCGCGATCGGCGTTCCGGTGCGGGCGTTGACCGCGGAAAGGCGTTTGGCGCCGGGAAGCGCGCCGTCGCGGGCCATCGCGTAGATCAGCCGGACCGTGCCGGTCTGGATGGTCAGCGTGCAGACGACGACCGCGATCGCCACGTCGGCGAGGAACACCCGGCCGAGTGTGTCACCGAAGACGGCCGTGATCACATACGGCAGGCCTTTCCCGGCCAGCTGCCCGTCGGTCAGGCTCGGGGCGGCCATCAGGGCGGTGATGACGACGGCGAGCCCTCCGACCCCGGAGACCAGCAGCGCGCGGAGCACGGCACGCGGTGCGGTGCGGCGCGCGTTCTTGGTCTCTTCGGCGACGGAAGCGGCCGTGTCGAAGCCGTACAGGACGTACGCGGCCATCAGCGCCGAAGCGAGGACGCCACCGACTCCGGGGCTTTCTGCCGCGGGCTGGAGCACGACCTGCGGACCGCGGACCGCGAACAGCGCGAGACCGATGACCAGCACGAGGACGCCGACGAGTTCGGCGGCGACCCCGATGTCGTTGATCCGTGCCATGAGCCGTACCCCGCCCGCGTTGATCGCGGTGGTGACGACGATCAGCAGGGTGCCGAGCAGGACGGCGTTGCTGGCGCCGGTCGGCGACGTGATCGCCGGATCCCCGCCGACGAGCTGGAAGCCGCTCCAGACCGAGGGGAGGACGACCTGCAACGCGATCGCCGCCCCCGCGAGTGCGACGACGCAACCCACCAGCATCATCCAGCCGGCGAGCCACCCCGCGAATCCGGGGGAGAGGTGTTTCGCCCACTGGTAAACCGATCCTGCCAGCGGGAATCGGGCGGCGAGTTCGGCGAAGTTGAGCGCGACGAGCAATTGCCCGGCGATCACCAGCGGCCATGTCCAGAAGAAGAGGGTGTCGCCGAAGGAATAGCCGAAGGCGAACAGCTGAAAGACCGTGGTCAGGATGGAAACGAAGGAGAAACCGGCGGCGAAGGCGGAGAAACCGCCCAGCGTCCGGCGTAGTTCTTGGCGGTACCCGAAGGCGGAAAGGTCTTCGGAGGGCATTTGCTGGGGCTCCTGTCTGAAGGGCCGAATTTCGATCGGTTGACCGAAATTAAGCGCGTGCGGGATCCTTCCGATCTCCGCCCGGTAAGCGCGGTGTTAAGAGATACCGGATTCGGTAACCTGGGCCGACCACCGGACGTAACAAAGATCTTCGCGGAGAAATGGCAGGATCGGATAGATGACAAAAACGACCGGGGTGGGCAGGCCGAGAGCCAGCGGCGCCGCGGCGAGCAAGCGGGAAGCGCGGCTCGCCGTATTGGACGCCGCGGGGGAGCTGTTCACCGGCGCCGGATACGCGGCGACGACCACCCGAGCCATCGCCGAACGCGCCGGGCTGCGCCAGGCGTCGCTCTACTACCACTTTCCGTCCAAAGAGGACATTCTCGCGGCGCTGCTGGAGGACACCGTCCGGCCGTCGCTGGATGTCGCGGGCGGGCTGTCGGCCCAGCTGGCGCCGGTCGGCGCGCGGCTGTGGGCGCTGGCCTACGCGGACATCCACCTGCTCGGCAGCGCGCGGCACAACCTCGGCGCGCTGTACCTGCTGCCGGAGATCTCCTCGCCGAGGCTGGCGCGGTTCCGGGCCGAGCGGGCGGAGCTCAAACGCGTCTATGGCTCCCTCGTCGCGGCGGCGGGCGTCCCGGGCGACCTCATCGGCATCCGGACCGACCTCGTGTTCGGGCTCGTCGAGAGCATCGCGATCGTCCGGCGTGACCAGCCGGAGCTGGACGTCGAGGCGCACGCCGTCGAAGGTGCCGACAGCGTGCTGAGGCTCGCCGGGCTCGGGGAACCGGACGCCGCGCTGCGCGACTCGGCGCGGGCGTTACTGGACGACTGAAACCGGCTCAGGTGGCCGCGGTGGCGTGGAGCGCTTTGCTCAGCGCCGCCACGGTCAGTTCGACCTGCCACGGCCGGGCCCCGGCGTCGCCGAGAACAGTGGCGACGGCGTCTTCGCTCAGGTCTGTGGGCGGACGCCAGCAGGTGCGGCGCACCAGTTCCGGCAGCAGCAGGTTCTCCACCGGCAGCCGACGGTCCTCCGCGATGGCGGCCAGCGCCGCGCGGGCGGCCGCGAGCCGGGCGGCGGCGTCGGGGTCCTTGTCCGACCAGCGGTTCACCGGCGGCGGGCCGTCGGTCTGCTGCGCGGGGGTGGGCAGTTCCTCGGCGGGGAGCGCGCGGGCGGCCTGCAGATGCCGCAGCCAGCTCGCGGTGTACTTGCGCTGGACCCGGCCGCTGAACACCGGCAGCGCCTGCAGCTGCTCGACGGTCTTCGGGTCCACGGTGACGGCGTTGATGATCGCGCTGTCGGGCAGGATCCGGCTCGGCGCGCGGTCGCGTTTGCGGGCGAGTTCGTCCCGCGCCTGCCACAGTTCGCGTACGGCGGCGAGGCCGCGGGCACTCCGGATCTTGTGCACCCCGGACGTCCGGCGCCACGGCTCGGCCCGCGGGGCGGGCGGCGGCGCGGTGCGGACGGCCTCGAATTCCTGCTGGGCCCATTCGAGCTTGCCCTGGGCGGCCAAGTCGGCTTCGAGCTTCTCGCGCAGTTCGATGAGCAGCTCGACGTCGAGGGCGGCGTAGTTCAGCCAGTCGACGGGAAGCGGGCGCTTCGACCAGTCGGCGGCGCTGTGCCCCTTCTCCAGCTGGTAGCCGAGGAGGAGTTCGACGAGGGTGCCGAGGGCGACGCGTTCGTACCCGGCGAGCCGTCCGGCGAGTTCGGTGTCGAACAGGCTCTTCGGGTGCAGGTCGAGTTCGGCGAGGCACGGCAGGTCCTGAGAGGCCGCGTGCAACACCCATTCGGCGTCGTTGAGAACTTCCGCGAGGGGCGCGAGCTGCCCTTCGAGCGGAATGGGGTCGATAAGGAAGGAGCCGGCGCCTTCGCGGCGCAACTGCACCAAGTAGGCCTTCGGCCAGTATCGGTAGCCGGAGGCCCGTTCGGTGTCCACGGCGATGGCCCCGCTGCCGCCTGCGATCTTCACACAGGCTTCGGCGAGGGCTGTCGCGTCGGCGATCACCGGCGGAGTGCCCTCTGCGGGCTCGCGCAGCAAAACCGCTCCACCGGTGTCATCAGTGCCGGTGTCGGGGTCTGCCTGTGAATCTCCGGGTCGGTCGCCTTCCATAGGTGAAGACCCTACGGGACGAGCGGGCCGCGCCTGGTCCGCCCGCCCCGCAGGGCAGTTCGCCTTTGTCAGCGGATCACGCCGGCACGCATGGCCAGCGCAACCATCTGAGCCCGGTCACCCGTGCCGAGCTTGCGCCCGATGCGGGAGAGGTGGGATTTCACGGTGAGAGCGGAGAGGCTGAGTTCCTCGCCGATCTCCTTGTTGCTCTGGCCGTCGGCGACGAGTTGCAGCACCTCGACCTCGCGCGCGGAAAGCTCGCGCGGGGTGTTGTCGGTGCCGGCGACTCGGGTGCCGGTGGCCAGGACCGGTGCGACGCTCGGGTCCGCGTAGACGCCGCCCTCGAGCACCCTGCGGACGCCGTCGGTCACTACGACCGGCGATGCCGACTTGAGCAGGTATGCCTGGGCGCCGGCCTGGAACGCCGACCTGACCGCGTACGGGTCGTCTGATGAAGCGAGCACCACGACACGAGGCCAGCCATGGCTACGGAGTTCCGTAACCAGCTCGATGCCGCTGCCATCCGGCAGTCCGAGATCGAGGATCGCCAGATCACAAGGCCCAGTGGCCTGTGCTCGCGCCCTCGCCTCGGCCACCGTGGCGGCCTCGTGGACGGTGCCCGCACCCATCTGTGCGAGTCTTGCTGAGATTGCCTCCCTCAACAGTGGGTGGTCATCGACCACCAACACGGAAAAAAGCTCTTCCCGCGGGTGCGGAACCATGCTCGCCGGCAATGAACCGGCTGGCGTGGATCGGACGGCCTGAGAAATGCCGACGGTAGCCACGTCACTACCTCCCTGGAGTCGGTCGTGCCCCCCGACCGGCACCGGGACTTTCGGCCGTTTAGCCGCGCCAGCTTTAGACCGAAAGTGGTGTCGTCGATGGCACTGTAGCCGTCCTGGGGCCTTCACGGGGGGATCGAATGGGTATCTATCTCAAACGAGTAGTTACTCAGGGAGTTCGTTGTAACACGATCGGGCTAGTACACAGCCGGTGGCTAACAGATCGCCGAAAGAACACGATGCACTGGGGTTACCGGGGTCCATCCGACTGTGCAGATGGGTCGTGCACCTGCCGGTGCCTCTGCTCGGGAGCCTGGGAAAAGGCTACGCCGGAGGCCGGAATCTGCCTCCGGCATGGGGCTTGATCAACTTCGCGGAGGGTCATGATCGCTTCGCTGGGTGATCGTCGCGGTAACGCTCCGGAGGCGTCGCGAGGGGTTCGCGAGGGTGTTCCCGGTCGACTTGATCTTGTTGCGGACAGTGACAGTGCGCGTAGCACGAACGGGGTGGTCCAGACCTCTGAGCGCTCGGCTCCGCGCTGGTCGGCGCCGGTCTAGTCCATCTGGCCCTGAAGCGCCCTTCGGTGGCGTACGGACGCCCTGAGAGCCTCGCGAATGGGGTAAGCGAAGGCGCTCTCGACCGCTTCGCGGATCCTTCGCAAGTACATGAAGGCCCCCTTGCTTGCGCTAGGCGCAATGAAGGGGGCCTTCATGTACTTCGGCCGTCGATCCGGCGCGGGAGCAAGGGACCTTTAGTATCGGCAGGATCCCTAGCGGCGCTAGATGGCCGGAAATCGCAGAATAACCCGAATGCTATGTCTCGATTGGTGGGATTCCGGCGTGTCGGGACGGATCAGCGGCGCTTCAGGAGGACTGGCGCTGCTCGAAGAGGGTCACGCCGACCGGCGGCAGCCCCACGACGCTCGCCATCACCTGACAGAAGGCCTGCCCGTGCGCCCGCAGCGCGGCGTCCGTCGGCGTCCAGGACGCCCGCAGCTCCAGATCATCGGTGCGGGAGGGGCCGGAGATGTCGCCGAAGCGGGCCGACGACGTCTCGGTGACCGTGCCGCCCAGCGCCGTCCACTCCGCGCCGGAGCTTTCCAGCGCGTCGGTCAGCCAAGACCAGCCCACCGCGGGAAGGAAGGGGTCGGTCGCCAGTTCCCTGTCGAGTTCCGCGCGGACGTACATGACCAGCCGCAGGACCCCGTCCCAGCCTTCCTGGCCGTCCGGATCGTGCAGCAGCACCAGCCGCCCCGACGCCAGTACGTCCGCCGGCCCTTCCACTTCGCAGCTCACCGCGTAGGACCACGGCGCCAGGCGCTGCGGCGGGCGCATCGTCTCCAGCTGCACTTCGGGACGGGGCCGGACCGATTGCAACGCCGCGACGGCTTCACGGAAGAGATCGGGTACTGACGTCATCGCGGTCACCAACCGACTGTAAGACGCGATAGTCCGGTTCGGGGCGCAGACGCGCCGAGAGTAAGGGCTTGGAGCGCCCATGGCACCATGAACCGTGATGTCTCCTTCACCTGCTTCTCCCGCGCAGACCGTCCCCGCGGCCCGTCGTGTCCTGCCCGGCGCGCCGTTCCTGGCCGCCGCGCGCGGCGAACGCCCGGCCCGCACTCCCGTGTGGTTCATGCGCCAGGCCGGGCGGTCGCTGCCCGAGTACCGAGCGCTGCGCGAGGGCACCTCGATGTTCGAAGCGTGCTTCGACCCCGAGATGCTCGCCGAGATCACGCTCCAGCCGATCCGTCGCCACGGCGTCGACGCGGCCATCCTCTTCAGTGACATCGTCGTCCCGCTCAAGGCGGCGGGCCTCGACATCGACATCGTCGCGGGCACCGGCCCGGTGGTCGCCGAGCCGATCCGCGACGCCGCGGGCGTGCGCGCGCTGCCGGTGCTGGACCCGGAGCAGGTGGAACAGGTCGCCGACGGGGTCCGGCTGCTGGTCGGGTCGCTGGGCGAGACGCCGCTGATCGGCTTCGCGGGCGCGCCGTTCACCCTGGCCTCCTATCTCATCGAGGGCGGGCCGAGCCGCAACCACGAGCACACCAAGGCGCTCATGCACTCCGAGCCGGCGCTGTGGCACGAGCTGGCGGGGCGCCTGGCGGATATGGCGATCACCTTCCTGTCCGCGCAGCTGGACGCCGGAGCCGACGCGATCCAGCTGTTCGACTCGTGGGCGGGCGCGCTCTCGGAGCGGGACTACCGCGAGTTCGTCCTGCCGCATTCGGCGAAGGTGCTGGACGCGGTCGCGGGCTACGGCGTGCCGCGGATCCACTTCGGCGTCGGCACCGGCGAGCTGCTGGTGGCCATGCGCGACGCGGGCGCGGACGTGGTCGGCGTCGACTGGCGCATCCCGCTCGACGAGGCCGTCCGTCGGCTCGGCGGCGGGGTCGTCCAGGGCAACCTCGACCCGGCGCTGCTGCACGCGTCCTGGCCGGTGCTCGAAGCGGAGGTCCGGCGGATCCTCGCGGAGGGCCGCGCGGCCGACGGCCACATCTTCAACCTCGGCCACGGGGTGCTGCCCGGCGTCGACCCGGACGTCCTGACGCGCGTGGTCGGGCTGGTGCACGAGATCCAGCCGTGAAGACGGTCGCCGTCGTCGGCGGCGGTATCTCCGGACTGACCGCCGCCTACCGTCTGCGGACGCTGCTCGGCGAGGACGCGCGGATCGTCGTCTTCGAGGCGACGGACTCCCTCGGCGGGAAACTCCGCACGATCGAACTCGCCGGTGAGCGCTACGACGTCGGCGCCGAGGCCTTCCTCGCCCGCCGTCCCGAGGCGCTCGCCCTGGTCCGCGAGGTCGGGCTGGGCGAAAGCCTCGTCCACCCCACCAAGGCCCGCGCGAAGATCCACGCCGGCGGCTCCGTGCTCGGCCTGCCGCCGGGCACGGTCATGGGTGTTCCCGCCTCGGCCGACGCGATCGCCGGGGTGCTGTCGGAGAAGGGCCGCGCCCTGGTCGAGGCCGAGTCGTCGCTGCCGCCGGTGGATCTGCCCGCCGGTGACGTGCCGCTCGGCCCGCTGCTGCGCGAGCGCTTCGGCGACGAACTCGTGGACAGGCTCGTCGACCCGCTGCTGGGCGGGGTCTACGCCGGGGGAGCGGACGGGCTCGGGCTGCGCGCGACGATGCCCGGTCTCGCGTCCGCGGTGGACCGCGGCGCGCGTTCGCTCACCGAAGGCGCCGCTTCGCTCATGCCCGCCTCCCCGAGCACGGCGCCGGTCTTCGGCACCCTGCTGGGCGGCCTCGGCACGCTGATCCACCGGCTCGCGGAGCTGTCACGCGCCGAGATCCGGACCGGGACCACGGTGACGGCGCTCGAGCGCACCGCCACCGGCTGGAAGGTCGAGGACCTCGACGCCGACTCCGTCCTGCTCGCCGTCCCGGCGCCTTCCGCACGACGGCTGCTGGACGGCGTCGCGGGCGTGGCGTCGTCGGCGTTCGCGGAGGTCGAACTCGCGTCGATGGCGGTGGTCGCGCTCGCGCTCCCGCCGGGGACCGCACTGCCGGAGTCGTCCGGCGTGCTGATCGGCGCGGGCGAACAGGACGCGGCCGGGAAGCCGTTCGCCGCCAAGGCGTTCACCTTCTCCTCCCGCAAGTGGGCCCAGTACGGCGAAGGCCCGGTGCTGGTGCGCGGCTCTGTCGGCCGCTTCGGCGAACCGGGCGCGCTGCACGCGGACGACGACGAACTCGTGCGCGTGGTCCGCGACGATCTCGCCCGGCTGACCGGCGTCACCACCGCCCCGATCGAGACGCTGGTGACCCGGTGGGGCGGCGGGCTCCCGCAGTACGGCACCGGTCACCTCGAACTCGTCGAGCGCATCGAGCGCGCTGTCGCGGACGTCGGAGGGCTCGCCGTGGCGGGCGCGACGCTGCACGGCGTCGGGCTTCCCGCCTGCATCGCCACCGCCGGCGCGGCCGCCCGCCGCATCGCCGGGATCACACCGACCCACGAGGGCTCCTGAGCACCGGCAGTGCCAAGATGGCGGTATGGCGCGGCTGAACTACAACGAGCTCAATGACAGCATCCGTTACACCGCCTGGTCGGTCTTCCGGGTCGAGCAGGGCAAGCTCGGCGAGGACCGCGAGAAGGTGACCGCGGAGACCACCGAATACCTCGACGCGCTGGAGGCCAAGGGCGTCGTCGTCCGCGGTCTCTACGACCTTTCGGGACTGCGGGCCGACGCCGACTACATGGTCTGGTGGCACGCCGAGGAGATCGAGCAGGTCCAGGCGGCCTACAGCGGTTTCCGGCACACCCCGCTCGGCCGCGCCTCGGTTCCGGTGTGGAGCCAGGTCGCGCTGCACCGCCCGGCGGAGTTCAACAAGAGCCACATCCCGGCGTTCCTCGCCGGTGAAGAGGCCCGCAAGTTCATCTGCGTCTATCCGTTCGTGCGCTCCTACGAGTGGTACCTGCTGCCGGACGACGAGCGCCGCAAGATGCTCGCCGACCACGGCAAGGAGGCCCGCGACTACCCGGACGTCCGCGCCAACACGGTCGCGTCGTTCGCGCTGGGCGACTACGAGTGGATCCTGGCCTTCGAGGCCGACGAACTGCACCGCATCGTCGACCTGATGCGCCACCTGCGCGGAACTGAGGCCCGCCTCCACGTGCGCGAGGAGATCCCGTTCTACACCGGGACCAAGGTGGAACCCGCCGAGTTGATCGCCCTGCTGCCCTAGTGAAAGCCTCAGTGGACACCCGCGTCTGGACCACGCTCACCGGTGACAAGCTCGCCGAAGACGCCGTCGAGGTCACCGGGCCCGAGTCCGTGCTGCCCGGGACCTTCCGGGTCGAAGAGGCCGCGACGACGAGTATCGCCGCGGCGACGCTGGCCGCCGGGGAACTGCTGCGGCTGCGGGGGATCGAGCCCGGCAAGGTCTCGGTCGACACTCGGCACGCCGCGGCGTCGTTCCACAGCGAGCGGTACATCCGCGTCGACGGGGAGCCGGTGCCGTTCAGCGCGCCGTTGTCCGGCGACTACCGCGCGAACGACGGCTGGGTGCGGCTGCACTGCAACTACCCGCGCCACGTCTCCGCCGTGTGCTGGGGCTTGGGCGTGCCCGCGACCCGTGCGGCGTTCGAGAAGGTCGTCGCGGCCAAGTCGAAGTTCGAGGTCGAGTCGGCGGTGATCGGCGCCGGCGGCGCGGCCGCGGTGCTGCGCAGCCGCGAGGAATGGCTGGTACACAAGCAAGGACAGGCCTCCGGCGCGCTGCCGGTCGCCGAGATCCGCTCGCTCGGGCCGTCGGAGCCCGTGCGGCTGTTCGAATCCGACCGGCCGCTGGGCGGGGTGCGGATCCTGGACCTGACCCACGTCATCGCCGGGCCGGTCGCGGGCCGTGTGCTCGCCGCGCACGGTGCCACCGTCATGCACATCGGGGCGGAGCGGTTGCCGACGGTGCCGCCGCTGGCCGTCGACACCGGAATGGGCAAGCTCTCGGCGTACGTCGACCTGGAGTCCGAGGCCGGGCGTTCGCGGCTGCGCAAGCTGATCGCCCGCGCCGATGTCGTACTGCAGGGCTTCCGGCCGGGATCGCTGACGGCCAAGGGATTCTCGCCCGAGGCGATCGCCGAGCTCCGGCCGGGGATCGTGATCGCGGACCTGTCCGCCTACGGCTGGGAAGGCCCGTGGGCGCGCAGGCGCGGGTTCGACAGCCTGGTGCAGATGGCGTCCGGGATCGCCGACGAAGGTGGCAAGACCGCCGGGCTCGACGGTCCGGGACCGCTTCCGGTGCAGGCGCTCGACCACGCGACCGGCTGGCTCACCGCGGCGGCGATCATGACGGCCCTCCGCCGGGCGGCCACCGAAGGCGGCAGTCAGCATGTCCGCACGTCGCTCGCCGGGACAGGGGAGTGGCTGAACTCCTTGGGGCGCAAGGAATCCGGTCCCGACGGCTTCGACGGCGCCGACTTCTTGGAGGACGCCGACAGTCCGCTCGGACGGCTGACCCGGGTCAAGATGGCGGGCACACTGCCGGGCTCGGATCCCTTCTGGGTGGAGGGGACGCGCGTACCCGGGAGCGACCGCGCGGTCTGGTAGCCGCTTCATCGGATTTTCATCTCCCCGACCTAACTTCGGTGGGATGAAACGAAAGACTGTGAAGCTGACCTTGATCGCGGCGTCCGCGCTGGTCCTGTGCGCGTGCGGGGTCGACGGGAAGATCGGCGACTACGGCGACACGACCGTCTACTCGGAGCCGAAACCCAACTCGAACGGCGGGGTGAGCAACGACCCGGTGGGCACGCTGACCACCTTGTCCAAGGTGACCGTTTCCTGCTACGAGAAGGTCAACGGGTTCGGGTTCTACAAGATCTCGTACTCGGGCGGTTCGGGCTACATCGACGACTCGACCTCGATCATGAGCGACGACGGCGAAGTCCGGCCCGCCAAGGTGCCCAAGTGCTGAGCCCGCGCCTCGGTTTCGGGACTTCGCCGCGCTCGACGAGCCACGTGCCGAAAGCGTCCGCGTAGGCCAGCGCGCGGATCGCTTCGGTCTTCGGACGCGTTGTCGCGTACTCGCGGAACAGCGCGGCGAACCGGCCGCCGAGGGCTTCGGCGAGGTCCGGGCGCAGGTACGCGGCCAGCCTGCTTTGCTTGTTCCGCAACACGTTCGCCTCGATGCGGAGCCTGTCCGCGTCGAACCCCGCCGGGGCGTCGCCGCCGGCGAGGAGCGCCTTGAGCAGTTCGGCCTGCTGCCCGGCGAGCCGCTCCCGGGGCGAGGTCACGGCGAGACCGCTTCCCGGAGCGCGGCCAGTTCGGCCGCCAGTTCCGCGTCGGGCGGGTAGTCGTCGTCGCGTTCCAGCAGGACACCAGGCGGCTCGAAGCGCTTCCGGAGCTCCCTCAGCAGGTCCAGCACCTCCGGGACCACCGGATGGGCGTGCGTGTCGTGGTAGACGCCGTCGCGTTCGACACCGCCCGCCATATGCGTGTACGCCAGCCGCTCCCACGGGATCTCGTCGAGGAACCGTTCGGGATCGGTGCCCAGGTTGCGGGCGTTGGCGTACAGGTTGGCGACGTCGATGATCAGCAGGCAACCGGTCCGATCGGTCAGTTCCCGCAGGAACTCCGACTCGGTGAACTCCGCGTCCGGCCACTCCAGCACCGCCGCGATGTTCTCCAGCGCGAACGGGACTTCCACGATGGACTGGGCCAGTTTGACGTTGTCCACCAGGACGTCGAGCGCTTCCCGGGTACGGGGGAGCGGCATCAGATGCCCGGAGTCGAGGCCACCCGCGCGCACGAAGCACACGTGGTCGCTGGCCATCGGCGCACCGAGCTCGCGGGTGACCTCCGCGAGATGCTCGACGCGCGCGGTGTCCAGTGGGTCGGCCCCGCCCAGCGACAGCGAGACCGCGTGCGGCAGGACCGGCATTCCCTTGTCGCGCAAGGCGATCAAGGTCTCCGGAAGATGCCCGGCGTGCAGGTTCTCGGCCACGACCTCGACCCAGTCGACACCGGGCAGCCGCGCGATCGACAGGTCCAGCTCGTGCCGCCAGCCGATCCCGATCCCGAGGTGGCCCGGCCCGTCAGCCACCGCAGCCGCCACCACCGCAGGAACTGCCACCGCCGCAGGAGGAGGAACTTCCACTGCTGCACGAGGAACCCGTGCTGCAGGTGCTGCCACCGCCGGACGAACCGCCGCCGAAAGCACTGGGCATCGGTGGCGGGATCAGCGCCGCGCTGAGCTCTTCGTCCGGGTAGAAGGCGAGCCCGCCGAGCGCGACCGCCGCCGCGGCGCCGCCCAGCAGGGCGCCACCGGCCACGCCGCCCATCGCGGGCGTGTTGGGGATCCCGCGCTTGCGCTCCCGCGCCAGCGCGCTGTTGGCACTGCCGAGAATCCGGTTGCCTTCGCCGGTCGGGCGCGGTCCGACGGCCTTGTTCTTGACGGCACGGGAGACCAGCGTCGCGAACCCGGCCGCGATCAGCAGCGGGATCAGGAAACCGACGGCGTGGTCGGCGGAGATCCCGGAGAACAGGCGCACCACGCCGAGGACGAACACGGCGAGGTACAGGAAGAACACGACCCGGCGGATCCGCGGCGCTTGGTTGACGACCACGAGCCCCCGCGCCTCCAGATCCTTGGCGAGCGCCTGCATCGGCCCGGACATCCGCAGCCTGTCGCGGATGCCGCGAGTGGTGGCGTTGTGGCCCGGTTTGGCGCCCTTGGCGACGGCCCTTTCGATCGGGTCCGCGGGCTCGGGGCCCGTCAGCTGGAGCTGCTTCGAGCTGCTGACCCGCAACGTCCCGCGATCGACCAGGGCCGCGATGGCCGTGTCGACCACCCTGTCCGGGCCGCCGGCGAGATAGGCGAGTTCGTACACCGTCGGCTGCGGTCCGCTCACGGCGGCGCGCGGCGCCTTGCGTCCCAGCTTGACCGCGATCGTCCACAGGAGACCGACGGCCAGCGGAAACACCAGAAGGACGGCGTAGATCGCCAGGAAAGTGGGTCCGGGGATGCCCCAGGTGTCTTCCATCGCACGGGCCTTTCACGAGCAGGTGCACTTACCGTAGTCGGACGCTTGTTCGTCCGGTCGTGGTTCCCTCGAACCCCAGTCGATCAGCCGGGCGAACCGTCCACGACGGCCGTTAGACCGTCAGGGGGTGGGGCTCCGCCGACGGCGACCTGGGCTTTGTCACGGGCGGAAGGGGTCGTCAGGGTCAGGAGCCGCGCCAACCGCCGATCCGGGTGAGCGCCGAGGCCGCCCAGCGCCACCGCGCCCGCCGCGCCGGTGAAGAGACTCGGATCCTCCCTCGCCCGGGAAAGCATCCGTTCTCCCGCCTTGGTCGCCCACACCCCGCGCCGCGTGACGGCGTGCCAGGCCCGTCGCCAGTGATTCGCCGGGACGATCAGGCCGCCTGCCAGGAGTTCCGCCCGCAGCGAGCGCATCGGTTCCGACTCGCGCAGGGGTTCGCGCACTCGCGCTACCCGCACTTTGGGCAGGGTCTTCACCACCGCTCGCACGAACGGATCGGCGGGCTTGGCGGAGGTCCGGCGCAGGACACCGGAACCGTCCAGCCGGGCCGCCTTCCGTTCGAGCGCTCCCGCGACGGCGGTGTCCGTGACCCGGTCGGGGCCGCCGGTGAGGTACGCGACCTGGTAGATCGTTTCGAGCCGGTCCATGGTCATCCTCCACACCCTCCGCCTCCGCCGCCGCAGGACGAGCCGCCACCGCCGCAGGAAGAGCCGCCGCCGCACGAAGAAGCGGCGAAAGAGGACGCGCTCCCGCCGCACGCGCTCGCCGTACCGGAGAACAACCTGGCCTTCGTGCCGCCGGTCTTGAGCAGCGTGACCGCCAGGCCGGACTTGTCCGGCCATTGCCGCCACCCGGTCAGTCCGAGGGCACCGGCCACGCAGACGATGGAAAAGACGAGGATGTCTGCCGGACGCTCAAGCGGTACCGCTTGAGCCAGGCGCGCGATGCCCAGCGCGAAGACGGCGACGTAAACGGCCAGCGCGCACTGCCAACCCGCCCGTCGCCGGTTTTCGGCGACTTGCAGGCCCCTCCGCCGCAGGTCGGCGCGCAGTTCCAGGACGACCTCGTGCCGCGCCATCCTGGAGCGCAGCTCGCGCAGGCCGATTCCGCTGCCGTGCACGAGCGAGACGACCGCGCGCTCGAACGGATCGGCCGGAGCCGGCCTGATCGGGTGCAGGAGCCCTCGGCTGTCGGGCCGGAGGGAGTGCCGTTCGAGCAGACCGGCGGTGTCGGTGACCCGTTCCGTGCCGTCCGCCAGTGCGGCCAGGTGGTAGAGACCGGGCACCTTCCTGGCGCCGGTGTCGCGGCGCAGCCACAGCTCGTTCGCCACGGCGAGTGCCAGTGGCAGTACGGCGCAGACACCGTAAAGCCAGGCGAAAGCCGGTCCGGAGATTCCCCAGGGTTCGTTCACAAAACACCGCCCTCCCCGACGCTGTTCCAGTGCTACGAGAACGCGTCGGAGAGGGCGGTGGTTCGCTGGGTTCGGTTACGACTCGGACTCGGGAACCAGCTTCAGCGAGATCGAGTTGATGCAGTACCGCTGATCCGTCGGCGTGGCGTAACCCTCGCCTTCGAAGACGTGCCCGAGGTGGCTGTGGCACGACTTGCACAGCACCTCGATCCGGCGCATCCCCATCGCGGTGTCCTCGCGGAGGAGGACGGCGTCGGTTTCGGCGGGGTCGTAGAACGACGGCCAGCCGCAATGGCTCTCGAATTTCGTGTCGCTGCGGAACAGCTCGGCGCCACAGGCGCGGCACTGGTAGACACCGGTGGTCTTCTCGTCGGTGTACTCCCCGGTGAAGGGGCGCTCGGTGCCCGCCTGGCGGAGCACGGCGTACTCGTCGGAGCTGAGCTGCTCCCGCCATTCCTGCTCGGACTTGACCACGCGCGGCGTGGCTCCGACAACGGGTTTCATACCTTTCACTGGTTCCACGTTACCCCGCGAGCCACGCGATGGCCCGGCCGATGATGTCCCATGCGGTGACCATCACGCCGAGCACGATGAGGACCACGACCAGCGCCGAAATCCACCAGCGCAGACCGCCGAGACGGTTGCTGGAGTCGGCGAAATCGGAGACACCGTCGATGCAGGCTTCCACGGTGAAGTTCGGGCCGCAGCGTTCGATGCGGTCCAGATGCTCGGCGAAGGCACGGGCTTCGGGGTCGTACGGGTCGAGGCCTACCAGGTCCTCGTCGAAACGAGGATTCTGGCCAGGTCCGAAAGGTCCGCTATCGGCCATACCGGCAACAGTAAGCCACGCGTGGCGATTGGCCTACCACCAGCGAGGCGGGTCTCACCACCGCCACGCTGCGTCAGTTGCCGAGTACTCGCGTGTCGGCGTCGATGTAGTACTGCCCGCCCACCTGGACGACGCGCAGTGCCGGGCGTGGGCCTTCGTTGACCGTCACGTTCATGTCGATCGAACCGTCGGGGTTCCCGCCACCGCTGTCCGCGTGCGCGGATCGGGCGCCGGTGACCTTGTGCGCGGTCCAGTAGTCGGCGAAAGCCTGCTCCGAGCCGTACACGGCTTTCGCGGCGTCGGTGAGCTTGTTCCAGCTTTCGGTCGTCCCGATCTTGCCGGTGTCGAAGAAGCCGAGGACGAACTGACCGACGTTGGTGAAGCTCGTGACCTTCTCACTCGGGGTCTTGCCCAGGTCAGCCGGGGGCGCCTTCGAGGACGACGGGGCGCTCGGCTTGGACGCCGAGGTGCTGGGCTGCGGGTTCGTCCCGGCGTTGTCGCCGCCCTGGTTGTTGCCCGCCCCGTTGCCCGAATTCAGCACCAGGAACACGATCACGGCGATCACCACGACCGCGGCGCCGGCACCCGCGAACAGGACGGCCTTGCGCTTGCCGTCGGAAGGCTTTCCCGAGGACGGCCGCATCGGGGCGGCCGCGGACGGCGGTGGGGTCATCGCGGCGACCGGACGCGGTGGCGTGTTCGGCGGAGCGGCCTGCGAGCGCATCGGGATGAACGCGGCCGTCGGCGTGTGCTGTTTGGCGGGGGGCGGGGGAGATGCCGCGGCGGACTGGGCCGGTTTGTCGGTCCGTTGCCACGGCGGCCGGTCCCCGCCGGGAACGCCGTGCCCCGGGGTGTCGGGCACGGCGGGCTGTCTACCGCCGCCCGCTCCGAAGAGCCGCGGCGACGCCGCCATGCCCGAGCCGGATTCGTTCGCCGCCAGCGCGGCGAGGCGCTCCCGCGCTTCGGCCATGGTCGGGCGCTCGGTCGGTTCGGTACGCAGGAGGCTCATCAGCAGCGCCGTCGCGCCGCCTGCCTGCTGCGGCGGGTTGATCTGCCCGTTCGCGGCCGCGTAGAGCAGCGCGAGCTGGTTGGAGCTGTTCCCGTACGGCGTCTGGCCCTCGATGGCCTGGTAGAGCGTCGCGCCGAGCGCGAAGACGTCGGAGCTGGGCACCGGATCCGAGCCGCGCGCCAGCTCGGGCGCGAGATAGGCCGGGGTGCCGCCGATCAGGCCGGTCTGGGTGAGCGTCATGTCGCCGGCCGCTCGCGAGATCCCGAAGTCGGTGATCTTCGCGGTGCCGGCCTCGTCGATCAGGATGTTCCCCGGCTTGACGTCGCGGTGCACGATCCCGGCGCGGTGCGCGGCGACCAGCGCCGACGCGACCTGCTCGCCGATCTTCGCGACGCGGCCCAGCGGCAGCGTGCCCTCGTCGGAGATGATCGCCGAGAGGCTCGGGCCGTTCAGGTACTCCATCACCAGGCAGGGGTCGCCGCCGTGCTCGGCGATGTCGAACACGACGATCGCGTTCGGATGCTGGAAACGGGCCGCGTTCTTCGCCTCGCGCATGGCGCGCTGGCGCATGTTGTCGCGCTCCGCTTCGGAGACACCGGGCTGCGGGAGGATCTGCTTGACCGCCACCGAGCGCTCGAGGCGGACATCGATGGCACGCCAGACCACCCCCATGGCACCGCTACCAATTTGCTCGACCAGGCGGTAGTGCCCAGCGATCAGCTGACCGGTGTCGATGGCGACTGCTCCTGACACATTCTTTGACGAACACATCCCGGGTGATGGTGGTGTTACGCGGCCTGAAAGGTCCCGCGCACCCGATCGAGTGTAGCGGGCGGCGGTTTCGGCTCCCCGTCAGCTCGCCGGTGCGGAGGCGGGCAGTTCTTCCTCGCCGCTCGGTTCGGGCTCCGGACGGGCCTTCCGCCGGAAGACCTTGAGCAGCCCGACGGCCCCCGCCACGGCGAACACGGCGTAACAGATCAGCAGGGCGGGAGGGGTTTCCCCGGTCAGCGCGTCCCCGAGGACGACGACCGCGACCGTACCGGGGAGGCTGCCGAGCGCGGTCCCGATCAGATACGGGGCGAAACGGACCGATGACACTCCGCACAGGTAACTGAACGGAGCGAAGGGCACCATCGGGATCAGCCGTAAGGAGGTGATCGCCAGTACCCCGCCGTCCGAAAGCCGGTCGTTCACCGCGCGGACCTTGGCCCGGTGCAGGTGCCGGGTGACCAGATCGCGGCCGAGTGCTCTCGAAAGGGCGAACGACAGCCCCGAGGCGACCGTGGTCGCCAGGATGCCGACGACGATGCCCGTCGTCGCGCCGAGCAGCAGCCCGCCAGCCAGGTTGAACACGGTGCGTGGGATCGGCGCCACGGTCAGTACCGCATAGATCAGGAAGAAGACCAACGGCGTGGCCGGGCCGGTTTCGGCCGCCCAGGCCCGCATCCCGGCCGGGCTCGGGATCGGCAGCAGGACCGCGGCCGTCACGAAGAGGGCGAGCACGGTGAGCGCGAGAATTAATTTGGTACGGCCGGACACTGCGTCCACCGTACGGTATTCGACGTGATCGATACCGAGGCGCTGCGGACGCAGCCCGAACTCACCGGCGAGACCGTCGTGCTCACGCAGCTCGACGAGTCGTACTTCGAGACCTCGTGGAAGGCCCTGCAGGAGCCGGAAACCACCCGGCTGACCGGTACGCACACCAAGTTCACCGAGGAACAGGTCCGCCGGTACCTTGCCGCGCGCCCGGGTCTCGACGACAGGGCGGACTACGCGATCCTCGGCAAGGAAGACCGCGCACACCTCGGCGATG
This sequence comes from Amycolatopsis sp. NPDC102522, assembly GCF_055584485.1. Classification (NCBI taxonomy): domain Bacteria; kingdom Bacillati; phylum Actinomycetota; class Actinomycetes; order Pseudonocardiales; family Pseudonocardiaceae; genus Amycolatopsis; species Amycolatopsis sp. NPDC102522. Next base: position 73,950 of record NZ_JBVJLY010000024.1, on the reverse strand, counting down.
TGGTGCTCTACGAAATCGACGCGGACAACCGCTCCGGGGCGTTCCGCATCGCGCTGAACGGTCCGGCGTTCTTCGGCAAGGGCTACGGCACGGAGGCGACCAAGCTGCTGCTGGGCTACGCGTTCGACGTCGTCGGCCTGCACCGCGTCTCGCTGGAGGTCTTCGACTACAACCCTCGGGCCCAGCGCGCCTACGAGAAGGCCGGGTTCCTCCGGGAGGGGCTCCAGCGGCAAGCGCTGCGGTGGGAGGGCGAGTGGCACGACGTCATCACCATGGCAATTTTGAAGAACGATCCGCGGCCCTGACCGGTGCCGGACTGGCTACGGTGGGCGCATGCCCAAGAACGGTGAGCCGATCGAGGTCGAGGCAGGCGAGCGCAAGGTCCGGGTGTCCAGCCCGGACAAGGTGTACTTCCCGGCCCGGGGGATCACGAAGCGCCAGGTCGTGGAGCACTACGTCGCGGTCGGCGTGCCGCTGCTGCGTGCGATCGGGGAGCGGCCGACGACGCTGAAGCGCTACGTCGACGGTGTCGAGGGCGAGTGGTTCTACGCCAAGCGCGTGCCGAAGGGCGCCCCGGAGTGGGTGGAGACCGCGAAGATCACCTTCCCGTCGGGCCGGACCGCGGAAGAGGTCTGCCCGACCGAACCCGCCGTGTTCGCCTGGGCGGCGAACCTGGGCACCTTCGACTTCCACCCGTGGCCGGTGCGGCGGCCCGACGTCGACCACCCGGACGAACTCCGCATCGACGTCGACCCGCCGGACGAAGCGGGGTTCTCGGACGCCGTCGAGGTCGCCGGTGTGGTGCGCGAGGTCCTCGACTCGGCAGGGCTCGTCGGCTACCCGAAGACCTCGGGCGGCCGCGGCGTGCACGTCCTCGTGCGGATCCGGCCGGAGTGGGACTTCATCGACGTCCGGCACGCGGTGATCGCGCTGGGCCGCGAGGTCGAGCGCCGGATCCCGGAGAAGGCGACCATCGCGTGGTGGAAGGAAGAGCGCGGCGGGCGGGTCTTCATCGACTACAACCAGGCCGCGCGCGACCGCACGGTGGCGTCGGCCTGGTCGGTGCGCGGCACCGCGCGTGCCACCGTGTCGACCCCGCTGACCTGGGATCTGCTGACCGAGGTCGACCCGGACGACTTCGACGTCCTCACCGCGGGTGCCTTCTACGCCGAGCGCGGCGACCTGCACGCGCCGATGGACGAGCGGGCTTTCGGCATCGAGACCCTGCTGGAGTGGTACGCGCGGGACGAGCGCGACCACGGCCTCGGCGAGATGCCGTATCCGCCGGACTACCCGAAGATGCCGGGTGAGCCGAAGCGGGTCCAGCCCAGCCGAGATATCCGCCTGAACAGGTAGTTTCTGGTTCGCGTGGTCGTCATGAGCCCTAGCATAAGGATGGCTCGCCGGATAACCTAGCGAAATGCCCTCACCGTTACCCGGCCTCGCCGCGTCGTTCAAACGGCACCTGCTCGCCGAGGGAAAGGCCGAGCGCACCGCCAAGCTGTACCTCCAGGCGATCAAGTTCTTCAGCGAGTTCACCGTCCCCGACCGCGTGGCCACGATCGACGACCTGACCAAGGACAACATGGTCGACTGGTTCATCGAGCTCAACAAGACGAAGGCGCCGGGCACGGTGCTGCTGCGGTGGCTCGGCATGAACCGGTTCTGCAAGTGGCTGATTGCCGAGGACGAACTCGACGTCAACCCGATGACCCATATCGCCCGGCCGGTACCGAAGATGTCGCCAATCCAGACCCTGACCGACGAAGAGCTGAGCGGGCTACTGGACGCTTGCAAGGGCAAAGGGTTCAACGAGCGGCGAGATGAGGCAATCATCCGGCTGCTGCTCGACGCCGGTGTCCGGGTCGCCGAGATGTGCGGGCTGCTCGTCGAGCAGCTCGACCTCGACGACGGGGCGGTCCTCGTGACGGGCAAGGGCGGTAAGCAGCGCATGGTGTATTTCGGGGTGCGCACGGCGCGGGCGGTGGACCGGTACCTGCGGATGCGGGGCCGGCACCGGTGGTCGCACCTGCCGCAGCTGTTCCTGAGTCAGCGCGGCGCGATGTCGACTGATGGGATCCGCTACCGAATGGAGGTCCGCGCAGAGAAGGCTGGCCTGAAGGATCCGGCGAACCCGCACAAGTTCCGCCACACGTGGGCAGACGACTTTCTGTTCAACGGCGGCAACGAACGGGACCTGAAGCGTCTCGCGGGCTGGTCGTCTGACGCGATGCTGGAGGTCTACGGTCGGTCCGGCGCGGATAAACGCGCGAAAGCCGCGGCGAAGAGAATGTCACGCGGTGACCGTGTGTGATAGTGGTGAGGAAGGGAAAAGAGGGCTTTAGAGAAGCCCCCCCCCGCACTTTTACGAGAACGAAAAAGTTGCTTGGGGAGCCGAGGTCCAGGGCTCACGCAGTGTTGCAGTTTCGTGGGTGTGGCCGGGGGAAGCGGCCGCACCCGGGGTGATCATTGCCGGGCGATACCACCCCGTACGTCCGGCGTTTCTGTCACTTGCTGTCGGGATTGTTGGCCCAGCGTTCCAAACGGTCGACTTCGCTGAGGGCCTGGTCCGTTTCGTCGATTTCCTGTAGTGCCTGCATATTCTCGCGGCGTCGCTGTTCGATCTCAGCACGCCTCCCCAGAAGGCCGATCCCAATAGCGCAACCGACATGGATGGTGGCCAGCTGCGGAGGCCAGCCGTTAATGGCCCCAGCCACGGCTAGGACGATGCCGAAGAAGACGACGACCGCGGTCACGGCGTAGAGCACACCGTGGGTTGTGGTGGTGCGGATCGTCGCGGTCGTCGGCAGGTTGATCTTTGGGGTGGTCAACTGCGACTCCCTCCAACGTAGTAACGGGTGATAACCCGATTGCAGGAGGACTATCGACACATGTCGGCCAAACGTCACAAGAAGTTAGGCACTTTCTCGACTTCCACCCAAGTGGACGAAAGAGCGGTCACGCGAAGGTTGCAGAAGGGTCGAGAGTCGATTGTGGACTTCCGATCATGCAGGTCAGCCACCTACGGTGTCAGCTTCTCGGTGACCCATGTGGACTTGCGGAGCTTGATGATCGCGGCGTCGTGCTGGTAGCGCAGCCGCGCATCGTCACCGCTGAACCGGCCGATCGCGCGAGCCTCCGCCTCGATCTCGTCGAGTGACATTCCCTCGACGCGTGTGATCTCCTCGGGGGTCCAGTCGGCTATCAGCTTACGCTCACCATCGACCGCGGGTGGGCGAGCTGCTGGCGTATCGGGCTTGCTGGCCGGCGCATCAGCCGACGTTGGCTCACCGCCACGCGCGATGACCCGGCAGTCGCCAGGGGTCCAGCCGAAGAAGTTCTCGACGTCGGCCAGGGTGCCGGGTCCGACGTGCTCGCCGCGTTCGAGCTTCCCGAGCGTCTTCGCGCTGATGCCGATCGCCGGCGCCCAGTCGATGCGTTCCGGGTAGCCCATCCTCTTGCGCTTGGCCATGACGTAGTCGCCTAGGCGAACGCGGTCTTCCATGCGTACAGAGTGCCGGAGGAACGAAGGGGACGAAAGAGGAACCCCCCGCACGCGCCCTGCCGGTCCGAATCTTGCTTCCCATCTCGTCACTTTGTTTCCCCTCGCCGTAACCAAGGGTGCACGCATGTGCAGCTAGGCGCAATACTCCATTCCGTGACCTTCCCTTACGTTGACTTCGCTTCCTCTTTGGTCATATCGTTTCCCCCATGCCACAAGTGAAGCCAGCGTTACGAGCCACTCGGGTCGCCAAAGGCCTGAAGGTCTCTCAGCTTGCGGCCCAGGTGCCCGGCCTCAGCGTCAAGCACCTCGCCAACTGCGAGAGCGGCCACGGCGGCCTTTCGATCGAGCGCGCCAACGCCATCGCGAAGATCCTCGAATGCCCTGTCGGTGACCTGATCGAGCTGCCGACGAAGGTCACGAAGCAGATCGCGGGAGACGACTCGCTTGCGGCGGCATCGTGACGCCCGAAGAGCGGTCCCGCCGTGCGCGGATCGCCGCTCACACCCGGTGGGGCAAGACCGGCGACCGAACCGCGGCGACTGAGCCCGCTCGTCGGGCGATGCGCGCCAAGTTCGAGGCGGAAGCCGACCCCAACGGAGACCTCAGCCCGGAGGAACGCGCTCGGCGGGCCGACAACTTGCAGCAGGCGCACTACCTGCGCATGGCTGCCGCCCGCTCGAAGAAGGCCAAGAAGCGGCGCGAGGTCGCCTGAACCCCGGAAGTAAGACGCCCGCCCCAGCGCCATGCAGGGCTCCGGAGCGGGCTAACCAACAGAGAGGACACCTCTGATGATCGAACAGAAGTCTAAGGCCGAGGACGCCACGGGGCGTCACGCGGCCATGAACGCTCCCACGTTGCCGCCCGGCGTCGTCGTGGTGGCGACGGACGGCGGCCGCCGGTACCGGGTGGACCCGGACAACCGGGACACGCAGGCCCTGTTGCAGGTGGACGGTGCTTTCCTCGACGGGTTCGAGGAGTCCGCGGTCGAGCACACCGCGGACTTGGAGGCGCTGGCGGCGGAGAAGGGTACGCGGGTCACGGCGTTCTTCGCGTTCGTCTGGTTCCGGGTGGTGGCGTTCTTCGGCGCGGTCGTGGATGCCGTCGCGACCACGGTCCGGCTGTCGGCGCGCTGGGAGCTGGAGCACTCGCGCACCATCGCCCGCCTCGTCGTCGCGACGATCTCGGCGCTGGTGCTGGCCGGGGCCGGTGTCGGGTGGTGGCTGTCGTGAACGACCGCATCGCGATCACCATGCCGCCGGTGCCGCTGGCCGTCCCCGTGATCCGCGCGACGCGGTGGGGCCTGTACCTCGCGCAGCGCGGTGTCTCGTCGGACCTGCCGATGGACTTCGGCATGGGTCACCACCGTGGTGTCCATCGTGTCGAGGTGGCCGCCGGAACCTGCGAGAAGGCCGCGGAGTCCGTGCGCCCTGCCGTGGTCCCGGAGCAGCTGCCGACACGGCCGGACCCGTGCCTGCGGTGCGGCGAGCTCGGTCACTTCGCGACGGTCCGGCTCACCGCGGACCCGGATAGCGCCCTGTCGGATCCGCACGAGGGTGTGCACGAGGTGTGCCCGTGCTGCGCGTTCAAGCCGGTGTGGCCGGGCGGCCTGTACGAGGAGATGCGGTACGAGGCCCGCACGTCCGGCCGAGTCGTCGTCGAGCTGCGTCAGCCGGATGGGCGGTGGAGTTGATGTCCCGCAAGGAAAAGCCTGCCCCCAAGTCCGTGACGGACACGGTGAAGGACGTGGCGAAGACGGTGGCGAAGCACGTGAACGTGAAGGCCGCATCGCGGACGGTCGATCAGATCCTCGCCGACGAGCTGGACCAGAAGCCGGACACCGGCGGGAAAGGCGGGCAGCGATGACGCGCGCCCTGAAGCAGGCCGATCTGTTGTCCGCGCTCGCCACGCACCTCCGTGCCCACCCGCACTTGCAGCCGGTGAACGTGTCCGACAGTCGTAGACGCAGCAGCTTGCAGATCTCGGCGTACCTCTACGCCGGTGAGCCGAATGGTGCCGAAGCGTTGCTGGCGTGGGCGAAAACCCTTGACTGCCCGAAGATCGAGATCAGCTGGCACGACAAGGAAAACCTGGTCACGATGATCGAGATCACGACCAGGATCGGCGGGCAAACGGTCGAGGTGTGGGACACCGACAAGGGCGACCTGCACCGGTGGCGGACCGGCGGCCCACGCGATCAGACGCCGATCACTCTGGAGCAGCTGGCCGGGTACGTCGCGGCCGGGACCGTCGAGCACGCCGACGAGCACGCCCCAGGGAACACCCCGGCGGTGACGTCGTGAGCTTCTCGACCATCCCGTGTGGAATCTGTGGCCGCCAGGCGTTCGTGGGCGCATTGGGGATCGCGTGCCGTTGCGACGACCGGACACCACCGGCGAAGCACCACCGCGAGATCCAACAGCATGAGTTCGCGCTGCACCAGTTCGAGCGGAACCTGGAGCTGGCGGTGACACGGTGACCGCCATTCAGGACCGGACCGGTCTCATCGAATTCCCGGACGTGATCCAGGGGTCCGACGAGTGGCACGACCAGCGCCGCGGGATTGTCACCGCGTCGGTCGTCGGGCAGCTGGTCACGGCGAAGACCTTGAAGATCGCCGCCAACGACAAGAGCCGCAGCATCGTCGCGCAGCTCGTGGCCGAACGCATCACCGGCTACACCGATCCCACCTACGTGGGCGACGACATGCTGCGCGGGATCGAGGACGAGCTGCGGGCACGCGAGCTGTACGCCGAGGTGTATCAGCGGCCCGTGCGCGAGGTCGGTTTCCTGCTCCGTAAGGAATCCACCTGGCAGTTGGGCTACTCGCCCGATGGGCTCGTCGGCGACGACGGGTTGATCGAGGTGAAGTCGCGCCGCTCGAAGCTGCAGCTGTCCACGATCCTCGCTGGCGAGGTGCCCGCCGAGTACGTGGCGCAGTGCCAGGCCGGGCTGCTGGTGTCCGGTCGCGCCTGGCTGGACTTCATCTCGTTCTCCGGCGGCATGCCGATGTGGCACAAGCGCGTCTACCCCGATCCCGTGTGGCACGAAGCGATCATCGCCGCCGCCGAGCAATTCGAGATCACCGCCGCGGAGATGACCGCGGACTACCTGGCCAAGACCGAAGGCCTTCCCGCCACTGAGCGGACCACCTTTATGGAGCTGACGATCTGATGGACCTCACCGACACCATCGCACCCACCAGCGACCAGCTCGACGCGGTCGACCTCCTCAGTGGACCGAGAACGTTCACCATCGAGAAGGTCAGCGCGGGCAACGCCGAGCAGCCCGTCAACATCAAGCTCGCCGAGTTCCCGCGCGTCTGGCGTCCAGGGAAAAGCATGCGCCGCGTGCTCGTGGCGTGCTGGGGGCCCGACGCGTCCAAGTACACCGGGCGTCGCGTCACCCTCTACTGCGACCCCGAAGTCCGGTTCGGCGGGCAAGCGGTCGGCGGCACCCGCATCAGCCACCTCAGCCACATCGACAAGCCGAAGCAGATCCCGCTGCTCGTGACGCGAGGCAAGTCCGCGATCTTCGTGGCTCGGCCGCTCGTCGAGTCGACCGAGGACCGCGTGGCCGAGTTCAAGCGCGAGTGGAAGTCCGCTACGCCTGAGCGGCGCAAGGTCATCGAGGGCGAGGTCGCCGCCTTGATGAACCCCGGCACGCAGTCGGCCACGCCTGTCGCCGAGGAGCCACGGCCGGAGACGCCGGCGGTCGAGGAGGAAGGGGATCCGGAGCAGTTTGAGGCCGAGGACGTCGACGACGAGGTCGCCGAGGAGAACGGCTACCGCGACGACGACCCGGACCTGACCGCGCACGAGCAGGAAGGCGCGGAGCAATGACTGGCTGGATGGAGGGCAAGTACCTCGCATTCGACCTGGAGACCACGTCCCGGTTCCCGGAAGAGGCGCGCGTGGTCACTGCGACGACGATCCTGATCGACCCCGTCGCCAAGACCAAGGACGTCGCGACGTGGCTGTCCAACGTGGATGGCGAGGAGATCCCGGCCGAGACGACCGCGATCCACGGCATCACTACCGAACACGCCCACGAGCACGGCCAGGCGGCGAAGGATGTCGTGGCCGAGGTCGCCGAGACGATCGAACAGGCGTGGGACTACGGCATCCCGGTGATCGGCCACAACGTCGGCTACGACTTCACCGTTCTCGACGCTGAGCTGCGCCGCCACTGGCCGCGCGCCCAACCTGCTGGCGTCAGCATGCGGAAGGCCGTTCTCGACACCTACGTGCTCGACAAGCACTTCTCGCACCGCAAGGGGAAGCGGCAGCTCGTGCAGACGGCCGAGTTCTACGGGGTGCCGCTCGCCGAGGACGAGGCGCACAACGCTACGGCGGACGCATTGGCGTCAGCCCGGATTCTCTGGAAGATGGCGCGCCGGTACCCGCTGCTGGCCGAGCGGTCGCTGGAGGAGCTGTTCGACTTGCAGGTCGGGTGGCACCGCGAGCAGCAGTCGTCGCTGGCGGACTACTTCCGGCGTGAGCGGATCGACCGGGAGGTCAGCTACGGCTGGCCGATCCGACAGGCCGAGGCAGTGCGGTCATGAGCGCGCACTCGAAGCGCACCCGGGCGGGGGACCTGCTTGAGGTGGCTGGGCAGTGGGCCGTGGTCGTCGGACTGACTTTGGCGATCGCCGCCCTCGGCCCGGTCTTCCTGCTCGGCGTCATCGACCTGTTGGGGCGGTGGATCCGATGACCACCATCCGCACCCTGCTGCACGTCGTCGAGCACGCCGAACGCTGGCGGATCGGGAACCAGGCCATCAAACAGTTCTCCCTCAGCCCGTTCCGGCTCGCGTTCCTGCTGCCGGACCGCGACACCGACGACTTCATCAAATGGGCTGAGCACCTCGACAACTGCCGCATCCGCGGCTTCGCGTCCGGCGCGATGGGACACCTGAACGTCCGGGGCCAGATCATGTCCGGCCACACGATCGAGGTCTCTGTCCTCCTCGACGGGAACGAGATGACTCGGTTCGGGCTGATCGGCGCGCTGACGCTCGGCGAAGTCGAGCAGGCCGCCCGGAAAGGCGTGGCCGCATGAATGCCTGCGGAACCTGCGGCGAGGACGGCGCCAACATTGAGGACTGCCCCGTTCATCGCACTGGCAAAGGGATCGAGCTGTGACCCGCCGGCAGTGGCGGGAGTCGCTGCGCCGTCTCGTCACCCGCACGAACATCGCGGTCGCCCGACACCGTCCACAAACGACCGTTGAGGCCCCCATGTGGCGCCTCGCCGACATCGCCGCCACTGGGGAAGCGGCCCGAAGGAGAACACCATGGCTGTAAGACGCCCCATGCGATACGCGGCCGTCATCGCCGCCAACCCGAATGCCATCGACACCGCAGTCACCGAACTGGCCGCCGTTGGGATCGTCCTGAACGAACACCCCGGGAGCGTCCAGCGCCTGAAGTTCTTCACCGCGCCCTACGAGCTCGGGTCCACGACCGTGTCGTTGGAGGCGGCGAAAGTGGCCGGGTTGACCGAGCGGCAGGCCCAGGTGCTGGAGCTGATCGCCGAGGGTCTGACGCAGAAGGAGATCGGCACCCGGCTCGGCTTGTCGCACCTGACCACCAAGGCGCACACGGCCAACATGTTCAAGCGGCTCGGTGTCAATGGCCGCGAGTTGGCGGTCATGGCCGGGTTCCGGCGCGGCATCCTCCGGGGCGGTGCGTGATGTACGAGTCCCGCGCCTACGACAAGGACACCTGCGACGGCTTCGGCCCGGACCCGGTCGTCGTGCTCGTCGTCACCGGCATCCACGACGTGTCCCGGCTCGTGCACCTCCTCAACGGCGGCCAGCCGGTGATCGAACAGCTCGCGCTCGGCCGTGCTGTTGCCGCGCAGGTCGCTCGGCACAACGGCGGCCGCGCCGCGCTGAAGCTCCTCGCCCAGCACGGCGGACCGAACCTCCTCCAGAAGCTGGAGGAGTCGTGACCAACATCGACGTGCTCGCTGTGCTCAAGCGCACCGACGGCCAGTTCACCAAACGCTCCGGCGACGACCCCGCCACACCCGAGTACCTCAAGACGCTCGCCGACGCCGTCCGGCCGCTCGTCGCCAACGGCGTGCCCGCGCCCGCGGTGCCGGTCGTCGACGACGAAGAGGTGCGGAAGCTCCAGGCGGACAAGCGGCGGCTCGAAGCGCGGGTGACCGAGCTGCGAAGCATGGTCGCCACCCGAGACGGCTCGCTCGACAAGCTGAAGTCCGCGGTCGAAGCGCTCAAAATCGACGTCGTCCAGGTGAAAACCGAGCGGGACGAGGCGCGCGCCGAGCGGGACACCGCCCGCGCACAGCTCCGCGAGGCCGAGGGCCTGCCGTCCGGCGGCGTCGAACTTCTCCAGGCCGACAACGCCCGGCTCGCCAACGAACTCGCCGCCGCGCAACGGGACCGGGACGCGGCGAACCAGACGCTCGACGAGATCGCCGACGAGGCACAGAACCGCCCGGCCGCGGTGCACGCCTGCCGGTGGCCGGTCGCCGAGCCCGGCTCCGAGCCGGGGCCGTGCGAATGCGGTCGGCCGTGGCCGCGTGGCGCCGATCTCGCGACCGAGGAGGTCGTGCCGGACGTCGAGCCGTGGGGCGCGCTGTTCGGCCAGATCCGGACCGAGCTGGATGGGCGGTGGTCCGCGTGACGGCCTACAGGCAGGCGTACGGCAAACACATGAACCGCATCGAATCGAGTGCGGTGCCGTGCCCGGACGGGCATTCCCGTGAGGCGATGGACGTGTACGAGAACACCGCCGTGTGGGCATGCGGGTTCGTTCGCCCACTGCCGCCGGTACGGCCGCCACGGTATGCGTCCGCGCGGGGACGGAGGTCCCCGAAGTGACCGACCTCAAGGTGCTGCACGAGCACGGCCTGTCGCACCACCAGACCGGTCCGCTCCGGAGCGCGGGCCACGACACCGCCGAGGCGGTCGCGCAGCTCGTCGACGAACACCGCACGGACGGCGAGACGTCGGTGCTCGCGCAGCTGCCGGGCATGGGGCCGCGCCGTCTCGCGCTCGTCTGCGACGCCGTCGACAGCTGGCGCGCGAAGGAGGACTCATGAGCACCGGCATCTCCTGGACCGACGAGACGTGGAACCCCGTCGTCGGCTGCACCCCGGTCTCCGCCGGGTGCGACCACTGCTACGCCGGAACCCTTGCGGCGACCCGACTCAAGCACCTGCCGTTGTACGCCGACCTCACCGACGGCGGCCAGTTCAACGGCAAGGTCAAGACCGTTCCCGAGCGGCTCGACGACCCGATGCGGTGGCGCAAGCCGCGGCGCGTGTTCGTCAACTCGATGTCGGATCTGTTCCACGACGCGGTGTCGCTGGACTTCATCGTCGAGGTGTTCGCCCGGATCTGGTGGAACCCGCGCCACCAGTTCCAGCTGCTGACGAAGCGGCACGCCCGGATGCGGGCGGTCATGTCGGAGATCGAGGCGCGGCTCCGGGAGATGGAGCGGGACCTCGCGCTCGTCGACTGCCCGACGCCGCTCGTCTGGCCGCTGCCGAACCTGTGGCTCGGCGTGTCCGTCGAAAACCAGCGGTGGGCGAACATCCGCATCCCTGCCCTGCTTGACACTCCGGCCGCCGTGCGCTGGATCTCGGCCGAACCGCTCCTCGGCCCGGTCCGCCTTACGCCCTACTGGCTGTACGGCGAACCCACGTGGGGCCCGGAGTATCCGGAACCGACCAGCCCGGCCGGTATCCCAGTTCGGGACCTCATCACGAAACCGGGTCTGGACTGGGTGGTCGTCGGCGGCGAGTCCGGAAAGGACGCCCGCCCGATGCCCGTCGGGTGGGCACGCACCCTGCGGAACCAGTGCCAGGACGCCGCAATCCCGTTCCACTTCAAGCAGTGGGGCGATTGGGCATCCACCGTCCGGCTCGCGAACGCGGACGGCACCGGCCACACCGACCGGTGGGCCGACCGCGAACCCGACGCCTACGTCTGCGAGCGCACCGGCCGCGTCGTTGACGAAGCCACCGCCGAAGCAGAAGTCGGGGCCTGGATGGGCGTCTACCGCGTCGGCACCAAGGCCTCTGGTCGCGAACTCGACCGCCAGATCTGGGACCAGTACCCCGCGGAGGTGCCCGCGTCATGAGCACCGAGTGCCGTCGCTGTCACCGCCCGCTCACCGACCCGGAAAGCGTGCGGCGACGGCGCGGCCCGAAGTGCAACGCGATCTACGAAGGCGACACCCACATCAGCCCCAAGCCCCGCCGACCCGCACGCCGACGGCGACTCCCCGAAGACGAACCCCTCACCGGGTTCCCGCCCCTCCCCACAGTCCAGAAAGGACACCGCCGTTGAGCAGCATCAAAGTCGAAACAGCCGACCTGATCGACCTCCTGAAACTCCTCCAGCACACCGCCAGCAGCGACCGGAACGACGGCGTCACCGCCGGCGTCCTGCTCCACACCACCCGCGGTGAACGCGGCGCCGAGCCGGGCAAGCAGGACCTCCTCGTCGGCACGAGCACGGACCGGTTCGCCGTCGGGCACACCAACGTCGTCGCCTACGGCCAGCTCGCCCGCCCCTCCCTGTGGGGCATCGAGGACGTCAAAGCGGTCATCGCGACCTTCAAATCCAAGGCCAGCAAGGACAAAGACGGCGAAGGCCACCAGCTCCACATCTCCGTCGACCTCGGCCACGTCACCGTGTCCGAAGACCCCAACCTGTTCGAGGACGGCGTCCAACTGTCCTTCCACGAACAGGGCGTCGACGACTTCCCGCGCCGCCTCTGGCACGTCCTCGAACACGTCGACGTCGACGCCTACGTCTCCAGCGAAGGCGGCACTGTCCCCGTCGCCAACCGCACCGACATCGGCGCCGGACGCCTCGCCCCCTTCACCAAGGTCGCGTCCAAACTCGGCGAACCCATCCAGCTGTTCCGCACCCACCAGAACCGCTACCTCCTCGTCCAGATCGGCGAGCACTACCGCGGCGCGCTCGCCCCGATCCGCTGGGACCTCGAGGAATCCCCGTCCAACGGGCACGAACCGGGCGGCGACATCCACACCCCGGACCTGCCGCCCATCCCGAAGCGGGACACCCCGCCGCCGCCGAAGACGTTCACCCCGTCTGGCGTGCGGGAGTCGTCCGGCGTCATCACCGGATTCCCCGCGCTCCCGCGCGACACCCGCGAACTCGGCAAGGCCGCAGACCTCGTCATCACCTCCCAGTACGCGCTCCCGTCGCTGCTGACCCGAGGCCTTCGCACCACCGCCAAGCGCGCGGACGGGCTCCTCGAGGACCTGTTCCGGCTGGGCATCGTGGGCCCGTTCTTCGGCGGCCGCGCCCGCGAGGTCCTCGTCGGACCGGAAGCGCTCGACGACGTCCTGAAGGTCATCTCGGAACTGAAGACCGAGGAGCTCGACGACGAGCAGGACGCCGTCGAGGACGACGAATGAGCGACGACATCACCCGCCTCCTCAACGGCGCCCGCGACGCCGCACCCGGCATGAACGAGGCGTCCCGCCGAGCCGTCGTCGTGAGCGTCCTCAACACCCTCGACGAACTCATCGAGGAAGCGGGGGAGGACGCGATGTGGCCCGACCCCGGCGACCTCGGCCTGCTCGCCAGAGACGTCGAACGCCGGGCTTGACGTCCACCCATGAACCGGCGCTGGTCGGGCCTGCTCACCGCGGTCCGGCCAGCGCCACCCCAACAACATCGAGAGGAGGCCCCTCGTGTCCAGTACCGCACTCACCGGCGACCGGTACCTCGAAACCCTTGTGTCCTCAGCGGAGAAGCTCGTGCACGCCGTCCGCCGCGACGACCCCATGCACGTGGACGCGATGCTCGCCGACGCCGAGCAGCTCTACGGCGACCCGCTCGCCGGCGCCCGCGCCCTCGCCGTCCTCCTCGCCGCCATGGTCCCCGACGACCGCACGGCCGAAGACCTTCTCCGCTGGCACCGCAACCCGCACGAGTACCGCCGCCTCCGGGCGCTCGGTGTCCCCGCGGCCGAGGCCTCCGAGCTCGCCGCGCAGGTCACCCCGATCCGTGACGGGCGGGTGGCATGACCGCCGTGCGAGACGACGACTGGGTGCAGCCGTGTGGCCGCTTCGATTGGGAGCGGATCATCCGGCGCGCGGATCTGCCGATGCGGTTGAAGTACACCGCGTTCACCTTGGCCACGTACGCGGACGCGGACGGTTCGCGTGTGCGGCCAGGACCGCCTGTGCTGGCGGTGGTGATGAAGCAGGGGGAGAGCACGGTCCGGAAGCATCTGGCCGCGCTGATCGAGTACGGGCTGATCGCGCTGGTGACTCGCGGGGGCGGCCGGGGTGGTCGGGGGAAGTCGTCGGAGTACCGGCTGACGGCGCCGAAGGACTTGTTCACGCGGATCCCGATGCTGCCTCCGAGCGAGCGGGTGCTGTCGATCGCCCCGGTTTCACCGCTCCCTCAGGGGAGCGCTCATTCCGATGAGGAAACGGAAACTCCGCTCTCCCAGGGGAGCGATCAAACTGGACTGTCCTCTGTGGATAACTCGGATTCCCCTGTGGATAAAGAAGAAACTCCGCTCGCTCAGAAGAGCGGTCAAACCGAGGCGCCCGAACCTAATGACCGCTCGGAAAACACCGTTACGGACGGAATGAGCGCTCGATTTGAGCGATTGAGCGCTCTCCCAGGCGAGCAACTACCAAGTGACCAACCACCTAAAGACGACCAACAACTTGGTTCCGACCCAACGCAACCATCCACAGCGCGCGACCAGACCGGCGAACCACCGAAATTCATCGCCGAGTTGCGAGCAGCCGACCCGCCCATCTGCGACGCCTGCCAGGCCTACCTCGACCCCGACGGCTCGTGCTTCGTCTGCCGAGGCGGCCGCCGAACCCGACGAGGCATCCCATGACCCGCCGACGCGGCAGAGCGAACCTCCGCACCGGGCTCTGGCAAGACACCCCCGACGCCCCGTACGTCCCCGCCCAAGACCTCCCCGCCGAACTCGCCACCAGCCCCCTCCTCCGCGACTGCCCCGCATGCCACGCCGCACCACGCCAACGCTGCACCCGCGCAGGTCGAGGCGGTCGTGTCCCGCTCCGCGGCTACCACCCAGCCCGCACCACCGACCAGGAGAAACCGTGAACCAGCCCACCCACCGCGAGAAGGCTTTGACCTGGATCGCACATGCCGAATCCCTTGTCGCGTCAGCACATTTGACCGCCACGAACCTCGCCATCGTCGCTGCCAGCCTTGGCACCGGTCACGCCGTCCTCGCCCACCTCGACGCCCTCGCCCTGCCTGAGCCCGGCGCCGGTGAGGCGATCCTCGCGGCTGCTCGGAAGCTGTCGGCGGAACTCGACCTCGACCATGATCATGACCACGGTGGGGCGACTTCGGGCTGGGACGATCATTCTCAAGGCGTCGTTCCCGGGGCGCATGTGGCTGCTGTGGCGCCTGGGACTGCCTCTCCGGTGTCAGGTGATCAACCACTCGTTTCGTCACGGGTTTCGTCAGGAGGTGAACCGGGGTTCCGGACGGCCACTCTCGCCGTCCTCGAAGCGCTCAATCCGGTCGGGCCGGACGACGTCGCACCGACGCGATCCACCGAGTTCGCGGCGTACGTCGCCGAGCAGGTCGAGCAGGCGCTCATCGCGGACGGCTGGCGGCCGCCGGTGCCGGACACCGACCTCGTTGGTCGACGCCACCTGACCGGGAAGGTCGGAGTCGGGAGCGACAACGACCCGTGGTACGTCCAGATCCTGAACGAGCCGGTACATCGCACCACCGAGGAAGCCCCGTCCCTGATCGACTGGACCGCTGACGGACGCATGATCGGCGTCGAGCTGCTCGGCCACGGCCGCGAACGCGCGCCACAGTCCGCGCGGCGGGTGTTCTTCCCCGGCGACACCGTGCCCGGCGGTATGGCCGTCCAAGGGGACGCGGGAGACGTGTATCGCTCGACCACCACCAGCTGGCCCCTGGACGAGGCGGCCGGTTGGGACGGGCCAGCGGTCGAGATCCCGGTGCTGACCGACGCCGAGTGGCAGGCCGTCGTCGACCGGGCCCGCGCCGAACGCGAACAGTCCACACCGGACGCCGCCGGACGGGAGAAGAGCCGTGGCTGAGACAGCTTGCGGCCGCGGACACCGCATCGGCGACTGCGCCACCACCCCCGGGCCGAACGAGCGCGCGAACGTGTACCGATACCGCGACGGCCGCCGGGCGTGCCTCCGATGCACCCGCGCGCAGTGGCGCCGCCAATGGCAGCGCAAGGCGGTGCGCCGTGGCTGACCAGAGGACGTGCCCGCGTGGCTGCGTCGACACCGATCCCGACGGCGGCTGCAAGGCGTCCATCGCGATCCCGTGCCCGCTGGGGAACTGGACCGAGCGCGAGCCCTACCACGTCACCGCCGGGATCTGCCGCGACTGCCGCGTCGACCTCGACCAGTGCGTGTGCGGGGAGGAATGACATGACCGACCAAACCGAAACCGCCTACACGTTCTACCGCCACCACTCCGGTGCCCCGCCCTACCGCCGCACACCGACAGGCCGCTACGAGCAGTACCGGCCCCTGCGCGGCGGCTGGAGCGCCTGCAACCAGAACGATCGGGGCCTCCGCCGCATCGCATGGAACTTCCTGCCCAAGGACGCCAAAAAGCACGCCTACCTGCCAGCTCTCGACGCCTCCGTGAAGGGCGACAAACCATGACCGAAACCGCCGGCGCCGAAGCCGTGATCGACCTCGCCGCCCGCACCATCCACGACGCCATCTCGATCGAGTTCGGGCACACGCCCGGCGGCGAACCCGCGGTCGTAGAGTTCGCCGCGGCGCGCGCCCTCGCCCGGCAAGGCCAGCTCGCCGACCGTGCCGCGATCCTGCGGCGCCTCGCCGAACTCACCGCGCAGGCCGGGAAGCAGCGCTCCACCGAATGGCTCCAGACCTGCGCGACCCTGCCGCCTGAGCAGTGGCCGCCCGCCCCGGCGTACAAGGGGCCGATGGTTCCCGCCGCCGAGCGGGACCTGTTGCTGTGGCTGCACGCGGAAGCCGCCTGGCGCGTGGCCGGGTTCGAAACGCTCACGGTGCATCTGGCGCGGATCAACGGCGAGTTGCAGGCCCGTATCGACAAGGCGCTCGCGCTCACCGAGCCGCACGCGCTCCGGCATTGGGACACGCAGTGGCCGATCCGGGAGGCGCTGCAAGGCGACCAGCCCACCGAGCCCGAGCCGCGACTAAGGCGGGACAACCTCGGCGCCGTGAGCATCTACTTCGGCCCGAACGGCGAGCGCGTCGCCTACGACGAGACCAACGACAGGTACGTGCCCGCGCCGACATCGCCGTCCGCTGTGGACAGTGACGAAGACATGGCGAAGTCGGAGTCCTGGTGCGAGGAGCACGGCCACCCCGTCGGACGGTGCAGCTACTGCGCTACCGAGGACGGCGCCATCGACGAGTCCCGCCCGCCCGCGCCGTTCGTGCCCGCCGCCGACGCCTTCCCCGAGGAGCAGCCGTGAAGATCCGCATCATGGGCACACCGCGCGAATGCGACGACGCCGTCAAGGTCCTGCGCCTCGCCTTCAACATCCTCGAAGTGTCCAGCCCTCGACCGAACCGCGGCGACTCCCAGCTGGTCCGCGTCTACGTCGAGGCCACCGCACCGTCCGAATTGGAGGGCGGTCGTGGCTGACCGCAAGCAGGGCAGGGGAAGCGTCCTCGGCTACGCGGGCATCGCCGGTGCCCTGTTCCTCGCCTCCGGATGCGACGCCTTCGCCGACCCCGACGCCCAATACGCCGCCGTCTGCGTCAACGAGCAGACACAGCAGCGGCTCGACGACGACGCGTGCGGCGACTACGACGACGAAGGCCACGGCTCCGGTGTCGGCAGCTACTTCCTGTGGATGCCCATGTCCTCCGGCAACGCCTACATCCCGCCCGTCGGGCAGCGCATGCCGCCCGGCAGCCCTGCGGTGCGCACGGTCCCGGCCGGAACCCCGATCGCGAAGGGTGTCCCGAAGACCGGCGGGCAGGTGTCCGCGGTGCAGCGCGGCGGGTTCGGGGTCAAGGCTGGAACATCCGGCGGCACCGGCGCGAAAGCCGGGACCGCCGGCGGAAAGTCAGGCGGCTCGTGACCGACCACATCCACGTCACCACCACGATCCCCGGCGACGACCAACCCGCCGCGATCGACGTCACCACCCAGCACCTCGTCGTCCTCGCCAAAGGGCAGGTGTGCGTCGTCGGCCGCGTCAGCCAGCCACGCAACAGGTGGATGACACCGGCCGAAGCGCGGGACCTCGCCGCGGCGCTCGAACGCGTGGCAGGTGCCGCATGACCCTTGACCCCGGCCAGCCCACCAAAGCCGTCGACCTCGAACACGTCGATGTCTTCTTCTTCGGCGGCGCCGCGCTCCTCGTCCTCGCCCTCACCCTCATCACCGTCGGCTGGACCAGCGCGCTCGCGCTCGCCATGTCCGCCCTCATCCTCGCCTGCCGGAAAGACCTGGAGCCACGATGACCATCCCGTTCGCCGGGCTCGGCCCGTCCGCCGAGTACCCCGCCGATCTCGTCGCCGCCACCAAAATGGCTGGCGGCATGCGCTTCATCACCCTCGGCGAGGACGCCGAGCAGTACGTGTTCCTTGGCCACCCGTACCACCGCGACGTGATCGCCGCGCTTGAGCACATCGTCCGCGCGTACGACATCGACCGGGGCGAACCGGTCGACCGAGAAGAGCTGAACTACACCTACGCGCGGTACATGACCAAGTGCCTGGCCCACACCGAGGACGTCGAGGAGTGCGGCGACTGCCAGATGGTGCGGTTCCTCGAACAGCCAGACGGCTTCTGGCTGACCTGGTCCACATCGGACGGTAACCCGAAAGGCAACCGCGGGCGTCACGGCTACTTCCCGGTCGTGATCTGGGATGTGGAGGGCTGATGCGCGCGCTCGGCATCGACCCCTCACTCACCGGCACCGGCGTCGCCGCCCTCGACACCACCTACCTCGACAACGGCGGCCCGCTCTACAAGGTGCAGACCATCAAGTCCGTCGGGCACAAGGGCGACAGCCTCCGTGCCCGCAACGACCGGATCCGCCGCATCGTCGACCGCGTCACCCAGCTCGCCCTGAACGCCGACCTGATCGTCATCGAAGGCCCGGCGTACGCATCGAGCACCGGCAGCGTGTGGGACCGCGCGGGGCTGTGGTGGTCCATCGTGGACACCCTGCTCCTCGACCACCACGATGTCGCGGTCGCGCCGCCGACCGTGGTGAAGAAGTTCGCCGCTGGCAAGGGCAACGCAGGGAAGGGCCTCGTCTCGGTCGGCATGGCCCGGCTGTGGGGCGAGGAATGCCAGTGCGCCAACGACAACGAATGGGACGCGCTCACGATGGCGACCATGGCCGGGCAACGCCTCGGGATCCCCGGCGTCCCCGCCCGCGCCCACCACACGGCGGCGCTCGGCGGCGTCGCCTGGGACACCGAAAGCGAGGCAGCATGAACGCCCGCGAACTGCTCGACGTCTACGCCGGTGAGGTAGCGATGAAGGTTGGTGCCATCCCCATCAACCGACTTGAGCAGGCACCGAAGACGTTCGCCGCGCTCCGCGAAGTCCTCGACCTCGCCGACCACTACGACGAGATCCACGACCGCACGTGGACCGAGAGCATGGCCACCGACATCCGCCGCGCCATCACGACCGCGCTGGAGGCCTCGTGAACACCGACCCGAAACCCACCAGAGCATGCGGCCAATGCGGCCGCGTCGACTGCATCTGCCCCCGCAAACGCCACCAGGAGGACCAGTGAGCAACGACTACCACGGCCGCTACCTCACCCCGGCCGGCGGCTGGATGCCCGGCCCGACCGAGGAACCGCCGGCGCCGATCCGCGCGCGGCCGTACGAGGACGAGCCCGACCCGCTCGACTTCGTCCGGCTCGGCGCCCAGCTCGACGACGCCGACTTCACCGCGGCACACGACAGTGTCCGACCCGAACTCGCCGACGCGATCCAGGCCGCCGCCGACGAGGACTTGATCGGCAGCACGGTGGTGAACCTCAACGACCTCGCAGCGACTGATCCGGCCGCGTTCTATCGGGCGCTCGACACGGAGATCGCGAAGGCCGCCGCCGCGATCCCGCCCGGGTACGGCATCGCGGTCAGCTGCGAGCAGGAAGGCAACCCGTTCGTTTCGAACCGTGTCGCGTTCAAGGTCACCGGCACACCGCCGAAGTTCACGCTCGACGACTTCGTCGACACCCTCCAACGCACGCCGCCGGAGACGGTCAAACTGACCGTCGAGCAGATGCTCGCCGTGCGGTCACACGCGGCGCCGCGGGAAACGTGGGAACCGGAACGGACAATCTGGGGCATACCCATCGAGATCGTTGAGACCGTCGAGGAATCCACGTTCTATCAGTGGCGGCACGCCACACCCGGCCCGCTCAGGTTCGACCGTGAGCTGACGGAGTCCACGCTGGACGACCTCGTCGAGATGATGAAGACGCCCGGCAAGTTCGTCGAGTTCGCCGCACCACGAATGGGCATCACCCAGCCGATCCCCGACCTGCACCGCGCGGTCGTCATCGCCGAAGCCACCGCCGAGCCGCGGCAGTCGATCGGCGGCCGGATCTGGCAGCGCCTCCGCCGGTGGGGTCGCTGATGCCCGCACCAAGATCAACCGGGCAGTCGACCGGCCCGCCGCGCGGCACGCTCCCGGCGACCGGCCAGCCGGAGAAGAAGCCTCGGCGTCGCAAGGACTCCGGCGTCGGGGCATGGCTCGCAGAACTTCGCGTCGAGGCGAAGCTGTCACAGGCCGAGGTTGCGCGCCGCATGGGCATCGACCCCGGTGCCGTGTGGCAGATCGAAGCCGGACGGGCCGACTTCCGCATCTCCACCCTCGCCCGCTACACCGAAGCACTCGGCGCCACAGTCCACATCGAACTCACCGCCCCCAAGGAGACATGACCATGGAAGAACCCACGCTCACCGGCGGCACCATCGCCACGATGATCCTCATCCCGCTGGCGCTGCTCTTGCTCGCGGCCGTGTTCGTGCTGCTGCGTCTGTTCGCCGCCGGCGTCGATCGTGAAGGCGCGCGGCCCGTCTTCAATGGATACGCACGCGAAGACGCCACCCTCGCGAGACGCTGGTCCTACGCCGTCCCGGTCGCCGTCGCCGTCGTGGTCGCGCTCACCTGGTGGGGCATGTACCCGTGGAAGCACGAATACCACCACTGGATCCCGGTCGCCGGGGTGGTGGACACCGTGGACTCCCGCCTCGTCGCGGCCGGAGAGAACACGATGGAGGACAAGTTCGTCGTCAAGTTCACCGGGAACGACCAGCAATACGGGGTGCTCGACACCCGCGCCGCCGGCCTCAAACCCGGCGACCGGCTCACCATCACCTGCGTCCGGATCTGGCAGTGGACCGGCAGCCACGGCTACGACTGCAACTTCATCACCCTGGAGCGCGCCAAGTGACCACGACCGATCCCACCGCCGAGCAGATCCTCGCGCTGCCCCTCGAACCCAGCAACGACGCCGGCGCCGACACCGTCCGGACCTACCTCATCGCACTGCTCGCCGACGTCTGGCGCCACGGCGAAGGCTTCAACGGGAAACGCCCCTTCGGCAACTCCGGCTGGGAGTACGACCTGTACAGGCCGCTCGCGAAGGCGGGTTTCATCGAGGCCACCTTCGGTGGAGACGGCTACCTCGACGAATGCGACGACAAGGCAGGTGACGCGCTGATCGCGAAGGCCATCGCCGAACTCACCGTCCCGGCGTCGCCGCTCCCGCCGAGCCCGACCGCGTTCACCGTCCGCATCACCCCGGAGGCCGTGCTCCGCCAGGTCCTCGACGAGATCGTCCGGCACGACAGGGACTACGCCACCCGCTACGTCCTCGTCCTCCAGGCGCTCCCGCTCGCCGCCCAATGCGGCTACGCCGTCGGGATCCGGATTGACCCGGCCGAGCCGGAGTGGCCGGTCGTCTACATCGAACTCCCCGTCGGCCAGGTGTCGTGGCACATGCCCGCGCACGCGCTCGCGTTCGACGGGCACAGCACCGACGAGAAGTTCGCCCGGATCCGCACCTACCTCGACGCCTACGGTCGGGACGTGACGTGATGGGACGACCGCCGAGCCGGGGAGGCGGTGACCGCGTGACGACACACGAGCCCATGCCGGACCGGCCGGTCGACGTGTACCGGAAGTACCTCCGGGTCCACGGCGTCGAGCGAAGCCCGCTGTCCGACGCCATCGCCGAGGCGTTCGCCGAGCTGCACCCTGTCGTGCTCCCGCTCGTCGAGGCCGCCGTCCTCAAGATCGAACCCGGGGACATCCTGGTGTTCACCGTCGACCACAGCCTCAGCGACGCAGAGCACGAGTTCATGTTGGACCTGATCAAACCCCAGTTCCCTGACCATCGGTGCGTGGTGCTGGAGCGTGCCCAGCTCGCCGTCGTCCGGCCGGGCAAAGCAGGCGGGTGATCCGACCATCGCCCGCGTAGCGTGCAGCGTTTCTCACCTCTAGGGCGCGAGAAACGCTGCATCCGCACCGGATACAGACACCGATAGGTCCGATGACAAAGGCCCGGCAGTGGACAAATCCATGCCAAATCCCGCCGCCCCGGTACACCTGCCGACGGCGGCCGGGACACTGACCGTCCGACCACCGGCGCCGGTGTGTCGAGGCAGGTAGCCCCGCCGGCCACCTCGACGGCATCGACGCCGCGGTGACCGTGGTGGAGGAGTGGCAGCAGAACCACCCCACCCAGGTTCCGCAGTCCAAGTAGGACACAACGAAGGCCCCCAGCGTGATGCCGGGGGCCTTCGCTCATCCCTGCGTGTGACGGACCGCGACCTGTTCGAGCACCTGCTCGATCTGGTCGATCATCGAGTAGGCGGTGTCCAGTTGGCTCCTGGCCGCATGGATGACAGAGGCGATCTCTTGAGCGCCGGAGCCATCCTGCCCGAGGATCGACCACGCTTGCTGTAGCGCAGTGG
This sequence comes from Amycolatopsis sp. NPDC102522, assembly GCF_055584485.1. Taxonomy (NCBI): domain Bacteria; kingdom Bacillati; phylum Actinomycetota; class Actinomycetes; order Pseudonocardiales; family Pseudonocardiaceae; genus Amycolatopsis; species Amycolatopsis sp. NPDC102522. The sequence continues at coordinate 51,481 of NZ_JBVJLY010000024.1, read as the reverse complement.
TAAGTGCGGCTGTGGCCTGCCGGATTTCCCCGCGTGGCAGCGGGATTGTCTTCAGCTGTCCGGCGTTGCCCTGAATGGACACTGTTCCTCCTGTTTGTTCGGCTCAGCTCAACAGATATCTTGCGCGGAAGGCATCACCGCCACTGTGCGACACCAGCACCGCAGCACGAGCATCCCTTCCCGTGCGGCGCACTGACGGGACCGAGTTCACGCGACCACTGATCCAACGCCCGACTGTGCAGCCGGTCCCGCAAGATCCGGATCGCGATCACGGTCCGCGGCGCGTCCTGGTCGAGCAGTAGCGCGAACTCCAGGGCCAGCCCCAGCGACTCGTCGTCGTGCCGCACGATGGCGCGCTCGATGTCCTCGGCGATCGCGTGGCCGTGCAGCTCCTCCAAGGCGGTGGCGCGGGCGTCCTCCAGTTCGTGGATCCGGTGCAGGCTCCAGCCTTCGCGGGTGGCCATGGCGATCTCGCCGACCAGCGCGGCCGCGCGGTGGGTGAGGACGATGGTGGACATGGGCATGGTGGGTCTCCAATCGAAATATCTTGCGAGGAAAGGACTTTGAGTGCCCCCGCTCGGTCACGAACCGGCGGCGCCTACACGCGGCGAGGGCGGAAGATCAGTACAGGTTGGACATCTGGCAGTGCGTGACCATGCGCACGGCGTCGTCGACAGGCAAGCTCCCGTGAGCACGTGCCACCAGGTAGCGGCCGTCGCTCACTGCGGCCACGACGCACCAGCTGCGGCCGTGCACGTTGTCGACCGAGCAGTAGCGGCCGACGTTGTTGTGGAAGTCGTCCACCAGTCTGGTGTTGCCGTCGATGACCGTCAGTACGTCGTGCTTCACGTCCCATGTGCCGACGGAGCCGTCAGTCCAGCGGACCACGGCGCCCAGTCCCCACGTCGGGTCGTAGCTCATGCCCTCCACGTAGCCCACGCCCAGCGAGTCGGACATGTACGACAGGACGCGGTTGCCGCGACGGACGGCGAGGGTGTTGGACATGGTGTCTCCTTTGTGGACGGTCATGCGGCGATGGGTCGGGAGGTGAAATATCTTGCGCGGAAAGTACTTCTCAGGCGGCGGTGACGAGCTCGGCCGCGATCCGGTGGTAGCAGGTGCCCGCGCCCCGGAGCCCGGCCTTGCAGGTGCAGGCCTGCGCGGCGGTCAGGTACCTGTCCACGCCGTTGGAGGCGACGACCTGGAACACGCGGGTCCGGCCCCGGCGCAGGAGGACCAGGCCGCCATCGGCGATCAGCTCCTGCGCCTTCTCGACCTGGGTCAGCTTGTGGGCGGAGGCCTTCGCGGCGGCGGCGATCCGGGCGCCGCAGGTGCGGCCGTAGCCGCGGGCGATGGAGGCGGGGGAGCGGAGGGCCCGGCCGCAGCGGGTGCACCGGGTGGTGGTGGCGGTGGTGCTGGTCATCGGGGCCTCCGTGGTTCTCTCTGTGTAGATACACGGTAGCAAGAGAGTGTAGATACACGCAAGGGGTGAAATGTATCTACACGGTTACGGTCGAGCGGAGCCCCCGGCCGGAGCCGGGGGCGAGACCACTAGGCCGGGATCGCGTAGTGGCAGGCGCCGTCGAGGAGCTGGATCGCCGCGTCGTGGTGCTCCAGCTTCAGGGTCTTCCGGTTCGACTCCGGGATCAGGTGCACCTGGCCGGTGATCGAGAGGGCCTTCAGGCTCTGGTCCTGGGCTTCCCGGCTGAGGCCGCGGGCGAGGAGGATCGGGCGGAGGTCGGTCATGGAGGCCACGCTGCCGTGCTCGGCGTGGAGGTTCTTGATGGTCTGGAGGATGAAGGCTTCGCGGCGGGCGTTCGGGGTGACGGTCACTTGGTTCTCCTTGCTCTCTGCTCTCCGTGTAGATACAAGGTAGCATGGTCGTGTAGATACACGCAAGGGGCAAGTTCAAGGCAATGTAGATACATGGCATATTCCCTGCTAGCCTCCGTGTACATACACAGGAGGAGTCATGGTCAAGGACACCCACACCCGCGGAAAACTGCTCCGCATCCCCGACGACGACTGGGAGGAGCTGGAGGAAACCGCCGGGCCGCGGAACCGGACCGCCGTCGTGGTCGCCCTCATCCGCTGGTACAACCGGAAACCGGGCTACGACCTCCCAGACCGTCCGCCGGCCAAGCCCGCGGGGGAGTCGGACCCGCGCTGAATGATCTTGGTCAGGTGTCGATCTTGAACGACACCAATTCGATCTTGAAACGAATGATCTTGAACGACAGGAGACCGACCATGCCTGACTGGGACGGCGCCGCACTGGCGCACCTGATCGCGCAAGGCGCCTACAACCGCGACTCCGGATTCGACCTACCCGAGATCCCGAACCAGCCCACACTCTCGACGCTCCCGCTCGACGACGACACGAAACAGGTCAGCGCCGCGGTACTCGTCGACCTCGGCGTCGGCCAGATGAGGCACCTGACGCTCCGGAAGACCGTCCCCGTCGGTGTCCAGGTCGAACCGGTGCACACCCGGCGCGACGACGGGCACCACGAACTCCGGCTCGTCGACGCCGACGGCGGCGTGTACGGGCACGCGATCGTCGCACCGAACCCTGGGCTCGGCGGAAGCGAAGGGCCACGTAAGCAGGCGATACACCACGGGGTGTGGACCCTGGTTGAGGGCGCTGAGCTTGAGGTGTACCACGAGGCCGGGCGTTCCATTGTGGTCACTGTCGCGGACGGCACCGTCTCGGCTGACGAGCCTGTGCGGCTGAAGGTGCGCGCGGCCCCGGCGCCGACGTACGACGACGGGGGTGACGATGAATGATCCGCGCGTCGAGCTGTACGAGCGTGAGCGTGCCGAAGCGGTCGAGCTGGCGCACCGGGCGATGCTGACGTCGTACATCGGCGGACCGCCTGCAGGCCTGCGTGGTGACGCGGATCGGATGGTGGCGGCTCTGCTGAAGGCGGGGTGGACGCCGCCGTCGGAGTCGATCTTGGAGAGGGCGGCCGTGGGCTCGAAGTTGTTCCAGCGCAGGGTGATCTTGGTCGAGGACTGGAGAGAGGTGTCCCGTGGTTGATGATCTTGAATGTAATGATCTTGGTGGCGTTGATCTTGGTGAGAACGATCTTGGTCAAACTGGGCCCAACCCCGACAACCTGATCGCGTTCCTGAACGCCAGACTCGACGAGCGCGAGAAGACCGCGCGGGCCGCACACCCGATCACCTCGGCCACGGCGCTCCGCTGGAAGGTCAAGCCGTACGAACGGCGAATCCCCGGCACCGGACTGAAGCCAGCAAGGATCTGGGGAGTCGTCGTTGAGCCTCGCGAGACGCTCATGGCCGACACGTTCGAGCTCTCATCAGACGTCGCCGAGCACATCGCCGACAACGATCCGAAGTTCGTGCTGGCCGACGTCGCCGCCAAACGGCAGATCATCGAGGCACACCCGAGCGGCCGCGATCACCCCGAGGGCCCGCTCTACTGCCTGGAGTGCGGTCCGAAGTGGAAGGCAGGCAAGGCACCCCGCGACTGGATCGGCTACCCGTGCGACACGCTGCGCCTACTCGCTCTGCCGTACGCCGATCACCCCGACTATCGCGAGGAGTGGCGGCCGTGACCGACGTGCCTCCGGTGTGGGCGATCCGGTTCCGGGACGAGATCCGGATCGACATGGTCACCAGTCCGCCCCCGTACTTCGCCAAGACCATCGACGAACGCGACTGGTACCTCCGCACCAGCAGCCGCCCCCGTGACGAGTTCGTCGTCGAGGAAGTACCCGGCCCGCTCGACCGCGCCCGCGACGAAGAACACGCCCGGTGGGAGAAGGTCAAGACCAAGCTCCGCGCCGAGACCCGCCGCAAATTCCTTGAAGGCAAACAGAAAGGCCACACCCCGTGACCGACGAACAGAACCGCCCCACGATCAGAGACATCGCCGACCTGATGCCGAAGTTCGACCCGGACGCCGTCGAGGGCCTGCGCCGCAACATGGCGGCGATCGGCTTGTCCATGGCGCAGTACGGCGAAGGGCTGCGGAAAGCCGCGCCCGCCCTCATGGCGAACATGGCAAAAGCCCTGCCGCCGCTTCCGTCAACACGAACCACCGAGGACCGCCGCTGACCCGTCCGAACCGGACCACTCGTCGACACACCGAAAACCCGTGTGACCCAACACAGTTGATCTGTTAGCGTCAGCGTCACTCCCGGTGCGCAGGTATCGGATACTTCCTCTTCCACAGGAGAGACGCGGGTTCGAATCCCGCCACCGGTTCCGGCCGGTGTCGACTAGCGGCCCAGGTCACTTACGTTCCCGACGCCGACTTGATCTCGGGAGTAACAACTTCAGATGGCCCGGTGCGCAGGACGCGGTTACTTCGCCTCTTAAGCGGGTGGTCGCGGGTTCGAGTCCCGTCCGCACTTGTGCGGTAGCTCAGTTGGCAGAGCACCTACGTTCCGCATCCGACTTGATCTCGGGTCATCACACAACTTCATAGGCACCTCCCGGTGCGAAGCTCCGCGGCTACTTCACTGGAACTGAAACCCGCCGCGCAGCAACATTGATCTCGGGAGGCACAACGTGCGGAAGGTCCGGTGCGCAGGCGGCGGTTACTTCAGCGGATCCAAGGGTTACGGGTTCGAATCCCGTCCAGCCGCTTCAGGGCGGCTGGTAGCTCAATCAGGCAGAGCATTGGCAATAAGACCGCTACCGACTTTGATCTCGGACCCCCGCCCGTTTCAGTGCCTCCCCTCGCGAGAGGGTCGCAGGCAGACCATGAGCAAGTTCAACACCACCAGCACCCGCCCGGCGACCTCTTCGCCGATCACCGGCGAACGCGCCCCGACCGGCGTCACCTTCGAAGGCGGCGACGGCTACACGCGCGACACGAAGTCCGAGCTGTTCCTGCTTGCCGTGTCGAACATGGTGGGAGAGAACACCTTCTACGAGTCCGCCGACAAGCGCGACACCCGCTACGCCGAACTCATCCGCCGCGCTACGATCGCCGATCCTGAGTGGACCGCGCGCTTCCTCGCCTGGCTTCGCGGCGACGGCAACATGCGCACCGCATCCCTCGTCGGCGCGGCCGAGTTCGCCAAGGCACGCCGCGACGCCGGCCTCGACGGCATGTCCCGCCAGGTCATCGACTCCGTTCTCCAGCGTCCCGACGAGCCCGGCGAGATGCTCGCGTACTGGACCTCGGTGCACGGCAAGAACATCCCGAAGCCGGTCAAGCGCGGCGTCGCCGACGCGGCCCGGCGCCTGTACTCCGAGCGGTCGTTCCTCAAGTACGACTCGGCCGCGCGCGGGTTTCGGTTCGGTGACGTGCTGAACATGACCCACCCGGACGCGTCCGCGCCGTGGCAGGCCGACCTGTACCGGCACGCGCTCGACGTCCGGCACGGCCACGCCGGCGAGATCCCCGAATCGTTGGGCACGCTGCGGGTGAACGCGTTCGTGCGCGAGCAGGCCGCGCAGACCCCGCAGGCGCTCTACGGCGGCGCGCTGCTGCGCGAAGCGGGGATGACGTGGGAGGCCGCGCTGTCGCTGGCCGGGCCGGACGTCGACAAGGCACGGCTGTGGGAGGCGCTGATCCCGTCCATGGGCTACATGGCGCAGCTGCGGAACCTCCGCAACTTCGACGAGGCTGGCGTGTCCGACGAGATCGCGCGCGGTGTCGCCGACCGGCTGGCCGACCCCGAGCAGATCGCGAAGTCGCGGCAGTTCCCGATGCGGTTCCTGTCCGCGTACCGGGCGGCTCCGTCGCTGCGCTGGTCCTATGCGCTGGAGAAGGCGATCGCGGGGTCGCTGGCGAACGTGCCCCCGCTCGGCGGCCGGACACTGATCTTGGTCGACACGTCGGGTTCGATGAACGCCTCCTTCAGCAAGGACGGCACGCTGATGCGGTGGGACGCGGCCGCGGTGTTCGGGATCGCGCTCGGCGCGCGCTGCGAGACGGCGGACGTCGTGTCGTTCTCGGCGGCTGGCTGGTCCGGCGTAGCGACGAAGGTGTTTGACCTCCAGCGGGGCGAGTCGCTGCTGCGCGCCGTTGACCGGTGGAAGACGGGCGGCTACTTCATCGGCTCCGGCACCGATACCGTCGGCGCGATCCAGCGGCACCTGCGCCCCGGTTACCACGACCGGGTCGTGATCCTGACCGACGAGCAGCACGCCTACGGCAACGTCGACCAGACCGTGCCCAAGGACACGGCGCTGTACACGTGGAACCTCGCGGGCTATGAACGCGGCCACTCGACGTCTGGCTACGGCAACCGGCATACCTTCGGCGGCCTGACCGATCAGGCGTTTCGGATGATCCCGCTCCTCGAAGCGGGTCGAAACGCGGACTGGCCCTTCTGACCGCGAGCGCACAAGCCCGGCTGGACTTCGGTCCGGCCGGGCTCTGTCGCGTTCGGACAGATGCGGGTGACAATGCGGGTATGACCACGCCCGCCGTGCTGGACCACGAAGACACTGGAGGTGTGTGATGCCGCGCTGGCCAAGCGACGCGAAACCACCGGGCTCGCCGCCGAACCCGATGTGCACCGGCCGCTCCAAGATCCGCGACGCCGACGGCACCATCCAGCGCGACCCCGACGGCAAGATCCTTGACCGCCCATGCGACAACCACGCCATCACCGGCGGCACCGTCTGCTGGACCCACGGCGGCCGCGCACCCCAAGTCCGCGCCAAAGCCGCCGTCCGCGCCGAACTCATGAACTGGGGACTCGGCGACAGCACCATCGAACCCGGCGAAGTCCTCCTCCGCCTCGTCTCCCAATCCGCCGCCCGCGCCGAGCTCTACTCCGGACTCCTCTCCGACGCGTTCGACGCCGCCGAACGGATTCAGGCCGCGCTCGACGCCGAGCAGCTCCTCATCGAAGCCGAACCCGGGCCACGCGACGACAAGCTCCCCGAGGCCCCCAGTCTCCAAGCCGCCCGCGCCGATCTTGAACGGATCTTCACCACCGGCGGCGTCTCCGCACTCATCGGGAACACCTACGCCGACACCAAAGACGGCCGCATCTACGCCACCGGCGAAGCCATCCGCGGCCTCGCCAAACTCGAAGCCGACGAACGCGACCGGTGCGCGAACTTCGCCGCCAAGGCCATCGCCGCCGGACTCGCCGAACGCCAGGTCCGACTCGCCGAGCGGCAGGCCGAGCTCGTGCTCGGCGCGATCGAGGCAGCGCTCGACGCCGCCGGCATCCCAGCAGGGGAGCGGGGCCCGGCGAAGATCGCCGCGGCCCGGCACCTCAAGGTCGTGTAGCCGTGGACGGCCTGGCCCTCGCCGCGCGGCTCCTCGAGGAGCAGGTCGCCGAAGCCGAGCGTCCCGCGCAGACGCTCGGCTCGTTCACCAGCATGGTCGACCCGTCCAACGTGCAAACCCCGGCGCTGGACCTGCTCGACGAGAAGCTCGCCGCGGTCGCGCGAGGCGAGATCACCCGGCTGATCTGGTCGATGCCGCCGCAGGAAGGCAAATCGGAGCGCGTCAGCCGCCGGTTCCCGGCGTGGATGCTGAAGAGAAACCCCGATCTGCGGATCGCGATCGCGTCCTACGAGCTCGGTGTCGCGCGCCGGTGGGGCCGGCAGATCCGGAACGATCTGGCCGAGCATCCGGAGCTCGGGTTACGGGTGCGGGACGACACGTCGGCGGCGCACGAGTGGCAGCTCGACGGGCATCTCGGCGGCGTGTACTCGGTCGGTATCGGCGGTGCGCTGACGGGGCGGCCGGTGGATTTGCTGATCATCGACGACCCGATCAAGGGCCGCGCGGAAGCGGACTCCGAGGTGCGGCGGGAAGCGTGCTGGGATTGGTGGACGAACGTCGCCCGGACCCGGTTTGCGCCGGGTACCCCCGTGGTTTTGATCTTGACCCGGTGGCATGAGGACGACCTCGCCGGGCGGCTGATCGACACCGGCGACTGGGAGGTCGTGAACGTCCCCGCCCAGGCCGAGAAGAACGATCCGTTGGGCCGTGAGCCGGGGGAGTACTTGACGTCGTCGCGCGGCCGGACACCGGAGGAGTGGCAGACGATCGAGCGGGACGTCGGCCCCCGGGTGTGGGGCGCGCTCTACCAAGGCTCCCCGTCCCCGGCGGACGGCGACATGCTCAAGCGCGGATGGTGGCGGCATTACACGGCACCGCAGGCGATCGAACTGGACGACGGCACGATGCAGGCCGACGGCTTCGACAAGATCATTCAGTCGTGGGACATGACGTTCAAGGACACCAAGAAAGCCGACTACGTCGTCGGGCAGGTGTGGGCGCAACGCGGCGCGGACGTGTTCCTGCTCGACCAGGTCCGTGGCCGGCTGGATTTCCCGGCGACGTGCCGGGCGATGCTGGCCCTGTCGGGGCGTTGGCCGCAGGCGAACGCGAAGTTGGTGGAGGACAAGGCGAACGGGACGGCGGTGATCGCGCAGCTGAAGTCGACGGTCGGGGGGATCATCGCGGTGAACCCGACGGAGTCGAAGGAAGCGCGGGTGTCGGCGGTGTCGCCGTACGTCGAGTCCGGGAACGCGTACCTGCCGTCGCTGAATCCGGGCGATCCGTCGTTTCAGCCGTGGGTGGCGGGGTTTGTTGAGGAGTGCGCGGCGTTCCCGAACGGTACGCACGATGACCAGGTGGACCCGATGTCGCAGGCGCTGAACCGGCTGCTGGTGTCGAAGGTTCGGTCGCGCGTGCGTTGGCTGTAGGCTTCGTCGTGCAGCAGTTGGCGCCGGTTTCGGGACTGGCGGCCAGCAAGAAGGGCCCTCGACGCCACCGCGCCGAGGGCCCTTCGTCGTTCAGTCGATGTCGCCACCCTGGACTGGCGTCGCGCCCTCGTCTTTCTCGATGCCACTCTGGCCGGACTTGCAGTTACACCTGCACACGGTGCTCACCTCCCCTCGGCGGTTTGCGTGCTGCCTTCGAGGAGTTTGAGCAGGCTGGCGGTGACGACCCGGACGCGGTCCTCGCCGAGGGGTACGACCTGGCACGGGAACTTCCCGGACTTCGCGAGCTTGTAGCCGTGGGACTTCGAGATCCCGAGCGCGCGCGAGGCGTCCTCCATTGAGGCGGTCGGCGGCCATTGCCGGATGTCGTCGAGGGTCACAGTTTGACCGTCCATTGTGTACTCCTGGTCTCCCTGATCTACATGGTGTGCAAACTGTACAGCTAGTCCACGAAAGACTGTTTGATCCGTCTATACTTGCTGGTCGAAGACCTGCGCAATGTGTCCACTTGATCGGGACTGGCTGTACATTGTGCCCATGTTCAAGACCTTCGCCGCGCTCCTTGCGCCCTTCGGCAAGAGCTTCGGCATGGTCATTCTCGCCCTCGCGGGCCTCGTCCTCCTGGTCATCGCCGCCTACCGCTGGAACCTCACCACGGGGCTCGCCGCCACCGGCGTTGCCCTGTGGCTCCTCGAAGCCCGCATCGACACCGAGATCCGCCAGCGCAAGGCCGACCAGGACGGCGAGCGTGGCTAGCCTCCTCGGCGGAGTCCGCCGCCCGGCCGCCATGCAGAACAAGGCCCCTGTGCCGATCGTCGGCCGCTCCGCCACCGGCGCCTCCACCTGGTTCAACCGCCGCGACGCCGTCGGCGAGCTCGACACCATGGCCACCAACGGCACCGTGTTCGGCATCGTCAACCGCACCTCCACCGCACTCGCGAAGATCGACTGGAACCTGTATAAGCCCGCGAGGTCCGGAAAGGACGAAGACCGCACCCCGGTCACCACACACGCGTTCCTCGACATCGTTCGCAAGCCGAACCCGTTCATGTCCGGCATGGAACTGTTCGAGATCGAGCAGCAGCACGTCGACCTCACCGGCGAAGCGTTCCTCGTCGTCGGCCGCGACAAACGGTTCAAGAACCTGCCGCTCGAACTCTGGCCCGTCCGGCCGGACCGCATGAACCCAGTTCCCGACCCCTACGCCTACCTCGCCGGGTGGATCTACACCTCACCCGACGGCGAACGCGTCCCGCTGCTCAATGAGGAAGTCATCCAGGTCCGGATGCCGCACCCCACCGAGCCCTACCGTGGCCTCGGCCCGGTGCAGACCGTCCTCACCGACGTCATGGGTTCCCAGTACGCGGCCGAATGGAACGCGAACTTCTTCCGCAACAGCGCCGAACCGGGCGGGATCATCGAAGTCCCCGAGTCCCTGAGCGACCCCGAGTTCGACCAGCTCCGCACCCGCTGGGAAGAGCAGCACCGCGGCGTCTCCCGCGCGCACCGGGTCGCGATCCTCGAGCAAGCGAAGTGGGTCGAGCGGAAGTACACGCAGCGCGACATGCAGTTCGCGGAGCTGCGTGGCGTCAGCCGGGACGCGATCATGGAAGCGTTCGGGTTCCCGCGCGGGATGCTCGGCATCACCGACGACGTCAACCGTGCCCAAGGCGAATCCGGGGAGCGGATCTTCGCGAAGTGGCTCACCGTCCCGCGCGCCGACCGCTGGCGGAACGCGCTCCAGACGAAGCTGCTGCCGCTGTTCGGCGACACCACCAGCGGCCTCGAAGTCGACTACGACTCCCCGGTCCCGCAGGACGAAGCCGCGGAGAACGCGGACCGCGCTTCCCGCGCACAAGCGGTCGCCGCGCTCGTGAACGTCGGATTCGACGGCAACAGCGCGGCGACGGCGTACGAGCTCCCCGCCGGTCTGGAATGGAAAGAACGCGCCCCCGACCCGGCGCCACAGCCTCCGAACGCGCCCAGCCCGGTCCCGACCCCCGCCGAGCCGGGCGCCCCCGAACCGGCCACGACCGAACCCCCGCTGCCCGCCGAGCCTGCCGGCGTCGGGAACCTGCTCGCGAAGCTGCTCACCGAGCGGCTGCCGGTGCGGAACGCGCCGCCGTTGGAGCCGCCGCCCGGGTGGCCGGAGTCCGATAAGGACGCTGTCGATGCCGTCGACCTCGCGCCGGTGCAAGAGGCATGGACGGCGGCGCTCGCCGCGCTGGTCGAAACATGGAACACCACGATCGTTGCCCAGTGGATCACCGCGCTGATCGACGCGATCAAGACGGCGCTCGGCGGGGACGGCACCCGCGCCGACCTCGGCACGCTCTCCGTCGACATCGCCGACGCCACCACGCTCCTCGCCGACGCCATGGCCGCCATGGGAGAGACCGCCGCCGGGCACGTCGTCGACGAAGCCGCCGCGAACGACATCGACCTCACACCGACCTGGCCCACCGCCGACGACCTCGAAGCAGCCGCCCGGGAGATCGCGGACTTCGAGGCCCGCCGGTACTCGCTCACCGCCGGCCGCGAAGCCGCGCGGGTCGCCGGGCCTGAGCCGGACGAGGACGTCGTCGCCGAGCACATGAAGACGTACCTCGACGAACTGTCCGACGCGCCAACGGAAGCCGCGCTCGGCTCCGCGCTCACCGACGCGCAGAACCAGGCCCGCGTCTCAACCTTCGCGTCAGGACCGGTCGGCGCGCTGTACGCCTCCGAGCAGATGGACTCCAACACCTGCGCCCCATGCCGCGACATCCATGGCCGGTGGATCGCGAACACCGACGACCAAGGCCCGCTGAACAAGCTCTACCCGGCCGGCGGCTACATCGACTGCCTCGGCCGCTGGCGCTGCCGCGGCACCGTCGTCGGTGTCTGGCGCCCCGACACCACCGAGGGAGGCGAGTGATGTCCAAGAGCGCCCGGCTCCGCGCGCAGCGGAACCTGCAGGGTCTGCGCGTCACGCAGCAACAGGCCGACGAGATCACCGACGGCAAGACCTGGTACCAGATCCGGAACCTGGTCGACCAGCCGTCGACCGCGGCCATCTACCTCTACGAGGAGATCGGCTACTGGGGTTGCGAGGCATCGGACTTCGTCCGCGAGCTGATGGCGCTGCGCGTCGACAACATCATCGTCCACATCAACTCGCCGGGCGGCGACGTGTTCGACGGGCTCGCGATCTACCACGCCCTGCGTGACCACTCCGCCACCATCGAGGTGCGTGTGGACGGTCTCGCCGCCTCCGCCGCCAGCTTCATCGCGATGGCCGGAGACCGGATCATCATGCAGCGCAACGCCACCATGATGATCCACGACGCCAGCGGGATCTGCATCGGCAACGCCTCGGACATGCAGAAGATGGTCGACGTCCTGGACCAGGCCTCCAACAACATCGCCGACATCTACCTGCAGCAGGCGGGCGGGACCGTCGAGGCCTGGCGTGCGGCGATGCGTGAGGAGACCTGGTACACCGGCGCCGAAGCGCTCACCGCCGGGCTGTGCGACGAGGTCAACAACGCCGACGAAGACGCACCGGCCGAAGAGTCCGTCGTGCCCGGCGAGGACGAGGACGTCGACGCACTGATGGCGAAGTCCTACGACCTCACCGTGTTCGCCTACCACTACAAGGGCCGTGATCAAGCTCCGGCGCCGAAACCGGTCGCCGCGCTGGTCGCGGAGACGACCGAGCCCGAACCGAACGAGTCCGTACCGGCCGAGCCTGCCGTCGAGCCGGAGGCGCCGGCCGCCGAGCCCGCGCCGGAACCCGCCGCCCCGGCGCCCGAACTCGAGGTGCCCACCGAGCCGGAGCCTGCCGAACCTTCCCCGTCGGCGGACTCCGAAAGTCAGCCTGGCCCGGTCGAGACCCCGCCGGGCCCGGCTGACACCTGGTCCGCTCTCGTCGGCGGACTCCTCAAACCTGCTCCGTCCACAGTGGACGAGCTGTTGCACGCCCTGATGAAGGAAGGAACCTCGGCATGACCACCGCCACGCTCTCCCCTGGGCAGCGCGACCGCCTCGCCCGCTTCGGCATCCCCGCCCAGCGAATCGGCCGGATCGTGAACACCGCCCCGCCGATCCCCAAGAACGACCAGGAACTCGACGAGATCCTCAACGACGCCACCCGCGCCAAGGACGTCCTCAAGGACACCGGCACGCTCGCGGCGTTCATCAAGGCCTACCGCGACCAGGCTCAGCCCACGGGCGGTGACCTCGACGTCGAGCTGCAGGCCCTCGTGCAGAAGGGCCTTCGCGACTTCCTGATCAACAACAAGGTCGACGAGGAGCAGGCCGCCCAGATCAACCGGCTCAACCTGTCGCCGACCGCCAAGCGCGGCAGCATGCTCACCAGCCACAAGCAGGCCACCGCCCACAACCCGGACGCGCCCGGCGCGATCCTCGACGAGCACTTCGACAACAGCCTCGACTACGCGCGCACCATCTGGCACAAGAACCCGAAGCCGGACAACAAGAAGCTGGAGACGCTTCGTAACGCGGCGGGCTCCGTGTCCCCGGCCGACGGCGGGTTCCTCGTCCCGGAGACGCTGCGCAGCCAGCTGCTGCAGATCGCGCTCGAGCAGGCCATCGTCCGGCCGTTGGCCACCGTCGTCCCGATGGACTCGGCGCGTGTCCCGTTCCCGATGATCGACACCACCACGAACGTCGGTTCGGTGTTCGGCGGCATGATCGCGTTCTGGGGTGAAGAAGGCGCCGCGCTCACCGACAGCAACCCGAAGTTCGGTCGCATCACCCTCGACGCGAAGAAACTCACCGGCCTCTCCGCAGTGCCGAACGAGCTGCTGCAGGACTCCATCATCTCCTTCAGTGCGCTGATCGAGACCCTGTGGCCCAAGGCCATCGCGTTCTCCGAGGACACCGCGTTCCAGGTCGGCTCCGGCGACGGCGAACCGCTCGGGTTCCGCGGCGCCGGGAACTCGGCCGCCGTCACCGTCACGCGCGCGAACTCGAACCAGATCAGCTACGTGGACATCACGAAGATGTTCGCCCGCATGCTCCCCAGCAGCTTGAACAACGCGGTGTGGATGTGCTCCCCGGACGCCATCCCGCAGCTGCTGCAGATGTCGCTGACCGTCGGCACCGGCGGCAACTCTGTGTTCGTCGTCAACGCCGCGGCTGGGATGCCGATGAGCATCCTCGGCCGCCCGCTGATCATCACCGAGAAGGGCGGCCAGCTCGGGTCCCGCGGCGACCTCGCGTTCTGCGACCTGTCCTACTACCTGGTCGGCGACCGGCAGACCATGTCCGCCGACAGCTCGACGGACTACAACTTCGGCTCCGACAAGACGACGTACCGGATCATCCAGCGCGTCGACGGCACCCCGTGGCTCCAGTCCGCGATCACCCCCGCCAACGGCTCCAGCAACAAGCTGTCGCCGTTCGTCGAACTCCTCTGACCCCGACCGGCCGCCGTCGGCATTCACACCCCGACGGCGGCCTCTATCCGGGCCGGCAGTGTCGCCCCGGCACGAAATCCCTTTGAGACAGGAGAAAGCTCATGGCGCAGAAGGCATTGGGCCGACTGTTCAACACCACCCCGGCCGCCGATGGCGTGTGGATCAACGCGAAGAACGCGGGAGGGGTCGCGTTCCTCTGCTTCCTCACCGGCGCGGCGGGCGACACGTACACGCTGCAGGAAGCGAAGGACTCGGCCGGTACGGGCGCGCAGAACCTGGCGTGCATCACCGAGTACCACACGAACACCGGCAACGGCTCGGACGCGTGGACCCGCCGCACGCAGGCAGCGGCGGCCACGGTCGTCACGGCGGCAGCGGCCACGCAGAACGCGATGGTCGTGGAGGTCGAGGGCACGCAGCTCTCGGACACCTACTGCTTCGTGAAGCTCACCTCGACCGGCGCCGGGACGGTCAACGCGGTGACCCGTGACCTGCGCGCGGGCAGGGCGCCGGCGAACCTCCCGGCCATGGGGGCCTGATGTCGGCGTGGATCTGCCGGGACTGCACCGCGGCGTACGCGGTGGATGTTCCGGCGTGTCCGCAGTGCGGCACCAACAACCCGATCATGGAAGACGAGCAGCTGAGGCTGGAGAGGCAGCAGAACATGCCGAAGATCCACGCAGATCGCGCACCGACCATCGACGGCGAACCGGCCGAGGTCGTCGCCGACGAAACCGTGGCGGGCGCCCCGGAGCGGCCTGACGCCAACGCCCGCAAGGCCGACTGGGTCGACTATGCCGTCGGACTCGGTCACGACCGTGAGGGCGTCGAGTCGCTGACGAAGGCCGAGATCGTCGAGCTGGTCGACACCAGCGACACGACCGTCGAGGCCGAGGCAGCCGAAGGCGCGGGCGAAGCGGGCGCTTCGTCGTGAACGTCCCGCTGCTCTCCCCGCCGGAGCAGCGGTGGGAATGCCCTCACCCCAGTTGCACCGTCACCGACGTGACCCGCGAGGCCCGCCCCCACACGCGCATGCACGCGTGCCAGGGCCTCGCGGGACTCACCGTCCCGCTCGTCCCCGCCGGCACCCGCGCCGAACTCCGGGTGCACGAGCGGGAGGACTACGTCGGCGACGAGCAGGTGCAGCTGCACGACGGCAGGCCCGTCATGAGCGTCTCGACCGTCCGCGACGACGGCCAGGACGTCACCGTGTTCGCGCCGACGGCGCGCGGGAACGCACAGTAGGAGAACCCGATGGCCTGGTCCAACAGCAAGATCTCATCCGCGTTCCTCACGGACGCCCTCAACCGCACCAACGCGTTCGACCTGAACTCGGACGCATTCAAGGCCGCGCTCTACAACAACAGCATCACCCCGGACCAGACCGCCGCGGCCGCGAGCTTCGCCTACAACGCCGGGCAGTGGGCCGTCGCGAACGAGCAGTCCAACGGCGGCTGGGCCGCCGGAGGTGTCGCGCTCGGCTCGATCACCTCGGGGTTCGCGTCCAACGTGTACACGTTCGACGCCGCCGACACCGCCAACGGCAGCGCGGCCACGCTCGCGGGAGTGTTCGGCTGCCTCGTCTACGACGACACGCTCACCACTCCCGTCGCCGACCAAGGTGTCTGCTTCAACTACTTCGGCGGCACCCAGTCCGTCACCGCCGGGACGTTCACCGTCGTGTGGAACGCCGCCGGGATCTTCGCCCTCACGCTCTAACCCCAGCCCGTGACCGTCCGATGTGGAGGGAGGTGAACCCGCATGACCAGCTTCACCGACGACTTCAACCGCGCCGACAGCACCAACCTCGGCGCGAACTGGGTCGAGGTGTCCGGCGACTGGTCGATCGTGTCGAACCAGCTCTCCGCAGGAAACAGCGGCGGGACCGTCATCCTCCGCGCGGCCGGGGCCATGGCGGGCAACGACAACTACGCCCAGGCCACCATCGCCGCCACCATCGCGGCGAGCCACGGCGTGTGGTGCCGGGGCAACAGCAACATCACCTCCGGCTACCTGTGGCGCAACGACGGCACCTCGTGGGCGCTGTTCTCCGTCGTCGGCGGCTCGTTCACCTCCATCGGTTCCTACGCCGCCGCGGCGGCCCCCGGCGACGTCGCGAAAGTGGAGGCCGTCGGCTCGGCGATCAAGGGCTACGTCAACGGCGTCGTCCGCGTGTCCGTCACCGACACCGCAGTCACCACCGGCACGAGCGTCGGGTTCCGCTCCGAGTCGACCAACGCGATCCGGTTCGACGACTTCGCCGCCGCCGACGTCACCACGGGTACGAACGCTCCCGCCGGGAACGCGGCAGGTACGGGCGCGGCAGGCGCGCCGACGACGAAGGTCAGCCCGGCGCCCAGCGCGGCGACTGGCACCGGCACAGCGAACTCGGCGGCCGCCCGCATCGCGCTCCCGGCAGGCCAGGCAACGGGCACTGGAGCCGCCAGCAGCGCATCGGCCCGGATCGCACCAGCCGCTACAGCCGCGGCAGGAACCGGCACCGCGCCCGCCGCGACCGTGTCCACGTTCACCACCGAAACCAGCGCACCCGCCGGACGCGCCACCGGAACCGGCAGCGCCAGCAACCCCACCACCACCATCTCCCCACGGCCCGCCATCGCGGCAGGCACAGGCACGGCCGGGACCTCGAGCGCGGCGATCTCCCCGGTCGCGGGGGCGGCGAGCGGAAGCGGCGCCGCGGCCGCCCCCACACCTGGCGTTGCTCTGGCGGCGGGCCAGAGCACCGGAACCGGCACGGCCGGGGCGACCAGCCCCGCCGTGTCGGCCAACGCCGCGCCCGCCGGTGGTACCGGCGCGGGCTGGAACCCGACGGTCACCTCGACCGGCGCCGGGACCGCGCAGGCCGGACTCGCCACAGGAGTCGGCGCCGCGGCCACACCGTCTACGGCGGTCACCGCCCCGACCACCACCGCCAGCGGTATCGGAACGGCGAGCACGCCGCGCGCCGCCGTCGGCCCGGCAGCAGCCGCCGCCGGAGGAATCGGTACGGCAGACACGCCGGCCGCCGGGGTCGCGCCGCGCGCCGAGGCCGCCGCCGCGACGGGGACGGCGGGCGCCGCGTCCGTCGATACCGCCGCCGGAGCCGTGTTCGTCCCCGCCCAGCGCGCGGCGGGCACCGGGGCCGCGCACAACCCGACCGTCCACACCATCAGCGCCGGCACCAGCCCGCCCGGCTCCGGCTGGAACGGGCTGCTCGAGATCCTCCGCGACTACACCGACCTCCGGTACGCGGACGAAGCCCGGGAAACGGTGGCCTGCCCGCAGTGCGGCGAGCCGCTCACCGAGGACAGCGCCGGGTTCCGGGTCTGCCGGTTCGACGGCACGACGTGGGAGACCGGTGGGCGGCGCGGGTTCCGGCCGCCGCGCCCGGTCACCGCGGGTTCGAGCTTCCCACCCTGACCACAGGGCCAGGGCACAACTGAATACCGCTCCACCCCTGCCGCTCACGGGCGGCACGGCCAAGAAAGCAAGGGCACAGGATGGACAGCAAGATCCCTTACTGCACCAGGGAGGACGTGAAGTCCGCTCTGGACGTGGCGGAGACCGCGCGGCGTAATCCGCAGGTCGACCGCGCCATCGTCGCGGGTGCGCGTTCCGTGGATCGCCTGTGTCACCGGCGTTTCTTCCCCGAGCTGCGGACGATGACGTTCGACTGGCCGAACTCGCAGTCGCCGACCCCGAACCGGTTGTGGCTCGACGCGAACGAGCTGATCTCCATCACCTCCGCGACATCCGGCGGCGTCACCATCCCGAATCCGTCGATCCTGTTGCGCCCGGACGACGGGCCCCCGTTCACCCGCCTGGAGACCGACGACAGCACCGCGGCGAGCTTCAGCGCTGGGGCGACCCGGCAGCGCGCGATCTCCGCCACCGGCTGGTACGGCTACAGCGACGAGGCGGCCGACGCCGGCGTGCTCGCGTCCGGCGTGGACGCCACGCTGCGCACGATCGACGTGACCGACGGCTCGGTGGTGGGTGTCGGGTCGCTGCTGCGCGCCGGTGAGGAGCGGCTGCTGGTGACCGGCCGCATCCTCGTCACGACCGGGCAGACCCTCGCCGTCGACCTCACGGACAAGTCCAAGTCGAACACGGTCACAGTGGCCAACGGGGCCGGGTTCGCGGCCGGTGAGCTGATCCTTATCGGCGGCGAACGGATCCGGATCGACGACATCGCCGGGAACACGCTGATCGTGACGCGCGCCGTTGACGGCAGCGTCCTCGACAGCCACCTCACCGGGGCCACGATCTACTCGCCGCGGCGGCTGGTCGTCGACCGCGGTGTCGTCGGCACGATCGCAGCGGAGCACAGCGCCGGGCCCCTGTCGGCGTGGGTGGCGCCGCCGCTGGTGCGGCAGCTCAACATCGCCGAAGCGATCCTCACTCTCAGCCAGGAGACCGGCGGCTACGGGCAGCAGATCCGCGCGGGGGAGTCGGCGATGAAGATGGCGCAGTCCATTCAGGACCTGCGCGACCAGGTGTACGACGCGCACGGCCGCAAAGCCCGGATCAGGGTGGTGGGCTGATGGCCACCGTCACGATCACCGGTCCGTTCTTCGACGAGCGGAACCCGGCGGCGATGCGGCAGCTGGAGGACGACGGGCTGAACAGGCTCGGCGGGCAGGCGCTCTCGAACGTCCATGCCCTGCTCGACACATCCCTGCGGAACCCGACGCCGTACTACGAGACCCAGCTGATGACCGAACGGCAGGGCGACGACCAGATCGTCCACGACCGCGGCATCAACTACGGCCCCTGGCTGGAAGGCGTCGGTTCCCGGAACGCGACGACCCGGTTCAAGGGCTACCACCACTGGCGTCTCGCCACGCAGCAGCTGGAGGCACAGGCCGATCAGCTGCTGGTGCCGCTGGTCGACATGGCCGTGGGGAGGCTGAACGGATGAGCGGCCTCGACTACGGCGTGTTCCAGGAGAGCCTGATCGACCACGCCAAGCGCACTGGCTTGTTCGACAAGGTCGCCGGGCACGAGATGAAGAACGGTCCCGGTTTGGGCGTGCACTGCGAGATCTTCACCGATTCGATCGACCCGGCGCGGTCCGGTCTCGCCGCGACCTCAGTGCGGCTCGGGATCAAGGTCCGGATCCGCACCGACATGCTCGGCGACCCGCAGGACGGGATCGACCCGCGCATCGTGAGCGCGGCCGGAGAGTTCATGGCGTCGGTGTCCGCCGACTTCGAGGTCGAGGGGGAGGCCCGGTTCGTCGATCTCCTTGGCGCGCACGGGATCCCGCTCTCCGCCCGGTCGGGATACGTGCCACAGGACGGCAAGCAGTACCGGGCGATGGACGTGCTCGTCCCGATCATCATCAACGACGTGTGGGACCAGGAGGCCTGACGTGGCAAAGCAAAGCGGACTCGGGGACGCGCTCTGGATCTCCGGCTACGACCTGTCCGGCGACATCCAGCAGCTGAACGAGATCCAGGGCGGCGCCGCGCCGATCGACGTCACCGGCATCAACAAGGGCGCGATGGAACGGATCCTCGGCGTCCGCGACGGGAAGATCGACGCCACCACGTTCTTCAACCCCACCAACGGAATCGGCCAGCTCAAGTCCGTGCACGAGCGGCTGTCGCTGCTCCCGACCACGGATCAGATCGTCACCTACGGGCGCGGCACCACGCTCGGCGCGCCGGCCGCATGCCTGGTGTCGAAGCAGCTGAACTACGACCCGAAGCGGGGCGCCGAGGGCGAAGTCACGTTTGACGTGTCCTCGGTCGCGAACGCATTCGGGCTGGAGTGGGGGAATCAGCTCACCGCCGGGCAGCGCACCGACACCGCGGCGACGAACGGTACGGGTGTGGACTTCGGTGTCGGCTCGTCCGGCACGGGCCCGTCGGTGTACGGGCTGCAGGCGTACCTGCATGTGTTCGCGTTCACCGGCACCTCGGTGACGGTCAAGTTGCAGGAGTCCAGCGACAACGGCGTCGGCGACGCGTGGGCCGACGTCGTCGGCGGCGGGTTCACCGCGGCTACCGGGATCACCACGCAGCGGATCGAGACGGTGCGCGGCCAGACCGTCGAGCGTTACCTGCGTGCGGTCACCGTCGGCACGTTCTCCAACGCCGTGTTCGCCGTGGTCGCCAACCGCAACGACGCCCCCACCTTCTTCTAGGAGCCCGCCATGACCATCAAGCACTACCGGATCTCGTCCCCTTTGGACACACACTTCCGGGTCGGGACGTGCGAAGAGGACCACTGCCCGTGGTACCTGAACGGGTGGCGCACCACCTGCAATGAGTTCACGTCGCTCGGCGCGGAGCAGGCAGCGCACATTCGCGGCGACAAGTCGCGTCGGTACGTGGAGACCAGCGAACTGGTGGACGGTGTCGTCCAGACGGTCTTCAAGTTCGAGGCCGGGCAGAAATGTTTCCGGCAGCACCGGGTGCCGATCGACAAGCCGGAGCTGTACCTCGTCCAAAACCCCTACGGACAGACCGTGACCCGCCACTCCGGCCCGGACGCATGGGTCGACGACCTCAACACCAACCAGGCCCGGCTCGCCGAGCTGATCAAACGAGGATAGGAGCACCACCATGGCCAAGAGCAGCGGACTCGGGATGACCACGTTCTCCGTGGACAACGCGGCGGGCGTCGCGAAGGACATCAGGAACGACATCACCGACTTTGACTTCGCGACCCCGCGCGCGGAGCAGGACGTGACCGGTGTGGACAAGTCGGCGCGTGAGCGGCTGCTGCTGCTCGCCGACTTCTCCGGCTCCCTCAACGGTGTGATGAACCCGTCCACCGACCGGCTCCACGACATCGCCAAGACCGTGTCCTCAACCACCGTCGTCCGCACCGTCGCGATGACGCTCAACGGGGTCACCCTCAACAACGAATGCGTCCTCACCGACTACTCGACCAAACGCGCCGCATCCGGCGAACTCACCTGCACCGTGCCCTTCGCACTCGCCGACGGCACCGTGCCCACCTGGTCCTGATCGGAGAACCGTCCACATGGGATTCAACGGAAGCCCCACCATCTACGCCCTGAAGTTCGACCACCCCGAACTTCAGGGCCTGAAGGTTCGTGTACGCCGCGGCTCTGTCCAGCTGCGCAACGACTACGACGACGCCGAGAAATGGCAGGAACGCCTGGCCATCTTCGTGAGCGTCCTCGTCGAGTGGAACGTCGAGCTCGACGGTGTTCCGGTGCCGATGACCGTCGAGGGCATGACCAGCCTGGAAGACACAGTGCTGCTGCCGATCCTCCAGGCATGGATGGAGGCGCGCCGCCCGACCGCCCCTTTAGAACAGCCATCGACGCGTGGCGACATCGAGTCCGCGCCGCCGCCGGAGACGAGGAATCCGGAGCTGGAGGCCTCGATGACCATGGCGCCCCTCGCGAGCTGAAATTCGTGCAATGGGTGCTGCAGACGGCGCAGCGGTTCGGCATGTCGCCGACCGCCGTGCTCGACGCAGACGAGCGTCTGCTGCAGCTGCTGGAGATCGAGAAGTACGCGTTCAGGGAGGAGGCGAGCTAGGTGTCGAACGACGTCACCATCAACGTTCGGTGGAACGACAGCGACGGCGACAAGTTCGTCGCCGCCCAGAAGGCGAAGGCCAAGAAAGCTGGCAGCGCGGCCGGTGACGAGTTCGCCGGATCCTTCTCCGGGAAGCTGGGCAAAGCCGGGGAAGAGGCGGCCAGAAAGGCCACGGAGGGCTTCGAGAAGGAGACGAAAAAGAGCCCGGCGAAGCTGCCGGTCAAGGCCGCCAACCCGATCGACGCGGCGTGGCGGAGGCAGCTTGAGGCGTCGATCAAGCGCACCGCGGCCGACGCCATCAAGATCCCGGCCACGCCGGACACCGCCGAGTTCCGCAAGAACCTCGAGGCGTCGCTCTCCCGTGCTGCTGGTCTGCTGAATGCGGAGATCCCGGTTGAGCCGGGTGATGCGGCGAAGTTCCGTGAGGAGCTTGAGGTCCTCGTTGCCGGGGCTGAAGCCGGGGTCAAGGCGCATGTTCCCGTCGAGGTCGATGGTGCCGCTGCCGAGCGGGCTGGGGCTGCCGTCGGACAGGTAGCCGGGCGCGGGCTGGAAGAGGGTATGCGCGGCGGCGCCCGGAGGGGTGGCGCCGCTGTCGATAGCGAGATGTCCCGTGTGGCCAGCCGTGCGAACAAGGCATTCGATGCCTTGCTGTTCACTGGTCTGTCGATCGGGCTTCCCGCGGCGGCAGCGGTCGGCGCCGCCGGGGTGGCGACCGCGTTGGCTCTGCCGGGAGCGGCGATGGTTGCCGTCAGCGCGCTGATTCTTCGGTCCAACGAAAAGGTGTCCGGCTCCTACAGCGAGCTCGCGAACGACATCGTCGACGACTCGACGCGCATGGCGCAGGTCATGGTCGGCCCGCTCGTCAGTGCTTCGTCGGACCTGCACGATTCGTGGGACCGGCTGCAGCCGCTCGCACACGAGGCGTTCGGCGCGAGCGCGGCCGAGGTGAAGGTCCTGACCGGCACGGTCACTGATCTCGCCGAGGGCGCGCTGCCGGGCATGGTGATCGGGCTGAAGAACTCGCACCAGGCGCTCGTCGGGGTGCGATCGTTCGCCGGGCAAGCAGGCCAGGGCCTTGGGGAATTCTTCGCGAACGCGTCGAAAGGCTCGGCGGGCGCCGGCCAGGGCATGGCGATCTTCGGCGGCACGATCCGGATGGTCGAGGCCCGGCTGGGGACGCTGCTCGCGAACCTCGCGAACGGATCGTCGGGGCCGCTGACACAGCTGCACGTGATCCTCGACCTGGCGACGAATTCGCTGCTCGACCTGACCTCCCAGGGCGGGGCCGCGATCGGATTCCTCAACGGGTTCGGGTCGGCTGGCGCTGGTGCGATGTCGGTGCTCTCGGCCTTGATCACCGTCCTGAACGCGTTGCCGCAGGGCGTGAGCCAGTTCGGTGGCTCGCTGATGGCCGTGTCGATGATCGCTTCAAAGTTCGGGCTCGACATCGGACGGAACTTCGAAGGTATCGGAGCCAAGGTCCGGGCAGCCGGTAACGATCTCAGCGGGATTGAGCGGGGCGCCGCGAAGGCCGGCACTGCGGTGGGTGCGCTGGCCGGGGCCGCGCTGTCTCCTGCGACCTTGGCGGTTGCTGCGTTGAGCGCGGGCCTGATGATCCTTGGGCAGGAGCACCAGGACGCGGCGGGTGACGCGTCGGCGCAGGCGGCGCGGGTGCGTGATCTCGCGTCGGCGTTGCGGGAGTCGAAGGGTGCGATCACCGAGTCCGTGCGTGCGAAGGCTGCGGACAAGCTCGCGAATTTCCAGCTGCACGACGGCACCCGGAACCTGCTCGTCGACACGCAGAAGCTCGCTGGGGCGGGCGGTGTGCAGTTGCTGACGACCGGCTATTTGGGGAACGCGGAGGCGAGCAAGCAGCTCGTGACGCAGCTGCGTGGCGTCACCGAAGCACACACGCATGTGGCTGGTGGCGCGGAGGCGCTGACGACCAGGTTCGAGCGTCTCGGGATCGGTGTCGGCGGCACGGTCACGGCGATGGACGACACCGGGTTCGCCGCGAAGCAGCTGGCTGACATTGTCGAGAGCTCCAGCGGCGAGTTCGGGAAAGCGGCGGAGACGAACAAGGCGCTCGGTGTCGCGTCGCAGTCCAGCGCGAAGTCCATGACCGCTCTTGAGTCGGCGATGGACGGGATGAAGGACGCCGCGTCGGGCAGCGAGGAGAAGCTGTCGGCGCTGGTGGATGTCCTCAACATTCTGGAGGGGCGGAACGCTACGTTCGAGGAGGCGGTCCAGGCGGGGAATGACTCGCTTCGTGCGATGGAGACCAGCCTGAAGGACGGCATGGACAAGGCCGATGGGTTCGGTAAGTCGTTGCTGAACGCTGACGGGTCGCTGAATACGTTCACTGCCAACGGGTCGCAGCTGCAGGATCTCGCGACTGGGCTGCAGTCGTCGTTCGCGAAGGCGGGCACGTCGATCGACGAGATGGTCCGGAAGGGCATGCCGTTCGACGAGGCCGTGCAGAAGGTCAACGGCAGCCTGCAGACACAGCGGGACCGGTTCATCGAGATCGCGCACAAGATGGGAATCCAGGGCCAGGCAGCGCAGGACCTGGCCGACAAGTACGGGCTGATCCCGAAGGAGATCACTACCTACGTCACCGCTGATACGAAGCAGGGGAAGGACGCGATCGCGGCGCTCCCTGAGTTTGCGCAGAACACCAAGGGTGCGGTGTCGGTGACCGCGGATATTAACCGTGCCACCAATCAGATCTCCAGTGTCGTGCAGTACGCGGATGGTTCGACTGGTGTTGTCACTGTTGATGCGCAACGGAACCCGGCGAACAACCAGATCGAGGCCGCTGTCCAGTACGCCAATGGCGCCAAGGGGTTCTTGACGATCGACGGGTTCATCCAGGCCGCGAAGAACCGGGTGCTGGAGGCCAAGCGGAATGCCGACGGCACCGTGTCGTGGATCATCGTCGATGCGAACACGACCCGCGCGAATGCGGAGATCAATCAGGCTGCCCGGAACCGCACCTCGACGATCACCGTGAATGCCCAGTTCAACAGCGGCACCGGCTACGGTGCCCGGCCGGCACCGGGGTATGCGAAGGGTGGGTTGGTCGGCTACGCCACGGGCGGGGAAGTCCGTTCGGTGCCGCGGTTCGCTGCTGGGGGCGGCATGCTCGATATCCGCGGTGGCGGTGTCATGCGCGGGTCGGGGACGGGGACGTCGGACAGCATTCTCGCGTTGTCGTCGCGTGGGCCGATTGCGGGTTCCGATGGGGAGATGGTCATCCGGGCGAGTCAGACCCGGAAGTGGCGGCCGCTGTTGGAGGACATCAACGCTGGTGTGAACGGGTTCGCGGGCGGTGGTGCTGTCGGTGTGGATTCGGCGTATGCCGCTCCGGTGGCGCAGTCCGCTGGTGGTGCGCGGGTCGAGGGTGGGGCAGTGGCGCGTGTGGAGCTGGTGTTCGCGGGTGGCGGTTCCCCGTTGGAGGATTTGTTTATGGAGGTGGCCCGGAAGTATGTGCGTGTCCGGGGTGGGAATGTTCAGGTGGTGTTGGGGTCATGACGGCACCGGTGTTTCCTGATGCGCCTAGGGATTTGGCGGTCGAGCTGTATGTGAACAGCGGGTGGCGGGATATCACGTCGCACGTGTATCAGCGGGATGGGATCCGGATCACGCGTGGTCGGCAGAATGAAGCGACGTCGGTGGCGCCGTCGTCGTGCACGTTGACGTTGAACAACCGGGGTGGCACGTATTCGCCTCGGAACCCTGTCGGCCCGTGGTATGGGTCGTTGGGGCGGAACACGCCGATCCGAATCGGGATCCGGACGGCGAAGGACGCGTTCACGCGGACGGTGTCGAACGGCTGGGGGACGGCGGACGTCGGCGGGGCATGGACCACGGTCGGTACGCCGTCGACGGATTTCGCGGTGGCAGCGGGCGTGGCGACGCACTCGCTGTCCTTGGCACCCCTGTACCACATGAACTATCTGGGATCCCAGTTGTATCGAGACGTCGATGTCTCGGTGACGGTGTCGATGCCGTTCTCGAATGTGACGGGCGGGAACGTCGAGCCCGCAACGCTCGTTGCCGGTGGCTTGTCCACAACGGACTATTTCCTTGCGCAGGTGAAGATTTCTACCGCCGAGGTGGTAACGCTCGGGATTGTTCACTTTGACGGTACCGTCGTCATGGCTGACACGACCGTCCCTGGGCTCACGTACACCGGTCAGCAGTTGCGTACCCGGTTCCAGGTGGACGGGCAGACGTTGCGCGCGAAGGTGTGGGCGGCGAGCTCGGCGGAGCCGATCGCGTGGAGCGTGGAGGGCCGGTCGGATCGGCTCGCGAATCGGGCGGCGGGCTGGGTCGGTGTGCGTTCGGGTGTCGGGTCGGGCAACACGAACACTCCGGTCGTGTTCTCGTATGACGACTTCGAGGTGCGGTCGAACAGGTTCTTCGGTGAGGTGGCGAACTGGCCGTCCGGTTGGGACACGTCAGGGAACGACGTCTACACCGAGATCGAAGCGGCGGGGATCCTTCGGCGTCTTGGGCAGGGTGACGCGTCGCTTCGGTCAACGCTCTATCGCGGGTTCTCGACGATCTCACCGGCGCCCCTTGGCTACTGGCCAGCCGAAGATCTACGTGAGTCCACTGCCATCGCGTCTGGGATAGGTGGCCTGCCGATGCAGGTCAACGCAGGCGTGACCGATTTTGCGACGAACTCTGCCTTTCCAGGTTCGGCGCCGATCCCGGTTTCCAAGCAGAGTCAGTGGGTCGGTGACGTGTGGGGCCCTGCGACAGGCACGGTGCAAGCCGTGTTCCTTATGCACGTTCCGAGCACCGGCGAAGACGACCAAGACACCTTGTTTCGGATCAACAGTTCGGGCACGGCTGGATTCTGGGACCTCATTTACGGCACGGGTGGGTCGCTGAAGCTTCGCGCCTATGACCAAGACCGAGTGACGATCTATACGTCTGCGCCCATCAGTTTCGACGTCAACGACAGGCCAGTGCAAGTGTCGGTCGAACTGGTCCAGAACGGCGCAAACGTCGACTGGGCCATCGTCAATATTCCACTAGTGGGTCCTTTTGTTTCGGGAAGTGGCACAATTCCAAGTGTCACCATCGGGTCCTGTCTTGGCGTTATGGTCAACCCATACAGGCAGTGTGTCGGCACAGCGTTCGGGCATGTCATGGTTCGCAACTACTACGGGAACCTGACCCCCCTGGGGGCCCAGCTTCGCGGCTACGCTGGCGAAACTTCTCAGACGAGAATGGCTCGTGTCTGTTCCGAAAGCGCGGTTTCCTTCGCGGATTACAACGACGGACAAGGAACACTTTCGAACCGTGTTGGAGCGCAAGGCAGGGATTCGTTCCTGACTTTGATGAGCGAAGCAGCCGACGCCGACATGGGCAGCATCTCCGAAAGCCGGAACGCTCTTGGTCTGATCTACCGGCTGGGGAACAGCCTCTACAACCAGCGTGCCGCCGTCACACTCGACTACGACGCCGGGCACCTCGCACCCCCATTCCGTCCTGTCGAGGACGACCAGGCGCTCCGGAACGACGTCACGGTCACCCGCAAGGGAGGCAGCTCCTCCCAGATCGAGCAGACGACCGGCCCGCTCGCCGTCACCGAACCCTCGGCCGGTGTCGGCGTCGGCCGCTACGACACCGCCGTCACCCTCAACCTCGCCTACGACGCACAGACAGCCGACGCCGCCTCATGGCGGGTACACCTCGGCGTCGTCGACGAAGCCCGTTACCCCTCGATCGCGGTCAACGTCGCGAAGCTCGCGAAGGTCGCGCCCACTCTCGCGCTCGACACGCTGATGGTGAACCTCGACGACCGCATCGTCATCGACAACCCGAAACCCGTCATCCTCGCCCCGGAAGACATCTCGCAGCTCGTTCGCGGCTACACCGAGGAAATCACCGGACTCACGCACGACATCACGTTCCAGTGCACCCCGGCGTCCCCGTATGACGTGCTCGTGCTCGACGACACCGCCAAAGGGAAGATCGACACCGACACCACGGTGCTGCTCGGCGCGGCCGGATCGGCAGACACACAGCTGCTGGTCTCCGACTTCCCCGGCCCCGGCTGGACGAGCGACGCCGCCGAGATGCCGATCCCGATCGTGGTCGGCGGCGAGGAAATGAGCGTCACCGCGATCTCCGCGATCGCACCGTCCTTTGTGGCCTCCAGTGCTGCCGTCACGGGGAACAACGCGTCGCTCAACCCGACCCACCCCGCTGGACTTCAGGTCGGTGACCTCAAGCTCATCTTCGTCAGCATCCGCAACTCCGGCACCGGGTTCGTGGCGTTCCCGCCCGGGTGGGAACAGATCTTCGGGTTCGGGAACATCGCGTTGCTGTGGCGGATCCACCAGACCGGGGACGTCGCACCAACCGTGACGTTCGTCAACGGCGCCGCGAACGCCGACACCATCGCGCAGATGGCCGCATTCCGTGGCGTGTCACCGCGCGTGTTCACCAACTCCCAATCCCAACTGAACGGCAGCGCACAGAACATCGCCTACCCCGCCGTCACCGTGCCCTGCCTCAACTGCGTCGTCCTCTACCTCGGCTGGAAACAAGACGACTGGACCAGCGTCGCCACCATCGCCGGAGCCACCGAAATCGGCGAACCATCCTCCACCGCCGGAGACGACGCCGGAATGGTCTGGGACTACAGGATCCAAACCACCCCAGCCAACATCGCGGCCGGCAGCTTCACCGTCACCGGCGGCGCCTCCGCGATCAGCCGCGGCGCCGTCATCGTCCTCGACGGCAACGCGCAACGCATGACCGTCACCCGCTCCACCAACGGAATCGTCAAACCCCACGCGATCGGCGCCCCCGTGTCGCTCGCCCGACCCGCGGCCATCGCGCTCTAGGAGGACCTGATGCCGTACCTCGCTGGCCAGACCCTCACCGCCGCGATGCTCACCAAATACGTCACGTCCGTGAACCCGTCCACGAACGCGACCTTCACCGCCCACGCCGTCCTCCCCGACGACACGGTCACGTTCATGGCGATCGCGTCCCACCGCTACAAAATCTCCTACAGCACCCGGCACTCCAACAGCGTCGGCACCGCCACCACCCCATCCGCCGTCGCCTGCAACCTCCGATGGGTCGCGGGTGCCGGGCCGATCGCCACGTCGAGCACCCTGATCCGCGGCTTCGCGTTCCCCGCCACCGGCGGCAACGGTGAATTCTGCGGATACAAAACCATCACGGGACTCTCCGGCCTGGTGACCATCGGCGTATCAGCATCAGCATCCACCGGTACCCAAACGTTCAACGGCGGCACCGTCGAACGGGAACTGCTCGTCGAGGACATCAACCCGTGACCACAGTGGACAGTCAACGTGCACGATCAGAAAAGAGGTGACGGTGGGTGCTTTGGACATCGGCCAACTCCTACAGTCCGCTGGTCCTTCGGCGGCGCTGCTCGTCGTCATCATCGTGGTCGGCTGGTTCTGGCTCCGCGCCGAACGACGCGCGACCCGGCTACAGGACCAGCTCGACAAGGAACGCGCCCGGAACGCCGAACTCGTTGATGCCGAACGCAAACGCCGCTGGAAAGCCGAGGACACCGCAGCCCGCGCCCGCCGGAAGGCCGGTGATCTAGATGAGCCGAACTAACTGGATCGCCACGGGGATTGCCGTATTCGCTCTCCTCGCCGCCGGATACGCGGTGTGGGAGCCGTACACCGTGCGGCAGGACGCAGCCGCCGTGCAATCGCAGGCGAAGGGCCTCGCCGACCAGGTCGCCGACGCGTGCGCGAAAGGCGGCGACGCCGCAGCCGAACTCGGGACGGCGTGCGCGAAAGCCGTCGAGGTGAAGGAACAGCCCGCGGTCGCGGCCGATGCACCGCAGATCGACCACGGCGCGCTCCGGCAGGCCGCGTTCAGCGCGGTCGTCGACTACTGCACGGGCCGCAACGGATGCCGCGGCCCGGACGGTGCGGCCCCGGACTACAACGCGATCGTGACCACCGTTCTCGCGCGGATCCCGCCGCCGAAGGACGGGACCGACGGCCGCGACGGCGATGCGGTCGCGGCGGTCGCCGCCTACTGCGGACAACCCAGCGACCCATGCCGCGGACGCGACGGCACGAACGGGCAGGACGGCCAATCACCGCCGTGCCTCGCCGAGTCCGCGCAGTGCCGCGGCGCCGACGGCCGGAGCGGCGCCGACGGCCAGCCGCCGGCGGGCTGGACGACGGACTACCCGGACGGCACGACCGAGACCTGCACGCGTGCGACTCCGTTCGATCCGGCCAGCCCGCGTTACGAGTGCACCCGCTCGGCGTCGCCGAGCAGCGACCCACCACTCCCGATCCCCGGAGGATGAGCATGACCGATCAGAAACCGTCCGTCGGACGGATCGTCCACTACGTCAGCTACGGCACGCCGGGCGGCGAGTACACCTCGCAGTGCCGCGCGGCGGTCGTCACCGAGGTATGTCCTGACAGCGACCCGGAGCACGACGGGTGCGTCTCGCTGTGCGTGCTGAACCCGACCGGCCAGTTCTTCAACGAGCACGTGAGCCAGAGCGAAGACGAGCACGCGGGCGGCACCTGGCACTGGCCGGAGCGTGTGTGATGGCTGACCCGATCACGTTCGTCATCGACATCTCCCACCACCAGGACAAGCGGCTCGACCTCGCGCAGACCCGCCGTGACGGCTGCGAGCTCTGCCTGATGAAAGCGGGGGAGGGCAGCACCTTCGTCGACGAGGACTTCGCGTCGAATTTGGCCGAGGCCCGCGCGGCCGGCCAGCTGGTTGGGGCGTACTGGTATCAGCGTGCGAACGCGTCGGCGGCCGCGCACGTCGCGAAGATCACGCAGGTGGTTCCGCGTGACGTGCCGGTGATCCTCGACGTCGAGGCGAACTCCGGTGGTGTCGCGCTCACCCGCGACATCATCCGGCTCCTCAACGCCGAGGGCTACAGCACGCCGCTGCTGTATATCCCGCGCTGGTACTGGCAGCAGATCGGTTCACCGTCTCTCGTCGGTCTGCCGCCGCTGTGGTCCTCGCGGTACCCGAACAACCGCGTCGGCACCCTCGCATCCGAATGGGCCGAGGTGCCCGCCCACTACTGGGACGGCTACGGCGGGCTGCCCGTCGCGCTGCTCCAGTTCACCAGCTCGGCCCGCATCGCGGGCTACGAGCCGCTCGACGCCAGCGCGTTCCGCGGCACCCGCGCACAACTCGCCGCCCGCATGGGCGGCCAACCCGAGGAGGACGAGATGTTCACGCCCGATGACTTCAGCCGCTTCATGTGGGGCAACGTCTTCGATGACGCCACGAAGCGGAACTTCGCCGCCTTCATCAAGGACATGGGCGGCCAGGTCAACGGCCTCACGGTCGCGCTCAACGCGCAGACGAAGCTGATCGTCGACAACGAGCTGAACGACGTCACCCCGGCGAACCTCGCGGCCGCGCTCGAAGGGCTGCTCGTCGCGAAGATCGGCCCGGTCGTGCGGCAGGAGGTCGCCGACGCGCTCGACGGCGACAACGCCGAGCAGGCCGACGCGATCGCGGACCGCGTGCTCGCGAAGGTTGCGGACAAGCTGAAGGCAGGTGCCGTATGAGCGGGCAGCTCGGTGATCGGCTGGTGTCGTGGCTGCGCACGATCGTGCCCGGCTTGTGGGCGGCGGGGATTGCGTGGCTGGCCGGGCTCGGCCTGCCGGACTCCGTGACCGGCGCGGTGGACGGGCTCGGCCAGATGGTGCTGATCCCCGCCGCGCTCGCGATCGTGTACCCGGCGCTGCGCGCCATCGAGGCGAAGCTCCCGCCGTGGCTCACCCGCGTACTGCTGGGTTCGAACCAGCCGCCGAGCTACGGCGTGAGCGTGGACGGGACGCCGGTGGTGACGAGCCTGCCGCCCGCACCGCCGCCGCGCGGCGGCGACGTCGACTGACGACCAGGGTTCTCAGCGCGAGGTCCCCGCACCAACCGGTGCGGGGACCTTTCTGCGTGTGATGGAAGTGCTGCGCTGCCAACTACTTCGGCTGGCGGTGCGGGTTCAGCTTCGCGAACATCGCCTCGAACCCGGCGACGGGCTGATCCCGCCGGGTCCGTCCTGTGTGCACGTCCAGGTGGCACCAGTCGCCGAACTTCCCGAAACCGCACGACATGAGGCTCATGGTCCCGGGTTCGTACACGGCGACGACCTCGTGGAAATCGTCGTGTGTGACGACGTTCGCGCCGGGGCTGGAGTGCGTCACTCTCGGTTCGAACACCACGTCCGCGCGGCCGGTCTCGTCGTCGATGTTCGTGCGTCGACACTTGATCTCGCCGTACGCGCCGCGCAACAGGTGCCCGGTGAAGGACAGCCACCTGTGGTTGTGCGGGATCTGCTCCTCGTCGCCGCCGCGTGTGTCCGGTCTGAACCAGACGTTCAGCTTCACCGTGCGGTCGAGGCCGGTCACGAGTGTGAGCTCGCTCTTGCTGATCTCGCCGTCGAGATCCGGAACGTGGACCCATCTGCTCGGATCCGTCCACTGTGCTCGGGTCAGCGGGCCGACATCGGGTGTGTGCTCGGCGACCCCGGCGGCTGCGAGTTCGAACATGTCATCGGTGAGAATCAGGCCGGGGATGACTTCCAATGGAGGCACAGGTTTCCCTTCTGATGCAACGACTATTGTTCAATTGTGTCCATAGTGGTCAATGATCGGTAGGGGTTTCCTGTTGCCTGATAGCGAAAGGCGGGGTCTTGTCGGCTAGCCCTTCTCGGGGGCCTTCTCTGCCTCTGCCTCTTTCGCCCACTTGTGCAGGTTCGCTGCAACGATTGCGCCGCCGAGGTTCCCCTTTTCCAGCGCTTCGTTCTTCATCGCCTCGGTCTGTTCGACTCGGTCGGCCACAATGGATCCTTTCGTTCTGGGGTGAAGCCCGGGAATCAGGTGCCGGATCCCTACGGGTTGTCGGTCCGCATGAGGGTCATGCGAATGGTGCGTCCGAAATGGCGCGCGTACGCCTGAAGTTCTGAGACCCGGCCGACATGCCAGCGAGGGGGAGGACAGGCACATCGACCGGGAGCTTTCGGTTGGTAGAAGCCGGGGGGCGGGGCCCTGTATCCCCGCCCCCCGGTGCCTCGCCGCGATCACTGGGAGAACCGGCGAGGCCGACCCGTCCACCGCAAGGGGGCCGCGCACCCGGCCGGCCAAGTACAGGGCGCGGGGTACGGCGGACGGTGTGGTGACCCGGTCGACGCGACGGATCGGGACCCCCGCGCCGACCGGGGGTCAGGTGTGCGGGATCACGATCCCGCCGGCAGTGACGCGGTAGCCCGACACGATCAGCTTCCGCTCGTCGCGGCGCATGAACCGCCGGTGCTCGACTCGCCGGATCCCGGTGTGGATGGCTTCGTCCGGCGGTCGATTGTCGCCGTTGAGGATCACGGTGAGGCTCTTCGCGTTGATCGGCTCCCGCCATACGTCGACACCAAGATCGATGCCCAGGTCGACCAGTTCGAGACCCCAGTCGTCGTGGTCTTCGGCCAGCTCCCACGGCAGAAGCAGGAACCGGCCGAGCGCCAGCTTCCCGAGGACGGCCCGGTGATCGCGGTTGAACTCCAACGGCTCCATGCTCAGGTCCCCGTTCCTTCGTTTGCTTCACGAGTGGGCAGCGGCGCCAGGCAGGTGCACCACTCGCACGCCGACGCGAATCCGAGCGATGTGGTCACGCCGTACGCCGCGTCGCGTGGCGCGTCGGCGAACCGACCCTCCTGGCACCACAGGTCGATGCGCTGCACGCGGAGCTTCGGTTCATAGGCCCAGTGGGCGCGGCCGTCGCCGCCCCGGACCGGTACGTACAGGGCACCGGCTTGCTTGACCATCTGGCCGCCGTTGAGGACCACGGCAGGGATCGGGGGCAGCGAGTCGTTGTAGGGCAGGACCATCGTCATCGCCGCCAGATCAGCGGGCAGCGGACGATCCGGTCGCGGCGCCGCAACGATGCGCACGCGTCGCAAATGCAGGCCTTCGCGGGAATCTCGGTGCGCATCAGGAGGCGCGGTTGCAGGTCCGGTTTCGACGCGCTTGTTTGGCACCGCGGAATGAGCCACGAGAGGGAGTCGTCGGCGAGCTCGACCGTCAGGAAGTCGTGCACCTGACCGCCGCCGAGGATCCGGTTCGGGCAGTACTGCGGCTCGTAGTCGGCGTCGGTCATCGCGAGCACGGCCGCCGTCACCGGAGCCCCTCGACGCGACGCAGGTCCCGTTCGGCATCGGCCAGGTTGGCGTTCAGCTGGAGGATGACGTCGGCGGTGAGCAGCGCGGTGGGCCCGTCCCCGATGCCGAGTGCACGGTGGTGTCTGCCGTGCTGGTCCTTTGTCAGGCCGACGACAAGGTCGACGGCCTCACCGTTCGAATCCGCAACGCGGATCACCCGCGCGTCCCGCCATCCCCGATTTGTCACGGGGACGAAGCTAAGAGTGATCGACAGGGGTGATGGGTACGATTCCTACCCTCACTCGATCAGGCTAAGCAGCGATTCCGACCCGGTTGCACAGCTGAAGGACCTCGGCTCGTTTCCCTGCAGGCGGGTTCTTCCGCAGGCCGATCAGCATGTCCCTGGCGAACCCGTTGTAGCTGATCGTCTCCGGCGCCACGTGCTGCGACCGGTCGAGCAGCGACAACACCGCGGCGTGGTCCCCGTCGAGCGAGTGCGCCCGCGCCACCTCGATCAGGTGTCGGCTTCGCCGGGCAAGAGACGGGATCGTCACCGGGTCCAGCGCGGCCGCCGCGCGCAAGGCCTCGCCGGTGCGGCGCAACTCGACACCGAGCGTGGTCGCGTGCGCGGACATCACGCTCTGCGAGAAGCTGCTTTGCGTGTGCCGGTAGTCGGGGCCGAGGCTGCGCGCGATCTCGTCGGCCCGCTCCCAGTGCGCCCACGCCGGGCCGTGCCGACCGCGGCGCGCGTACACGTAGGCGATCTCCGCGTTGAGCGCGCCCACCATGCCGCGCCAATCGTCTGGGGCGTCGTCGAGGTACCGGGCGAGCTCGTCCCGCGCGTCGGTCGCCAGCTCGATGGCTTCTTGCCAGCGGGTGTCATCGCGCATCGCCTGCACCATGGCCCACGCCCCGCCCGCGATCAGGTACGGATCGTCGGCCTCCTGCGCCTCGGTGATCGCACGGTCGGCCACCATCCACACCAGCTCCGGCGCGGGCTGGTAGGCGACGTAGAAGTCCGCGAGCTGGTACACGCCCGCCAGAATCCGGCGCGCGGCACGGCGCTCGTCGCCGCGCAGCATCCGCACAGCGACCTGGGCATCGCGGATCAGGCCTGGCAGCAACGAACCCAGCTGCGTCCGGTGATCAGGAGACGAATGCCGGACCGCCCACGCGAACCGAAGGCGCTCGCCGAGGTGAGGCACCGAGACCGGTTCCGCGCGCAGAGACACCCGGTACTCGGTGAGCGCTGCCTGAACCTCCGACAGCGTGGCGTGCCGCGGACCCGCGAACACCGACACCGGTACCGCGTGCCCGTTGCCGGTGAGCATGGCGAGGTCGGGAAGCTCAAGGGCTTGCGCGATCCGGAGCAGGAGAGCCAGCCGCGGCGCGTGCTGTTTCCCGGTCTCGATGGCCTTGACCCACTCAGCGGACTTTCCGCCGACGAGCCCGGCAAGCACTGGTCGGGACATGCCACGCCGGTCGCGGTAGTAACGGATGCGCGCACCAATGGACGCGTCAGCAGGCAAATCGGTCATCAAAGACCACCCTCATTCGCAGAGTCGCCTCTCCGCATGCCCCCGGGAGCTACCCGGGGGCGGTCCTCTGCGAAGAGGTACAGGTGTCAGCCTACCGGCCAGCCCTCGAACAGCAGAACGCCCCGGCACCGAGGGAAACCGGGGCGACACTGTGAGTCAGGCGAACGGGCTCAGGCAGCAGGGGGAGGCGAACTCGAAACGCCAGACTGACGGGGCGACCGCCGCACCAGCAGCGCGCCGAGCAGAACTACCGCGCCGACGCCGGCGACCCCGAAACCGACGCTGCGCCGCACAGTCAGAGCATCGCCGCACGCTGCCTGGTAACCCTCCAACATCGTCGAGTACCTCGTGTCCTTCTGCGCCTGCTGCAGTTCCGCGACGAGGGCCGCTTCTCCCTCCTTCGACTGCATCGACTTCGTCACCAGCTCAGCCCAGCCTCCTTCGAGGTCACCCGAAGCGAAACCGTTACCGCAGTCGAGGGCCCGGCCACCCGGCGACGCCGCCGAAACGGGAACCAGTAGCCAGATCAGCGCGCCGACGACCGCGGCGGCAGCGACGAGGACGACGATCATGCGCGGCTTCATGTGCGGTACTCCCACGGTCGGCAACGTCTCACGAAAGGTGAGACGAAAGGACACGTCGCGCGTGACCCGCAGGGCGTTACGCCTCGCGGGGAAGCCGGTCGTAGTTCGTCCAGGCACCGACGAGACTGCCCCACCAGGCGAGCAGCAGCGCGACCGCCGGGATCACCAGCGACGGATCGTGCACGGCGTCCAGGCCGAGCTCGCCGCGGTTGATGACCGCCACCGGACCCACCGTGATCAGCACGACCGAGCACGCGACGAGCGCCGCCAGCCACGCCCGGTAGACCGCGAGCCTCCGCGCCGGCGTCCGGCGCCTCATCGGTGATCCTCGATCGCTGAACCGTCGAGGAGGATGGGGTCAGCGTCGGTGGCGGCGAACACCGGCACGCCCACCGGGTCGACGTGAACCGCGCCGTCCAGGGTCGGCCGCGGCCGACACCAGCAGTCGAGCGACATCGTGTGGAACCGCCGGTCCAACTGGTGCGGCGGCTCGGCGACGAGCTCGGCGGCCCGGTCGAGGGTGAGGTCCAGTCCGGACGCCAAGATCTCGAGGCGGCGCCGGCGTGCGGAGTGGAGCGGGGGCGCGCCGTCGAAGAGCAGTTCGGCGAGTCCGAGGGCGAGGCGCGCGTCGGCCGCGGTGAGCAGCTGGTCGGGCAGGAAGGAGACTCGCCAGCGTTCGGGGTCGCCGGGGTAGCGGGCGGCCTGGATCCGGCGGGCGGTGTGCGGGGTGCGGTAGGCGGTTCGGCGGGTGGCGACGGCGGTCATCGGAGACCACCCACGATCGGGGCCTCAGGCGTCCGTGTGGTGAAGCTCACGCCGTGTTGGGGCCGTATGGTCAGGTGGCGCGCTCGGGCTGATTCTGGGGGAATCGGCCCTTGAAAACTCGCCCGGCAATGTGGCGCATTATGGTTCTGACCAGCCTCGACATATGCAGGTGAGCACAAGGTCGAGGTGGGTGGCAACCCGAAGATGCCGGGTGAGCCGAAGCGGGTCCAGCCCAGCAAGGCGCGCGACGACACTTAAGCGCGGTCTCGGCCCAGCCGCGCTTCAGGCCCGCCCGACGCGGCCCAGCGAGCGATCCGCGACGGTCAGTGCGAGGAACAGCACGCTGACCACGAGCATGAACGCGGCCAGGTGGTGCAGCCCGGCACTGTCGGCGCGCCGGCCGAAGAAGGCGCCGTTGGCCGCGGACGCGACGATGGCGCCGAGGTAGCCGAAGGTGCGCAGCAACCCGGCCGACGAGCCCATGCGTTCGGCGTGGGCCTGGTGGTACACGGAGTTCTGCAGCGCGAGGTTGTTCAGCCCCTGCGGCACCCCGAGGACGATCACGACGGCCAGCAGCATCCACACCGGACTGCCGTCGTTCAGGAACAGCAGCAGGGCACACGCGGCGACCTGCCCGAGCGAGCCGATCAGCAGCTTCCCGCGGACGGCCTTGCTGCGTCCGGTGACGGTTGAGGCGATGATCCCGACGCCGAACAGCGGAAGCAGCACCAGTCCGGCTTCCGACGCGGACAACCCGTGCCCCTGCTCCATCCACTGCGTGTAGCCGTAGAGGAAGGCGTAGCTGACGACGAAGCTGAGCAGGGCCCGGCCGTAGGTGGCCAGCAGCGGCAGGTTGCCGCCGAGCAGGCGCACGTCGATGAACGGCTGCCGGGTCCGCAGTTCGCGCCAGGTGAATCCGGCGCCGGCCGCGACGGTCACGGCGAGCAGCCACCAGTCGCCGCTTCGCACGTCCATCAGGAACAGCAGCAGGCAGACGAGGGCCGCGGCGAACAGGCCCATGCCGGGCAGGTCGAGTCCGCGGACGAGGCGGCCGTCGCGGCGGGTGGCCGGTGTCGCGGGAAGACGGCGGAAACCCAGATACGAGCCGGCCAAGGCGAGCGGGATGTTGATCGCCAGGGTGGCGCGCCAGCCGCCGATCCCGATCAGCAGGCCGCCGAGGCTGGGCCCGACGACGGCGATGGTCTGCGTGGTGATGGCGAGCGCGGTGAGGACTCCGGCCGGGCTGTCCTTCCCGGTGCGCCGGGCCTCGCTCCGGATGAGGTGCATCGCCGCCGGATAACCGGCGCAGGTGCCGAAACCGAGGAGGACCCGGGAGGCGACGAGCACGCCGAAGCCGGGGGCGAGCATGCCGACGACGCCGGAGATCCCGGTCAGCGCGGCGCCCGCCAGGAAGAGGTTGCGGGGGCCGAAGAGGTCGATGAGCCGTCCCACCACGGGCTGGCCGATCGCGGTGGCCAGGTACAGGGCGGAGACCAGCCAAGCGGTTTCGGCGGGCGGGGCCCCGAAGGCCGCGCCGATCGGCACCAGGGACACGGAGATGATCGACGAATTGACCGGGTTGAGGGCTGCGCCCAGCATCATCGGGGGCAGGAGCCGCCGGTCGAAGCCCGTTTCCGTCGCGGTGCTCATCGGCGCACGACCCGTTCCAGGAGCGCCGCCGCTTCGATCAACGTGCGGCGTTCCGCCTCGGTGCACCGGGTCTCCAGGACCTGGGCGAGCCAGCCCTCCCCGGCGCGGCGGCGCTCTTCGAGGAAGGCGTGGCCGCTCTCGGTGACGAAGACCAACTGGCGCCGTCCGTCCTCGGGGTCGGGGCGGCGGGCGACCAGCCCCCGCTCGACCAGGACACCGACCGTGGTCGCCACCGACTGGTGCCGGATGCCTTCGATGGCCGCCAGGTCGCTGACCGACGCTTCGCCGTCCTTGTCGAGCCTGCTGAGCACGGACGTCTGGGACGGCGTGAGGTCGCCGCTGCCGTAGTTCTCCCGCAGGCGGCGCCGGAGCCTGCTGAAGGCCAAGCGGATCTCGTGGGCCGCGCGGGCGCTCGACGCGGCGGCGTTCTCGGTCATGCCCGCAGGCTAACTTCCGCAGTTCAAACTGCGCAACCAAGACTGTATATCTACCGGCTCCGGGCGAACTCGCAGCCCGCGACCTGCACGTACTCGCCCTTGCGGGTGGTGAACCGGGCGGCACCGGTGGTCAGCTGGTCGGCCACGATCTTCGACGCGCCGTCGGCGTGCAGCCGAGCCCAGTAGCAGTGCCCGTTGCCGCCGGACACCGGTCCGGGGGAGCGGTACGAGCCCGCTTCGACCTCGGTGCCGACCAGGTAGGTCCCGTCGGCGAACCGGTCCGCCGGGGTGGCGACGGCGGCGCGTCCCGAAGTGGCCGGGGGCGCCGGGACGGTCACGGTCGGCGCGGGCGCGGCTTCCGCCGTGACGGTCACCGTCGCGGGGGCCGACGGCGCCGCGAGCGCCCTCGGGTAAGTGGCCGCCACCACTCCGACGCCCGCGCCCAAGGTGAGCGCGACGACGAGCCCGGCCACGAGCGGGAACGCATTTCGTGACGACGCGTGTGGTATCGGTGACCAATTCGTGCTCGGCATCCGTCTCTTCTTCGTTTTGCTCGCGGAGTGATTGCGCTTTCGTGTCGATCTAGAAACCTGTTACCGCTCCGCGGCGGACCGATACAAGACTGTGTGACGCACGGGACCTTGCCGTAACGGCAAGCTTCCTGCCAGCGACAGTTCCCTCCGAACACTAGGCTGGGGGAGACGAAGGAGTACCTGTGGACGACTTGATCGCCTTTCTCGCCGCGCGTGTGGGGCAACGTCAGGCGTTGATCATGCAGGCGGTCAAGAAAACCGAGATCAGTGAATCGCTCAATCGTGGCGAGACCAAGGTCGTCATCGAAAAGAAGATCCGTTCGCTGAACGACATCGAACTCGACGCGATCAATCAGATGATCAACGAGATCGAGGCGACCCGGCGGCTCCTGCAGGCGCACCGCACCACGGTTTCGGAGAAGGTCCCGGGGTTCCCCTTGTACGGCAACGAGTACTGGTGCGAGACGTGCCACGTGCCCGCCGACGAGGCCGGGACGAACTGGTGCCTCACCCTGCGGCTGCTGGCCCTGCCGTTCGCCGACCACTCGGACTACAGCGAGCGCTGGCGCCCCTGACCGGGGAATGCCCGCCGGGTCCGCACGCGTTGACCCGGAGGTGATCACGCTTTCGGTACTGGACCGGTCCCCGACCCGTCGCGGCGGCGGCGCGCCCCGCGCACTGCGGGACACGGTCGCCTTCGCGCGGGACATCGAAGCGCTGGGCTATCACCGGTTCTGGGTCTCCGAACATCACAGCGTGCCCGGCGTCGCCGGATCGGCGCCCACGGTGCTGGCGGCCGCTGTCGCCTCGGCCACCGAGCGGATCCGCGTCGGCACCGGCGGTGTGATGCTGCCGAACCACCGGCCGCTGGTGGTCGCGGAACAGTTCGGCGTGCTCGAATCGCTCTTCCCCGGCCGGATCGACATGGGACTGGGCCGGTCGGTCGGGTTCACCGGCGGGGTCCGGCAGGCGCTCGGGCACGAGAAGGACGACGCCGACCGCTTCGGCGACCAGGTCCGGGAGCTGCTGGGCTTCCTCGCGGGCGAGCAGACGGCGTATCCGGGCGTGCACGCCATCCCCGCGGAAGGGCTGAGCGTGCCCGCGTTCCTGCTGGCCACCGGTGCCGGCGCGCGGCTGGCGGCGGAACTCGGACTGCCGCTGGTGATCGCGCCGGTCCGCGGTGAGGGCCCGCTGCTCGAAGCCATCGAGGGTTATCGCACCGGCTTCCGTCCTTCCTCGCAGGCTTCGCGGCCGTACGTCGTGGTGTCCACGGCGATCGCGGTCGCCGAGACGGCCGAACGGGCCCGGCGGCTGCTGATCCCCGAGGCGTGGTCGACGGTCTACTCACGGGCGCACGGCGTCTTCCCGCCGCTGTCGCCGGTGGAGGAGATCCTCGCCGGACCGCTTTCGGAACGCGACCGGGAGCGGCTGGACCGGGCGCTCGACGGTCAGTTCGCCGGTACCCCGGACGAGGTGGGCGGCAGGCTGGCCGACCTCGTCGCCAAAACCGGCGCCGACGAGATCCTGGTGACCACCAGCACCTTCGACCAGGCCGAGCGGCTGGACTCCTATCGCGGGCTGGCCGAGGTCGCCGGACTGCGGACCTTCGCCGCGGTGTCGTGACTTTGCTAGTGTCACGGCCATGACTGCCGGGTCGGCCTTGTGCCGTGAGCGGACGGGTTCCCCGGCCGCCGCTTGATCTCCGGGCGGGCCCGCAGCCCGCCTCCGCGTGCGTGTCCTGTTGTGGACCATGCGCGGAGAGGAGGTGAATCGCATGTCCCCCAACGAAAACTGGCGTGAGTTCGTCGTGGCCCACGTCGATGGCGGCGTCTTGGACGGTGTCGTCACGCGGGTGCTGCCGTTCGGCGCGTTCGTCGAAGTGGCCCAAGGGATGGAGGGGCTGCTGCCGACCGTCGGCGGAACCGGCCCGCTCACCGCCGGTGCGGCTGTGGCCGTGCGGCTGGACAAGCTGGACATCGGGCTCAGAGTCGCAGCAGAAGCTGGGTCAGGACGCGCTGCGCGGGGTCGTCCAGGTCGATCCCGGACACCTCGCCGGCGCGGCGCACCCGGTATCGCACCGTGTTCGGATGGATGTTCAGCTCGCGCGCCGCGCGCCGGACATCGCCGAAAGCGTCGAGGTAGGCGAGCACCGCGGGCACCAGGATGCCGCCGTGCTCGGTGTCGTGCGCGACCAGCGCGGTCAGCCGAGGATCACGGATCCTTGGCTGCTCCCCGAGGAACGCGAGGACTTCCGAGAGCAGGACCTCGGCGCGGACGTCGGCCAGCGAGGCGACGTCCGCGGTCCCGTGCCCGCGCGCCATCGTCGCCAGCACCCGGTCCGCGTCGCCACGCGAGGCCGCCGCGTCGGAGAGACGGGGCACGACACCGCCCAGCGCCGCGCGCACCCGGACGTCGAGATGCCGCTGCGCGGTGCCGACGATTTCCTTGGCCAGCGCCAGGATCCGCGTCTCGGCGTGCTCGGGAAGGTCGGGAAGGAGCGCGTAGACCCGGCCGCCGATCACGCTCACCAGCGCGCTCCGCCGGTACGCGGCGGTGTGCACGGTGATCAGGTGCACCAGCTCCGCGCGGCGCAGTTGCCGGTCGGTCGCCGCCCGGTCGCGGGGGAGCGAGAACGCCAGCACCATGGCCGGTTTCCCGGGATCCGCGCCGATGTCGTCGGCGACGGATTCGACGTCGAGACGGCCGTCGAGCAGCCCCGCCAGCAGGTCTTCGCGCAGCCGGAGTTCGGGGCTGGGCAGGGTCCGATGCCGGATCAGCTGCGGCGCGAGCGCCCGGCTCGCGCCGAGCAACGCGACTTCCGCGCTTTCGGTGAGCGGATGCGCGCCCTCCTGGACCCAGATCGTGCCCAGCGGCTGCGATCCGGCGTGGATCCCGGCCGCGATCCGCCGCCGGATGCCGAGATCGGGCCGCTCGTCGATGCGGACGATGCCTTCTCCGGCGCGAAGCCGCTGGTAGACACCCCATTCACGGAGCATCGCGAGGTACCGCTCCGGGCCTTCACGGCCGAGGATCGAGAGCCTGCGCAGTTCGTCCACCTCGTCGCCCGCTCGCGAATAGGCCAGTACGCGGCTCGCGGTGTCCTCGATGCTGACCAGGCCGCCGGTGAGCGTCGCGATGGTCTGCGCGAGCGAGAACAGGTCGCCCAGCACCTCGCCGCTGTCCGCCTCGCCACCCGCGCGCGCCGCGTCGACGACACCCCTGGCCAGTGCTTCGACCTGCTCCCAGCGGGCCTCGTGGCCGACCTCGATCAGCGCGATCCCGGCGTCGGCCGCGACGTTCACGACGGCCATGCCGTTCTTGACCGCGACGGCGGCCGCGCCGGAGCGTCCCGCCGCCCGGATCGCCCCGGCGGCCGACCGCCCGCGGGCTCCGATCACCAG
Source organism: Amycolatopsis sp. NPDC102522 (assembly GCF_055584485.1). Lineage (NCBI taxonomy): Bacteria > Bacillati > Actinomycetota > Actinomycetes > Pseudonocardiales > Pseudonocardiaceae > Amycolatopsis > Amycolatopsis sp. NPDC102522. The sequence continues at coordinate 8,794 of NZ_JBVJLY010000024.1, read as the reverse complement.
GACGAGATCACCCGGATGGGCGTCGGGCGGATCCTCCGGATCGTGGATGACGACGTCCTCCACCTGGACGCCGAGTCCGCCCGGTGCCGCGAGCACCCTGACCAGCGGTTCCCCGAGCGTGGCGAGGACATGCCGCAAGGAAGCGCCTGTGCTTGTTTCAGTAGTCGCAGTCATCACCGAGTTAAGCCGATCGGACAAGATGGTCACCCTGATTCTAGCCAGTCGGACAAGCCGCAGGGGAGTCGTCCGGTCTACCGTTCGGGGTGAGACCTCTACCCGGCGAAGTGAAGTCAGGAGCAGTCAGTGGACGCCGTGACCCAGACCCCCGCCCCGAAGAACGAGCCGGTGCTGAACTACGCACCGGGTAGCGCCGAGCGCGCTGAACTCGAGGGCGCGCTCAAGTCGCTGGGTGGCGCCGACCCCATCGACATCACCGCGACGATCGGTGGTGAGCAGCGCAAGGGCGGCGGCGAGAAGATCGAGGTCGTCCAGCCGCACAACCACAAGGCGGTGCTGGGCGTCATCCACAGCGCGACCGCGCAGGACACCCACGACGCGATCGCCGCGGCCAAGGCCGCCGCTCCCGGCTGGCGCGCGCTGTCCTACGACGACCGCGCCGCGATCATCCTGCGTGCCGCCGACCTGCTGGCGGGCCCGTGGCGCGCCCGGCTGAACGCCGCCACCATGCTCGGCCAGTCGAAGACCGCCTTCCAGGCCGAGATCGACTCCGCCTGCGAGCTGATCGACTTCTGGCGCTTCAACGTCGCCTTCGGCCGTCAGATCCTCGCCGAGCAGCCGGTCAGCTCGCCCGGTATCTGGAACCGGATGGAGCACCGCCCGCTCGAGGGCTTCGTGTACGCCATCACCCCGTTCAACTTCACCGCGATCGCCGGCAACCTGCCGACCGCGCCCGCGCTGATGGGCAACGTCGTGCTGTGGAAGCCGTCGCCGTCGCAGAGCTTCGCCGCGCACCTGCTGATGCGGCTGCTCGAAGAGGCCGGTATGCCGCCGGGCGTGATCAACCTGCTGCCGGGGCACGGCAAGGCCATCTCCGACGTGGCCTTGACCCACCGCGACCTGGCCGGGATCCACTTCACCGGATCCACCGCCACCTTCCAGCACCTGTGGGGCACCGTCGGCGCCAACATCTCCGGCTACCGCACGTACCCGCGCCTGGTCGGCGAGACCGGCGGCAAGGACTTCGTGCTCGCGCACTCGTCGGCCGACGTCGACATCCTGCGCACCGCGCTGATTCGCGGCGCCTTCGAGTACCAGGGCCAGAAGTGCTCGGCCGCGTCCCGCGCCTACGTCCCGCGCTCGCTCTGGGCGAGCCTGAAGGACGAGCTGGTCTCCGAGACCGAAGCCATCACCTATGGCGACGTCAACGACCTGAGCAACTTCGGTGGCGCCGTGATCGACCGCCGCGCGTTCGACAAGCACGCCGCCGTGCTGAAGAGCGCCGCTGAAGACGCCGAGGTCGAGGTCATCGCCGGTGGCACCGCCGACGACAGCGTCGGCTACTTCGTGCGCCCGACGATCCTGGTTTCGGACAACCCGAAGCACGAGATCTTCCGCACCGAATACTTCGGCCCGATCCTCTCGATCCACGTCTACGAAGACGGCACCGACGCGGACTTCGACAACGTCTTGAAGCTGATCGACGAGACCGCCGACTACGCGCTCACCGGCGCTGTCATCGCCAACGACCGCACCGCCGTCGCGAAGGCGTCCGAGGCGCTGCGCTTCGCCGCCGGCAACTTCTACGTCAACGACAAGCCGACCGGCGCGGTCGTCGGCCAGCAGCCGTTCGGCGGCGCCCGCGCGTCGGGCACCAACGACAAGGCCGGTTCGGTGCTCAACCTGCTCCGCTGGACGAGCCCGCGCTCGATCAAGGAGACGTTCGTAGCGCCCACCAGCGTCCGTTATCCCCACCAGGGCTGAGAATCAGGAGTTCGTGATGTTGCGTGCCCCGTTGCTCGCCGCCGCCCGATCCCGGCGGATGCGCAAGCTGGTCGAGGTCGTCCCCGCCACCCGATCGGTGGTGAGCCGGTTCGTCGCCGGTTCGAAGACGCCCGACGCCGCACGGGTGGTCCGCGAGCTGGCCGACGACGGCCTCCGGGTCACCCTCGACCACCTCGGTGAGGACACCACCGACGCCGAGCAGGCCGCGACGACCGTCCGCGCCTACGAGGAACTGCTGTCCGCGTTGGCGGCCGACGGCCTCGCGTTCGGCGCGGACGTCTCGGTGAAGCTGTCCGCGGTCGGCCAGTTCCTGCCCGCCGACGGCGAGAAGGTCGCGCTGGAGAACGCCCGCAAGATCTGCGCGGCGGCCGAAGCGGTCGGTGCCACGGTGACCCTCGACATGGAGGACCACACCACCACCGACTCGACGCTGGGCATCCTGCGGGAGCTGCGCACCGAGTACCCGTGGGTCGGCGCGGTGCTGCAGGCCTACCTGCGGCGGACCGAACAGGACTGCCGCGACCTCTCCGGCGAGGGCTCCCGCGTCCGGCTGTGCAAGGGCGCGTACGCCGAGCCCGAGGAGGTCGCGTTCCAGGACAAGTCCGAAGTGGACAAGTCCTACGTGCGCTGCCTGAAGATCCTGATGCAGGGCAAGGGTTATCCGATGGTCGCCTCGCACGACCCGAGGATGATCGCGATCGCCGAGAAGCTCGTCATGGACGCGGACCGCAAGCCCGGCGACCACGAATTCCAGATGCTGTACGGGATCCGTCCCGAGGAGCAGCGCCGGATCGCGGGCGACGGCAAGACGATGCGCGTCTACGTCCCCTACGGCGACGAATGGTACGGCTATTTCATGCGCAGGCTGGCGGAACGCCCGGCGAACCTGGCGTTCTTCCTGCGCGGACTCGCCACCCGGGGCTGACCCGGTCCCTGGTGGCACGGTTCCGCTGAAGTACAAAGGGGCCCTTCGAGACGAAATCCGTCTCGAAGGGCCCCTTCTTCTTGGGGCTCAGGCTTCTTGGGCCTCTTCCTTGAGCTTGTCCATATCGATGTCGCGCGCCTGCTGGATGAGGTCTTCGAGCGTCTTCTCCGGGAGCGCGCCGGGCTGCGCGTAGATGACCGTCTTGTCGCGGATCACCGCGAGCGTGGGGATCGAGCGCACGTCGAAGGCGGCGGCCAGCTGCTGCTCGGCCTCGGTGTCGACGCTCGCGAACACGATGTCGTCGTGGTTGCCCGACACCTTTTCGTAGGTCGGTGCGAACTGACGGCACGGCATGCACCAGCCCGCCCAGAAGTCGATGATCACGAAGTCGTTCTCGGACACGACCTGGTCGAAGTTCGCGGCGGTCAGCTCCACTGTGCTCATGCCCGGCGTAACGAATCGGGTTCCACGCACATTCCCGCGAGTGCGCGTAGCGTTTCGGATGGAGCAATCCAGAAGGAGGTCCGCATGGCCGACGGGGACATTCTCAGCCGGATCGACGAGCTGGTCAGCGAGGAGCACGAACTCCGTTCGCGGGCGATCGGCGCCGGGCTGAGCTCGGACGACAGGTCCCGGCTCGCGAGTGTGGAGCAGCACCTGGACCAGTGCTGGGACCTGCTGCGGCAGCGGCGGGCGCGCGTCGAGTTCGACGAGGACCCGGACGGGGCTTCGGCGCGGCCGATCTCCGAGGTGGAGTCCTACCGGCAGTAGCCTCAGGCCGGGCAGAGCGTGCCGTCGACGGGGATCTTCCCGTCGATCAGGAAAGCTCGTGTCGCGTCGGCGACGCAGGGGGAGAGGCTCAGCGCGCCGTGCCCGGCGCCCTGCCAGGTGATCGCCACCGCGCTCGGCATCTGGTCGGCGGCCCGGCCGGTGCCCTGTTCCGGCGTGACCGGGTCGGTCGCGGTGCCCGCGACGAGGATCGGCGGGGCACCGGGGGCGCCTGCGGGCGGGAGCGGTTCGCGGCGCACGGGCCACGGGCTGCACCATGCCAGCTGCTGCGCGGCGAACACGCCGAACTGCGGGTACTTGTCGCGCAGGGTCGTGGTCACGCGCGTGAGCTCTTCGGCCGAGAGCCGGGTCGCGCTGTCGTTGCACTTGGTCGCGAGCGTGCCGTCCAGCCGTGACGGCCGTGCCCGGGAGTCCTTCAGCACCGGTTCGGCGAACGCGGCCAGCGGTGTGACGTCGCCTGTCTGCGCGGCCTTGAGTGCTTCGGCCAGTTCCACCCAGCGTGAGCGCTGTGCGAGGCCGGAGTAGACGGCGTACAGCGCGATCCCCGGCGTGATCTCCGCGCCGTCGGTGGTCGTCGCGGAGGCGGAGCGGAGCCTGTCGGCGACGGCTGTCACGGCAGACCGGGCGTCGCCGATCGGGCAGCCCCTGGCGATGCAGTCGGCGCCGAAAGCGTCGAGGGTGGCCTGCGCGCTCGCGGCGACGGACTCCTGCACGGCGGCGGCGTCGGGCGCGGGGTCGGGCAGGCCGTCGAGCATGACCCGGCCGACCTGCGCCGGGAATCGCACGGCGTATTCGGCGAGGACCTTCGAACCGTCACCGCGCCCCAGCGCGTGCAGTTTGTCCAGCCCCAGCTGCTTCCGGAGTTCTTCGAGATCGCCCGCGGCCCGCCAGCTGTCCATCGCGACCTGCGAGTCGTCCAGTTCGATGGCGCACTGCTGGCCCGCCTTGCGCGCCGCGTCGACGACGCTTTCGAGATCGCCGCCCGCCGGGTCGCCGCCGAGCAGGTCGGTGCGGATCTCCGCCGGGACGCACTGCACCGGCGCGGAGGACCCGGTCCCGCGCCGGTCCACGCCGATCAGCGAGAACTTCTGCAGGAACTCGGGAGGCAGCGTCGCGGCCAGCCGCGCGGCGTACAGCGAGCCCGGCTCACCGTCGACGTCGTTGACCACGACGAGCGGGATCGGCCCGCCCCCGGTCTTGACCACCGACAGCCGCGAGAGCCCGCGGCCGGGCAGGTCCGGCGCGTCGAGCGTCGTGGGCACCCTGGCGCAGGAGAACTTCAGCGTGTCCGGCACGGACGGCTGGCCCAGCCGCTGCCGGGTCGCCTCGTCGCAGTCCTCCCATTTGATCGACGGCGACTGCGGTTCGGTGAGCGGCGGCAGCGGTACCTGCTGGGCCGTCGTCGACGAGCCGGGATCGGGCTTGCCGTCGTTGTCGATCACCGCCGGTCGTACCGACGGTCCGGCGGTGCAGCCCGCGAGCACGGCCGTGACCACGGTCGTCATCAGGATCAGCCGTGGCCTGCGGCGGACGGTGCTGGCGGGGCGCACGGGCTGGTCCTCACTTTCCGGGCATGACAAAAGCTCGTGGTGAGCTTCGCAGGTGACGTGTCAGGCCCCGGTTAGCGGGTGCGTTTCACCTCGCCGCGGAACACCGCGTCCAGGTCGTAGCGGGCGACCTCGTCGAGCTGGGCGTAGGTGCAGGAGTCCGGCTCGCGGTCGGGACGCCAGCGCTTGAACTGCGCGGTGTGGCGGAACCGCGACGGATATCCGCCCTCCGTGTGCTCGTAGCCGACTTCGACCACCTTTTCCAGCTTCAGCGGCACCCACGGGGCTTCCTTGGACTTCCACCGGGTGACCCCGCCGGGGATCCGCTGCTTCTCCCGCACGTTGTCGCCCAGCCAGGGGTGATCGGCTCCGTCGGTGATCAGCGGCGCCAGCTCCTCGGCCAGTTCACGCCGCCGGGTGACCGGGAACGACCCGACGACGCCGGGGTGGTGCAGCACGCCGTCCTCGTCGTAGAGCCCGAGCAGGAACGAGCCGACCATCTCGCCCTCTTCACCGTCGACATGCCAGCGCAGTCCCGCGAGCACGCAGTCGGCGGTGCGCGAGTGCTTGTACTTCAGCAGCACGCGTTTGCCAGGGGTGTACGGCTCGTCGAGCGGTTTGCCGATCACGCCGTCGAGCCCGGCGCCCTCGAACAGCTCGAACCAGTGCCGCGCGATCGCCGGATCCGAGGTGGCCGGGGTCAGGTGGATGCCGTCCGAGGCCAGCTTCTCCAGCCGCTCCCGACGGCTCGACGTCGGCTCGTCCAGATAGGACTCGTCGCCGAGCGCCAGCAGGTCGAACGCCACGAACTCCGCCGGGGTCTGCGCCGCCAGTAGCTTGATCCGGCTTTCGGCGGGGTGGATCCGGTCGGTGAGCGCGTCGAAGTCCAGTTTCCCGTCCCGGCCGACCACCAGCTCACCGTCGAGCACGATCCGCTCGGGCAGCGTCGCCTTCAGCCGCTCGACGACCTCGGGGAAGTACCGGTTGAGCGGCTTCTCCGACCGTGACTGCAGGGTCAGCTCGTCACCGTCGCGGAACACCAGGCAGCGATAACCGTCCCACTTCGGCTCGAACAACAACCCGCCGGAGTCGGGGATCGCCTTCGCCGGTTTGGCGAGCATCGGTTTGACCGGCGGCGTCAAGGGAAGCGACATGACGGCCATTCTTGCCTCATCGGCGCTGTCAGCGCACCCGTTGCGGTGCTGCCGTGTCGAGTTCGATCCGGACGGCGGTGGGCAACACGGTCACCCCGAGCGATTCCCGCGCGCGGGCCAGCACGGTGAGATCGAGCTGTTCCCAGACCCGTTTCAGGTCGGTGCCCTCGCTCAGCCAGAGCGTGACCCGCAGCGCCGGGTTCTCGCTGTCGCCGACCGCGCGGACCCTGGCGCGCCCGACTCCGTCGATCGTTTCGGCGTCGAGGCGGACGGCTTCGGAGATGGCCGAGGAGGTCACCACGAGGTCGTCGTCGAGTTCGAGGTCCGGGCGGCCTTCCGGGCGCAGCGACCGGAAGAACCACCACAGACCCAGCCACAGCAGGAGGACACCGAGCACGATCGCGCCGATCCGGGCGGCGAGGGCGTTCGCGGCGAGCCAGTCGAGCGCGATCGGGTCGATGAGCGCACGTCCGGCGCGGTACGTGCCGAGCCAGCCCGCTCCGACCACGATCGCCGCGGCCCCGCCGAGTACCGCGAGGAGTCCGATGAGGACGGTCAGGGTGCGTTCCGTGCCGGTGGACCGGCCGAGTGCCTTGGCGGAGACCGAACGGGTCATCGGCGGTCCTTCGGGGAGTCGACGACGACGGACACCTTCGGCCGCCGCACCAGGGGGACGTCGTCGAGCAGGCCGGAGACCGTCTCCAGCAGCCGCGGCCGCAGCTCGCCTTCGGTTTCCAGCCTGCTCGTCGCGCGGACACGGATCTTCTTCGCGGTGGCTGTGACCTTCGCGCCCGCGACGTTGTCTTGAGCGCGCACTGTCACCCCGACCAGCCTCGCCAGCGACCGCGGCGACGTGGTCACGCTGACCTCGTTCGCCGGATCGGTCAGCCGGATGGCGCGCCGCCCGGCCGAGGCCGACGCCAGGATCAGCAGCAGCCCCACGACCGCGACGGCGATCGCGAGGTACCGGACCTCGTCGGTCTTCCAGGACAGCTCCGCGAGCCTGTCGCGCCAGTCGTCCCAGGGGAGGAACAGCGGCCCCCGCCCCGGCCGCCACCAGCCCCAGCCGACCTCCAGCGCCAGCAGGACGCCGGCGGCGGCCAGCGCCAGCCCGATCAGGGCGGACAGCAGGCGGACGAACAAACGCATGCCAGTTGCTCCTTCTAGCGGACGCGGGGCGCGAGGTCGGGCAGGAGCGCGGAAACCGTCACCGAGATGTCCCGGACCTGGTACGAGGTGATCCGCTCGACCTCTTCGGTGACCCGGGTGCGCAGATCGCCGACGATCCGCCGCACCGGTGCCGGGTAGTGCAAAGCCACGTCGAGCACGAGGTCGACGTCGTTGCCCTCACCGCCGACCTTCGCGCTCGCGCCGTGTGTCCCCAGCCCGAGCCCGGCGATCCGGCGCTCGGCGCGCGTGGTCCCGTCGACCTGGTCCGCGGCGTGCTGCGCGATCTTGCGGACCACGGACGGCGCGATGGTGAGGGTGCCGCGATCCTCCGGTTCGGGCGGGAGGGTCATTTGTCGCGGCCCCGGCCGAACAGGTCGCCGAGGTCGAGTTCGCCGTCGAGCACGCGGCCGAGGACGAGGCCGATGACGCCGACGGCCAGCGTCACCAGGAACGCGGTGAAGCCCTGGGTCGCGGCGAGGCCGAGGATGAGGCCGGCGAGCAGGCCGGTCTGGGTCCCGTTCATCACTCGACCCGCGAGGACTCGGTCTCGCCGCCGTTCTCGTCGGGCAGGTGGATGTCGTTGACCGCGATGTTGACCTCGATCACCTCGAGGCCGGTGATCTGCTCGACCTGGCCGATCACGTTGCGGCGCACCGCGCGCGCCACGTCGACGATGCGCGCGCCGTACTCGACGACGACGTCGAGATCGATCGCCGCCTGCTTCTCGCCGACCTCGACCGAGACACCGGACGTGGTGACCGTGCCGGAACCGGGGATGCGCTCGCGGATCGCGCCGAAGGCCCGCGAGACCCCGCCGCCCAGCGCGTGGATCCCGGTGACTTCACGGGTGGCGAGACCCGCCACCTTCTGCACCACCACCGACGAGATCGTGGTCTTGCCGGCGGCTCCTTCCTCGTTGAGCGACGACCCCGCGACGGGGGTGTCGGGCTTGCTCGCGCTCGGCTGTGCCATGAAGTTCGCTCCTTCTCGCACCTGTGCCGCGCGACCTGCGCGCGCGGCGGTCCCTACGCTCTCACCGACCAGGACACGCGCGCATGCCGAGTCGTCACGCGATGTCCCCCGGATGGGGTAATCAATTCCGGGTTCATCTCGATGAGGTGAGGCAGGGGTGGTGGGGGGGGGGGGGGGGGGGGGGGTTGAGACACAGGGCACACACGAACCCCCCCCCCCCCCCCCCCCCCCCCCCCGGTCGGGGGGGGTGGTGTGTGGAGTGCCACAACACGGGT
>NZ_JBVJLY010000023.1:45257-143608 GCF_055584485.1 Amycolatopsis sp. NPDC102522 | reverse complement strand
CCCGCAAAACACTGGAATGGCTTACACCCCAAGAGAAACTCAACATGCTACTGTCCTAAATAGAGCATGTTGCGACGACCGCATGAATCCGCCCCCCCTTTACTACCTTCAGGGTCTGGAGGAGGCCTTCACGGACAGACCGCCTCCAGACCGCGCCCCTCACTGTGGTCGTGAGTGGTAAGTCGCGTTCGAGCGGACGGTCTTTGCCTACCTACGATCCCAACGGGCGCCCAGATCGACGGTGAAGGAATCAGGTCCCAGATCCTTCACCGTCGCGAGGTCACCCCGGTCCCCGACCTTGATCAAAGCCGATGGGTCACCGGAGTTATCCCGCCAGCCACACCGGCCGATCAGTTCGCAGGTGACCGTGACGGTCACGGTACGGGTGAGCAAGCCGTCGCGTTCGAGCTCGGAGTAGCGCACGCCACGGTGTCGCCGCCCGAGCGCGGACAGGATCGGCGGCCTTAGGCGGGCCCCGACTTCCCCGTCGAGGTCAAGTAAGCCAGCGCCATCCCGGTCGTTTCGGTCGCCCACTCGGTCCAGCTCAGGCCGTCCGGCCAGTACCGGCCACTGGCGGCCCGGTGCACGCAGGAACCGATGGCGGTCCGGGCCACCACGCGGATGGCTTGGTCCCGGTCCGACCGTCGGATCTCCTCGAGCCAGGGCCGAGCAGCCTTCACGAAATCGTCCTGGATCGTGGCCAGCGCTCGGAGGCCACGATCGCGTCCCTCGGCGCGCTGGCTGTCGAGCAGCTCGGGGAAGATCCGGTCGTGACGGGCGAAGGTCCGCGCCAGAGCTTGAGTGAACGCGACGACGATCCCGTTCAGCCCGGGCTCCGCCGTGCGAAGCGCTTCGCTGACGCCGGCCTCCAGTTGCCCGAGCAGTTGGTCCTTCACGGCGTACAGCAGTTGGTTCTTGCCCGCGAACCGGCGATAGATCGCCCCCACGGACATTCCCGCCTGCTCGGCGACCGCCCCGACGGTGAACTCCTCGATGCCCTGACCTGCCAGTACGTGCTCGGCGGCGGCCAGCACCTTCTGGAGGGACTCCCGGCTGCGGGCCTGTTGCGGCGGGCGGAAGCCCTGATCGGCGGATGGCTGACTCACCGGCCGCACGTTACCGCACTTAGATGCGAATGATAACTTCCGTTCGCATTTTACGACAGCGAGGAGGCGGCACCGTGGTGAGCATCGAGGTACAGGGCGCCTACGTCGATTTCCCGATCTTCGACGCCAAGACCCGATCGCTCAAGAAACGGGTGCTCGGCAAGGTCGGCGGCAAGATCGGCACCGACGCGAAGGTCCCGATCATCGAGGCCCTGCGGGACATCTCCCTGTCCTTGAGCGAGGGCGATCGAGTCGGCCTGGTCGGCCACAACGGCGCCGGGAAGTCCACTCTCCTGCGGTTGCTGTCCGGCATCTACGAACCGACCAGGGGTAGCACGCGGGTCGTCGGCAGGATCGCGCCGGTGTTCGACCTCGGGGTGGGGCTGGACCCCGAGGTCTCCGGCCACGAGAACATCCTGATCCGGGGCCTGTTCCTCGGCATGTCCCGCAGGCAGATGGCGAAACGGGTCGACGACATCGCGGAGTTCACCGAACTCGGCGACTACCTGCACCTGCCCTTGCGCACCTACTCCGCCGGCATGCGGGTGCGGCTCGCGCTCGGCGTGGTGACCACCATCGACCCCGAGATCCTCATCCTCGACGAAGGGCTCGGCGCGATCGACGCCCTATTCCTCGCCAAGGCACGCGAACGGCTGGTCGACCTCGCCCGCCGCTCCGGCGTGCTGGTGTTCGCTTCACACTCCGACGAACTACTGCGGGAGCTGTGCACCACCGCGCTCTGGATGGACGAGGGCCGGATCCGCGCCCACGGCTCACTGGACGAGGTTCTCGCGTGGTACCACGGGCGGGAAACCTGAGCGCTCACACAGTCCGTCGTGCGTAGCCGTCCAATTCGGTCCGGGAGAACGAAAGCTCACCCGTGTCCACAGCCCCGCAATCCAGGCCACGCAAGAGGAAACTCGCCAGAGCCTGCGCGGTCGCCGGCTCGTCCAGCACACCGCGTCCGGTCTGGTCGGCGTAGTCCCGCAACCGGCCCAGCGCCGCCGGGAACCCCTCGCGGAAGAACGCGTACGTCGCGGCGAAGCGAGTCGGCAGCTGGTGCGGGTGGAGATCCCAGCCCTGGTAGAAGCCGCGCTCCAGTGATCGCCGGACCAACCGCAGATGTTCGCGCCAGGCCGGGAGGATCGCGTCGCCGACGGGCAGTTTGTTCGTCGAGCCGTCCGAGAGGCGGACGCCGGTCCCCGCGGCCGAAACCTGCATGAGCTGCTTGGCGAAATCGGCGGCCGGATGTTCCATGCTCTGGTACTCGGCGCTGATCCCGAGGCCGGCGCTGTAGTCGTACGTCCCGTAGTGCAGTCCCGAACACCGGCCGCGCGCGGCTTCGACGATCCGCGGCACAGCCACCGTCCCGTCGATGTCCACAATGGACTGCGCGGTCTCGATCTGGACTTCGAACCGCAGCGTGCCGTCGGGCAGGCCGTACGCGGATTCGAGGCGCTCCAGGACGTCCGCCGCCACTTCGACCTGCTCGACGGCGGTCACCTTCGGCAGCGTGACGACGAACCCGTCCGGCAGCGGCCCGCTTTCCAGCAGACCCGACAGGAAGAGGTCGAGGGTGCGGATGCCGCGGCGCCGGGTCGCCTGCTCGAAGCTCTTGAACCGGATGCCGACGAACGGCGTCCCGCCCGTGATGGCGAGGGTCCGCCCGGCGGCGAGCGCGGTGGCGTCTTCCTCTTCGTCGCCCGGCCTGCCGAGACCGTCCTCGAAGTCGATCCGCAGATCCTCGATCGGCTCGGTCAGGAGTTTGGTCCTGACCCGATCGGCGATGTCCGCGTCCAGACCCAGCTGATCGGCGTGTTCGCCGAAGACCCGCAGGGCCTGCTTGCCCCAGTCCGCCACGAGCCGCGTCTTGTACCGCGACGCGGGCACGTACACGGTGTGCACGGGCTGGCGGCCGGGCGGCTCGCCGGGATATTTGGCCGCGACGCGCGCGTCCGCCTCGGCGAGGCGCGCGTCGGCAGCGGTGTAGACGTCCTCGGTGAGCCGCCCGTTCCCCATCTGTCTACTTGATCCGTTCGTAGGCGGGCAGGGTCAGGAAATCCGGGAACTCGTCGGCGAGCGCGACCTGCTCGAACAGCTCGACGGCGGGCTCCAGCAGCTCCGGCTTGATCTCGGCGGCGAGTTCGCCGCGAACCTCGGCCAGCACGCCGCGCACCAGTTCGCCGGTCACCTTGTCGCCGGTGTCCAGCTGCGTGCCGTTGCGCACCCACTGCCACACCTGCGAACGCGAGATCTCCGCGGTGGCCGCGTCCTCCATCAGGTTGTGGATGGCCGCCGCGCCGTTCCCGCTCAGCCAGGAGGCGATGTAGCGGATGCCGACGTCGACGGCGGCACGCAGACCGGCCGCGGTGGCGCCACCCGGCGTCGAAGCCGCGTCGAGCAGCTGGTCTGCAGTGACGGACACATCGTCGCGGGTCCTGTCGAGCTGGTTCGGCTTGTCGCCGAGGACCTTGTCGAACTCCTCGCGGCAGATGTCCACCATGCCCGGGTGCGCGACCCAGGAACCGTCGAAGCCGTCGCCTGCCTCACGGCTCTTGTCCGCGCGGACCTTGTCGAGCGCCGCGGCGGTGACTTCCGGGTCCTTGCGGTTCGGGATGAACGCGGCCATGCCGCCGATCGCGAACGCGCCGCGTTTGTGGCAGGTGCGCACCAGCAGTTCGGTGTACGCGCGCATGAACGGCGCGGTCATGGTGACCGAGTTGCGGTCCGGCAGCACGAACTTCTCGCCCGCGTCACGGAAGTACTTGATGACGCTGAACAGGTAGTCCCAGCGGCCGGCGTTCAGGCCCGAAGCGTGCTCGCGCAGTTCGTAGAGGATCTCGTCCATCTCGAAAGCGGCCGGGATGGTCTCGATCAGCACGGTGGCGCGGACGGTGCCGTGCTCGATGCCGAGGGTCTTCTCCGAGTGGGTGAAGACGTCGTTCCAGAGCCGGGCTTCGAGGTGGCTCTCCATCTTCGGCAGGTAGAAGTACGGGCCCTTGCCGCGGTTGAGCAGTTCCTTCGCGTTGTGGAAGAAGTAGAGGCCGAAGTCGACCAGCGCGCCGACGGCCTGGCGCCCGCCGAAGGACAGGCCGCGCTCGTCGAGGTGCCAGCCGCGCGGGCGGACGACGATGGTCGCGTGCTCGACGTCGTCCTTCAGCGCGTAGCTCTTGCCGCCGCTTTCCAGCGTGATGCTCTCGCGGACGGCGTCGTACAGGTTGACCTGGCCGGAGACGACGTTCGCCCAGTGCGGCGTGTTGGCGTCCTCGAGGTCGGCGAGCCAGACCTTGGCGCCGGAGTTCAGCGCGTTGATGGTCATCTTGCGGTCGGTCGGGCCGGTGATCTCGACACGGCGGTCGCGCAGCGCGGGCGGGGCCTCGGCCACCTTCCAGTCGCCCTCGCGGACCTCCTTGGTCTCGGGCAGGAAGTCGAGCTTGCCGGTGGTCCTGGCCTCCTCACGGCGCTTGCTCCTGGCCTGCAGCAGCTCGTCGCGGCGGGCGGCGAAAGCCTCGTGCAGGCCGGCGAGGAAGGCGAGTGCCTCCGGCGTGAGGATTTCGTCCCCGCGCTCGACCGGATCGCCGAGCACCTGAGCTTCAGACATGAGTAACACCCCGAGTCAGATAAACAGTGACATCCCTAATACAAGACGTCCCTACGGTTTTACATGACGGACTATAGTTTCTGCATAGCGGAACATCAACGCCGACGTTAGGAGTACCACGGTGGCAGCGGAGAAGAACGGGCGCGACGGCGGCGTCCAGTCCCTTCAGCGGGCCTTCGAGCTCCTCGAGCATCTCGCGGACACCGGCGGGGAGGCCAGTCTTTCAGAGCTGGCGACCCTGTCCGGGCTGCCGATGCCGACCATCCACCGGCTGATCAGGACGCTGGTGGACCTGGGTTACGTCAGGCAGAACACCAACCGCCGGTACGCGCTGGGCGCCAGGCTCATCCGGCTGGGCGAGAACGCCAGCATGCAGTTCGGCTCGTGGGCGCGGCCGCTGCTCGCGGAGCTGGTCGACGAGGTCGGCGAGACAGCGAACCTCGCCGTTCTCGAGCGGGACGAGGTCGTCTACGTCGCCCAGGTGCCCTCGAAGCACTCGATGCGGATGTTCACCGAGGTCGGACGGCGGCTCCTGCCCCACGGCACCGGCGTGGGCAAGGCGATGCTCGCGCACCTGGCGCCCGACGCCGTCACGGCGCTGCTCGCCCGGACAGGGATGCCTTCGTACACCGAGCACACCTTCACCGACCAGGACGCGCTTCTGACCGAGCTGGCGAAGATCGCCGAGCAGGGTTACGCGCTCGACGAGGCCGAGCAGGAACTGGGCGTCCGCTGCGTGGCCGTCGCGGTCCCCGGCGCGCCGGTGCCGGCGGCCGTCTCGGTGTCCGGGCCTTCGGGACGGCTCACGATGGAGGCCGTCGAACGGATCGCGCCCGTCGTCCAGCGGATCGCGACCTCGCTCGGTTCGACCCTTTCGCGTGACGGGGTCACCGTTTGAGCCTGGCCGCCAAGCCGTCGAGCATCCTGTCCAGGCCGTAGCGGAACTTTTCGTCGCGAAGCCGCTCCGGGTCGGCCTCGACGTCGTCCTGGACGAGCCGCTCCCGCTGGTGCGGATGTTCCTGTGCCGCCGCCTCGACGGCGGGGCGCAGTTGATCCGCCCACTCGCGCTCGCTTCGTCCGCTCTTCGCGACCGTCGTGAGCCAAGCCGCTTCGGTCGTCCCCATGCCGATGACGTAGGAAATGACCGCGCTGATCGCCTGGTCGCCCTCGTCACCGGGGAATCCCGCGGTCACGAAGACGGCCAGCAGCCGCTCGTTGAGCCGCATGACGTTCGGCCCGAGGTACGACAGGCCGACCGAGCCGAGCAGTGAAGCGATCCAAGGGTGCCGCAGGATCATCGCGCGGACGCTCTGCGCCCCGACGACGGCCGCTTCACGCCATCGCGCCGGATCGTCGCTGTCCGGCACGGTGATCTCGCCGTAGACCTCGTCGACGACCAGCTCGATCAGCTCGTCACGGTTGGCCACGTGCCGGTAGAGCGAGGTCGCGCCCGCGTTCAGCGCGGTGCCCAGCCTGCGCATGCTCAGCGCGTCGACACCTTCGACGTCCAGGATCCGGACGGCTTCGGCGACGATCTGCGCCTGGCTCAACGCGGGCTGATCCCGCTTGCGAGGGGGGCGGGTCCACACCGACTGGATCGACTGCTGCTCGGTTGCCATGCTCCCACCTTAGCGCACGACGTACCCCCTTGCGAACGTCGTTGAGTTCTGCGTACAGTGTGCGCAACAGCAGAACAATGTACGCAACTACCTCTGGGGGCAACCCGATGAACGAGACGCGTGACCCGCGCCGCTGGTGGATCCTGATCGTGCTGTGCCTGAGCACGCTCGTACTGGTCGTGGACAACATGGTGCTGACGGTCGCCGTGCCGCCGCTGGCCGAAGACCTCGGCGCGAGCGCGCAGGACACGCAGTGGATCCTCGACTCCTACATCCTGGTGTTCGCCGGCCTGCTGCTCACGTCGGGAAGCCTCGGGGACCGGTTCGGCCGCCGGAAGGTGATGATCATCGGCCTCCTCCTGTTCGGGGTGGCCTCACTCGTCGCCGCGTTCGCCGGGAACCCCTTGGAGCTGATCCTGTCCCGCGCGGTGATGGGCGTCGGCGGCGCGCTGATCATGCCGAGCACCCTGTCGATCCTGATCACCGTCTTCGACGACACCGAACGCCGCAAGGCGATGGCGGCGTGGAGCGCGGTCGCGATGCTCGGCCTGATCGGCGGCCCGGTGCTGGGCGGCGTGCTGATCGCGTGGTTCTGGTGGGGCGCGGTGTTCCTGATCAACGTGCCGATCGTCGTCATCGCCGTACTCGCCGCGCTCACGCTGATGCCGGAGTCCAAGGGCCCGTGGCAGAAGCCCGACCCGCTCGGCGCGATCCTGTCCGCGACCGGGATGGTCGCGCTGGTCTGGACGATCATCGAACTGCCCAAGCACGGCATCACCGAGGCCGGCACCTTCGTCCCGCTGGCGATCGCGGTGGTGAGCCTGGCCGGCTTCGTGTTCTGGGAGCGGCACACGCCTTCGCCGATGGTCCCGCTCAAGCTGTTCCGCAAGCGCAACTTCAGCGGCGGCAGCCTGTCGCTCACGCTGGTGCAGATCGGCAACGGCGGCCTGCTGCTGCTCCTGACCCAGTACCTGCAGTACGTCCTCGGCTACACCCCGACCCAGGCGGGGCTCGCGTTCATCCCGATGGCCGTCGCGTCGCTGCTCTGCAACACCCTCGGTGCCACGCTGGGCCAGAAGGCGGGCAACCGCGTGCTGGCCGCGGCCGGGATGACCGTGATGGCCGCCGGATTCGGCCTGCTCGCGACGCTGTCAGCGAACGAAGGCTTCCTGCTGCCCGCCGTGGCGCTGTTCCTGCTCGGGGCCGGTGGCGGGCTGGCGATGCCGTCGGCGATCGCGGCACTGATGAGCGAGGTCCCGGAAGAGCAGGCCGGTGTCGGCTCCGCGCTCAACGACACCATCCAGCAGCTGGGTGCCGCGCTCGGCATCGCGATCCTCGGCAGCATCGTGTCGAGCCTGTTCACCTCGCAGATGCCGGAATCCGCCCCGGCGCAGGCACGGCTCTCGATCGGCGACGCGTTCGCCACCGGTGACGGCGGCCTCATCACCGCGGCCCGCGAGTCGTTCACCTCGGCGATGTCGACGACGTTCCTGGTGAGCGCCGTTGGCGTGCTGGCCGCCGCGGTGGTCGCCTTCCTGGTGATGCGGGACAAGAAGGCGGACCATGCTCTCGTCAGCTGCTGAGCAGGGCTTCCACGAAGGCGCCGGGCTCGAAAGGCGCCAGGTCGTCCGGCCCCTCACCGAGGCCGACCAGCTTCACCGGCACCCCGAGTTCACGCTGCACCTGGAAGACGATGCCGCCCTTCGCGGTCCCGTCCAGTTTGGTCAGGACGATGCCGGTGACGTCGACGACCTCCGAGAACACGCGGGCCTGCATCAGCCCGTTCTGCCCGGTAGTGGCGTCGAGCACCAGCAGCACCTCGTCGACCTTCGCCTGCTTCTCGACGACTCGCTTGACCTTGCCGAGCTCGTCCATCAGGCCGGTCTTGGTGTGCAGACGGCCGGCGGTGTCGACCAGGACCGCGTCCACGCCCGCCTCGGTGCCGCGTTTGACGGCGTCGAAAGCGACCGCCGCCGGGTCCGCGCCTTCCTTGCCGCGCACGACTTCCGCGCCCACTCGCTCGGCCCAGGTCTGCAGCTGTTCCGCCGCGGCGGCGCGGAAGGTGTCTGCCGCGCCGAGCACGACGGTGCTCCCCTGCGCGACGAGCACCCGCGCGAGTTTGCCGGTGGTGGTCGTCTTGCCGGTGCCGTTGACGCCGGCGATCAGGACGACGGCGGGCTGCTTCACGCCGTCGACGGTGTGCGGCAGCGCGCGGACGGCCCGGACCGCGTCGGTCGACAGGGCGGCGGTCAGCACCTCCTGCAGTACCGCGCGCGCCTCCTCGGACGTCCGCACGGCGCGGCGCTTCAGTTCCTCACGAAGGCGTTCGACGATCTCGGTGGTCGTCGCGGCGCCGAGGTCCGCCATGAGCAGCGTGTCTTCGACGTCCTGCCAGGAGTCCTCGTCCAGGTCGCCGGCGCCCAGGAGGCCGAGCAGGCTCTGCCCGAACACCGAACGGGACTTGCCCAGCCTGCCGCGCAGCCGCTCCAGGCGCCCGGCCGCCGGGGCGATCTCCTCGGCGGGAACGGGAACGGGGGTGGGCTCGGGAGCCGCTCCCTCGGCCGGTTCAGGAAGTTCGACGTCGCGTACCGTGCGCTGCGCGGAATCCCTCGGCACCGCCGCGTCGTCCCCGACGGCGGGCTGGCCTTCGGTCTCCGGGCGGTCTTCGACCGGATGCTCCGGCTCCTCGGCCTCTTCGGTCTTCTCACCGCCGGGAGCGAGCGAGATCCCGCCAGTCGCGGTATAACTGCCGCCCTTCGGCTTCTCGCGCTCGACGGCGGCGGCAGCCTTGGACTCGTCCAGGCTGATCCGGCGGCGGCGCGCGATGAGCAGCCCGGTCACCAGAACGGCGACCAGGACCACGACGGCAACGACAACGATCCAGAACCAGGGGGTGCTCGACACGGCGCCATCCTCGCATCCGCGCACGACCCGACGTAGACGCCCCACGGGAAGGAAGCCGATCTTGTCAGGCATCCACTGGATAGGACTCATTTCGGACAAGAAGAAACGGTCTCGCTTGCGCGGTCTCCGGAACGAGGGCTAGACCACTCCAAATGACGGTTTTCTCCGGCACTGGGGTCCGGATGATCGGACTCATCTCCGGCACTTCGATCGACGGGATCGACGTGGCGGCCGCCGAACTGCGCGCCGACGGGGACACGGTGGTGCTGTCCCCGCTCGGCAAGCTCGAAGTCCCGTATCCCGAAACACTCCGCGAAGCCTTGCTCGACGCCTTGCCACCGAATCCCTGCAGCGCCGAACAGCTCACGAAACTCGACACCTTGGTGGGACAGGCCTTCGGCGAGGCGGCCGCGCGCGGCGTCGAGGAACTGGCCGGTGGTGACGCGGACGTCGTCGCCTCGCTGGGCCAGACGGTGTTCCACTGGGTCGAGGACGGCACCGCGCGCGGCACGCTGCAACTCGGGAATCCGGCCTGGATCGCCGAGCGCACCGGACTGCCCGTGGTGGCCGACCTGCGCGTGCGCGACGTCGCCGCAGGCGGGCACGGCGCGCCGCTCGCCAGCACGCTGGACGCGTTGTGGCTACGGGACATGGCCGCCTCCGGCCCGGTCGCGGCGCTGAACATCGGCGGTATCGCGAACATCACCGTCGTCCCCGCGACCGGAGACGGCAGTGCTGTCCTCGCCTACGACACGGGACCCGGCAACGCCCTGATGGACATCGCCGCGCATCGGGCCACTGGACAACGTGCCGACATCGACGGCGCGCTCGCCCTGCGCGGCTCCGTCCGGCCCGACCTGCTGGCGAAACTCCTGCTCGACCCGTATTACGCCGCCGCGCCGCCGAAGTCGACCGGCAAGGAACTGTTCCACGGCGCGTACCTCGACGCGGCACTCGACGGGCTCCCGCCGATCGGCGCGGAGGATCTCCTGGCGACCCTGACCGAACTGACCGCGGTGACGATCGCCGCGGAATGCCGTCGCCACGACATCGTCACGCTGATCGTCTCCGGCGGCGGCGCCGACAATCCGGCGCTGATGGCCGCGCTCGCCAGGAACCTGCCCGGCGTGGCCTTGAAGACCAGCGACGACCACGGATTGCCCCGCGCGGGCAAAGAGGCATACCTGACCATTCTGCTCGGCTGGCTGACCTGGTCCGGCGTCCCGGGGAACCTCCCGTCGGCGACCGGGGCACGAGGCGACCGGCTGCTCGGCAGCATCACCCCGGGCGCGGGTCCCCTGCGGCTGCCCGCCCCGCATTCCTCAACCGTGACCCGGCTACGGGTAGCGGCGACGACCGGCGAGCGATAGGAGATACGGATGCGCGCACTTGACCTCGCGATCATCGGGCTTTTTCTGGTCGGCATGCCCCTGTTGGGCGTCTGGATCGGCGGCAAACAGAAATCCGGCTCCGACTACTTCGTCGGTGAAGGCAAGATCTCCTGGTGGGTGGCCTGCCTTTCGGTGGTCTCCGCGGAGACGTCCACCCTCACCGTGCTTTCCGTGCCGACGGTGGCCTACATCGCCACCCCCGGCGACGGCGGGATGACGTACCTGGCCTTGGCGATCGGCTACATCGCCGGCCGGATCGTGGTGTCGATGGTGCTGTTGCCGCGCTATGTGGCGGGCAACCTGGTCACCGCGTACGCCTTCCTGGGCAAACGGTTCGGCAGCGGGCTGCAGGGCACCGCGTCGGTGACCTTCCTGCTCACCCGGACACTGGCCGACGGCATCCGGCTGTTCGCCACCGCGATCCCGATCAAGGTCGTGATGGCGGCCTACGGCCTGAACGTCTCGTACTGGACCATCGTGGTCGGGCTCGGCATCGCGATGGTGCTCTACAGCTTCTTCGGCGGGGTCCGCGCGGTCGTCTGGGTCGACGCGATCCAGATGCTCTGGTACGTCCTCGGCGCGGTCGTGGTGATCTGGGTGATCGCCGGCAGGCTGCCGGACGGCTGGTTCGGCAAGGCCGTCGACGCCGACAAGTTCCAGATCCTCGACTTCTCCTCGAACATGCTCACCGGGCAGTTCGCGTTCTTCACCGCGGTGGTCGGTGGCGCGGTGCTTTCGATGGCGTCGCACGGCTCGGACCAGCTGATCGTGCAGCGCCTGCAGTCCACCAACGATCTGCGCGCCGCGCGGAAGGCCTTGGTGGCCAGCGGTTTCGTGGTGTTCATCCAGTTCGCGCTGTTCCTGTTCATCGGCGTGCTGCTGTGGGCGCTGTACAACGGTTTGGCCCCGACCAAGCCGAAGCCGGAAGGCCTCGGGCTGGCCAACAAGGACGAGCTGTTCGCCAACTTCATCGTGAACGACCTGCCGAGCGGGCTTTCCGGCTTCGTGATCGCCGGGATCCTCGCCGCCGCACTGAGTTCGTCGCTCGGCGCGCTGGCGTCGTCCACGGTGACCGACGTCTACGAACGGGTGATCGGCCGGGAGCTGCCGGAAGCCGATCGACTGAAGCACGGCCGGATCTGGACGATCGTCTGGGCGGGCGCGCTGATCTTGTGCGCGGGTTTCTTCGCCTCCTCCAACAAGACCTCGGCCGACCCGATCGTGGTGCAGGCGCTCGGCATCACCGGCTACACCTACGGCGCACTCCTCGGCGCGTTCCTCCTGGGGTTGCTGATCAAGCGGGCCAGGCAGACGGACGCGATCGTGGCGTTCGTGGCGACGGTGATCGTGATGGCGTTCATCATCCTCGGGGTCAAGTTCAACAAACCGGACGGCAGCCTGATCGGTATCGACTTCGGCAAGGCGTCGGGGAACACCGTGGCGCTGGCCTGGCCGTGGTACACGCTGTGCGGCGTGGTGATCACGCTCGTGGTGGGCGGGTTGCTCTCGCTGCGGCACAGCACCCCGGATCCGCTCACCGAAGAGGTGAGCAAAGAACCGGAATCCGTTTGATCACAACGATTTCTGGCAAATGTGACCCGTGTCACAGTTATGAACGAGCCTCTGGTCATCCCCGTGTCGGTTGCGGGACCCGCCGGCACACGGCGGGATGAGGAGAGGCGAAATCATGAAGCGAACGACCGTGGCCATCGCCGTCGGCGCCTTGCTGATCGGCGGTGGCACGACCGCGTACGCCGCGACGAGCGGCGGCGTGCCGGAGGCGATCAAAGTCCCGGAGGGGAACAAGCGCATCGCCACCTATCAGGGCGAAGGCGTACAGATCTACGGCTGCACCAACGGGGCGTGGACGCTGATCCAGCCGGCCGCGACGCTCAGCCACCGCGGGCGGACCATCGCCCTGCACAGCAAGGGTCCGGTGTGGACGTCCACTGTGGACGGCAGCACGGTCGGGGCGGCGGCCGTTCCCGGCGCGTCCAACCCGCGGCCGAACGCGGTGCCGGAGCTGCTGCTGAAGGCGAATCTGAACAGCGGTGACGGGATCTTCGGCAAGGTCACCTACGTCCAGCGGCTCGACACGCACGGCGGGCTCGCACCGGCGGGCACCTGCGCGGCAGGCGCGCAGACGGCCGTCCGGTACTCCGCCGACTACGCGTTCTGGGTCGCGAAGTAACCCTTACGCGGGAACCGGGTCCTCTTCGGAGGTCCGGAGCCGTTGCGAGATCACCTTGGTGATGCCGTCGCCCTGCATCGAAACGCCGTACAGGGCGTCGGCGATCTCCATGGTCGGCTTCTGGTGGGTGATGATGATCAGCTGCGAAGAGTCCCGCAGCTGCTCCAGCAGCCCGATCAGCCGTCGCATGTTGGTGTCGTCGAGCGCGGCCTCGACCTCGTCCATGACGTAGAAGGGCGAAGGCCGGGCGCGGAAGATGGCCACCAGCATGCCGACGGCGACGAGCGACTTCTCGCCACCGGAGAGCAGTGAGAGCCGCTTGACCTTCTTGCCCGGCGGGCGCGCTTCGACGTCGACACCGGTGGAGAGCAGGTCGTTGGGCTGCGTGAGCACCATGCGCCCCTCGCCACCCGGGAACAGCACGCCGAACACGGTCTCGAACTCGCGCGCGACGTCCTCGTACGCGGACTCGAACACCTCGAGGATCTTTTCGTCGACCTGCTTGATGACGGCTTCGAGGTCCTTGCGGGTGTCCTTGAGGTCTTCCAGCTGGGTCGAGAGGAACTTGTACCGCTCCTCCAGCGCCGCGAACTCCTCCAGCGCCAGCGGGTTGACCTTGCCCAGCAGGCTCAGGTCCTTCTCCGCGCGCTTCGCCCGGCGAGCCTGGGTGTCGCGGTCGAACGGCATGGGCGGCGGCTGGGTGACGTCCTCGCCGCGTTCCTTGGCCGCCTCGTACTCGGCCATCTCGCCCGCGCTCGGCGGCACGAGGTTGTCCGGGCCGTATTCGGAGACGAGGTCTTCGAGCCCGATGCCGAAGTCCTCGGCGATCTTGGTTTCGAGCTGCTCCAGCCGAAGCCGCTGCTCGGCGCGCAGCACCTCGTCGCGGTGGACGGCGTCGGTGAGCTTCTCCAGTTCACCGGTCAGCTCGCGGACCTTGCCGCGGACCTGGGTCAGCGCGCTCTCCCGCGACTGCCGCTGCGCCTGCGCCTCGTCCCGCTCGTGGGCGGCGCGCTGCACGGAGACCTCGATGCGCTCCAGCGCGATCTCGCCGCCGTTGACCACCGCGTTGGCGATCTCGGCGCCGCGTTTCCGTGCCGCCCTGGACTTTTCGGCGCGTTCACGGGCCTGCTGCTCGGCGTGCGCGGCACGGCGAAGCGATTCGGCCCGGCCCTGAATACTCCGCGCCCGCTCCTCGGCGGTGCGCAGCGCGAGCCGGGACTCCATCTCCTCCTGGCGGACCGTGCCGAGGTCTTCGGCGGCCTGGTCGCGCTCGGCGGTGTCCGGATCCTCGTCGATCTCCTGGTCGGCGACGGCGGCGAGCCGCTCTTCGAGTTCCGCCAGCTGCTGAAGCGCCTGTTCGCGGCTCTGCTCGACCTTGGTGCGCTGACTGCTCAGCCGGTCCATCTCGGCCTGCGCGCCGCGCGCGGCCTGCTGCAACCGGTTCAGCCGCTCGGACGAACGCGCCTTGCGGACCTTCGCGTCCCCGAGCGCGTCCTTGGCCCTGCCGACCTCTTCGCGCCGGGCCTGCTGTCCGGTGCGGGCGCCTTCGAGCTCCGCTGCGGTGCGTTCGAGGGTGCGCTCGGCGGCGTTCAGCCGATCGCCCGCCTCGTCGACCGCGGCCTGTACCTCGATGACGCTCTCACTGCGGGCGGAACCGCCGACGGCCCAGCGGGCGCCGAAGACATCGCCCTCGGGCGTGACCGTGCTGACCTCGGGATACACCTCGACGAGACGGCGCGCGGACTCCAGACCGTCCACAATGGCCACCCGGTCGAGCGCGTGCTCGACAGCGGATCGCAGCGCGGGCGGCGCCGAAACCACTTCGCGTGCCCAGCGCGCGCCCTGGGGCAGCGACGGCCAGGCACTGGTGTCCACAATGGACTCCAGTCCGCCGAGCAAAATGCCCGCGCGACCGGAGTCGTTGTCCTTCAAGAACTTCAGTGCGGCGAGCGCGTCGGCCCCGCCGTTGACCGCGACCGCGTCGGCGACCGGGCCGAGCGCCGCGGCCAGCGCGACCTCGTGGCCCGCCTCGACGGTGAGCAGCGCGGCCACCGAGCCGAGCAGACCCGGCAGCTCGTGCTGCGCGCCGAGCAGCGCGCCGGCGCCGTCCTTGCGGCGCAAGCCCATCGACAGCGCCTCGACGCGGGCCTTCTCCGACGCGATCTCACGTTCGGTGGCTCGCTCGGCCTTGACCAGTTCCTCGACCCGCGCCTTGGCGGCGTTGTTGGCCTCCACCGCGCGGTCGTGGTGAGCCTGCAGGTCGAAGTCGTCGGACTCCTCGACGCCGCCTTCGGCCTTGGCCTCTTCGAGTTCCTCGACGGCGATCTCGGCACGCTCGGCGGCCTCTTCGAGCGAGACTGTGAGCCTGTCGATCTCGTCGGAGGTGGCGCCGTTCTTGCTGCGCAGCGCCTCGACCTGCCCGGCGAGCTTCGCCAGCCCCTCCCGCCGGTCGGCGATGGCGCGGACGGCGGCCATATGCGCGCGCTCGGCGGCCTGGACGAGATGTTCGAGCTGCTCACGCTTCTGGACGGTCTCCGAAAGCACCATGCGCGCCTCGGCGACGGCCTCGTTGAGCTCCTGCTCCTGCTCGGCGACGTGCTCGGCCTCGGCGAGCAGCTCTTCGGGGTCGCGGCCGGTGCTCGCCTGCTGCACGTCGGACGAGAGGTGCCGCTGACGCTCCAGCGCGAGCCGCACGGTGCCGCGCAACCGCTCCGTCAGCGCGGAAAGCTTGTACCAAGTCTCCTGGGCCGCGGCCAGGCGCGGCGCGTCTTCGGCGAGCGAGCCTTCAAGCTCGGCCTCCTCGGCGGCGACGATCTCCAGCGCCTGCTCGACTTCGCCGCGACGCAGGCGGGCGACGCGCTCGTCGGCCTCTTCCTTGGCGAGACCCTCGCGCTGGGAGACCAGGTCGTGGGCGAACAGCCGCAGCCGGGCGTCGCGCAGTTCGGACTGGACCCACTGCGCCTTGCGGGCGATCTCGGCCTGCTTGCCCAGCGGTTTGAGCTGACGGCGGAGCTCGGTGGTGAGGTCGCCGAGGCGGTCGAGGTTGCCCTGCATGTTCGCGAGCTTGCGCAGGGTCTGTTCCTTGCGCTTGCGGTGCTTGAGGACGCCGGCGGCCTCTTCGATGAAGGCGCGGCGCTCCTCGGGCTTGGATTCGAGGATCGCCGAAAGCTGCCCCTGCCCGACGATGACGTGCATCTCGCGGCCGATACCGGAGTCCGACAGCAGTTCCTGCACGTCCATCAGACGGCAGCGGTCGCCGTTGATCTCGTATTCGCTCGCGCCGTCGCGGAACATGCGGCGGGTGATCGAGACCTCGGAGTACTCGATGGGCAGCGCGCCGTCGGCGTTGTCGATGGTGAGGGTGACCTCGGCGCGCCCGAGCGGGGCGCGGCCGGTGGTCCCGGCGAAGATGACGTCCTCCATCTTGCCGCCGCGCAGGTCCTTCGCGCCCTGGGTGCCCATGACCCAGCGGAGCGCGTCGAGGACGTTCGACTTGCCGGAGCCGTTCGGCCCGACCACACAGGTGATGCCCGGCTCGAAACGCAACGTCGTCGCCGAGGCGAAGGACTTGAAGCCCTTGAGCGTCAGGCTCTTCAGGTGCACGTCGTGCTGACCCCTCTGGCTGCGGGAACCGATCGTTCAATCGGCCCAGGCTACCTCTGTGCTCAGCGTGACAGTGGGAGGCGGTGCGTCAGCGCTCCACGAAGCCGCGGATCCCGCCTTTCGCAGGCGACCAGCGCTCGACGACCTGATCCACACTACCGGGTGATTCTCCTGATCGGAGAGCCGTCAAAAGCCGCTCACAGTGGTCACGGACACCCTCCGCTACCACCTCGACACGTCCGTCGGCCAGGTTGCCCGCGCTGCCGACCAACCCCAGCTCAAGCGCCCGGCTGCGGGTCCACCAGCGGAAACCGACCCCCTGGACCCGGCCGTGCACCCACGCGGTCAGCCTGATTCGCGTTACTTCTTCACTCACGTCCCCTATCGTGCACCATGCGGATGAACGCGGAGGGTGAACACAACGTTCGCAGCGGTTCGCAGACAGTGAGGCCACGGTGATAATCTCCGCGCCGGGTCCCCACTTTGGGCTACCTCGCCCGGGTAGCCGGAAGCGTCTCGGTGTCTCTCACCAGTCGCTTCACTCCCCGAAGTCCCCCATCCGAGGAGCCAGCCCATGCCCCGTCCCGACGGGTCTGATCCGAGCGCACGCGTGTCCGTGGCACCCCCGCGCGGCGCCACCGGCAAGCTCAACCGCGCCGGCTACGCCGTACTCGGCGTCAGCGGCCTCGTGGTGGCGACGGCCTTCGCCGCGATCGCCGAACTGGCAGGCCCCGGCATCTCCGCCACCGCGGGCGGCACCGGCGTCCCCGGCGGGCAGAACACCTCGCCCGCCGGCGTCCAGCTTGTCCCGGGCAACGCCGTCCCCGGCGGCCCGATGACCGTCAGCGGCTCACCGATCCCCGGCGCGTCCTCCAGCTCGACCGCGCCGCCGACCACGGTCACGTCGGTCGGCGCGGACGGCAAGGAGACGACGAGCGTCGTCGCCCCGCCGCCGGTGGTGCCCCCGCCGGGTGGCGGCGAGCCGCCGCACACGGTGGTGCCCCCGACGCCGACCACTCCGAAGCCCACGCCCACACCGACGAAGACGCCGACGCCCACTCCGACGACTACGCCCACGACGCCGACGTCGGATCCCCCGTCGAGCCCGCCGGGTGGCGGCTCCAGCTCCAGCGGCGCCCCGGACTCTTCGCCGGGCGGGTCCAGCACCTCCGGCACCGACACGTCCACGAGCAGCGCCCAGTAAGACTTCGCAAGTACGTGAAGGCCCCCTTCATTGCGCCTAGCGCAATGAAGGGGGCCTTCACGTACTTCAGGCGACCAGGGTGCCGGGCCGTAGTGGGTCGGGGTGGTACCGAAGCCCCACCGGTTCACACTTCGAAGCGGTACCCCATCCCCGGTTCCGTCAGCAGGTGCCGCGGCCGTGAGGGTTCCGGTTCCAGCTTCCGCCGCAGCTGCGCCAGGTACACCCGCAGGTAGTGCGACTCGGTCTCGTAGGTCGGCCCCCACACCTCGTGCAGCAGCTGTTTCTGCGCCACGAGCCGTCCCCGGTTGCGCACCAGCAGTTCCAGCACACCCCATTCGGTCTTGGTGAGGTGCACTTCCTTTCCGTCCCGGCGCACCTTCTTCGCCGCGAGGTCGATGCGGAAGGATCCTGTGTCCACCACCGCGTCCACACCGTCCACAGTGGACGTCGCCGAGCGTCGGACGGCGGCACGGAGCCGCGCGAGCAGTTCGTCCATGCCGAAGGGTTTGGTGACGTAGTCGTCGGCGCCGGCGTCGAGGGCCTGCACCTTGTCGGCCGAGTCGCCGCGCGCGGACAGCACGATGATCGGCACCGTCGTCCAGCCGCGCAGGCCGGCGATCACTTCGGTGCCGTCGAGGTCGGGCAGGCCGAGGTCGAGCACGACGACGTCGGGTTTGGTCTCGGCGACGGCCTTCAGCGCGGCCGTCCCGTCGTGCGCGGTGATCACCTTGTAGCCGCGGGCGGACAGGTTGATCCGCAGGGCTCGCACGATCTGCGGTTCGTCGTCGACGACCAGCACGGTCGCCGACGCGGTGTCTGCGCTCATCGCACTCGCTCCTCCTCTTCGTTTTCCAGGCCCTCGTCGTCGAAAGCGAGGAGGCTCTTTTCCGGATCCTGACCAACATATGCGGGCAGCGAGATGACGACGGTGAGCCCGCCGCCGGGCGTGTCCTCCGCCCGGATCCGCCCGCCCATCGCCTCGGTGAACCCCTTGGCGACCGAAAGCCCCAGTCCGACGCCGGGCACGCTGTCCCGGTCTCCCCCGAGCCGCTGGAAAGGCGCGAAGGCCGAGTCCGCGGTGCCCTTCTTCAGCCCGCGTCCGTGGTCGATGATGCGCAGTTCGACGTGCTCCGAATGCGTGCTGGCCCGCGCCGAGATCGGCTGGGCGGACGCCCCGTGCCGCAGCGCGTTGTCGACCACGTTCGCCACGACCCGTTCCAGCAGGCCGGGGTCGGCGCACACGGACGGCAGCCGCGAGTCGATCGCGACCACGACCGAGTCCGAGTTGTCCACATTGGACAGCGCGTGCGCGACGACCTCGTCGTAGCCGACCGGGCGCAGGAGCGGGCGGACGGCGCCGGTCGCCAGCCGCGACGAGTCGAGCAGGTTGTCGATCAGCCCGGCGAGCCGGTCGGCCGATTCCTCGATCGCTTCGAGCAGCTCGTCGGTGTCCTCTTCGGACAGTGAGATGTCGGTCGCGCGCAGGCTCCCGATGGACGCCTTGATGGACGTCAGCGGCGTCCGGAGGTCGTGTCCCACGGCCGACAGCAAGGCCGTCCGGAGTTCGGTCGCCTCGGCCTTGCGTTCGGCGCGGACGGCCGCCTTCGCCGTCCGCTGCTGCCGCAGGGCCAGCAGGGCCTGCCCGGCGACGGCTTCCAGCACGCCCCGGTCCGACGCGGGCAGCGCGCGGCCGCGCAGCGTCAGGTGGACGTCGGCGGTGACGGCGATGTCGGCGTCGGCCTGGTCCGGGTCGGCGCAGGGATCCGAGCCGGCGTTCGCCACCCGCTTCCACTTGCCGTTCCGCTTTTCCAGCAGGGTCACCGAAGTCATCCCGAAGTTCTCGCGGACCTTCTCCAGCAGCCGCTCGATCGGGTTGGTGTGCGAGAGCACGGTCCGCGCGTAGGAGGCGAGCAGCGCCGCCTCGGTCCGCGCCCGCGCGGCCTGTGTCGCGCGCCGGGCGGCCGTGTCGACGACCGCCGCGACAAGGATCGCCACCAGCACCATCGCGACCAGCGTGATCACGTTGCGGGGCTCGTGGACGGTGAGGTTGTACAGCGGCGGGGTGAAGAAGAAGTTCAGCAGCCCGGCCGAGACCACTGCCGCGAGCAGCGCGGGGCCGAGCCCGCCGACGAGCGCGACCAGCACTGTCGCGAGGACGTAGTCGATCACGTCGGTGGAGAAGTCGAGCTGGTCTCTCAGCAGGACTCCGAGCAACGTCGCCAAAGCGGGCAGCACCAGCGAGAGCGCCCAGCCGGTCAGACGGCGTGATGGCGTCAAAGGGCTCCGGTTGAACCGGGCGCGCAGCCGTCCGCCCGCCTGGGCGTGCGTGACCATGTGGACGTCGATCGGGCCGGACCGCTGGACCACGGCCGCGCCGATGCCCTCGTCGAACAGCCTCGCCACCCGTGACCGCCGCGAGGTCCCGACGACCAGCTGGGTCGCGTTGACCCCTTGTGCGAAGTCGAGCAGCGCCGTCGGCACGTCGTCGCCGACGACGGTGTGGAAGGTCGCGCCGACCTCTTCGGCCAGCTTCCGGTACTTGCCGACCGCCGTCGGCCCCATCCCGGCGAGCCCGTCGCCGCGCAGGATGTGCAGGACCTGCAGTTCAGCGCCCGCGCGGTTCGCGATGCGGCTCGCGCGGCGGATCAGCGTCTCGCTCTCCGGGCCGCCGGTGATGGACACGACCACCCGTTCGCGTGCTTCCCACGTGTCGGTGATCTTCTGCTCGGCCCGGTACCGCTGCAGGGCGACGTCGACCTGGTCGGCGACCCACAGCAGCGCGAGCTCCCGCAGCGCGGTGAGGTTGCCGGGGCGGAAGTAGTTGCCCAGCGCCGCGTCGATCCGCTCGGCCGGGTAGACGTTGCCGTGCGCCAGGCGCCGCCGCAGCGCCTCGGGCGTGATGTCCACCAGCTCCAGCTGCTCGGCCCGCCGCACGACCTCGTCGGGCACCGTCTCCTGCTGGGTGACGCCGGTGATCCGCTCGACGACGTCGTTGAGGCTCTGCAGATGCTGCACGTTGACCGTGGAGAGGACGTCGATGCCGGCGGCGAGCAGTTCGTCGATGTCCTGCCAGCGCTTTTCGTTGCGCGATCCCGGCACGTTGGTGTGCGCGAGTTCGTCGACCACGGCGACCTCGGGCGCGCGGGCGAGCAGCGCGTCGAGGTCCATCTCGTCGAACTCGTGGTCGCGGTGCTCGGACCGGCGGCGCGGCACGGTCTCCAGCCCTTCGACGAGGTCCGCGGTCTTCTTCCGCCCGTGCGTCTCGACCAGGCCGATGACCACGTCGGTACCCCGGTCGAGGCGGCGGCGCGCCTCGCCGAGCATCGCGTAGGTCTTGCCGACGCCCGGGGCCGCGCCGAGGTAGATCCTCAGCTCACCCCGGCGCGGCTTGGTCGTGTTCTCGTCCACGTCTGTCAGTGTGCTCCTCCGGCCGCGTCGCGCACGGCCAAGTTGACCTTCAGCACAGTGACCCCCGGCGCACCGATCCCGGCGCCGCCCGTGTTCTCCGCCACGAGCTGCCGGACCTTCTCCTCGGAGAGGCCGGTGTTCCGCGCCACACGGGCGACCTGCAGGTCCGCGTACGCGACGCTGATCGCCGGATCCATCCCCGATCCCGACGTCGTCACCGCGTCGGCGGGCACCTGAGACTCGTGGACACCTTCGCGGGCGGCGATGAGCTTCTTGCGCTCGCCGATCGCGGCGACCAGGTCCTCGTTGTACGGGCCCTTGTTCGACGCGCCGGACGAAGACGGGTCGCCGGGGCCGAGCGCGTCCTTCGAGCCCGCGGACGGGCGGTTGTGGAACCACGGGTCCTTGGCCGGGTCTGCCGCCACCGGGTCGACGCCGATCAGGGACGAGCCGACGGCCTGTCCGTCCTGGCTGATGATCGAGCCTTCGGCGTTGCCTTGGAGACCGGGGATCCGGGAGACGGCCCAGACACCCAACGGGTAGACCACACCCAGCAGGACCGTGAAGACGAGCAGGACGCGCAGCCCGGCGAGGGTCTGCTTCAACAGTGCGTTCATGGTGTTACCCGATTCCAGGGATGAGACGGACGAGCAGGTCGATCAGCCAGATCCCGAGGAACGGGCTGACGATGCCACCGAGGCCGTAGACCAGCAGGTTCCGGCGCAGCAACGCCGACGCCGACGAAGGCTTGTACCGGACGCCGCGCAGGGCGAGCGGGATCAGGCCGACGATGATCAGCGCGTTGAAGATGACCGCCGAGAGGATCGCCGACTTCGGCGTCGCCAGCTGCATGACGTTGAGCGCGCCGAGCTGGGCGAAGATGCCGGTGAACATGGCGGGCAGGATGGCGAAGTACTTCGCGAGGTCGTTGGCGACGCTGAAGGTGGTCAGCGCGCCGCGGGTGATCAGCAGCTGCTTGCCGATCTCCACGATCTCGATCAGCTTCGTCGGGTCGGAGT
This sequence comes from Amycolatopsis sp. NPDC102522, assembly GCF_055584485.1. Taxonomy (NCBI): domain Bacteria; kingdom Bacillati; phylum Actinomycetota; class Actinomycetes; order Pseudonocardiales; family Pseudonocardiaceae; genus Amycolatopsis; species Amycolatopsis sp. NPDC102522. Next base: position 121,562 of record NZ_JBVJLY010000023.1, on the reverse strand, counting down.
CGAGGTCCACCATGTTCCCCGCCTCCTTGGCGGCGGAGGTCCCGGTGTTCATCGCGACGCCGACGTCGGACTGCGCCAGCGCGGGGGCGTCGTTGGTGCCGTCACCGGTCATCGCGACCAGCCGCCCACCCTCCTGCTCCTTCTTGATCAGCGCCATCTTGTCTTCGGGCTTGGCCTCGGCGAGGTAGTCGTCGACACCCGCGTCCTGCGCGATGGCCTTGGCCGTCAGCGGGTTGTCCCCGGTGATCATGACGGTCTTGATGCCCATCGCGCGGAGCTGGACGAACCGCTCCTTCATCCCCGGTTTGACCACATCGGACAGCCGGATCACGCCACGCACGAACGCTTTCGAGCCGTCGTACTCCGCGACCACCAGCGGGGTCCCGCCCTGCTGGCTGATCTCGTCGACGACGCGTTCGGTCTCGTCCGGCATGTCGCCGCCGCGTTCGCGGACCCACGCCCGCACCGACGCGGTGGCCCCCTTGCGGACCTGGCGTTCCCCGATGTCGATGCCGCTCATCCGGGTCTGCGCGGTGAACTCGACGAAGTCCGCGAGCTTCTCCTCGTCGGACGCCGTCTCCGGGAGCCCGTGCTCCCTCGCGACGAGTTCGACGATGCTGCGGCCCTCCGGCGTGCCGTCGGCGAGACTGGACAGCCTCGCCGCTTTGGCGATGTCGTCCGAAGTGGACGTTCCGACCGGGACCAGCTCGGTGGCCTTGCGGTTGCCGAAGGTGATCGTGCCGGTCTTGTCCAGCAGCAGCGTCGAGACGTCGCCTGCGGCTTCCACCGCGCGGCCGCTCGTCGCGAGCACGTTGCGCTGCACCAGCCTGTCCATCCCGGCGATGCCGATCGCGGACAGCAGTGCGCCGATCGTGGTCGGGATCAGGCAGACCAGCAACGCGGTCAGGACGATCACGGACTGCTGGCTGCCGGAGTAGCCCGCCATCGGCTGCAGTGCCACGACGGCGAGCAGGAAGATGATCGTGAGCGTCGAGAGCAGGATCGTCAGCGCGATCTCGTTCGGCGTCTTCTGCCGGGACGCGCCTTCCACCAAAGCGATCATGCGGTCCACAAAGGACTCGCCGGGTTTGGTGGTGATCTTCACGACGACGCGGTCCGAGAGCACCGTGGTGCCGCCCGTGACCGCGCACCGGTCACCGCCCGATTCGCGGATGACCGGGGCCGATTCGCCGGTGATGGCCGATTCGTCGACGGTCGCGATGCCCTCGACGACGTCGCCGTCACCCGGGATGACCTGACCGGCCTCGACGACCACGAGGTCGCCGACGCGCAGGTCGGCACCCGGCACGTTCTCCTCGTCGCCGTCCTCGGTGAGGCGGCGCGCGATGGTCTCCTTCTTGCTGCGCCGCAGGGTTTCCGCCTGCGCCTTGCCCCGGCCCTCCGCGACGGCCTCGGCGAGGTTCGCGAACAGGACGGTGAACCACAGCCAGATCGTGATGAGGATGGTGAACACGCTCGGGTCGGTGACGGCGAAGACCGTCGTCAGCGCCGAGCCGATCCACACCACGAACATGACCGGGTTGGCCAGCTGATGCTTGGGGTTCAGCTTGCGCAGCGCCTCCGGAAGGGAGGTCAGCAGCTGGCGGGGACTGAAGATCCCGACACCTACCCGGCCGGTGTTCTCGCTGTGGTGCTGGGAAGTCTCCTCGGGAGTGCGTTCCTGTGTCATGGTCATGCGAGTGCCTCTGCGATGGGCCCGAGCGCGAGCGCCGGGATGAAGGTAAGGGCCGCGACGAGCACGATCGTGCCCGCGAGCATCGTGCCGAAGAGCGGTCCGGTGGTGGGCAGCGTGCCGGCGGTCTCCGGGACCTTCCTTTGCGAGGCAAGGGATCCGGCCAGGCACAGCACGGCGAGGATCGGGATGAACCGGCCGAGCAGCATGGCCACCGACAGCGAGGACTGGAACCAGTCGTTCGTCACGGTGAGCCCGCCGAACGCGCTGCCGTTGTTGTTGCCCGCCGACGCGTAGGCGTAGAGGACCTCGGAGAGGCCGTGCGCGCCCGAGTTGGTCATGGCGGCCGGAGTGTCGGCCAGCGTCAGCGCGATGCCGGAGCCGAGCAGGACCACGGTCGGCATCGCCAGCATGGCGACGGCCGCGCAGGTGACCTCGCGTTTGCCGAGCTTCTTGCCCAGGTACTCCGGCGTCCGGCCGACCATCAGCCCGGCGAGGAACATCGCGATCACGGCCATCACGAGGATGCCGTAGAGACCGGTGCCCACCCCGCCCGGCGAGATCTCGCCCAGCAGCATGTTGAGCAGGACCCCGCCGCCGCCGAGCCCGCTGTAGCTGTCGTGCGCGCCGTTGACCGCGCCGGTCGACGTGCCGGTGGTCGCGGTGGCGAACAGCGAACTCAGGCCGATGCCGAACCGCTGTTCCTTGCCCTCCAGGTTCGCCCCGGCGGCCAGCGACGCGGGGCCGCTCGCGTGGGCTTCGGAAAGCCAGGTCACCGCGAGCATCGCGGTGAACAGCGTGGCCATCACCGAGAGCAGGACGTAACCCTGTTTGGTGTTCCCGACGAGCTTGCCGAACGTCCGGGTCAACGAGACCGGGATGACCAGGATCAGGAAGATCTCGATCAGGTTGGTCCAGGCGTTGGGGTTCTCGAACGGGTGGGCGGAGTTGGCGTTGAAGATGCCGCCGCCGTTGGTGCCGAGTTCCTTGACGGCTTCCTGACTCGCGGCGGGCGCGAGCGCGATCTTGCTGGTGCTGCCGTCGGGGTTGAGGACGTCGACACCGCTCTTGAGGCTCTGGACGACGCCGAGCGCGATCAGCACGATCGCCGCCACGAACGCGATCGGCAGCATGATCCGGATCGTGCCGCGGGTGAGGTCCACCCAGAAGTTGCCGAGGCGGTCGGTCTTCGCGCGCACGAAGCCACGGACGACCGCGACGGCGACCGAAAGACCCACGGCGGCCGACAGGAAGTTCTGCACCGTCAGTCCGGCCATCTGCACGAAGTGACCCATGGTCGCTTCGGGGCTGTAGGACTGCCAGTTCGTGTTGGTCACGAAGCTGACGGCGGTGTTGAAGGCGACCGCCGGGGAGACCGGTTCCTTGCCGAGGCTCCACGGCAGGATCGCCTGGAGCCGCTGAAGCAGGTATAGGAAGACGACGGAGACGAACGAGAAGCCGATCACGGCGGACGCGTAGGTCTTCCAGTGCTGTTCCGATCCGGGGTTGACCCGGAACAGGCGGTACAGGCCACGTTCGGCCTTGGTGTGCTTCTCGGTCGAGAAGACGCGCGCCATGTAGTCGCCCAGTGGCCGGTAGACCACGGCGAGCGCGACGAGGAGGAGGCCGGCCTGCAAGAGGCCGGCCATCGTGTCTGACATCAGAATTTCTCCGGCCTGACCAGTGCGATGAACAAATAGACGATCAGCCCCAGCGCCAGCAGTCCGCCGACGACGTTGGCCACGGTTCCCGTGCCGGTCACAGCTTTTCCAGACCGCGAAGGGTCAGGGCGAGAACCACGAATACGCCGATCAGGAGCACGGCGTAGAGCAAGTCGGCCACTAGGCACCTCTCAGGACAGGTCACCCCATCGGTGACCAGGACCCCGCAACACTGCGCCTGGTCAGGCCGTTTCCGGCGAACGCCTGACGGCCTCTTGATGCCCCGAACGGGTGCCTTTACGACTTCTTGATGCCCGGTGACCTGTCCCACAGACGGTGACGACTGCGGACGGAGCGTGCAATTCGGGCAGACAAGCCGCGCGAACCGTGTTACACCGGTGTTACGGATAGTTGTATGCGCTAACTAATCACCGGGAGGTAGCGATGTGCGGAATCGCAGGGTGGGTCTCCTTCGGCACGGACCTGACACAACGCCGTGAAGTCATCGACGCGATGACCGCGACCATGGCGTGCCGCGGGCCGGACGACGCGGGTACCTGGGTGCGGCCCCAGGTGGCGCTGGGTCACCGGCGGCTGGCGATCATCGACCTGCCGGGCGGCAGGCAGCCGATGGCCGAGGCCGGGCTGGCCGCCATGGTCTACAGCGGTGAGGCGTACAACTTCACCGAGCTGCGCGAAGAACTTTCCCAGCGGGGCCACAAATTCGAGACCGACAGCGACACCGAGGTCGTGCTCCACGGCTACCTGGAGTGGGGCGACGAGGTCGTCGACCACCTCAACGGGATGTACGCCTTCGCGATCTGGGACGAGCGCGACGAGAAGCTCGTGATGATCCGCGACCGCATGGGCATCAAGCCGTTCTACTACTACCCGACCCCGGACGGCGTCCTCTTCGGCTCCGAACCGAAGGCGATCCTCGCGAACCCCATGGCGCGCAAGGTGGTCGACACCGACGGTCTGCGCGAGCTGATGACGATGACCAAGACTCCGGGCTGGTCACTGTGGAAGGGCATGTACGAGGTCGGGCCGGGCACGATCGTCACCGTCGACCGTTCCGGGATCCGCACGCGGACGTACTGGAAGCTCGACGCGAAGCAGCACACGGACGACCAGGAGACCACGGTCGAGCGGGTCCGCGAGCTGATGACCGACATCGTGCACCGTCAGCTGATCGCCGACGTGCCCCGCTGCGTCCTGCTGTCCGGCGGCCTCGACTCCAGCGCCGTCACCGGTCTCGCCGCCGCGCGGCTGGCCGAACAGGGTGAGCGGCTGCGCACGTTCTCGGTCGATTTCCAGGGCCAGGAAGACAACTTCCAGCCGGACGAGATGCGGGACACCCCGGATTCGCCCTTCATCCGCGACGTGGCGCAACTGGTCGGCTCCGACCACAAGGACGTCGTGCTGAACCCGGCCGAGCTCAGCGACCCCGAGATCCGCCGCAAGGTGCTGACCGCGAGGGACATCCCGGCCGGGCTCGGCGACATGGACACGTCGCTTTACCTGCTGTTCAAGGCGATCCGCGCGGAATCCACGGTGGCGCTTTCCGGTGAGTCGGCCGACGAGGTCTTCGGCGGGTACCGCTGGTTCCACGACGACGCCGCGGTGAATTCGGGGACCTTCCCCTGGCTCGCCTTCCGGACGGGGCTCACCAGTGAACGGGGTGCCCTGCTGCGCGGCGACGTCCGGGAGAAGCTGGACCTGCCCGGTTACATCGCCGACCAGTACTCCACCGCGGTCGCCCAGGTCGAACACCTCGACGGCGAGAGCGAGCAGGACCGGAAGATGCGGACGGTCTGCAACCTCCACCTGAGCCGGTTCGTGCGGATGCTGCTGGACCGCAAGGATCGGGCGTCGATGGCCGTCGGGCTCGAGGTGCGGGTGCCGTTCTGCGACCACCGCCTCGTCGAGTACGTCTACAACACGCCTTGGTCGCTGAAGACGTTCGACAGCAGGGAAAAGAGCCTGCTGCGGCACGCCACGAAGCACGTGCTGCCGGATTCGGTGCGCGATCGGGTCAAGAGCCCGTATCCGTCCACACAGGACCCCGGCTACGCGGCGGCGTTGCAGCAGCAGGCCAAGGAGGCCCTGGCCGAACGGGACAACCCGGTGTTCTCGCTGGTGGACCGGGACTGGCTGCACCGGGCGTCCGAAGTGGACCCGGCGACGATGCCCTCGGTCCAGCGCACCGGGATCGACCGGGCATTGGACCTCTACCACTGGTTCGACATGTACCGGCCGGAGCTGCAGCTGGATTGAGGTTTCCGGTCCGCCGCCGTCTCAGCGACGGCGGCGGACCGTTCCCCCTGCCGCGACGCCCCCGAGCACCGCGGTCGCGGCGAGCAGGATGCCCGCCTCGGTCCACTGGAACCGCCAGAACCGGCTCACGGGCTGATAGATCGTGAAGTCCCGATAGCCCGCCGCCTCGGCGCACGCTGTCTTCCCCAGTCCCGACGGGCAACCGGGCACCTCGTCCAGCGAACTCATGTCGTGGCCGTCCGGCGCGACTCTGCCCACCTTGACGATCAGAGCCCCCATCGTCGCCGGGTCAGAGCCGGTCGTACGCACCGGCTCGGCGTAATGCGGCCTCAGGAACAGCAAGACGATCGAAGCCGCGAGGAACACCGCGACCGTGATCGCGATGGCGGGCAAGGTCTTGCGCACGAGCACCCCGGCCGCCGCACCGAGGGTGAAGGCGAACAGCCACCAGGCGGCGGGCGCGACCCCGACCGCGCCGAAGTAGGACGTCTCGGCGAAGGTCTCCGCCTTGCCGGGGAACATTTCCAGCCACCTGCCGAACATCTGCCCCGAGGCGAATCCGGCCAGGACCGCGCATCCGGCGAGGACGCCGAACTTGACGGCCAGCCAGTGCCCGCGGCTCACCGATTGAGTCCACGCGAGCTGGTGGGTGTTGCGCTCGTACTCCTTGGCCAGCAGCGGCGCGCCCCAGAAGACGCCTGCCAGCAAGGGAACGAACGGCACCATCGCGACCACTGGGTAGATCCGCTGATAGAGATCTTCCAGCCCCGCGTCGTACTCGCGGCACGGGATGCCGCCTCCATGGCAGTACAGGGAGGTCTTGCCGTTCGAAGCGTCGATGGCGGCCTGCCCGGACAGGAACAGGATCGCCCCGATCACGGCCAGGAACCCCAGGGTGACGAGCAGCTGGGTACGGTGCTGCCGCCAGGTGAGCCAGAGCAAGAACTTGTCCCTTTCTAGGAGCGGCGTCGGATGGCGAAGGTCGCGGCGACGGCGAGCAGGAGCGAGACGCCCCCGAGGATCGCGGCCTCGGTCCATTGGAAGCGCCAGTACCAGTCCTGGGGCAGGACCTTGAGCGCGGTGATCTCCCCGGCGGCGTCCCTGATCATTTCGAGGACCCGGCCTGCGGGCTCCCGGCCGGCGCCCAGGGTGACGAGTTCCGGCTCGACGTAGAAGTCACGGACGTTGCTCAAGCCGATCATCAAGCCCACCGTCACGGCGATGGTGACGGCGATGGCGGGCAGGGTTTTGCGGATGAGCGCCCCCGCGGCGGTGCCGAGCACGAATCCGAAGAGCCACCACGCGCCGGGCGCGACACCGGTCATCGCGAACAGGACCGGGTTGTCGAAGCGGCTGGTGAAGGCGGTGTCGCCGCGATCGGCGGGGAAGGCCTCCAGCCAGCGCTGCGTCATCGTGCCGAAAGCGAGACCCGCGAGCGTGGCGAGGACAGCGAGGAATCCCAGCTTCACGCCGAGCCAGCGGAACCGTGAGATCGACTGGGTCCAGGCGAGTTTCGTGGTGCCGCGTTCGTATTCGGCCGCGACCAGCGGCGCGCCCCAGAAGACGCCGATGGCCACCGGCACGACCTGGAGCCAGGAGAGGTACCGGTACAGATCCGCGAAAAGCTTCGCCGGATCCGGACTGTCCGCCGCGGCGTTTCCGTTGACCAGCAACAGGATCCCGACGACGACGAGCAGGCCTGCCGTGATCAGCAGCTGCATTCGATGCTGACGGTAGGTGAGCCAAAGCATCGTTCCCCCTTACGCCGAGGCCAGTGTCGGGCGAGGCAGGCTCGCGGATTCGGGCCGCCGGAGGTAGGCGAGGACCAGCTCCTCCAGGTTGGCGGGCCGCTCGGTCCACTGTGGACCGAGTGGAACCCGTTCGGTTCGGGCGAAGACGGTCGCCTGCCTGCCCGCCCGTGCCTCGTCCACGATCGCGACGCGGTTGGCCAGCGCGTCGGCCTCCTCCACCGGGCCGGAAAGGATCCGGTGCCCGGCGACGAGTTCGTCGATGTCGCCGCTGACCTGGACCCGGCCGCCGTTGAGGACGATCAGCCAGTCGCAGGTGTTCTCCAGATCGGAGACGACGTGCGAGGAGAGCAGGACGGTCATGCCGGTCTCCGCGACCGCCTCCATCAGCCCGCGCATGACCTCGTGCCGGGCCAGGGGGTCGAGGTTCGCGAGCGGCTCGTCCAGCACCAGGAGATCCGGGCGTTTGGCGAGTGCGAGCGTGAGCGCGACCTGCGCGCGCTGCCCGCCGGACAGCTTGCCGACCTTGTGTTTCAGGGGAAGCCCGAGTGAATCGATGCGCTTGAGCGCGAACTCGTCGTCCCAGCCGGGGTTGAGGCGCCTGCCGAACTTGAGCATCTCGGCGATGCTGAAGCCGGAGTACAGCGGCTTGTCCTGGGCGAGGAACGCGGCGGTTCCCCGGATCGAGACCGAGCCGACGGTCGCTTCGAGCAGGCCGACGGCCAGGTGCAGGAACGTCGTCTTGCCGGCGCCGTTGGGCCCGACAAGGGCGATGACGCGTCCTTTCGGAACGGAGAGGGAGCAGTCGCGCAACGCCCACTTGCGGCGGTAGCGCTTGCCGAGGCCGGTCGCCTCGATGACGGGTTTATCGGTCATGCCGTTCGTTCCCCTCGAAAGCCATCGACCACCACCGAGGTGAACAACGCCTCGACGTCTTCCTGGTCCAGCCCTGATTCCCGCGCGTCGCGAACCCAGACCCCCAGGCTCTTCCGCAACCGCGTGTGCTCCGCGAACGAAGCACCCCCGAGCGTTTTCTGGACGAAGGTGCCGAGACCCGGCTTCCCCTCGACAAGCCCTTCGCGCTCCAGCTCGCGATAGGCCTTGAGGACGGTGTTGGGGTTGATCGCCAGCTCGGCGACCACTTCCTTCGCCGTCGGCAGCCGGTCCCCCGGCTCCAGGAGTCCCAGCCGGAGGGCGTTCTTGACCTGCTGGACGAGCTGGACGTACGTCGCGACGCCCGAACCCTTGTCCAGGTGGAAGGTGACCACTGGCAACACCCTTTCACTAATTAAGTAGTGAAAGGGTGCAGGCAGGCGGGCAGGATTGTCAAGCGATCAGGGAGTTGTCGTGAAACGCCAAAAATCCGTGAAGGCCGCCTTGGGGGACTCTGCATCCCTCAAGGCGGCCTTCACGGAAAACCCCAGCCCCAGTCAAGAAGAAGCGCCAGTTCGACGACACGGGGGAAGACGTCGAGCTGGCACTACCCCCAACCCCCACCGCCTTCAGAAGGCGGTGTCTGCGCAAGTTGAAGGTGTCCACCGTCGTGCCGGAACCGAATGGGGGGTCCTGCCCGTCTGTTGGTTGGGCACGGTTCCGGCGACGGGTCCTCGGTGGACACCACTGAAGGATCACGGCGTCCGGATGCAGCGCGCTTGCACTACGCTTGCAGGCTCTGACAAGGGTGAGCGGAGGTGGCCGGGTGGAGTTCCGCGTCCTCGGCGCCGTCGAGGCGTGGGCCGGTGGCGGTCCGGTCGATCTCGGCTCGCCCAAACAACGGCTCGTGCTGGCGGTTCTGCTGCTGGAGGCGGGCAAGCCGGTGCCGCGCGACCGGATCATCGACCTGCTCTGGCCCGAAGAACCGCCGGCGAGTGCCCGGAACACCGTTCAAGCGCTGGTGTCGAGGCTGCGGGCGGTGTTCCGCGGCGCGGGCGGGCCGGAGATCATCTCCGAGGGGACCCGGTACCTGCTCAGGGTCGACCCGCGCCAGGTCGACCTGCACCGCTTCACCGAGCTGACAGCGCAAGCCCGCGAGGCCGACGACGAGACCGCCGTGGAACTCCTGGACGAGGCGCTCGGCCTGTGGCGGGGCGAGGCGTTGTCCGATGTCGTGAGCGGCGAGGTCGCCCAGCGGCTCCGCGGTGGCATGAACGAGGAACGCTGGACGGCGCTGGAAGATCGCGCCGAGGCGCAGCTGCGGCTCGGCCGCGGCAGGCAGGCCCTCGCGGAGCTGACCGAACTCGTCGCCGCGCATCCCCTGCGGCAGCGGTTCGTCGGGCAGCTCATGCTCGCCCTGCATCGCGAAGGCCGCACCGATGACGCCCTCGAAGCCTTCCGCGCGCTGAGGGATCGGCTCGGTACCGAACTGGGTCTCGATCCCTCGCCCGATCTGCGACGGCTGGAAGCGGCCATCCTCGCCGCCGATCCCGCGCTGGAACCCACGGCGGGCACCACCAAACCCGAACCGGTCCGTCCGGCGCAGTTGCCGCACGACGTCCGCGGGTTCGCCGGGCGGGCAGGCGAGTTGGAGCGGCTCGACGAGGCGACCCGTCACGCGGGCGAGGGCACCGACATCTGGGTCATCAGCGGGACCGCGGGCGTCGGCAAGACCGCGCTCGCGGTCCGCTGGGCCCACCGCGTCCGCGACGCGTTCCCCGACGGCCAGCTCTACCTGGACCTCCGGGGCTTCGACCCCGACCACGAACCGCTCACCCCGGCTGTCGCGCTCACGCAGCTTCTGCAAGCGCTCGGCACCGCGCCCAAGGCCATCCCGCCGGACACCGACACGCGGGCCGCGCTCCTGCGGTCCCTCCTCGCCGACAGCCGGGTCCTCCTGGTCCTCGACAACGTGCGCGACACCGGCCAGGTGCTGCCGCTGCTGCCGCCTTCGGGCACCGTCCTGGTCACCAGCCGCCAGCGGCTCGGCGATCTCATCGCCCGCACCGGCGCCCGCGCGCTCCCGCTGTCCGTCCTGCCCGCCGAAGACGCGCGGCACCTGCTGGAAGCCGTGCTCGGCAGCGAGACCGTCGCCGCCGAGGCCGGTGCGGCCGCGGAACTGGCGCGGCTGTGCGGGCATCTCCCGCTCGCCCTCCGGATCGCCGCGGCCAACCTCGGCGCGAGCGGCGAACCCGAGATCGCCGAACTCGCCCGCGAGCTCGCCGGCGGCGACCCGCTGGCCGAACTGACCGTCGACGGCGCCGAGGAAAGTGCCGTGACCACGGCGTTCGGCGTCTCCTACCGGGCGCTTCCCGAAGAGCACCGCCTGCTGTTCCGCCGGCTCGCGCTCGTCCCCGGCCAGACGTTCACCGCGCCCGCCGCGCAGGCACTGACCGGCGCCCCGCACTCGAAGGCGAACCAGCAGCTCAAAGCGCTCGCGGCGGCGCACCTGGTCGAGCGCTACACCCCGGGGCGCTACCGGTTCCACGACCTGCTCCGCAGTTTCGCGGCGGGCCGCACCTGGTCGGAGGACACGAAGTCCGAACGCGACACCGCGGAGAGACGGCTCTTCGAGAGCTACCTGAGCACCGCCGACGCCGCGGGCCGCGTCCTCATCCCGCATTTCCTGCGCCTGCCGCGGGAAGAACCGGATGACAAACCCTTCCGCGACACCGAGGAGGCGCTGGCCTGGCTGGACGCCGAGTGGCCGAACCTCGCCGCGACCGTCGAGCACAGTGCCGAACACGGCCCGCCGGAGTTCTCCTGGCATCTCGCCGACGCTCTCCGGGCGTTCTTCCACCAGCGCGGTCACCACGCGGAATGGATCGACACGGCCTCGACGGCGCTCAAAGCCGCCCGCCGCAGCGGCGCCGGGCAGGCACAGGCGGCGATGCATCTGAGTATCGCGCTCGCCTGCGTCAACAGCGGCCGCTACGACGAAGCACGCGAACACCTCACCAGCGCCCTGCGCGGAGACCTCCTCGACGGCTGGGACGCCGGGCGCGCGGCCGTGCTCAACAACCTGAGCGCGGTGCACCAGCGCCTCGGCGACCCGCAGGAGGCGATCCGCTGCGGGCTGGAATCCCTGCGGCTGTGCGAAGAACTGGCCCTGCCGGGGATCTCGATGGCGTTGGCGAACCTCGGCTTCCCGTACTGGCAGACCGGTCAGCTCGACGAAGCGCTCGCCAACTTCACCCGCGCGCTGACGGTCGCCGAACGGGACGGCGCCCGGTTCAGCGTCGCGGTGCTGCTGGTCGACCTCGGGAACGTGTACCGCGACCTCGGCCTTCCCGACGAGGCCTACGACTTCTACACCCGCGCGCTCGCGGCCAACCGCGAACTGGGCTACACCTACGGCGAAGCGACGGCGCTGTCCGGCAGGGCCGTGCTCGAAAGCGGGCGCGACCCGAGCGAGCAGAACCGCGCGGACGCGCTCGAAGCCGTCGAACTCACCCGCAAGATCGGCGACCGGGGCACCGAGGCCTGGACACTCGTCGGGCTCGGCGAGGTCTGCCTGCGGCTCGGCCTGCCCGAGGAGGCCGCCGAACATCACCGGCTCGCGCTGTCGATCGCGCGGACGACCAGTTTCTTCTGGTGCGAGGCCGCCGCGCGGACCGGTCTCGCGGAAACCCTGCTGAAACTGGGAAAGCCCGAGGAAGCCCGGACACACGGGGAGCTGGCGCTGGAACTCGCCGCGCGCTCCGGCTACCGCCTCGTCGAGGAACGCGCGAAGCTGATCCTGGACAAGCTTTAACCGCGCGGCTTCTCGTACGACTTCACGCTGCCGGCGATCGCCGCCGTGATTACCGTCAGGCCGCCGAAGATGATCGCGAGCGCGGTCGCGACGCCGTTGCTCTTCTCGAAGCCGAAGATCCACTTGAGATGAGTGCCGAAAGGCGTACCCCACACCAACGGTGCCATCGCGATGCTCGCCACCACGTAAAACAGGCAGATCCCGCACAGCGTCCACGCGCCGGGAATCCTGCGGGCGAAGGTGAATCCCGCCGCGACCACCAGCAATCCCGCGGTGATGACGCCGCCGACCACGTTCTGCACCTCGATACCCGACCAGCGACCGGACGCCCCAGAGGCGTGGACGACGTTGTAGAGCGCGAACCAGACGAGCATGCCGGCGGTGAGCAGCGCCAGGACACCCGCGGCCATCGCCGCCCCGGCGTTCGCCCTCGGCTTGGGCCGCGCCACCGGGCTCGGCCCGCCACCCCACTGGGTGGGCGCGCCCGCCATCGGTGGCGGGCCGTACTGCGGGAACCCGGGCTCCGGTGGGTTCGGCTGCATCCGCACTCCTCGCGCGTCCGGCGGCGCGAACCGCCGCCCGTCAGGGTCACCGTAGTGACAGGCCAGGAGCGGTGGCCGGTTCTGGCAGGAAGCTGCCTTCGCACAGCCGAGGGGGCCGAAGCCGGAACTCACGTGATCAGGCACGTGACTCGCGTGATTGAAGCCGGAACTCACGTGATCAGAAGGCGAACACGGTGAACGTCATCTGATCACGCGAGTTCCGGCTCTGATCACGCGAGTTCCGGCTCTGATCACGAGTGATCGCCCTACGTCAGACGCGGACCTTGTCCACGCGGACCGGGCGGCGTTCCCGGCGGGAGAGCTCGCACGCCTCGGCGATGTAGAACGCCTCAAGCGCGTCCGCCGCACCGCATGGGCTCGGCGCACGACCGGCGGCGACGTCCAGGAACGCCTTCAGTTCACTGATGTACGCGGGACGGAACCGTTCCATGAATCCGGGGTAAGCCGGGCCGGGCAGCGGCGGGACGCCGGGTTCCACCGAGGTCAGCGGTGCCCTGTCGTCCAAGCCCACCACGGCGTTCCCCGCCGAGCCGAGGACTTCCAGCCGGACGTCGTAGCCCGCGCCGTTGTAGCGCGTCAACGAGACGACCGCCAGGGTCCCGTCGTCCAGGGTCAGGGTCGCGGCCGCGGTGTCGACGTCGCCCGCGTCGACGAAGAACCGCTCGCCCTTGTTCGCCCCGACGGCGTAGACCTCGACGACCTCGCGGCCGCTGACGAACCGGACGACGTCGAAGTCGTGCACTCCGCAGTCGCGGAACAGGCCACCGGAATGCGCGACGTACTCCGCGGGCGGCGGCGCCGGGTCCAGCGTGGTCGCGCGCAGGGTGTGCAGCCAGCCGAGCTCGCCCGAGGCCACCGCCGCCCGGGCGGCCACGTAGCCCGCGTCGAACCTGCGCTGGAAGCCGATCTGCACCGGCACGTCCGAACCGGAGATCTTGTCGATCACCGCGATCGTGCCGGGGATGTCGGCGGCGACCGGCTTCTCGCAGAACACCGGGATCCCCGCGTCGACGGCCCGGAGGATCAGCTCCGGATGCGCGTCCGTCGCCGCCGTGATCACCAATCCGTCCAAAGAGGACGCGAAGAGCGCGGAGATGTCCGCGGCCGCTTCGACGCCGAGTTTGGCCGCGGCCGCCTGGGCGCGTCCGGCGTCGACGTCGGCGACGACCACGGACGAAACCTCGTCGAAGCTCTTCAAGGTTTCGGCGTGCGAAGTGCCGATCCGGCCGGTGCCGGCGAGTCCCAACCTCATGTCGTTACCTTTCCAGGGCTGCGGTGGTCGAACGGACCACCAGCGACGGATTCAGCAGATGCCGGACCGGTTCGGTGCGTTCACCCCGGACCCGTTCGAGCAGTGCTTCGACGGCCAGCCTGCCCATTTCGGTCCGCGGCTGGTCCACAGTGGTCAGCGAGAGATGCTTCAGCGCGGCCAGCGAGGTGTTGTCGTAGCCGACGACGGAAACGTCTTCGGGGACACGCAGGCCCGCCTCTTCCAGTGCGGAGATCGCGCCGACGGCGTTGAAGTCGTTACCCGCCACCAATGCTGTCGGCAACCCCTCGCGCGGATGGTCGCCGAGCAGTTCGTGCACGGCCTTCTCACCGGCGGTGTCGGTGTGCTCGCTGCGCACGATGAGCGGATGCAGCCGGTGCCGCCGCATCGCCTGCTGATACCCCCGGCGCCGGGCCGCCGCACCGGCGGCGACCCCGCCGTCCAGATGGGCGATCCTTCGGTGCCCCAAGGAGACCAGGTGATCGACGGTGAGCGCGGACCCAGCCTCGCCGTCGTCGTTCACCGTGTCCACTCCCGCTACGCGCGAGGTGCGCGACACCAGGACGACGGGGCCTTGCGCGGCCGCTTCCTCGATCGCCGACGCGGGCACGACGGGCGACAGCAGGATCACTCCTGCGGGACGGAAGGACAGCAGACTCTTCAGGGCGGCGCGCTCGCGCGCGGGGCTGCGGCCGCCGGTGTTGAGGATCAAGTGGAATCCGGCCGCTTCGGCCGCGGCGTCGAGCCCCTCGACGACATCGGCGAAGAACGCGTTGCGGAGGTCGGAGACCATCACGCCGAGGACCGTCGACGTGCGGCTGGCCAGCGATCGAGCCATCGCGTGCGGCTCGTAGCCCAGTTCGTGCGCGGCGCACAGTACGCGCGTCCGCCGTTCGTCGGAGACGTTCGGCGCGTTCCTCATCACCAGGGACACGAGCGCCCGGGACACCCCCGCTTTCGCGGCGACGTCCTCCATCGTCGGTCTCGCCATTCCCAGTTACCCCCGTCTCCCCCTGCCCTTGACTTTACTGTGACGGACGCTACATGATTAGAGCGCTCTAATCAATAGAGCGCTCCAACGCCCCGATCCCCGCACTCGCCCGCAGGAGGCCGCCGATGACAGTGACGACGTCCCGGATCCGAATCGCCGCCGCCCCGATCTCCTGGGGCGTATGCGAAGTCCCCGGCTGGGGCCGCGTACTCGACGCGGGGACCGTACTGGGCGAAATGGCGGAGCTGGGGGTCCGCGCGACCGAACTCGGCCCGCCCGGGTACCTGCCGCGCGATCCGGCCGGGCTGCGTGCACTGCTGGGCGGATACAAGCTCGAACTCGTCGGTGGCTTCCTCGCCGTGGCACTGCACGAAAACCCCGAAGCCGCGCTGGCCGAGGCCGAGGAGTCCGCCGCGCTGTTCGCCGCCTGCGGTGGTGACATGCTCGTACTCGCCGCCGCGACCGGGCTCGACGGCTACGACGACAGGCCGAGGCTGAGCGACACCGAATGGGCGACGCTGATCGCGACCTCCGGCGCGATCGGGGAGATCGCCGCGCGCCACGGGCTTCGCACCGTGCTGCACCCGCACGTCGGGACACACGCGGAAACCGAGGAAGAGGTCGAGCGCTTCCTCGCCGATTCCGCTCTCCCGCTGTGCCTGGACACCGGGCATCTCCTGATCGGCGGGACCGATCCTGTCGCCCTGGCCAAGCGATACCCCGAACGGGTCGGTCACCTGCATCTCAAGGACGTGCGGGGCGAACTCGCCGAAGACGTCCGTGCCGGGAGGCTTCCCTACACCGAAGCTGTGGGCAAAGGTCTGTATGTCCCGCTCGGCGACGGAGACGTCGACATCGAAGCGATGGTCAGGTTCGTCCACGAGGCGGGCTACGACGGGTGGTACGTGCTCGAACAGGACACCGCGCTGAGCGAGCAGAGCCCGGAAGATCTGCCCAAGCGGGATGTGGCCAGGAGCCTGGCGCATCTCGACGGAATCGTCAGCCGGCTCCCGGCTGCCAGGTAACGGAAGAAGCGAGGAGAGACGACGATGTCCCATCGCTTGAGGAAAGCTTTGGTGGTCGCGGCGGGGCTGCTGCTCCTGTCAGCGTGCACCGGGCCGAAGGCCGAGGAGAAACCCGCCGCGGGCGCGGGCCCGGCGAAGACCCAGCCCAGCGGGCCGTTGCGGGTAGCGGTCATCTCGCACGGCACGGCGGGCGACGCGTTCTGGAACGTGGTCAAGAACGGCGCCGAGGAGGCGGGCAGGCAACTCGACGTCCAGGTCGAGTACAACTCCGACGGGGACCCCGGCAACCAGGCCAAGCTGATCGACAACGCGGTCGCCCAGCAGGTCGGCGGGCTGGTGGTGTCGATGGCGAACCCGGAGGCGCTGAAGACCTCGATCGAGAACGCGGTCCGCGCGGGGATCCCGGTCATCACGATCAACTCCGGTGAGGACAAGAGCGCGAGTTACGGCGCGCTCACCCATGTCGGGCAGAACGAGACCATCGCCGGCGAGGAGGCCGGGAAGAAGTTCAGGGAGCTCGGCAAGAAGAAGCTGCTCTGCGTGGTCCACGAAGCGGGCAACGTCGGGCAGGCCCAGCGCTGCGACGGCGCCAAGACCGGCTTCGCGGGCGACGTGCAGACCTTGCAGGTCGACATCAGCAACCCCACCGACGCCGAATCCCGGATCAGGGGCGCGGTGCAGACCGACTCCTCCCTCGATGCCGTCCTGACGCTGAACTCGCAGGTCGCCGCGCGGGCGGTGAGCGCGATCAAGGCGGTCGGCTCGGCGGCGCAGGTCGGCACGTTCGACCTGAACACCGACGTGGTCGGCGCGATCAAGGCGGGCGAAGTGGTCTTCGCGGTCGACCAGCAGCAGTACGAGCAGGGCTATCTCCCGGTGCAGTTCCTCAAGCTCTACCGGGACAACGCGAACGTCGTCGGCGGCGGGAAGCCGGTGCTCACCGGGCCCGATCTGGTCGACAAATCCACTGTGGACACCGTCGGCCAGTACGTGCAAAGGGGCACGCGATGACAACCACCACCCTCGACGAACGGATCGCGAAACCGAGACTGCTCGACAGGCTGGTCGTCCGGCCCGAGATCGGCTCGCTGCTCGGCGCCGTCGTCGTCTTCCTGTTCTTCACCGTCGTCACCGACCAGTTCTTCAGCGGCAGCGGCGTGGCGACCTGGCTGGACGACGCCTCGACGCTGGGCATCATGGCGGTCGCCGTTTCCCTGCTGATGATCGGTGGCGAGTTCGACCTTTCGGCGGGCGTGATGACGGCCTCCACCGCGCTCGTCACCGCGACACTGGCGACGCAGGCGGGCTGGAACGTCTGGCTCGCGCTGTTCGCGTCGCTGGTCTTCGCCCTCGCGGTCGGCGCGTTCAACGGCTGGCTGGTGATGCGCACCGGGCTGCCCAGCTTCATCGTCACCCTGGGCACGTTCCTGGCGCTGCAGGGGCTCAACCTCGGCGTCACGCGGCTGGTCACCGGCACCGTCCAGGTCTCCGGAATGCGCTCGACCGACGGCTACGAGTCCGCCGGTTTCGTCTTCGCGTCCACAGTGGACATCGGCGGGACCGCGTTCCAGATCTCCATCGCCTGGTGGATCGGGTTCGCCGTGCTGGCGGCCTGGCTGCTGGTGCGGACCCGCTTCGGCAACTGGATCTTCGCCGTCGGCGGCAACGCGCAGAGTTCCCGCGCGGTCGGGGTCCCGGTGGTGCGCACCAAGATCATGCTGTTCATGACCACCGCGCTCGCCGCGTGGCTGGTCGGTTCGATCAACATCCTGCGGTTCGCGAGCGTCCAGGCGAACCAGGGCATCGGGCTGGAGTTCCAGTACATCATCGCGGCCGTGATCGGCGGCTGCCTGCTGACCGGCGGGTTCGGTTCGGCGATCGGCGCCGCGATCGGCGCGCTGATCTTCGGCATGGCGCGGCAGGGCATCGTGTTCGCCCGCTGGGACAGCGACTGGTTCATGCTGTTCCTCGGGGTGATGCTGCTGTCCGCGGTCCTGGTCAACAACGCCTTCCGGCGGCGCGCGGAAAGGGTCCGGCGATGAACCACAGCCAAGCCGAAGAGCTGCTCTCGGTCAAAGCGGTCGGCAAGACCTACGGCAGCGTGATCGCGCTGCGCGACGTCTCCACCGTGGTCAACGCCGGTGAGGTGACCTGCGTGCTCGGCGACAACGGCGCCGGCAAGTCCACGTTGATCAAGATCCTGGCCGGGGTCCACCAGCACGACAAGGGCGAGTTCCTCGTCGAGGGCGAGCCGGTCAAGTTCGCGTCGCCACGCGAGGCGCTCGATCGCGGCATCGCGACGGTGTACCAGGACCTGGCGGTCGTGCCGTTGATGAGCGTGTGGCGAAACTTCTTCCTCGGCTCCGAACCGACGGTCGGCTTCGGCCCGTTCCGGGCGCTGGACCGGAAGAAGGGCCGCGAGACGACCAGGAAGGCGTTGTCCGACATGGGCATCGACCTGCGTGACGTCGAGCAGCCTGTCGGCACGCTGTCCGGTGGCGAGCGGCAGTGCGTCGCCATCGCGCGGGCGGTGCATTTCGGCGCGAAGGTGCTGATCCTCGACGAGCCGACAGCCGCGCTGGGCGTGAAGCAGGCCGGTGTCGTGCTCAAGTACGTCGCGCAGGCCCGTGATCGCGGGCTCGGCGTCGTGCTGATCACGCACAACCCGCATCACGCGTACCCGGTGGCCGATCGCTTCCTGCTGCTCAAACGGGGCGCGCCACTCGGGGCCTACGAGAAGTCCGAGATCGACCTGGCCGAACTGACCCGGCAGATGGCGGGCGGCGCCGAACTGGAAGCCCTCGAACACGAATTGCGAGCCGCGGAGTCCCCTTCATGACCGCTCTCGAAGCACTGACCGTCGGCCGCGTCGGGGTGGACCTCTACCCCGAGCAGAGCGGCGTGCCGCTGGCCGGGGTCAGCACCTTCGCCAAGTCGCTCGGCGGCACCGCGACCAACGTCGCGGTCGCCGCCGCACGGCTCGGCCGCTCGACGTCGGTGTTGACGAAGGTCGGCCCGGACGGCTTCGGCGACTACGTCCGGCAGGCGCTGCGGGAGTTCGGTGTGTCCCCCGAGCACGTCGGGACGTCGGCGGGGCTGCAGACACCGGTGGTGTTCTGCGCGCTGGACCCGCCGGCGGACCCTCCGCTGCTGTTCTACCGGTCCCCCATCGCGCCGGATCTGACCCTGAACGAGGTCGACGTGCCATGGGACGTCGTGGAAACGGTGCCGCTGCTGTGGGTCACCGGGACCGGCGTCTCCGTCGAACCGGCCCGCGGCACCCAGCGCAAGATGCTCCAGCGGCGCGGACGCCGGGCGCACACCGTGCTGGACCTCGACTTCCGGCCGATGTTCTGGCCGGACACCGAAACCGCGCGCGAAGAGATCGGCTGGATGCTCGACCACGTCACGGTCGCGGTCGGCAACCGCACCGAGGCGGAGGTCGCCGTCGGTACGGCGGACCCCGACGAGGCCGCGTCCCGGATGCTGGCCAGGGGTGTCGAACTGGCGGTGATCAAGAAGGGCGCGGAGGGAGTGCTGGTGGCCACCGCCGCGGGCCGGTGGACCGTGCCTCCCCAGCGGGTCGAGGTCGTCTGCGGGCTCGGCGCCGGAGACGGTTTCGGCGGTGCGCTGATCCACGGTCTGCTGTCCGGCTGGGATCCGGTGCGCATCGCCGCCTACGCCAACGCGGCGGGCGCGCTCGTCGCCTCCCGGCTGGCCTGCGCCGACGCCATGCCCACCGCCGACGAGATCGAGGAGTTGCTGTGAGCAAGCTGCACCGTCCACTCGGGACGCTTTCGGACGAGCGGGACCCGGTCCGGCTCACCCCGGACTCGGCGGGCTGGACCTACAGCGGGCTGAGGGTTCTCTCGCTGGCAGCCGGTGAGTCCAGGGTCGTGCGCACAGGCGAGTTCGAAGCGTTCGTGCTGCCGCTGGCGGGGGCGTGCACCGTCCGGGTGGACGGGCAGGTCTTCGACCTCGCGGGGCGGGACTCCGTGTTCACCCGGGTCACGGACTTCGCCTACGTGCCGCGCGACGCCGAAGTCGAGTTGTCGACAACCGGAGGTATCGAGGTCGCGTTGCCGATGGCGCGCTGCTCCCGTCGTCTCGAACCGCGTTACGGACCGGCCGAGAACGTGCCCGTCGAGGTGCGCGGAGCGGGGCAGGCGACGAGGCAGGTCACCAACTTCGGCGTGCCCGGTGTCTGGGACCACGCGGACAAGCTGAACGCGTGCGAGCTGATCACCCCCGGCGGCAACTGGTCGTCATACCCGCCGCACAAGCACGACGAGGCGTCCGAATGCGAGGTCGTCAACGAGGAGATCTACTACTTCCGCGTCGCCGGACGCGACGGCGTGGCGACTTCGCGCGAAGGGTTCGGCCTTCACCGGACGTACACCTCGGACGGTGAGCTGGACGAGGACGTCGCGGTCCGGGACGGCGACGTCTTCCTGATCCCGCGCGGCTATCACGGTCCTTGCGTCGCCGCGCCGGGCTATCCGATGTACTACCTGAACGTCCTGGCGGGGCCAGCCGAAGAGCGGTCGATGGCCTTCTGCGACGACCCGGCGCACGGCTGGGTCCGTGAAACGTGGCACGACCTGGAACTCGATCCGCGCTGCCCGGTCACGAGCCACGAAGGACGGGTGTCATGAAGCTGACCACGGCACAGGCCCTGGTGCGCTGGCTGCTCGCGCAACGGTCGGAGACCCTGGACGGGCGGGAAGTCCCGCTGTTCCCCGGGGTGTTCGCGATCTTCGGGCACGGCAACGTCCTCGGTCTCGGCACCGCACTGGAGGAGCACCGAGACGAGCTTCCCCTGTGGCGCGGGCAGACCGAGCAGGGCATGGCGCTCGCGGCGGTCGGCTACGCCAAGGCGGCACACCGTCGCCAGGTCGGCGTGGTGACGTCGTCGATCGGTCCCGGTGCGCTGAACATGGTCACCGCGGCCGGGGTCGCGCACGCCAACCGGCTGCCGGTGCTGCTGCTCCCCGGCGACACCTTCACCAGCCGGGCCCCGGATCCGGTCCTGCAGCAGGTGGAGCATTTCGGCGATCCGACGGCCACGGTCAACGACGCCTTCCGCGCGGTGAGCCGGTACTTCGACCGGATCACCCGGCCCGAGCAGCTGCTTTCGACGCTGCCGCAGGTCGCCAGGGTGCTGACCGATCCGGCCGACGCGGGCCCGGTGACGCTGGCGCTGCCGCAGGACGTCCAGGTCGAGACCTACGACTTTCCCGACTCGCTCTTCGAGCCGGTGACCCATCGCCCGCCGCGCCCGCGGCCCGATCGCCGGGCCCTCACCGAAGCGGCGGGAGTGCTGCGGTCGGCGCGGAAACCGTTGCTGGTGCTCGGGGGCGGGGTCCGGTACTCCGGCGCCGGTGAGCGCGCGCTGGCCTTCGCCGAGCGGCATGGCATCCCGGTCACCGAAACCACGGCCGGGCGCACCCTGGTCCCGCACGGCCATCCGTTGCACGCCGGGCCACTGGGCGTCACCGGCTCGGCGTCCGCGAACGTCCTGGCCGCCGAGGCGGACGTCGTGCTCGCCGTCGGCACCCGCCTGCAGGACTTCACCACGGCGTCCTGGACGGTGTTCTCGCCCGACGTCCGGCTGATCACGCTGAACGCGGCCCGGTTCGACGCGGTCAAGCACGGCGCGCTGGCCGTGGTGGGCGACGCCGAGGCAGGCCTCACGGATCTGGCCGCCCAGCTGGAGAGCTGGCAAGTCGATCCTCTGTGGACGGAGCGCGCGGCGGCGGAGCGCGGCCGATGGGACGCGCACATCGACGCATTGCGTGTCACTTCCGGCGAGGTGCCGACCTACGCCCAGGTCGTCGGCGCGGTCAACGACCTCTCCGAGCCGCAGGACTACGTGATGACCGCGTCCGGCGGGATGCCGGGAGAACTGATCGGCGGCTGGCGCGGATCGGGATCGATCAGCATGGACGTCGAGTACGGCTTCTCGTGCATGGGGTACGAACTCGCGGGCGCGTGGGGCGCGGCGATGGCGCACACCGGCGGTCTGGTCACCACGATGCTCGGCGACGGTTCGTACCTGATGCTGAACTCGGAGCTGTTCTCGGCAGCCTTCGCCGGGCATCCCTTCGTCGCGGTGGTCTGCGACAACGACGGCTTCGCGGTCATCGCGCGTCTGCAGGAGGGCCAGGGCGGCAAGCCGTTCAACAACTTCCTCGCCGACTGCCGGAGCGCGCACGCGTCACCACCTCGGGTCGACTTCGCGCGGCACGCGGAGTCTCTGGGGTGCGCGGTGTTCACGGCGTCCACTGTGGACGACGTGCGGGCGGCATACGCGAAGGCGCGGGAAGCCGCGGTGGCCGAGAAGCGACCGGCGGTGGTCGTGGTGCGGACGCAGCCAAGCTCGTGGACCGAAGCCGGCGCTTGGTGGGAGGTCGGCGTCCCGGAGCACCTTTCCGGCAGGGAGGGCTTCGAGCACGGGAAGTCGGGGCAGGTGCGGTATGTGAAGGGCTAGGGCTGGGAAGAGTTACGGCGCGGCCGCGTCCAGTGGACTGGACGCGGCCGCGCCGACCCCCGCCCTATTTGTCAAAGCTGGCGAAGTAGCCGGCCGCCATGTCTTCATCGCCGTGCCCGGCTTCGGACGCGCGGGCGAAGCGGGCCTGCCCGGCCTCGACGGCGTCCATCCGGACACCCGCGCGGGCAGCGGCTTCGAGCACCAGCCGGGCGTCCTTCTCGGCGTTGTCGACCGAGAAGGCGGTGGTGTAGTCGTTCTTGAGGATCGCGGCGGATTTGGCCTGGAAGTAGCCGTTGTCCATCGGGCCGCCGGTGACGACGTCCACGAAGTGCCGCGGGTCGACACCGAGTCCTTCGGCCAGCGCCAGTGCCTCGCCGACGCCGTGGGTCAAAGCGATCACCCAGGTGTTCAGCACCAGCTTGAGCCGGCTCGCCGCGCCGGTGCGGCCGTCTTCGCCGACCCACAGCGTGCGCTTGCCGATCGCGTCGAACAGCGGCTGGACGGCCTCGCGCGCGTCGGACGCGCCCGCCGCCAGCACGATCAGCTGCCCCTGTTCGGCGGGCTGGCGGGTGCCTTGGACAGGCGCGTCGACGAAGACGAGGCCCTGCTCTTCGGCGTACGCGACCAGCTCGTCGACAGCCTCGCCGACGGTGCTGAGCTGCACCCAGATCGTGCCTGCGGAGGGGGCGGCCGCGCGGATCGCCGCCAGGACCGCCGGGCCGTCCGTGAGGACCGTGAACACGACCTGAGCGCCTGCGACGGCTTCCGCGGCGCTCGTCGCGACCCGGACACCGTCCCCGGCGAGGGCCTCGGCCTTGGCCGCGGTGCGGTTCCAGGCCCGGACCGCGAACCCGGCTTTGCTCAGGTTGCGGGCGACAGGGGCGCCGATGATTCCGGTGCCGAGCACCGCGACGGTTTCCGTCATGACTTGCCTTCGCTCCTTGCCGTCGTCTGTTTGCCGTCGTGAGTGGAATGCTCGTTAAAGAACGAGCACGAAGGAAAACCGCTCGAACGCGGGGTCCTGTTACGAAACCTGGAACATCAGAACGCCTCGATGGTGGTTTCGACGACTTGGGTGAGTGCCTGCCGGTCCGCGGTCTTGCCCAGCACCCGCAGGCCGTACATCGCGGCGAGGGTGAACCGCGCCAGCGCCCGCGGATCCCGGCCCGCGCCGATCTCGCCCGCCTGCCGGGCGGCGGCGAACTCGACGTGGAACGCGTTCTCCACCCGTTCGAAGTTGTGGCGGATGCGGGCGGTGACCTCGTCGTCGATGCCGCCGAGTTCCAGGGCGGCGTTGACGGCCAGGCAGCCGCGATGCGTGGCCGAGGTGTCCATCTCGTCGTGGACCACGTCCATCAGCACGCGGCGGATCCGCTCCCGGATGGTCCCCGGGGCGACCAGCATCTCCTCCACCCGGGTGGCGGACGTTTCCTCATAGCGGCGCAGCGCCTCCTTGAACAGCTGCTGCTTGCTCGAAAACGTGTTGTACAGGCTTCCCCTGCCCAGGCCGGTGCCGTCGACCAGGTCCTGGGCCGACGTCGCCGCGTATCCCTTGCGCCAGAACGTGCCGACCGCGGCGTCCAGCGCCTCGGTGGGATCGAATCCCTTGGGACGGGGCATGCCGCCAGCATCGCACGTTCTGTAATGATCAGTCAAATACCGGGTGTTCAATGCTCCGAAAGCAGGGAGCCGAACCCACGCACCCGGTCGGCGATGCCGTTGCGGCGCAGGGCGTGCCAGTACAGGACGACGTTGTTCGAGATGACCGGTTTGCCGAGCCAGAACTCGGCGGCCGCCGCGAGCCGCGCCATGGCGACGTTGGTGCCGACCTGGACGATGGCCTCGACGTCGGCGTTGTCGATCTCCTTGACCGCCTCCCGGAGCTCGGTCTCGGTGACGTGGGAGATCTTGGCCGGGCTCGGCATGCCGAGGCCCTGGAGGTTCAGCAGGTCGTAACCGCTGTCGTCGAAGAAGCGGCTCACCGAGTCGTCGCCGACCGGCAGGTACGGCGTGATGACCGCGATCCGGCGGGCACCGTGCGCCGCGAGCGCGGCGTTGATCGCGTCCGGGCTCATCGTCACCGGGCGGCCATCGGCGGCCTCCCGCATCGCGTCGAGGACGCTGCCGTGCGAATCCTTTCCCTCCCAATAGCTTTCCGGCGACACCCCGATGATCACGCAGTCGGGTTCGCAGCCGGTGACGCTCCGGATCGCCGGCCGCGTCGATCGCCGGATGCTGTGCATGACGTGGCCGAACCCGGGCTCGTCGACCATCGCGTCGTCGTCGATGACCATCCGGCCGGTGTGGTTGGTGACGCCGTCGGGACGCAGCGCGTCCAGTTCCGGCTGGGCCGAGGTGTTGGTGGACGGGACGACGACGCCGACCTTGAGGCGGGGACCGAGGGAGTCGGGCACTGGTGGTTCTCCTTAGCTCAGAGGGGTGCGAGCCGGGCACGGATCGCCGACACCAGTTCGGCGACCCCTTGTTCCTTGAGAACGCTGTAGTGATCGCCTTCGAGCGTGACCACTTCCGGCGGCGTGGCCGAGTACCCGGAGCTGTTCTCGACGAACGAGTAGTCATCGCCGTCGGCCTTGAACAGGGTCACTCGCGCCGCGATCCGCCGCCGCGCGAGTTCACGGAAGGTGTAGTCGAACTCGTAGGTCTCCTCGACGATCCGGACGATGCGCCGGACGAGCGGTTCGCCGAGGGCGGGCAGCAGCTTCGCCACGAAGGCCACGAATCCGTCTTCGTCGCGGACGGTCTCCTGGCAGGCCAGCGGTTCCGGCCCGGAGACCGACCCGAGGAAGACCGACAGCAGGATCGTCAGGTACGCCGGGTTCGTGTAGCTCGCCACGCGCTCCCCGCCGCCCTCGATCTCGGGGTTGCCCGGGCAGATCAGCAGCAGGTCGGCCACCCGCTGCCCTTCCTGCTCCAGCTGCCACGCCGTTTCGAACGCGACCCGCGCGCCGAACGAGTACCCCCACAGCGTGTACGGGCCCTCCGGCTGGACGCGCCGGATCTCGGCGACGTCGGCCTTCGCCATCTCCTCGACGGTGGCGTACGGCGTTTCGCCGTTGTTGATCCCGTGCGCCTGCACACCGTAGAAAGGCCGTGCCAGACCGCTTTCCGAAGCCAGCAGCCGCAGGTTCATCGGATAGCCGCCGAGTCCGGGCCAGCAGAACACCGGGTCGCCGCCACCTGCCGCCAAGGGCACCAGCCGCGACGACGGCGTGGCCGAGTCCTCGCCGATCCGGGCGGCCAGATCGGCCAGTTTCGGACACTCGAAGACGACCTGCAGCGGCAACCGGGTGCCGTACTCGCGGTTGATCCGGTTCACCAGGGAGACCGCGGTCAGCGAGTTGCCGCCGGCGGCGAAGAAGTCGTCCCGCGCCGAGACGTCGTCGTACTTCAGCGCCTTGCCCCACACCCCGGCCAGCCACCGCTCGTGGCTCGTCGAGGGTGCGGCGTACGGTGTGCCGCCGCTCGCCGAGCGGACGGCGTCGGCTGCCGCCAGCGCGTGCGCGTCGACCTTTCCGTTGGCGGTCAACGGTAGTTCGTCCAGCACCAGCACCCGGTTGGGGATCATGTAGTCGGGCAGCGTGGTCGCGAGTTCGTCACGGATGATCTCCGCCGGGCCCTTCATGTGTACGGCGTCTTCGCGCATCCCTTCGCTGCGCGCCTGCTCCGGACTCACCTTGCCGCCGACGAAGAAGTACGACGGCCCGGGCGCGATCCCCTGCCCGGCGAGGATGTCGTCGATCCGCCGGGCGGCGGGCAACGGGTTACCGCTCTTGGAGCTGTAGCCCGCGGACATGAAGCCGAACCCGGCACCGTTGCGCTGCAGGTGATGCAGTTTCGTGCCGAGACCGACGTACTCGAGCCACTCGTCGGCGGCCCGGCTGACCGCGGTGATGCCGAAGGCCGCGCGTCCGTACACCTGCTGGTTGATCGCGATCACGTGCTTGGACTCGATCAGTTTGCCGGAGACGCGCTCGAAATCCCCGTTCCGCCAGCGATAGGTGCCGGCGGGCAGTCCCTCGACCCGCCCCGGATGGGCTTGCACGAACAGCTCGATGTCATCCCTGCCCGGTTCTCCGTCGTTGACATGCAAGGAGAACGTGCCGAGATAGTGGTCTTCGGCGGCGGCACCGGCGCGCGCCGCCACCGCCGGGTCGAACCCCGACGGGCTGATCGTGAGGCCGTATCCGGGCAGGATGTCCTCGAACACGCCGACCATATGGCCCGCCTCGAACTCGAGGACCTCACGGATGTTGTTCTTGTAGACCGGTTCGATGGCCCCGGTGCGGCCGATGAAGTGCACCGAATGCCCGGCACCCGTGCTCGCGCCGATCAGGACCAGCGTGTGGTCGATCGGGTGGTAGTAGTAGATCCCGGCGCCGATGCCGTCGAGACCGCTGGTCTCCAGGTACAGCTGCGTCGCGTACAGCGCGCCCGGCGAGGCGTAGGAGTACTTCGGCAGCAGGCGTTCGTCGCTCTGGAACCGGCCGAACCAGCGCAGCAGCTCGCCCAGTTCGGCGAACGCGAGTTCGCCGGGTTCCCGGGAGTGCGTGCCGGCCGGGCCAGGGGCCAGGAGCGCGATGAGGTCGTCACGGGTGACCGCGCCGCCCTCGTAGTAGCGATAGGTCTTGCGAGCGAAGACTTCCCGCCGCTGCCTGCCGGGTTCCCGCTTGCCCTCCAGCGCGACGACGGGGCGGCCCGCGAGATCGGCGCGCACGCCCGGAGCCGAAAGCTGCGCTTTGACCTGCAGTTTGCTGGCCTTCGACTGGTGGTGCCCGCCGTGGTTGCCCTGATCCATCACCGCGGCTTCGCGCGGATTCAGCTCCACGCAGGCCACGAGCGCCTTCGACCCGGTCCGCGCGTCGTCGGTCACCACCGCCGCGGCACGGCGCACCCACGTGTGGTCCTCGATCGCCACCGCGATCTCGTCCAGTTCGACGCGGTAGCCGCGCAGCTTGACCTGGTTGTCGGCGCGGCCGACGAACTGGAGGGTGCCGTCGGGGTTCCAGTAGGCGAGATCCCCGGTGCGGTACAGCCGTTCGGTCGGCACGAACGGGTTCGGCACGAACTTCTCGCTCGTCCGCTCGGGCCGGTTCAGGTAGCCGCGGGCCAGCTGGACACCGCCGATGTACAGCTCGCCCGTCTCCCCGATGTCGACCGGGGCGAGCACGGCGTCGAGCACGAAGCACTGGGTGTTGTCGACGGGCACGCCGATCGAGACCGTCCCGGTGCCCTCGCCGATCGTGTCCGGGTCGACGACGTGGGCGGTCGCGTTGATCGTGCATTCGGTCGGCCCGTAGAGGTTGACCAGCCGCGCCGACGGCAGCTCACGGGCGAGTTCCCTGGCCAGCTGACGGGAAAGCGCCTCTCCGCCGGAGAACAGTTTCCGCACCGTCGTGCAGGTCGCGAAGCGTTCCGTGTCGAGCAAGGCCTGCAGCAGCGTCGGAACGCACTGCAGGGTGGTGACGTCGTTCGCGATCACCGCGTCGATCAGGGCTTCGGGGTCACGGAAGCTTCCCGGCGCGCTCATCACCACCCGGGCGCCCGCGGCGGGCGCCAGGATCTCCCATTGCGCGGCGTCGAAACTCATCGGCGTCTTCTGCAGCACCGTGACTCTCGCGTCCAGGTGACCGCAGGCCTGCAGCCAGCGCATCTGGGACACGACACTGTGGTGCTCGATCATCACGCCCTTCGGCTTGCCGGTGCTGCCGGAGGTGTAGATGACGTAGGCGAGCGAGTCCGGCCGGGGCCCGCGCGGGACCTCGCCGGTCGTGCCGCGGACGTCGGCCACCGACACGATCCGGGTCCCGGCGGGCACCAGCCCGGCGAGCCGTCCGGCGAGGTGCGGCTGTGTGACGACGACGCCGGTACCGCTGTCTTCGAGCATGTACCGCAGCCGGTCTTCCGGGTACTCCGGCGACAACGGCAGATAGGCGGCACCGGCGGCGAGAACGCCCCACGCGCCGACCATCAGGTCCACGGAAGGCTCGACGTAAAGGCCCACGGGATCGTTCGCCCCGATCCCCAGACCGGCGAGGTACGCGGCCAGCTCCACACTCACTTCTTCGAGTCCGCGAAAGGTCAATTCGCGGTCGTCGTCGACGACGGCGACCGCTTCCGGCCGCGTTCCTGCCCAATGCCCGAGCAGCTCCGGCAGGCAGGTACCGGACCGGACGTGATGAACCGACGTGACGTTATCGACAGACGCCATAATCTTTTCCCCTGGCAAAGCCATCCCCCGTTACGAATTCCGCGGCCGCGCGCCGTGTCGACGCGCCGCTCGTGAACCACGAAGCACAGGAGCGACCCGGGGGATCCCGAGATACGGGCCGGAACGAGAACAGCCCGAAAGTTCCCCGACCGGAATTTTCCTGACAAACGAGCGAGCCGGATTCCCTGGTGAGAACTCGTTTCCCAGCCACCGGTAAACGAAAGGGAAAACGAACCGCGCGCCCCGCCGATCATTCTTTTCCGCCCTTTGGTGCCGAGGTTCTCTGCGTGCGCGCCCGGATCCGCCACACTCGAACACATGATTCCCACTTTCGTCTTCGTGCACGGTTCGGGAAGTTCCGCCCACGCCTGGTCGGCCACCCAGCGGGAGATGGCGTCACGCGGGCATCGGACGCTCGCGCTCGATCTCCCCGGCCGGGGCGCGGGGTTCACGCGGGCCTACTACGAACAGGACCTCGAAACCTTCGCGGCCGAGCCGTCGGCCATGAGCGGCGTGACCGCGGACGCCTTGATCGGGCAGGTCGTCGACGCCGTCCAGCGGGTGCGCCACCACGGCCCGGTCGTCCTGGTCGCGCACAGCTTCGGCGGGCTCCCGGTCACCGCCGCCGCCAACGCGATCCCCGAACTGATCGACCGGCTCGTCTACATCGCCGCCCAGTGCCCGGTGGAGCGCCATCCCGGCGAGTACCCGGCGCTGCCCGCGTGGTCGTCGTCCGCGCTTTTCCCCGCGACGGCGCCGCTCTTGGTCGGCGACCCGACACACCAGGGCTTCATCCGGATCAACTGGCGCGGTGCCGACCGCGCGCAGCGGGCCGCATTGCGCGACGCCATCTCCGGTGAGCTCACCGAGGAGCAGTTCCTCCAGGTCGTCGTCACCAGCCAGCTCTACATCACCGAGGGCGACGCGCTCACCCCGGACAACCCGTTCGACGTCCGCGAGCTCGAAAGCAGTCACGCCGGGTTCTTCCGGCGGCCCGCCGCGCTGGCCGGGATCCTCGACGACCTCAGCGCGCGAGCAGGCGCCGGATCTCGGTGACGGCCGTCCGGCCCGCCCGGTTCGCGCCGACGGTGCTGGCGGACGGGCCGTAGCCGATCAGGTGCAGCCGTGGTTCGGCGACGACGCGGGTGCCGTCCATCCTGATCCCGCCGCCTGACGCGCGCAGGCGCAGCGGCGCCAGGTGGTCGATGGCGGCCCGGAAACCGGTGGCCCACAGGATGATGTCGGCGGGTTCGAAGGTGCCGTCCGCCCACACCACGCCGTCCGGGGTGATCCGCTCGAACATCGGGTGGCGGTCGAGGATTCCCGCGTCCAGCCCCGCCCGCACCTCGGGCGTCACCGCCAGGTCGGTCACGCTGACGACGCTTTCCGGCGGCAGGCCCTCGCGGACCCGCCTGTCGACCCTCGCGACGGCCTCGCGGCCCCAGTTCTCGCTGAACGGCTCGTCGCGCCAGACCGGCGGGCGCCGGGTCACCCAGCGCGTCGAGTGCGCGAAGGGCGCGATCTCCAGCAGCAGCTGCACGGCCGACGCGCCGCCACCGACCACGACCACGCGCTTGCCGCGGAAGTCCCCGACGCCGGTGTAGCCGGCGGTGTGCACCTGGCGGCCGCGGAAGGTCTCCTGCCCCGGGTAGTGCGGCCAGAACGGCCTGTCCCAGGTGCCTGTCGCGCTGATCACCGCGCGGGCGGCCCAGGTCTCCGCCGCGCTCGTCACAACCAGCCGATCTCCCACGGAGCTCACCGACAGGATGTCGACGGGGCGATGGACCGGAAGGTCGTAGGTGCGTTCGAAGCGGCCGAAGTACTCGGAGACGACGTCGGCGGCGGGCAGTTGCGGATCAGGGGTGCCGAAGGCCATCCCCGGGAGGTCGTAGATGCCGTGGACCTTCTCCACGAGCAGCGAAGGCCAGCGGTACTGCCACGCGCCGCCGGGCCGTTTCCCGTGGTCGAGCACGACGAAACCCGCCTCGTTGGCGAATCCCGCGCGGCGCAGGTGGTACGCCGCCGACAGACCGGCCTGGCCCGCCCCGATCACCGCCACGTCGACTTCGTGATCCGCCTTCATACCGGGTTCAACGGCTGGCGGAAGCCGCTATTTCGTCCGCTGCGTCACAGCCCGCACGATCGCGACGATCAGGAGGACCCCGGCGAGGGCCACCAGCATCGGCCCCGCCCGTTTGACCACGGATTCGCCCGCGTACTCCATCAGGTCGATGGCCTCGCCGTCGGCCACCGGCTTCACCGCTTTCAACGGCGGACGCTCCGGGGTTTCGGGCTTCTCGGGTTCGGGCGTGGTGGCGAGCTTGCCGGACAGGCAGTCCGCGAACGAGTCGAGGATCTTGCCGCCGACCTCGGAGATCATCCCGCGCCCGAACTGCGCCGGCTTACCGGTGACGGCCAGTTCCGTCGCGACGGCGCCGTGGGTGACGCCGTCCTTCTCGGACAGGGTGAGTGTCACCGTCGCCGATGCCGTACCCGCTCCCCTGGCGTCCTTGCCGGAAGCCTTGATCACCACCTTCTTCGCTTCGGCGTCCTTCTCGACGAAATGGCCGGATCCCTTGTAGAGCAGGGAGATCGGCCCGAGCTTGACCTTCACCGTGCCTTTGAAGGCGTCCCCGTCTACTTCGGTGACGGTGGCACCCGGCATGCACGGCGCCACCCGCTCCGGGTCGACGACGGCCTTCCAGACCTCGCCGACCGGGGCGGGAACGGTGAACGCGTGGTCGAGCCGCACGGGCCGACCTCCCTTCTCTCTAGGACCCTGCCGCGGCGAGAACCGCCCGGCCGGTCAGCACCCGCGCGAGGTGCTGCCGGTATTCGACATCGGAGTTGCCGTCGGCCGTCGGGTTCGTGCCCTCGGCCGCGTGTTCGGCGGCCCCGCGGATCGCGTCGGCGGTGGCCGCGCAGCCGACCAAAGCCGCCTCGACAGCCGCCGCCCGCACCGGTGTCGAACCCATGTTGGTGAGCGCGACCCGCGCCTCCTCGATGGTGCCCGCTTCGGTGCGGACGCAGGCCGCGACCGCGACCATCGACCACGCCTGCGCGACCCGGTTGAACTTCTCGTAGTGGGCGCGCCAGCCGGTGTGCTTCGGCACGCGGACCTCGACCAGGAGTTCGTCCGCGGCGAGCGCGGTGGTGAACATGTCCTGGAAGAAGTCCGCCGCGGCGACCGTCCGCCGCCCGCCCGGACCGGCGACGACGAGTTCGCAGCCGAGCGCGAGGACGGGAGCCAGCAGGTCACCGGCGGGATCGGCGTGCGCGATGGCGCCGCCGAACGTGCCGCGATGGCGGATCTGCGGATCGGCCACCGTGTCGGTGGCGGCCTTGAGCAGCGCGGCGTGCTCGGCGACCAGCACGTCCCGCTGGACGTCGTAATGCGTGGTCATCGAACCGATGACCAGCACGTCGCCGTCCTCGCGGACACCGCGCAGCTCGCCGACCTTCCCGAGGTCGACCAGCGTGGTCGGCGTGGCGAGCCGCATCCGCAGCACCGGCAGCAGGCTTTGCCCGCCCGCCAGCACCTTGGCGTCCTCGCCCGCTTCGGCGAGAGCGGCCACCGCTTCGTCCACTGTGGACGGAGCGACGTAGTCGAACGGGGCCGGGATCACTGGGCACCTCCGGTGGCGTCGATCGAACCGAGACCGCCACCGGCTTCGGAACCCAGCCCGCCCGCGGCGGCCGACCCGTACCGGATGGCGTGCCAGACCCGCATCGGGGTCAACGGCATTTCGATGTCGTTCACCCCGAAGTGCCGGACGGCGTCGATGACGGCGTTGACCACCGCCGGGGTCGAGGCGATCGTGCCCGCCTCGCCGACTCCCTTGGCGCCCAACGGGTTCGTCGTCGACGGTGTCTCGGTGCGGTCGGTGGTGAAGCTGGGCAGATCCGCCGCCGACGGCAGGAGGTAGTCGGCGAACGTCCCGGTGGTGAGCGTCCCGCCTTCGTCGTGGACGGCCTCCTCGAACAGCGCCTGCGCGATGCCCTGCGCGAGCCCGCCGTGCACCTGGCCTTCGACGATCAGCGGGTTGACGACCACGCCGACGTCGTCGACACAGACGTAGGAGCGCAACCGCACGCGCCCGGTCTCGGTGTCGACCTCGGCCGCGCACAGATGCGTGCCGTGCGGGAAGGAGAAGTTCTCCGGATCGAACGTGTCCGACGAATCCAGCGAGGGTTCGACGCCGTCCGGCAGGTTGTGCGCCGAGAACACGGCCCACGCGATGTCCTGGATGGACGTCGCGGAATCCGTGCCCTTGACCGAGAACTTGCCCGCCGAGAACTCGAGGTCGTCCTCGGCGCACTCCATCAGATGCGCCGCGATCGGCTTGGCCTTCGCGAGCACCTTGTCCGCCGCGTTGACCACCGCGATGCCGCCGACCACCAGCGACCGGGAGCCGTAGGTGTCCATCCCCTTGTGCGAGGACTGCGTGTCGCCGTGGATGACCTCGATGTCCTCGAACGGGACGCCGAGTTTGTCGGCGACGATCTGGCTCCACGCCGTCTCGTGGCCCTGACCGTGCGCGGAGGCGCCGGTGATCACCTCGATCTTGCCGGTGGGCAGCACCCGGATCTCCGCGTGCTCCCAGCCGCCCGCCGCGTAGTCCAGCGAGCCGAGCACCCGCGACGGCGCGAGACCGCACATCTCGGTGAACGTCGAGATGCCGATGCCGAGCTGGACCGGATCGCCCGAGTCCCGGCGCTCCTTCTGTTCGCGGCGGAGGCCGTCGTAGTCGAAGAGTTCCTTGGCCTTGCCGGTGGCGGCCTCGTAGTTGCCCGTGTCGTAGGTCAGCCCGGCCACCGTGGTGAACGGGAACTCCTCGTGCTTGATCCAGTTCTTCTCGCGCAGCTCCATCGGGTCCATGCCCAGTTCGACGGCGAGCTCGTCCATGATCCGCTCGATCCCGAACGTGGCCTCCGGCCGCCCGGCGCCGCGATAGGCGTCGGTGAGCGTGGTGGTGGTGAACACGTTGGTGCAGGCGAAGTGGTACGCCGGGAACTTGTAGATGGCGTTGAACATGAACGCGCCCAGGATGGGCACGCCGGGGCCGACGAGGCCGAGGTACGCGCCCATGTCGGCGAGCAGTTCGACCTTGAGGCCGGTCACCGTGCCGTCGCGGTTCGCGGTGATGGTGAGGTCCTGGATCTGGTCGCGGCCGTGGTGCGCGGCGACCATCGTCTCCGACCGGGACTCCGTCCACTTGACCGGTTTGCCGAGCCGCCGCGCGATCAGCGTCGACATCATCTCTTCGGGCAGGACGGCGATCTTGCCGCCGAATCCGCCGCCGACGTCCGGCGCGATCACCCGCACCTTGTGCTCGGGGAGGCCGAGCGTGGCCGCCGTCATCGTCTTGAGGATGTGCGGGACCTGGGTGGCCGACCACATGACCAGCTGGCTGCCTGTCGGGTCGACGACGCACGCGCGCGGTTCCATGAAAGCCGGCACCAGCCGCTGTTGGCGGAACCGCCGTTTGAGCACGATCCCCGACTTCTCTGCGTTCGAGATCGCGTCTTCGACGCTGGAACCCGTTCCCGCATCGGCGGAATCGAAGACCCAGACCGCGTTCTGGTTGGTGCCGAGCTCCTCGTGCACCAGGGGCGCACCCTCGGCGAGCGCGTTTTCGAGACCGAGGACGACCGGCAGTTCGTCGTAGTCGACGTCGATCGCTTCGAGCGCGTCATGCGCTTCGGCCGACGTCCGGGCGACGACCACCGCGACACCCTCACCGGCGAAGTTCACCGTGTCCGAAGCGAGGATGGGCCGCCTCGGCGACTTCATGTCCGGGGTGATCGGCCACGCGCACGGCATGCCGATGGCGCTTTCCGGGTCGAGGTCCTTCCCGGTGAACACCGCGACGACACCCGGCGCGGACTTGGCCTCGGTGACGTCGATCGAGACGATCTTGGCGTGCGCGAACGGGCTGCGGAGCACCGCGAGATGCAGCATCCCGGGCAGCGTCAGGTTGTCGGTCCAGCGGGTCCGGCCGGTGATGAGGCGCTCGTCCTCCTTGCGGCGGCGGGCCTTGCCGACCTCCGGTTCGATCGTGGAGGTCATCACTCACCACCCGCGCCGACACGGGAGGCGGTGTCCGAGGCGAGCCGCTCGGCTTCCGGACCGGCGCCGGGCCGCATCTGGTGGGCGGCGTCGCGGACCGCGCGGACGATGTTCTGGTACCCCGTGCAGCGGCACAGATTGCCTTCGAGTCCTTCTCGGACGGCCTTTTCGTCCGGATCGGGATTGTCGGCGAGCAGGTCGATCGACTGCATGATCATGCCGGGAGTGCAGAAACCGCACTGGAGCGCGTGATTCTCGTGGAAGGCCTTCTGCACCGGATGCAGTTCGCCGTCGCGGGCAAGTCCCTCGATCGTGGTGATCTCGCAGCCGTCGGCCTGTACCGCGAGGACCGAACAGGATTTCACGCTCTGCCCGTCGAGGTGGACGGTGCAGGCCCCGCAGTTGCTGGTGTCGCAACCGACCACGGTGCCTACCTTCCCGACCTGTTCGCGCAAGTGGTGCACGAGCAGGGTTCGGGGTTCGACGTCGTCTGTGTAGCTGGTGCCGTCGACGGTGACGGTGATGCGCATCAGGCCTCCAAAAGCAAAGAGAAACCCCGCGCTGGTCCGGGGTCGTTCGGGAGCGGCCGGTCATTGCAGTTGTCACGGACCGACCCCGGAGCGACCGTGATCGGACTCACAGCCGAGCGTGCTACTTCTGATCGACGGGGACAACCCCCACCAGGGGGTGACTCAGGTATGGGTCCGCAGGTGCGTTTCCAGAGAAGGTAAAGGGGCGCAGATGCGGAGAATGGGCGAGTGTCCATTCGGTACAGCGGGTCGTGAGTGGTAAGTGTCGTTCTAACGGCACTTACCACTCACGAGGCCAAACGGCGTTCGCGCCCGTGATCACGGTGGCGACCCGATCCCCCGGGAGATCGTGCACGGTCAGCGCGGCGAGGCCGGCGGCACCGGCGGGTTCCGGTAGGACGCCGAGGGTTTCCGCGCCCAGCCGCATGGCCGCGCGCAGATCGTCGTCGCCGACCAGCACGAAGTCGTCGACCAGCGACCGCAGCCGCCGCACGGATTCCGCTTCCGGGGACCGGATCGTGATGCCGGCGGCGAACGAGTTGACTCGATCGACGGTGATCGGCTCGCCCGCCCGCCAGCTCTTCACCATCGCCGGCGCGGACTCGGCCCCGACGCCGACGATCCGGATGTCCGGCGAATGCGCTTTGAGCCAGAGCGCGACACCGGCGATCAGCGCGCCGTCACCGACCGGGAGCACGACCGTGTCGATCCCGCTCTCGCGCGCCAGTTCCAGGCCGATCGTGCCCGCGCCTTCGGAGATCGCGGGCTCCCTGCCGTCGACCACGAAGACGCGATCCGGGGCTTCGGCGGCGAAGGCGGCCGCGGCGTCCTTCGCCTCGCCGTCGACCCGGCGCACCCGCGCCCCCAGCGCCTTCATCCGCCGCAGTTTGACCGGCGAGATGTCGGCGGGGACGAACACTTCGGCCCGCAAACCGCGTTTCCGGGCGGCGAACGCGAGAGCCTGTCCGAAGTTGCCGCTGGTCCCGCACACCATGGTGGTGCCCGGCTCCAGTCCGGCGGCGAAGTAGTCCGCGCCGCGGCCTTTGAAGCTGCGCAACGGATTCAGCGTCTCGACCTTCACCAGCACCGGCCGGCCGAGCCGTTCGTTCAGCTGTTCGTCGCTGTACTGCGGGGAGTTCAGGAAAAGGGGATCGATCACCTTCGCCGCCTCGGCGACGTGGTCCAGCTGCAGGTCGGTCATGAAGCCCAAGCTAGAGCGGAAGACGATCACACCGATTGTAAATTTTCCCGCCCGCGTGCAAAAATCTTGCGTGCCTCTGGACGAGATCGACCATCTGCTGCTCGGCCTCGTCCAGGCCGACGCGGCCCGCCCGCTGCACGACCTGGGGGACGCCGTCGGCCTCTCCCCGAGCGCGGTCCAGCGGCGGCTGACCCGGCTGCGCGCCGAGGGCGTGATCCGCGCGCAGGTCGCCGTGCTCGATCCGGAGGCGTTGAGCGCCGCGATGACGTCGGTCATCCTGGTCGCGCTGACCGACGACGACCTGAAGCACCACACGGCGTTCCGCGAGCGCATGCTGGCCGAACCCCGCGTCCAGCACTGCTACAGCATCGTCGGACAGTGGGACTACGTCGTCGTCCTGCTCACCGCGGATCTCAAGACGAGCCGGTACCTGTCCAGGGACCTGTTCGACGAGCACGTCAAACGGTTCGAGACCCTGCCCGCCTTCGAGGTGGTCAAGTCCAGCCAGGCCGTCCCGGTGCCCGGTGTCAGCCGTGGATCCGGCCGGTGAGTTCCGCGAGCCGCGACCCCGAACCGCTCCACCGCAGCGCGATGATCTCCGCCGCGATCGACACCGCTGTCTCCTCCGGCGTCCGCGCGCCGAGATCGAGGCCGATCGGCGACGACAGCCGTTCCAGCTTCGCCTCGCTGACCCCGGCCTCACGCAGCCGCGAGAACCGGTCGTCGTGGGTCTTGCGTGAACCCATCGCGCCGACGTAGCCGACGTCGAGCCGCAACGCGACCTCCAGCAGCGGCACGTCGAACTTCGGGTCGTGGGTGAGCACGGCGATCGCGGTCCGGCCGTCGATCCGGCCCGCGTCGGCTTCGGCCTTGAGATAGCGATGCGGCCAGTCGACGACGACCTCGTGCGCGTCGGGGAAGCGGCTCTTCGTCGCGAACACGGGCCGCGCGTCGCAGACCGTGACCTGGTAGCCGAGGTACGCGCCCATCTTCGCCATCGCTGCCGCGAAGTCGATCGCGCCGAAGACCAGCAGGCGCGCGGGCGGCTCGAAGGAGTTGACGAAGACCGTCATCCCCTCGCCGCGGCGCTGCCCGTCCGGCCCGTAGTGCAGGGTGCCGGTGCGGCCGCCGACGAGCATGCCGCGCGCGTCGTCGACGACGGCGTCGTCCATCCGGGACGATCCGAGCGAACCGGCGACCCGGTCCGGCCAGACGATCAGATGCTCGCCGACCAGGCCTTCCCGCTCGTGCTCGATCACCGTGGCCACGGCGACCGGCTGTCCACTGTGGACCGATTCGACGACGTCGCCGAGCTCCGGCATCGAGTCGCGATCGACGTGCTGGACATAGATGTCGATGATCCCGCCGCAGGTCAGCCCGACGGCGAACGCGTCGTCGTCGCTGACGCCGTAGCGCTGCAGCACGGGGGCCCGCTCGGAGACGACCTGCTGCGCGAGTTCGTAGACGGCGCCTTCGACGCAGCCGCCGGAGACGCTGCCGGTGACCGTGCCGTCCGGGGCGACGAGCATCGCCGCGCCGGGGCTGCGCGGTGCCGACGAGAACGTCGCCACCACCGTGCCGACCCCCACG
The DNA here is from genome assembly GCF_055584485.1 of Amycolatopsis sp. NPDC102522. NCBI lineage: Bacteria > Bacillati > Actinomycetota > Actinomycetes > Pseudonocardiales > Pseudonocardiaceae > Amycolatopsis > Amycolatopsis sp. NPDC102522. Next base: position 83,537 of record NZ_JBVJLY010000023.1, on the reverse strand, counting down.
GTCTCGCCTGCCGCCCAGCGGCGGTGCAGTTCGTCCAGTACGTCACGCATCGGCGATCTCCACCAGCAGTCGTTCCAATGTGGCCATGCTGTGCCCGGCGAGCAGCCGATCGAGGTACGGGAGCGCGGCCACGATGCCGGACTGCACGGGAGCGTAACCTGCCCGCCCCGCGTGCGGATTAACCCAGAATACGACGTGCGCGAGCCGCCGCAGCCTGGCGAGCTGCTCGCCGAGCAGGCCGGGGTCGCCCCGCTCCCAGCCGTCGGAGAACACGGTGACCACGGATCGCCTGGCCACGCCGCGTTGTCCCCAGCGGTCGAGGAAGGCCCGCAGGGTCTCGCCGAGCCGCGTCCCGCCCGCGAAATCGGGGACCGCGGCGGCCGCGGCGAGCATCGCGTGCTCGGGGTCGCGCAGCCGGAGCTGGCGGGACACCCTGGTGAGCCGGGTGCCCAGGGTGAACACCTCGACGCGGCCGGGAGCGTGCCGGGCGACGACGTGCGCGAACCGCAGCAGGGCGTCGGCGTACGGCCCCATCGAGCCGGAGACGTCGATCAGGAAGACGAGACGACGGGGTTTGGTGCCTTTTCGCCGATACGCCAGGCGCACGGGCTCGCCGCCGCCCGCCAGCATCGCCCGGAGCGTGCGCGATGGATCGAGCGTGCCCCGCCTGGCCACGCGACGACGCGACGACGACCGCGGTGGGAGGGCCGGGCGCAGCTTCGCGAGCAGTTCCCGAAGGTGAGCGCGTTCGGCGACGCTCAGTTCGGCGAGGTCACGCTGTCGCAGGATCTCGTCCTCGCTCGCCGCCACGCGGAGCTGATCGGGCTCCGCTCCGGACTCGCCCTGGCTCGGCGCTTGGGCGAGCGAGGCGATCTTCGCGCGCTTCGGGGGCGTCTCCCGCCCTCGCCGTCGTGGTCCGACCTTCTTTTCGGTGAACCAGGCGTCGAACGCGGCGTCGTAGCGCGGGAGGTCGTCGGGGTCGGCGCACAGCGTCAGCCGCCCGGCCCAGTACAGCTGCTCGGGATCGGCCAGATCGACCTCGCCCACGGCCGCGAGGTACGCCTGGACCCGGTGCGCGTCGCACGGCAAACCGGCTTCGCGCAGTGCCTCCGCGAAGCCGACGAACCCGGCCAATGGATCGCTCACTCCTTCATTATGTGCCTCGCCGGGCGAAGACCGGGGTCTTCTCGCGCAGCGGGCCGACGCCGCCGAGGAACGCCGCGATGGCGGTGAGCTGCGGAAAGCGGTCGGAAATCCGCAGCGGCAGCGGGATGGTCCGCGCGGTCAGCGTGCCGTCCAGGGCGGGCTCGATGAGCATCTTGTGCTCCCCCAGTTGCTGCTTCTGGGCGAGCGAGACCGCCACGGACCGCCGCCGCTGCACGCGGGCGAGATCCCGCGCGGTCAGCGTGCCGCGCAGCAGCGGGGCGGCGAGGATCCGCGCGGCCGCCACGGCGTCCTGCACCGCGATGTTGACGCCCATCCCGCCGACCGGCGACATCGCGTGCGCGGCGTCGCCGATGCAGAGCACCCTGCCGGAGTACCAGTGCGGGAGCTTGGACATCCGGACCTTCAGCAGCTTGACGTCGTCCCAGCCGCCGATCTCGTTCAGCTGCTCGTCGGTCCAGCCGAACAGGCCGCCGATCCGCTCCCGGAACTTCTCGATCCCCTCGGCCCGGCGCTCGGCGTCCTGCCCCTTCCTGATCAGATACGAGGTCTGGAAGTAGTCGCCGCGGTCCATGGTCACGCCGGCGAGCCCGTTCGCGAAACAGCCGAACACCTGGGCTTCCTTGCCGGTGTCTTCGCGTTTGGGCACCCGGACCCACCAGACGTCCATCGGCACGTCGTAGTCCGTCGAAACGAGGCCCGCTTCGGCCCGGATGAGTGAATCCCGGCCGTCGCAGCCGACCACGAGCGACGCGGCCAGTTCCCGCTCGGCACCGTCGGAATCGCGATAGCGCACGCCGCCGCCCTCGCGCAGGCCGGTCACCTCCGCCCCCATCTTCAAGGTGAACGTCGGTTCGCCGGCCGCGGCTTCGGCGAGCAGGTTCAGGAAGTCCCACTGCGGGACCATCGCGATGTACTTGTGCGGCCCGGGAATCCGGCTGAAGTCGGCGGCGACGATCGTCGTGCCGCCGATCACCATCCGCATCTTCTCCAGCCTTCGCGACGGCAGTTCCGCGAACCGTTCGCCGAGCCCGAGGTCGTCGAGCAGCATCAGCGTCGGGGGATGCACCGTGTCGCCGCGGAAATCGCGGAAGAAGTCCTTGTGCTTTTCGAGAACGGTGACTTCGACCCCGGCCCGCGCCAACAGGAGCCCCAGCACCATCCCCGCCGGACCGCCCCCCACCACACAACACTGTGTCCGTTCCATAGTCGAGTTGTAGCGCGCTCGCCGAGCCGTCGCCAGGTGTTCGGCTCCGAAGAGGACCTAGGTCCTGCCGGGAATTCTCGCTACGGTGACGCCATGTTCTCGTCCCGTGCCGTGCTCGCCGTCCTGCTCGCCTGTGTCGTCGGCGCGGCGGCCGCCCCCGCCGCCTCGGCGGCCCCCGCCTCTTCGCCGGTCCCTGTCGTGTTCGACGGCGACTCCGATTTCGCGGACATCGCGACGCTCGCGTACCTCTGCCAGGCGCACAAACAGCACCGCATCGACCTGCGCGCGGTCACCGTCACCAACAACGGCGCCGGAATCCCCGGGCGCGGGCTGACCCACGTGCGGACCGCCCTCGGGAAATGCGGCCTCTCCGGCATTCCGGTCGCCGACGGTTCCGACACCGGGGTGAACCCGATGCCCGCAGACAGCCGCGCCTGGACCGAAAGCATCCTCAACGGCGCCCTCGGCGACGCGGGCGTACCGGATCGTCCGTCACGGGTCCGGGCGTCGACGCTGCTGGCCGCGACGGTGCTCACGTCCGCCAAGCCCGTCGTCGTGATCGCGACCGGCCCGCTCACCAATGTCGCGAAGGCGATGGACGTTCCCGGTGTGGCGCAACGGATCTCACGGCTGGCGGTGATGGGCGGCGCGTTCGACGTCCCGGGCAACGTGTTCGGCCCCGACGCGGCGAAGTTCGACGGTACCCAAGAGGTCAACATGTGGCTCGACCCCGCTTCGGCGGACAAGGTCTTCGCCGGGATCCGCCGGGTGGACATCGTCCCGCTCGACGCCACGAACGACGTCCCCATCACACCGTCCTATGTGGAGCGTCTGGGCAAGGAAGGGCGGACCGCGGAAGCGAAACTGGTGCACGACATCGTCACGCAGCCCGATCTGGCGCCGTACGTCCAGGACGGGTCGGCGTTCTGGTGGGACGCGCTCGCGTCGTCCGAGGTGTTCGACGCCGTGAGCCCGGTCAAGCTGCGGCAGGCGAAGGTCGACGTGCGGCAGGACGGCGCCGCGGCGGGCCGTACTTACGTGACGCCGAAGGGAACTTCGCAGTACGTCGGCTACGACGCGGACTCTGCGTTGTGGGAGAACGGCTTCCTGAAGATGCTCAACGGCTAGGCGCGGAGTCCGGCGATGAGGACGCCGACCATCCGGCGCGCGTCGTAGCGGGGATCGTTGCCGGCGCCGATGCAGAGGTTCCCGACGCCGCGCATGACCTCGATCGCCTGCAGGTCCGAGCGGATCTCGCCGGCCTCCGCCGCGGCGTCGAGCAACCGGGCGCAGACGGGCAGGAGGGTGTCGAGGAAGTAGGTGTGCAGCGTCTCGAACCCGGCGTTGTCGGACTGCAGGACCGCCGCCAGACCGTGTTTGGTGACCAGGAAATCGACGAAGAGGTCGATCCAGCGCCGTAACGCCTCGTACGGGGAATCGTTCGCCGCCAGCAGTTCCGGCCCGGCCGCGGCGCACGCGTCGACCTGGTGCCGGTAGACGGCGACGATGAGGTCGGCCCTGGTCGGGAAGTGCCGGTAGATCGTGCCCATCCCGACACCCGCCTTGGCCGCGATGTCGCGGACCGGCGCTTCGACGCCCGAGGTGACGAAGACGGCGGCGGCCGCGTCGAGCAGGGTCTTCTCGTTGCGCCGGGCGTCCGCGCGTTTGCCTTTGGTGCCCTCTTCACTCATCACGCCACTCCTCCACCTGCACGGGTTGCCAAGCGGAACAATGCTCCGTATCGTTAGCGGAGCATTGTTCCGCTTGCTTATCTTGCCATGGAGGACACCGTCATGCAGTACCGCACCTTGGGCAGGACCGGTGTGCAGGTCAGCACCCTCGCGCTCGGCGCGATGAACTTCGGCGCGATCGGGCGCACCACCCAGGACGAGGCCACCGCCATCGTCGACGCCGCGATCGAGGGCGGGATCAACGTCGTCGACACCGCCGACAGGTACAGCGACGGCGAGTCGGAGAAGATGGTCGGCAAGGCCATCGCCGGCCGTCGCGAAGACCTCGTGCTGGCCACGAAGGCCGTCTTGCCGATGGGCGACGAACGCAACCACCAGGGCGCCTCACGCCGATGGCTGGTCACCGAACTGGACAACAGCCTGCGCCGGCTCGGCGTCGACCACGTCGATCTCTACCAGATCCACCGCTGGGACCCGAAGACCGGCGACGAGGAGACGCTTTCCGCGCTGACCGATCTGCAGCGCGCGGGAAAGATCCGCTACTTCGGTTCGTCGACCTTCCCCGCGTACCGGATCGTGCAGGCCCAGTGGGCCGCCCGCGAACACCACCTGAGCCGGTACGTCACCGAGCAGCCCGGCTATTCGATCCTGCAGCGCGGCATCGAAACGCAGGTGCTGCCCGTGACCGAGGAGTACGGGATGGGCGTGCTGGTGTGGAGCCCGCTCGCTTCGGGCTGGCTGTCCGGCGCGGTCCGGGAAGGCCGGGAGATCAAAACAAATCGTTCGGCCGTCCTGCCGCAGCGTTTCGACCTGGCCCGGCCCATCAACCAGGCCCGGCTCGAAGCCGTCGAGCGGCTGGTCAAGGTCGCCGACGAGGCGGGGTTGAGCCTGATCCAGCTCGCGCTGGGCTTCGCCGTCGCGCATCCGGGCGTGACGAGCGCGATCATCGGGCCGCGCACGCTGGAGCATCTGGAGTCGCAGCTCGCCGCCGCGGACACGGTGCTCTCGGCGGACGTCCTCGACGCGATCGACGAGATCGTCGCCCCGGGCACCGATCTCGCGCCGGAGGAGAAGCACGACACCCCGCCCGCACTGCTCGACGCTTCGCTGCGGCGGCGCTGACGTTCAGGCGAGCAGTTTGTCCAATTTGGCGCGGACCCTGTCGAGGTCTTCGCTGTACTTGAGCACCGAACCGAGGGTCCGCGCGCCGGCCGTGGCGTCCAATTCGGACATTCCCAGCGCGAGGAGCGCCTGAGCCCAGTCGAGGGATTCCGCCACCCCGGGCGGCTTCAGCAGCTCCATCTCGCGGAGCCGGTGCACGGCCGTCGCGACCTGCGCCGCGAGCCCTTCGCCCAGGTCCGGGATCTTGCGGCGCAGGATCTCGATCTCGCGGCCGAGGTCCGGATGTTCGAGCCAGTGATAGAGGCAGCGGCGCTTCAGCGCGTCGTGCACCTCCCGGGTCCGGTTGGAGGTGAGCACCACGAGCGGCGGATGCTCGGCGCGCACCTCGCCGAACTCGGGGATCGTCACCGCGTTCTCGTCGAGGAGTTGCAGCAGGAAGGCTTCGAACTCGTCGTCGGCCCGGTCGATCTCGTCGACCAGCAGTACGCACGGCGCGGTCTGCAACGCCTTCAGCAGCGGCCGGGAGAGCAGGAAACGTTCGGTGTAGAGGGATTGTTCGGCGGCCTCGACATCGAGGCCGCCGTCACCGGCGGCTTCCAGCGCCCGCAGATGCAGCAGCTGCCGGGGGAAGTCCCATTCGTACAGTGCCTGCGCCGCGTCGATCCCCTCGTGACACTGGAGGCGGATGAGCGGCAGGCCGAGCGCTTCGGCCAGTCCCAAGGCGAGCGAGGTCTTGCCGGTACCCGGTTCGCCTTCGCAGAACAGCGGGCGGCCGAGCCGCAAGGCGAGGAACCCGGCCGTGGCGATGCCGTCGTCGGCGAGGTAGCCGACCGATTCGAGGGCTTCGGCCAGTTTCTCCGGCGATTCGACGGTCACGTCCCGATCGTAAGCCTCGGGGAGCCGGAGATCAGCCTGGAAGATCCTCGCGGCGGTCCACGTCGTGTCCGGTGCCGAGGTCGCCGCATTCGACGAGCCGCAGATCGGGGCGGTCCTTGAGCCAGTCCCGCGCGCCCTTGTCCCCGGACGCGCTCGCCACGATCTCCGGCCACCAGCGGCGGCCGAGCACGACGGGATGACCGGGGACACCGTCGTAAGCGGCACGCGCGACGGTGTTCTCGTCTGCCCCAGTCGCGACCCTGCGCACCACTTCGGCACCGACCCCGGGCAGGTCCACGAGATGCACGACGGCGGCCTCGGCTCCTGTCGCTTCCAAGGCCCTCAGTCCCGCGCGCAGCGACGCGCCCATGCCGGACTCCCAGTCTTCGGCCACGACGGCGGCCTCGGCGGCGGGCAGGAGCGCGCGGACTTCGTCGGCCGAAGCACCCAGCACCACCCGGACCGGTGTGCAGCCCGCGTCGGTGAGCACCCGCAGCGCCCGGACGACGAGCGGCTCACCGTCAAGGACGGCCAGCGCCTTCGGCCCGCCGAACCGGCGCCCGGCCCCGGCCGCGAGCAGCAATCCGGCGGTCTCAGCCATGTCTCGCCTTGGTCGGCGGCGCCGAAGCCAGATCGGTCTCGATGGCGCGTGCCGCTTCGAGCAGCGACGGCAGCAGTTCGTGCTCGACGGACTCGGGTGTCGTGCGGCTCGCGTGGGTGGAGAGGTTGACCGCGGCGACGACCTTGCCCCGCCTGTCCCGGATCGGCGCGGCGATCGAGCGGAGGCCCTCTTCGAGTTCTTGGTCGACCACCGCGTATCCCTGCCGGTAGACCCGCTCCAACTCGGCGATCAGGTCTTTTTGCCTGGTCAGCGTGTGCGCGGTCAGTTTCTCGAGCTTGGCCGCGTCGAAGTAGCCGTGCAGGTCTTCGCCTTCGAGGTCGGCCAGCAGAACGTGCCCCATCGACGTCGCGTGGGCCGGGAAGCGGGTGCCGACGTTGATGCTGACGGTCATGATCCGCGAAACGGCCACGCGCGCGACGTAGACGATGTCCAGCCCTTCGAGCACGGAGACCGAACTCGACTCGTGCACCCTGGCGGACAGCCGTTCGAGATGCGGCTGGGCGACCTCCGGCAGAGACAGGCTCGACAGGTACGAGTAGCCGAGTTCGAGGACCCGCGCGGTGAGCGAGAAGTACTTGCCGTCCGTGCGGACGTACCCCAGGTCGACGAGGGTGAGCAGGAACCGGCGGGCGGCCGCCCTGGTCAGCCCGGTGGAGCGGGCGACGTCGCTCAGCGTGAGTTCCGCCGCCTCCGCGTTGAACGCCTTGATCACGGCCAGTCCGCGTTCCAGAGACTGGACATGGTGCGCTCCGCGCTCGGTCACCTCGCCTTCGTCCATAGGAGAACCCTAACCTTCACCCTCTTCCTTGGCGGCAGGCTCACCGAGTTCGGCCAGTACCCGCTGTGCCACGGCGAACGCCGCGTTGGCTGCCGGGGCGCCCGTGTAGACGGCGGTGTGCAACAGCACCTCGGAGATCTCCTCGGCGGTGAGTCCATTGTGGACCGCTGCCCGGACGTGCATCGCGAGTTCGTCGTGGGCGTGCAGCGCGGTGAGCGTGGCCAGCGTGACGCAGCTGCGGGTCTTGCGGTCGAGCCCGTCGCGCGACCAGACCGAACCCCAGGCGCCCCGGGTGATGTAGTCCTGGAACGGTCGGCTGAACTCGGTGGTGCGGGCCACCGCCCGATCGACGTGCGCGTCGCCGAGGACTTCGCGGCGCACCCTCATGCCGGTCTCGTAGGGGTCTTCACTCATCGAGCGACCTCCAGATGTTCGAGGATGAGCGCGGTGAATCGCTCCGGCTGTTCGAAACTCCCCAAGTGTGCGGCGCCTTCGACGACCGCGAGCCGCGCGTCCGGGATACCGCCCGCGATCACCTCGGCGTGCTCGACCGGGGTCGCCGGATCCTCGGCTCCGGCGATGACCAGTGTCCGCGCCTCGATCTTGGGCAGGTCGCCGACGAGGTCCATCCGTTCGATGGCCTGGCAGGACGCCGCGTATCCCTCGGCGGGGACGGCGGCGATCATCTCGCGCAGGAAGGCGGCCTGCTCGGGATACGCGGCGACGTGGCCAGGGGTGAGCCAGCGGCCGACCCCGGCTTCGGCGACCGCCGCGGTGCCGCTCTCGCGGACCGTTTTCGCCCTGTCCGCCCACATGCTCGGCGGCCCGAGCTTCGCGGACGTGCAGCAGAGCACGAGGCTCTCGATCCGGTCCGGCGCGTGCACGCCGAGCCACATCCCGGTCATGCCGCCGAGCGAGAGCCCGACGATGTGGGCACGTTCGACACCGTGCTCGTCGAGCAGCGCGAGCAGATCGCCGCCGAGGTCTTCGAGCGTGTACGGCCCGGGCGGCACCGGGGACGCGCCGTGCCCGCGACTGTCGTAGCGGATCACCCGGAAACCCTGCTCTACCAAGGGTTTCACCTGTGGCTCCCACATGCGGTGATCACTGCCGAGCGATCCGCTGAACACCACGACAGGACCGTCCGCGGGTCCTTCCGCGATGCTGTGCACCGTCACCGGCTCGGACATCGAAAAGCTAGACATCGAAGAACACCGTCTCCCCCTCGCCCTGCAGCCGGACGTCGAACCGGTAGCCCTCGTCCGTCTTGGTGGCGATCAAGGTGCCCCGGCGGGCCTCCGGGACCGAAGCCAGCACCGGATCCTGGGAATTGTCGTTGTCCTCGAAGTAGATCCGGGTGACGACGCGGTGCAGGAGACCGCGGGCCAGCACCGAGACGTCGATGTGCGGCGCCTGTGTGCTGCCCGCCGGACCGGGAAGCGAGCCGGGCATGATCGTCCGGATCCCGTAGTTGCCGCCAGGATCGGTCGGGCAGCGCCCGAAGCCCCGGAACCCGCTCGCGACCGCTCCGCGCGGGTCGTCGGGGTGGTCGAACCGGCCGTCGGCGTCGGCCTGCCAGGTCTCGATCATCGCGTCCGGGACCGGTTCGCCCGCACCGTCGAACACCCGGCCGTGGACGCGGATCGCGGCCGGTTCGCCCGCGGGGACGACGTCCGGCCCGTCCGGCCAGGGCAGGCCGATGGACAGGTACGGGCCGACCGTCTGGGAAGGCGTCGTCTCCGGCATCAGTGCTCGTCCTCCTCGTCTTCGAAGACCGACGCCTCGCGGCCGCGCACGACGATGTCGAACTGGAAGGCCAGCGCCCACTCGGCTTCGGTGCGGTCCAGGTCGAATCGCGCGATCATCCGCTGCCGCGCCTTCTCGTCCGGGATGGAGTTGAAGATCGGGTCCTGCGAGAACAGCGGGTCTTCCGGGAAGTACATCTGGGTGACCAGCCGCTGGGTGAACGCGCTGCCGAAGACGGAGAAGTGGATGTGCGCCGGCCGCCAGGCGTTGTCGTGGTTCTTCCACGGGTACGCGCCCGGTTTGATGGTGGTGAAGGTGTAGCGCCCCTCGCCGTCTGTCAGCGTCCGGCCCGCGCCGTCGAAGTTGGGGTCGATCGGCGACGGCCAGCGGTCCAAGGTGTGCCGGTAGCGGCCGCCCGCGTTCGCCTGCCAGACCTCCACGAGCGAATCCCGGATCGGCCGCCCGTCACCGTCGAGCAGCCGTCCGGTGACGATGATCCGCTGCCCTTGCGGCTCCCCCGGATGTCCCTGGGTGAGGTCGTTGTCGAACTCGCCGATCCGCCTCGGCCCGAGCGCGGGACCGGTGACCTCGGTCAGCAGGTGCGGGAGCACGATCAGCGGCTCCTGGGGGTGCCGCAGCGCCGTCGACCGGTAGCCGGCGTGGTCGAGCGGTGGATGCGTCCCTTCCGGATCGCGCCGGTAGCGCGGGAGCCTCAGTTCTGCGGACATGGTGTTCCCTCCAGCGCGGGTCAGTGGGTCACTGGGCTTCGAGGACGACGGCCAGCCCCTGGCCGACGCCGATGCAGATCGCGGCCAGTCCCCACCGGCCGCCGGTGCGGCGCAGGTGATGGGCCAGCGTGCCGAGGATCCGGCCGCCGGAGGCGCCCAGCGGATGCCCGATCGCGATCGCGCCGCCGTTCACGTTGACGATCTCCGGATCGAGCTTCGACCAGTCACGCAGGCAGGCCAGCGACTGCGCGGCGAACGCCTCGTTCAGTTCCACCGCCGCCAGGTCTTCCCAGCCGATCCCGGCGCGCTCCAGGGCGATCTCGGCCGCGCGGACCGGGCCGATGCCGAAGACGTCGGGGTCGACACCCGCCGCGCCGCGGCCGGCGATCCGGGCCAGCGGCGCCTTGCCGAGCCGTTTCCCTGCCGCCTCGTCACCGAGCAGCAGCGCGGAAGCGCCGTCGTTCAGCGGCGACGCGTTCGCGGCCGTGACCGTCCCTTGTGGACGGAAGACGGGCTTGAGCTTCGCGAGCTTCTCTGTGCTGGAGCCCGGCCGGATGCCTTCGTCACGAGTGAGTTCGACGCCTTCGACGGGGACGACGTGGTCGTCGTAGAACCCCTCGTCCCAGGCGCGGGCGGCGTTGACGTGACTGCGCACGGCGAACGCGTCCTGCTCGTCACGGCCGATGCCGTAGCGCTCGGCGAGCAGCTCGGTGGACTCGCCGAGCGAGACCGTCCACTGCTCCGGCATCTCCGGGTTGACCATGCGCCAGCCCAGCGCGGTGGAGTACAGCGTCTGGTTGCCTGCGGGGAAGGCCTTCTCCGGCTTCTGCATGACCAGCGGCGAACGGCTCATCGACTCGACCCCGCCCGCCACGGCGAGCGACGCGTCGCCGACCTGGACCGACCGGCTCGCCTGCATGACCGCGTCGAGGCCGGAGCCGCACAGCCGGTTGACCGTGGCACCTGGCACGGTCGTCGGCCAGCCGGCCAGCAGCGCCGCCATCCGCGCGACGTTGCGGTTGTCCTCGCCCGCGCCGTTGGCGTCACCGAGCACGACCTCGTCCACGGTGGCCGGGTCGAGGTCGTTGCGCTCGGCCAGTGCCCGCAGCACGGTGGCGGCGAGGTCGTCCGGGCGGACCCCGGACAGGGCGCCGCCGTACTTGCCGAACGGGGTCCGGATGGCGTCGAACAGGAAGACGTCGGTCATGCGCTCGCCCTTTTGAGGTCTCGGAGGATGCGGAGTTCTGCCTCGGTCGGCGCCGGGGTGGTCCCCAGGTCGCCGGACACCTTCAGTTTCCACCCGGTCGCCTCGACGACCTGATCGACGGCGACCCCGGGGTGCAGTTCGGTGAGCGTGAGCTCGGCGGTCTCGGGGTCGGGGCGCATCAGGCCGAGGTCGGTGACCACCAGCGTCGGCCCGGCGCCGGGCAGGCCGAGCCGCTCGCGGTCGCCCTTTCCGGTGCCATGACCGAACGATGTCACGAAGTCGACCTTCTCGACGAACGTGCGGGTGCTCTGCCGCAGCACCACGAACACCTCGCGGCAGGACGCGGCGATCTCCGGCGCCCCGCCCGCCCCGGGCAGGCGCACCTTGGGGTTGGCGTAGTCGGGGCCGATGACGGTGGTGTTGATGTTGCCGAACTTGTCCAGCTGGGCGGCACCGAGGAAGCCGACGTCGATCCGGCCCGGCTGGAGCCAGTAGTTGAAGACCTCGGGGACGCTGACCAAAGCGTCCGCGGTGTCGGCGAGTTCGCCGTCGCCGATGGACAGCGGGAGCCTGGTCGGTTTGGCGCCGAGACAGCCGGATTCGTAGATCAGCGTCAGGTTCGGCGCGTGCCCGCGGCGGGCCAGGTTGGCGGCCGTGCTGGGCAGGCCGATGCCCACGAAACAGGACATCCCGTCGCCGAGCGCGCGGGCGGCGGCGACGCTCATCATCTCGTCGGAGGTGTACCCGGTCATGCCTTCACTCCCGTCAGCTCGTCGAGCCAGCGGGTGAAGCTCTCCCTGTCCCGGCCGATCGCGTCCCATGCCTGGTAGGCGTCGTTGTCCCGTTCGTAGTACCCCGCCGCGTACGACGGCTTCGCACCGCCGGGCACCTCGGCGACGGCGGTGACCGCCCACGAGGGCAGCACGATCGCGCCCGGCCGGGGCTCCAGTTCGTCCACGACCTCCTCGACGGTGACCAGCGAACGCTTCGCCGCCAACACCGCTTCCTTCTGCACGCCCGTGATCCCCCGGATCTGGACGTTCCCGGACCTGTCGGCGCGCTGGGCGTGCACGATCGTCACGTCCGGGTTGAGGGCGGGGACGGCGGCGAGCAGCTCACCGGTGAACGGGCAGGTGATGGGCTTGATCGTGTCCGTCTGAGCGGGCAGATCGGTGCCGGTGTAGCCGCGCAAGACGGCGAACGGCAGCCCCGAAGCACCGGCGACGTACCGATTCGCCATGCCCGCGTGACTGTGTTCCTCTATTTCCAGGGGTACCGGCCACGAATGCTGGACAGCGTCGCGGAAGCGGTGCAGTGAGCCGACACCGGGATTGCCGCCCCAGGAGAAGATCAGCTTGCTCGCGCAGCCCGCGCCGATGAGCTGGTCGTAGACGATGTCCGGGGTCATGCGGACCAGCGTCAGGCCGGTGCGGCGCTGACGGATGATCTCCTGGCCCGCGGCCACGGGAATGAGGTGCGTGAAGCCCTCGAGCGCGACGATGTCCCCGTCACGCACCAGCCGCGCCACGGCCTCCTTCAACGACAGAAGCTCCGCCATCCGCACTCCCGGCTTGTCGCATTGTTCGTATTGCGCACACGTGTTCTTCATATGAACATAGCACAGGAGCTCCAGTTGCGGCATCCACGACAGGAAGGCAGGTCCGGCCAGTGTCGACAGTGCACACGTGACGATGAAGGAATTGGGACACTCAACGTCCCAATTCCTTCATCGTCGATCTAAGCGCCTACTGAGATCGGCGCCCTCGTGCAGGTCAGCGGCAAGAAGGTCGCCGGCCTCCCGTGATTCGGCTCAGCTGATCCCGCTGCCGGGCGGGAACCATTCGACAGCCTTGAAATCCCCGGTCTCGACCCGTTCGAAGGTCGCGCTGCTCATACAGGGCGGCACGACGAACTCGCGGTCCGGATCAGGCCCCCGGCTATAGCCGACCCTGTCACGCTTGCCGTTGTCGTACACCGACATCCCGACCCTGCGGTCCTTGAGACCCGGGACGTTCGTGTCCTCGACGATGCCGGTGACCACGGCGACCGGGCCGCCGACGACCAGACAGTCGAGGACCGTCGCGGCACCGACTGCCGCAAGTTCTCGTGATCGGTTCATTTCCCACCCCTGGAATTCCCTGGTCGCGGAACCTTTCCGCACTCCGACCATCCCGCGGCGCCCGGCCGTGACGACTCCCCCGCACAGGGGAAGCACCTCCCTCATACCGGGGATCTCTCAGGTTTGGGATACCAACTGCCGCACACTAGGCTGAGGGGGTGACCTCGACGATCGCGGTGACCCGGTGGATCCCCGACGAAGCGCTGAAAGTGCTCGCCGAAGCCGGGGAGGTGAAACTGTCGCGCGCCGACAGGCCGCTGACGCCGGACGAGCTGCACGAGTTCGTCCGGGGCGCGTCCGCGATCGTCGGCATGCTGCACGACCGGATCGACGGCGCGGTCGCCGACGCGGCGGGCCCGGACCTGAAGGTCGTGGCGAACGTGGCCGTCGGCTACGACAACGTCGACGTCGCGGCGCTGTCAGGCCGCGGGATCACCGTCACCAACACGCCCGGCGTGCTCACCGACGCGACAGCGGATCTGGCCTTCGGGCTGATCCTCGCGGTCACGCGACGGCTCGGCGAGGGCGAACGACTGCTCCGCTCGGGCACCCCGTGGTCGTTCCACCTGGGGTTCCTGCTCGGGGCCTCGCTGCAGGACAAGACGCTCGGGATAGTCGGCCTCGGCCAGATCGGGCAGGCGGTCGCACGGCGAGCGCTCGGTTTCGGCATGCGGATCGTCTACTCAGGACGGTCACGGGCCGCCGAAGACGTCGAGAAGACCTTGGGCGCGAAATATGTGCCCTTCGAAGAACTGCTGGAAAGCTCCGACGTCGTTTCGCTGCACTGCCCCCTGACGCCGGAGACCAGGCACCTCATCGACGCGGACGCGCTGAGGTCGATGAAACCCGGCGCGTACCTGATCAACACCACACGCGGTCCCGTCGTCCACGAAGCGGCGCTGGCGGACGCGCTCGAAGCCGGGGAGATCGCCGGAGCGGGCCTCGACGTGTTCGAGGCCGAGCCCGAGGTCGAGCCGCGCCTGCTCGATCGCGAAAACGTCGTCTTGACGCCGCATCTCGGATCGGCGACGGTCGAGACCCGTACTGCCATGGCCGTGCTCGCGGCCGAGAACGTCGCGTCGGTGCTCACCGGCGGAAACCCGCTGACGGAGGTTCGTCCATGACTCGTGTGGTCATCGCGCCCGACAAGTTCAAGGGAAGCCTGACCGCGGTCGAGGCCGCGGAGGCGATCGCCCACGGCGTCCGCGACGCGCTGCCCGAGGCCGAGGTCTCCTCCTGCCCGGTCGCCGACGGCGGCGAAGGAACGCTCGACGTCCTCGTCGCGGCGGGCGGGCACCTCGTGGAACTTCCGGTCCGCGGGCCGCTCGAAGACACCGTCGACGCGCGCTACGTGATGCTGGACGGAACGGCCTACATCGAGTCGGCCCGCGCGTGCGGGATCGAGTTCGTCGAGCCGAGCCCGGGAGTGGCGCTCGCCGCGCACACCTGGGGCGTCGGCGAACTCCTCGCGCACGCGCTCGACAACGGAGCGCGGCGGCTGGTCCTGACCGTCGGCGGGACCGCGAGCACCGACGGCGGCGCCGGGATGCTGGCGGCGCTGGGCGCCGGCGTGTTCGACGCGTTCGGCGCACCGGTCGGACTCGGCGGCGGCACGCTGGGCCGCGTCGCTTCGGCCGAACTCGGCCCGGTGCGGGAAAGGCTCGGCTCCGTCGAGGTCGCCGTCGCCACCGACGTGACGAACCCGCTGCTCGGCTCTCGTGGCGCGGCCGCGATCTTCGGCCCGCAGAAGGGAGCGGGCCCGCGCGAGGTCGAGCAGCTGGACGAATCCTTGTCCCGCTGGGCGCAGGCGTTACGGAACGCCGGGACTCCCGACGTCTCCGACCTTCCCGGAGCGGGGGCCGGCGGCGGGGTCGCCGCCGGCGCGATCGCGGGACTCGGCGCGACGGTCGAATCCGGCTTCCAGCTCATCGCCGGGCTCACCGGGGTCGCGGACGCCATCGAACGCGCCGACCTCGTCATCACCGGTGAGGGCTCGCTGGACGAGCAAAGTCTCGACGGCAAGGCTCCGGCGGGTATCGCGGACCGCGCGCGGGAACACGCGGTACCGCTGATGGTGCTGGCCGGACGGATCCAGCTGGACGAGAGCCAGCTCGCCGGCCTCGGGGTCGTGGGCAGCGCCGCCCTGATCGACCACGCGCCTTCGCTCGACCACGCGCGTACGCACGCGGCGAAGCTCTTGCGCGAACGGGCCGGCGAGCTGGTCCGTGCCTGGGCCCGGACTTGAAGCCTGAACCCGCCGGGCTCAGCTGCCAGGCTGGGGCTGAGCCTGCGGGAGTACGGCGAAAGCGACTTCACCGGTCTCGTCCTGCTGGACGTCGAGCACCTTGTCGTCGAGCAACGCGGCCGCTTCGGGCTCCAAAAACACCTTCGGGCCGCCGTCTGCGCCGAGTACCTTGTCGCCGCTTTCCGGCTCGGGCGTGACGGAAACCGCGAGCTGGGGACTGTCCCCCTGCTGGGAATGCATCGCGAACCGCAGTCCGCCTCCGTCTTGCCCGTTTTCCTGCCCGGTCAGTGCTGTGATCGCCTCGGCGGCGGCTTCGGTGACTGTCAGCATCTCTGCCCTTCCTTCGTCGCGGTCTTGCACCTGACCGACCACGCTAGGGGGTCGCGCCATGGCCTGCCGTCTGAGTGAAGATCATTTTTCGCCGACGTCCGGCTCCTCTTCGGCCAGCCTCATGGCGTGCGACTCCCCCTCGCGGATCTCCGCGGGCGTGGTCCCGAACCGGTCGGCCCCGCTCCAGTGCTCCGGTGGTTCGACACCTTCTTCGAGCGGGTCGACGCGGAGTTCGTCCTCGTCGAGCGCCTCGCTGGGATTCAACGTTTCCGGCTCTGCCGTCTCACGGTCGCTCATCGGCCGCTCCCTCCTCGTCGGACGTTGTCCGGGGCGTGCTGTACTCGACCCGGTTCCCGTGGCGTACCCGGCGTCTTCGCAGGCCAAACGGCGACGCTGTCGCCGGGATCACATTTTCTCAGGTAGTTCATTAGCTTCACAAGTTTGTGAAACGGGGTAGCGTCGTCGGTATGACCACCACCAGGTGGGCGCCAGGGCACCGGATCATCCGGCGCGCGCCGGAACGACACCACGAGCTCGGCCACCACGCCGCTTGGTACGTCGTGGCCGGTGTCGTGGCCACCGGCCTGCAAGCGGTGCTGTTCCTTCTTCTGCAACCGATCCTCGGCCCCCAGGTGGCCAATCTGGTCGCGCTCGCGGTCACGACCGTCGGGAACACCGAGTTCCACCGCCGGGTCACCTTCGCCACCCGGAAGAGTCATGCGGGCAAACGGCACTTCCAGGACCTGGTGACGTTCGCCTTCTACGCCGTGTACGGCTCGATCGTGCTCGCGTCCCTCGACGCGGTGATCACCGAGCCGACCGCGCTGGAACAGACCGGTGCCCTGCTCGCGGCCAGCGTCGTGGGCGGCATCGCGCGCTTCGCGGTTCTTCGCTGGTGGGTCTTCGCGCGTCGCAAGGCTTAGTGTTCGTGGCGTGGCAGAGATCAACGGACCGCACGACGGCGGTTCGGAACCCGATTACCGATTCACCCTCGCCAACGAACGGACCTTCCTCGCCTGGCTCCGGACGGCGCTGGGCCTGCTCGCCGGCGGCGTCGCCGTCCATCAGCTGGTCCCCGGCCCGACCGCGCTGAGCACCGTGCTCGCGGGCCTGTGCGTCGTACTGGCCGCCGTGCTCGCGGCGAGCGCGTACCCGCGCTGGCGGCAGGTGCAGACGGCGATGCGCGCGGGGCGGCCGCTGCCGAAGAGCGGGATGCTGATCCTGCTGACCGCCGGGATCCTCGCGATCACCCTGACGGCCGCGGCCTTGGTGGTCTTCTCATGAGTTCGACTGATCACGGAGCGCAAGCGGAACGGACCGGGCTGGCCTGGCGCCGGACGGCGCTCGCGGCTACCGCCTGCACACTCCTGCTTTTGCACGCGGCCGCTCGCCGAGGTTGGGGAACGACGGTCGTCCCGGTCGTGTTCGCGGGCGCCATGGTGATCACCTTGGTCGCCATCGGTTCGTTCCGTGAACGAGCACTGCGCAGGCCCGAAACCCCGAAACCCCTTAACCCGATCCTTGCTGTCACAACGGCGGCACTCGTCGTAGCGACCGCGGTCGCCTTGGTCGCGGTACGCTAAGTGCCGCGCACATGCTGCGATCACCGAGGCCCTTTTCGCGACGCAGAGTCTCGGTTGTATTAAGCCGACTCCGTCTAATGGGCTATCTCTAGTTGAAATCTTTACTGCCGTCCGATCGACGCCTACGATTACGCTGCGTCGCAACGGCGGTAGGTGGATCTGATCTTACGGAGCACCTGCCGCCCTCAATCGTTACGGAGTGTTGACCCCTCGACAGCGACGGTCGCAGGGTCGGCCGGGGAGGACGACCATGCAAGCAACTTCAAGCGCGTCCAGAACCGTCACCCCCGATGCGGTCCCCGGATACACGACTCCGGAGAACCTGCCTCGACCGGGCGGACGGCTGACGAAAGAGGACCTCGATCCTCTCGTCAAGGACGCGGGCGACGGGAATCCCGCCGCGATCCAGTCACTGCTGCGGATGATCGGCCCCGTCGTGGTCCGGTACTGCCGCGCCAGAATGGGCGGCCGCGACCTGTCCTACCTGTCGGCGGACGACGTCGCGCAGGAAGTGTGCATGGCGGTGCTCAAGGCATTGCCGGGCTATCAGGATCGCGGTGGCTCGTTCCTTTATCTCGTGCACGCGATCGCCGCCAACAAGGTCGCCGACGCCTACCGTTCGGTCTCCCGTGACCGGTCGGAGCCGGTACCGGAACTGCCGGAACGGCCCATCGGCGACAACGAACCCGAAACGCACGCCCTGCACCTGGACCTCGGTGCCCGGCTGAGCCGCCTGCTCTCCACCCTGCCGCGAGTACAGCAGGAGATCCTCGCCCTCCGTATCGCCGTCGGCCTTTCCGCCGCCGAGACCGCCGAGGCGCTGGGCATCTCCGCCGGCAACGTGCGTGTGACGCAGCACCGCGCACTGGCCCGCTTGCGGACGATGGTCAAGCAGGACGAATTCTGATCTTGTTTCCCCCTGTCGCAGGTCGTTGATCGGCGGCTCTCAGGCGCCCGGACCCCGCGCCGCCCACCTTCTTCTTCGAACCGGCTTCGCGCCGGTCCTTTGTCATACCCGAACTCTCGTGCTCACGAGAGCCGGTACGCACGCCGCGCGGTGTGCTCGAAGAACTCCAGCCGCTCAGCGTCGCTCAACGAGCCCGTCAGCGAGAACGCCGTGTCCACGACGACCTCGTACGCGGCCGCGAGTTCGCAGACCGGCCAGTCCGAGCCGAACATCAGCCGCGAAGCCCCGAAGGACTCCAGCACGTGCTCCGCCCAGCGCGCCAGCTGCCCGACCTTCCACCGCGCCCAGTCCGCCTCGGTCACCAGCCCCGAGAGCTTGCAGTACACGTTGTCCAGCTCGCCCAAGGCCGCGACACCGTCCGCCCACGGCTGCCAGTCCCCCGAGGAGATCGGCGGCTTCGCGGCGTGGTCGAGCACGAAAACCTGATCCGGCAACGCTTTCGCCGCGGCGAGTGCCGCGGGAAGCTGGGGCGGTTTCACCAGCAGGTCGTACGCCAGCCCTGCCTCGCCGAGAGCGGCGAGACCACGCAGGACGTCGGGCCGCGTCAGCCAAGACGGGTCTGGCTCGTTCTCCACCTGATGCCGGATTCCCACCAGTGGACCGGAAAACGCGGCCACGCGCTCGGCGACGTCAGGGGCGGCGAGGTCGGTCCAGCCGACCACGCCCACGATCGGCGGTTCGGCCTGAGCGGTGGCGAGGAACTCGCGCGTCTCCTCCTCCGACGAGACCGTCTGCACCAACACGGTCCCCTTCACCCCGGCCGCTTCGGTCACCGCGCGGAGATCGTCCACTGTGTACGGACGGCGGATCGGTTCCAGCGCCGTGCCCGTCATCCACGGGTAGTCCCGCCGCGACGGGTCCCAAAGATGGTGGTGCGCGTCGATCACGGCCGGTCCTCCTGTCGCAGCACGGTGTCCTCACGCAACAGTCCCGCACGGATCAGGTCCGTCCACAACTCGCGCGGCACCGGCCGCCGGAACCGTTCGGCGTTGAGCCGGACCTGGCCGGGATCGTGCGCGCCGACGACGACGGACACCACGGCCGGATGCGCGGCGGGCAAACCGAGCGCGGCCTGCGGGAGTTCGACACCGTGCCGCTCGCAGATCTCGGCGATCCGCTGGGCCCGCTCGACCAGTTCGGCCGGAGCCTCGGCGTAGTCGTACATCGTGCCCGGCGAAGCGGTGGCGAGGATCCCGGCGTTGAACGCGCCACCCACCACCACGTCCACCCCGCGTTCCGTGCACAGCGGGAGAAGATCGTCGAGAGCGGGCTGGTCGAGCAGGGTGTACCGGCCCGCCAGCAGGATCACGTCGAGATCGAAGCGGCGGACGAATTCCGAGAGCATCGGCGCCTGGTTCATCCCGGCGCCGATGGCGTCGACGACCCCCTGCTCCCGCAGTTCGAGCAGCGTGGGGAACGCGCCGTTGACGGTGTCCTCGAAATGTTCGTCCGGGTCGTGCACGTAGACGACGTCCACCCGGTCGAGCCCGAGGCGTTCCAGGCTGTCCTCAAGCGACCGGAGGATCCCGTCGCGGCTGAAGTCCCAGCGGCGTTTGTAGGCGGCGGGAACGACGAAGCCCTGGGAGTCGGTGCGCGACGCACCGCCGGGATCGGGCTCCAGCACCCGGCCGACCTTCGTCGACACCACGAAGTCCGCGCGGGGATACGCCGAAAGCGCCGCGCCCAGCCGTCTTTCCGACAGCCCGAGACCGTAGTGCGGCGCGGTGTCGAAATACCGGATGCCTTCGTCCCACGCCTGCCGGACGGTCGCTTCGGCCGTCTCGTCGGCGATGGCGTGGTACAGGTTGCCCAGCTGCGCGCAGCCGAGCCCCAGTGGGGACAGGGAGATCTTCACGGAAGCTCCCAAACCAGGCCGAGACCCGAATCGCCGCCCGAGTAGTCGTCTTCGACGTCGAGCAGTTCCGACATCCGCGCCTGCCACGGAATGTTGGCCGGATGCTCGCGCAGGACCTCGCGCATCTTCGCGTAGTCCTCCACCTCCACCACGTGGAACAGGTCGAGACCGTCACGCCAGATCCGCCACGAACGCACGCCCGCACCACGCAGGGCTTCGTCCAGGTCAGGCGGGATGACGGCGTGGACCGACTCGTATTCGGCCTCCTTGCCCGGCTTCAACCGGGTGTGGAGTGCCACTCTTTGTAGTGCGACACCGTGGGTCACCGCGCCTCCTCAACTCGAAACATGGCACTCTGTCAACTGACACTCAAACATCCGAGGTCTTCGGGGAGGGCGGTGGAACATGCCGGTCACCGATGTCGCGATCGACAAGATCAAGGACATGATCATCTCCGGCGAGCTTGCTCCTGGCGACAGGCTGCCGAAAGAGGCCGAACTGGCCCAACGGCTCGGCCTGTCCCGCAGCTCGCTGCGCGAAGCGGTGAAGGCGTTGTGCCTGATCCGCGTGCTCGACGTCCGCCAGGGCGACGGAACGTACGTCACCAGCCTCGAACCGAATCTCCTCCTCGACGCGATGACGTTCGTGGTGGACTTCCACCGCGACGACACCGTGCTGGACTTCCTCGCCGTCCGCCGGATCCTCGAACCGGCGGCGACGGCGTTGGCCGCGATGCACATGGGCGACGAGGACATCGCGGAACTAGGCCGCCTGCTCGACGAACTCGCCGACTCGCCGACGGTGGAGGCGCTGGTCGCGAACGACCTGCAGTTCCACCGCAAGATCGCGGACGGCTCCGGCAATCCGGTGCTGTGCTCGCTGCTGGACAGCCTGTCCGGCCCCACCGCGCGCGCCCGCATCTGGCGTGGGCTCACCCAGGAGGGCGCGGTCGCGAAGACCCGCGAGCAGCACACGGCGATCTACGAGGCCATCGCCGCCCGCGAACCCGAACTCGCGCGTTCCTGGGCCACCGTGCACGTGGCGGGGGTGGAGCAGTGGCTCCGCAACGCCCTCGGCACGGCGGACGACGCTGTGCCTCCTGACGCGCGCTGAAGTCTCCGTCGGGCGCGGGGCGCCCTTGGGGAGACCGAGTGGTTCCGTCGGCAACGTCGACTCCCCTTTCACGTCTGGGCTTTTCCGCTCGCATAGCGCGAGATGATCAACGCGACCAGGATGATCACGCCGTAGATCGCCTTGAGCCACTCGGGCGGCACCTGCGCGACCTGCAGCAGGTTGGTGACCGTCTGCAGGAGCAGGACGCCGGTGAGTGCCCCGACCAGCGTGCCCTTCCCACCGTCCAGGGAGACACCGCCGATCACCGCAGCGGCGAAAACCTGCAGGATCAGCCCATCGCCCTGATCCGCGCCGAGCGCGCCGACGTAACCCGTGTACGCGAGCCCGCCGAGCGCGGCCAGCACACCGGCCACGACGAACACGCCCCACGAGATCCGGTCGACGCGGATACCCGCGGCCCGCGCGGCTTCCCGGTTCCCGCCGATGGCGTAGAGCGACCGGCCGATCCGGTGATACCGGAGCCCCAGGCCGAAAGCGGTGAACAGCGCCGCGGCCAGCCACACCGACATCGGCAGCCCGACGAACGTCGTCGTCGCCAGCGCGGTGAACACGTCCAGCTGGTCGAAGAGCGTCTTCCCCTGCGTGGATCCGATCTGCGTGCCGCGCAGCACCGTCAGCATCGCCAAGGTGACGATGAAGGCGTTCAGCTTCAGCTTGATGATCAGGAACCCGTTCACGAACCCGATCGCGGCACCGGCCACCAGCACGGCGAGGATGCCCGCGAAGCCGGGGATCTCGGTGCCGAAGCCCGAGGACGCCACCGGGATGACGAGCATCGCGCCGAGCGCGGGCGCCATGCCCATGGTGGATTCCAGCGACAGGTCGAACTTCCCGGTCAGCAGGACGAGTGATTCGCCCAGCACCACCATCGACAGCGCCGCCGAGGCGGACAGGATGCCGACGATGCTGCCGAAGGTCAGGAACGTGTCACTGATCAGTCCTCCGATGATCAGCACCACGACGAGCGCCGGCACCAGGGCGAGTTCGCGCAGCCAGCGGAACTTCCGGCGGCGCGGCGGGGCCGCGAACGACGAAGTCTTCGGATCGGTCATCAACTCGGTCACCGCTCGACTCCTTCGATGTCGGCCACGAGGTCGCCGTCGGACCAGCCTGCCCGGTGTTCGGCGACCACGGCGCCGGCGCGCAGCACCAGTACCCGGTCGCTCAGGCGAAGATCGTCCAGCTCGTCGCTGACGATCAGCACCGCCTTGCCCTCGGCCCGCACCCGGTCGACGACCGCGAGCAGTGCCTCCTTCGATTTCACGTCCACGCCCGCCGTCGGATTGATCAGCACGACCAGGCGCGGATCCCCGGCCAGCGCGCGGGCCAGGACGACCTTCTGCTGGTTGCCCCCGGAAAGGTCGGACACCGGCTGGTCTGCGTCGGCCGCGACGATGTCGTAATCCGTCAGCGCCTTGGCGGCCCGCCCGTATCGCGCGCCCGGCGACGCGAGGCCACCCTTGCCCATACGGTCCAAAATGGACAGTGTGGCGTTGTCCGCGATCGAGTGTTCGAGGACGAGTCCTTCGTGATGCCGATCTCTCGGCACACAGCCGATCCCGGCGCGGATCGCGGCCGGGATGTCACCGCGCTTCAGCGGCTTCCCGTCCATCCGGATCGTGCCGGCGATCGGCGAACGCAGTCCGTACACGGTTTCGGCGACCTGGTGCTTGCCGCTGGCGTTGCTGCCCGCGAGCCCGATCACCTCACCGCGGTGGATCCGGAACGTCACGTCCTCGAAGCCGTCACCGGAAAGCCCGTCGACGGCCAGCACCTCGGCGGCGTCCGGAGCGAGCGCCTCACGCGTCGAGGCGTCACGGACGGAAAGCCCGCCCTGCTCACCGGTCATCGCGTCGATCAGCTCGGCGCGGCCGACTTCCGAGACCGGCGCTGTCAGGATGTGCTTGGCGTCGCGCAGCACGGTGACCGCCTGGCACACCTCGTACACCTCGTGGAGGTGATGCGAGATGAACAGGAACGTCACCCCGTTCGCCTGCATCTGGCGCATCCGGTCGAAAAGCCGCTCGATCGCCTGGCTGTCCAGTTGCGCCGTCGGCTCGTCGAGCACGATGAACCGGGCGCCGTAGGAGAGCGCCCTGGCGATCTCGACGAACTGCCTGTCCTCGACCGAAAGTTCGCCCGCCAGGGTGTCGACGTCGACACCCACGTCCCAGGAGTCGAGCAGTTCCCTGGCCTCGCGGCGCAACCGCTGCCAGCCGATCGCGAAACCCTTGCCGGACTGCCGATTGAGGAACAGGTTCTCCGCGACGGTCAGCTGCGGGACGACCATCGCGTGCTGGTAGACACAGGCGACGGCGCGTTTCCAGTCGTCCTGTTTGGACAAGGGCGGCGCGGGGACGCCGCCGAACTCGACCGACCCGGTATCCGTTTTGGACAGTCCGGTGAGGATCGAGACCAGCGTCGACTTCCCCGCGCCGTTGCGCCCGACGAGCGCGTGCGACTCGCCGGGGTTGACGGTGATGCTGACGTCGGACAGCGCCACGGTCGGGCCGTAGCGTTTGCCGACGCCCTGTGCGCTGACCACCGGCACGGCGGCGGACCCGGCGGGCAGCGCGCTCACAGGTTGTTCCCCCACAGGGCCTTGTCGTCCACGTTGTCCTTGGTGACGACAGGCGCGGGAAGCTGGTCTTCGAGGATCCCGGGCCGGACCTCGACGATCGTGCTGCCGTGGTCGGTCGGCCCGGCCTTGAAGGTCTCCCCCGCCATCGCCTTCTTGACCCAGTACATGCCGTACTTGGCGTAGTCGTCGGCGGGCTGGGAGACGGTCGCGTCGAGTTCGCCCGCGCGGATCGCGGCCAGTTCCTGCGGGATCCCGTCGTTGCTGACCAGCACGACGTGCTTCGGGTCACCGACCGGGAAGTAGAGGTTCTTGCGTTTGAGCGCCTGCTGCGTCGGCGCCAGGTAGACACCGCCCGCCTGCATGTACACGGCCTTGATGTCCGGGTTGGCGGTCAGCAGACTGTCCAAACCGGACGAAGCCTTGTCCGCCTTCCATTCGGCGGCGACCTCCAGCACCTGTACACCCGGGAACTTCGCCTTCATGCATTCCCGGAACGCTTCGGAACGGTCGCGGCCGTTGACCGAGGCGAGATCGCCCATGACCTGCACGACCTTGCCCGACGTGACCTTCGCGCCGATCGCCTCGCAAGCCTTGGTGCCGTACGCCTTGTTGTCCGCGCGCACCACCATCGCGACCTTGCCGCTCTCGGGCGCGACGTCGACAGCCACGACCGGGACACCCTTGTTCTCCGCGGCCTTGAGGCCCGCCACGACGGCCGCGGAGTCCAGCGGCGTCACGACAAGACCCTTGACGCCCTGGTTGAGCAGGGTGTTGACGTCGGTGATCTGCTTCGCCGAGTCGCTGTCCGCGTTGACCGTCGGCAACGCGTCAACGCCCTGTTCCTTCGCCTTCAACGGTACGTAGTTGTTGTAGGCCTGCCAGAACGGCGAGGTCAGCAACGGGATCGTCGCGCCGACCTTGCCGCCTTGCGCTCCACCGGCACCCGGTTTCGGAACGTTGTCCTTCGTGGACCCACAGGCCGACAGGGCCAGCCCGAGCGCGGTGGCCGCGGCGGCCACCTTGATCACCCTCGTACGCACCGCATCCTCCTTGATGACAGCCGGAACCGGGTAGGGAGCTACTGCTGGACCGGGCCGCGCGGGCGCAGCCCGTACATACCGCCGTCGACGGCGAGCGCCGTGCCGGTGGTCGAAGCCGAAAGCGGACTGGCGAGATACACGATCGCGTTCGCGACCTCGTCCGCCGTCACCAGCCTGCCCATCGGCTGACGAGCGGCCAGCGCGGCCCGCTCGGCCTCCGGGTCGCCGGCGGAGTCGAGCAGCCTGCCGACCCACGGGGTGTCCGCGGTGCCGGGGCAGACGCAGTTGACGCGGATCCGGTCGGCGAGGTGGTCGGTCGCCATCGCCAGGGTCAGCGAGAGCACCGCGCCCTTGCTGGCCGAGTACAGCGCGCGGTTGGGCAGGCCCGCCCACGCGGCGATCGAACAGGTGTTGACGATCGCCGCCGACGGCGAATTCTTCAGATGCGGCAACGCGGCCCGCGCGAGCCGCACCATGCCGACGACGTTGATGTCGAGCACCCGGTGCCATTCGTCGTCGCTGTTCGAGGCGACGTCGCCCTGGGCGCCGATACCCGCGTTGTTGACCAGGACGTCGAGCCTGCCGAAACGCTCGGCGACCGCGTCGATCGCCGAACGGACCTCGTCGTCGGAACCGACGTCGCAGCGGAACCCGGTGAGCCCTTCGGGGAGGTCGTCCGGTTTCAGGTCGAGCACCGCGACCGTCGCCCCGCGCGAGGCGAGCAGATCCGCGGTCGCCCTGCCGATGCCGGAGGCACCGCCGGTGACGGCGGCGACAAGGCCTTCGAACTCACTCACTGTCGATCTCCGTCCATTCTGGACCGTCGGGGAAGGTGAACCGGCGCAGGGTCGCGTCGTGCATCCGTGCCGAGAAGCCCGGCGCGGAAGGCGCCAGGTAGCGGCCGCGGGTCACGACGGCCGGGTCGGTGAAGTGCTCGTGGAGGTGGTCGACCCACTCGATGGACCGGTCGACCTCCGAGCCGGACACCGCCGCGAAGTCGAACATCGACAGGTGCCGCACGAGTTCGCACAGCCCGACCCCGCCGGCGTGCGGGCACACCGGGACGTCGAATTTGGCCGCCAGCAACAGGATCGCCAGGTTCTCGTTGAACCCGCCGACCCGGGCGGCGTCCAGCTGCAGCACCGAGATCGCGCCCGCCTGCAGCAGTTGCTTGAAGACCACACGGTTCTGGACGTGCTCACCGGTGGCCACGCGGATCGGGGCGAGCGCCTTGGCGATCGCGGCGTGCCCGAGCACGTCGTCCGGCGAGGTGGGTTCCTCGATCCAGTACGGGTCGTACGGCGCCAGCTCGGTCATCCAGGCGATCGCCGACGAGACGTCCCAGCGCTGGTTCGCGTCGACCGCGACCCGGATGTCCGCACCGACGGTCTCCCTGGCGATCTTCATCCGGCGGACGTCGTCCTCCAGATCACCGCCGACCTTCAGCTTGATCATCTCGAAGCCGTCCGCGACGGCCTGTTCGGCGAGCCGGGCGAGTTTCGCGTCCGAGTAGCCGAGCCAGCCGGGGGAAGTGCTGTACGCGCGGTATCCGTCGCGCTCGATCTTGGCGATCCGCTCGGCGCGGCCGGGCTCGGCGGCGCGGAGGATGTCGAGCGCCTCCTGCTCGGTCAGCGCGTCGGACAGGTAGCGGAAGTCGACGAGGGACACGAGGTCCTCGGGCGACATCTCGGCGGCGAAGCGCCAGACCGGGAGCCCGGCGACGCGCGCGGCGAGGTCCCACGCGGCGTTGACCACCGCGCCGATCGCCATATGCGAGACACCCTTTTCCGGGCCGAGCCACCGCAGTTGCGAGTCGCCGACCAGTGCCCTCGACAGCGCGCCGAGCGCGGCCGCGTCGGTCGGCACGTCCAGGCCGACGACGTGCGGTTCCAGCGCGCGGATCGCCGCGGCCTGGACGTCGTTGCCGCGGCCGATGGTGAAGGCGAGGCCGTAGCCGTCCGGGCCGCCGTCGGTGTGCAGCACGACGTACGCGGCCGAGTAGTCCGGGTCCGGGTTCATGGCGTCCGAACCGTCCAGCTCCCGCGAAGTGGGGAAGCGGACGTCGAGCACCTCCATGCCCACGATCTTCGCCATCACGCCTGCCTGACGGTCTGGCGCTGGCGGCCGAGGCCGTCGATCTCGAGCTCGATGACGTCACCTTCCCGCAGGTACGGCTTGGGATCGGGCCGGCCGAGCGCGACGCCCTGCGGGGTACCGGTGTTGATGAGATCGCCAGGGCGAAGCACCATGAACCGACTCAGATAATGCACGATCTCGGCGACCGTGAAAATCATGTCCTTGGTGGACGAGTCCTGTTTCTTCTCGCCGTTGACCCACAGCCGCAGGCCCAGGTCCTGCGGATCGGGCACCTCGTCGGCGGTGACCAGCCACGGGCCGAGCGGATTGAAGTTCTCGCACGACTTGCCCTTGTCCCAGGTGCCGCCGCGTTCGAGCTGGAACTCGCGCTCCGACACGTCGTTCGAGACGGTGTACCCGGCGACGTACTCGAGGGCCTCTTCGGCGCTTTCGAGGTAGCGCGCGGTCTTGCCGATGACGACGCCGAGCTCGACCTCCCAGTCGGTCTTGGTCGAGTCACGCGGCACGAGCACGTCGTCTTCCGGGCCGACGACGACGTCTGCGGCCTTCATGAAGACGACCGGCTCGGTCGGGACCTCGGCGCCGGACTCCTCGGCGTGCTGCCGGTAGTTGAGGCCGACGCAGACGACCTTGCCGGGTCGCGCGATCGGCGCGCCGACCCTGGCTCGCGCGAATTCGGGACCGGCTTCGGGCAGCTCACCGGCGGCCAGCGCGGCCGCGACCCTGGCGACCCCGTCGCTCGCGAAGAAGCTGCCATCGATGTCGGCGGTCAGCCCCGAGAGATCGCGCACCGTGCCGTCCCCGGCACGTACGAACGGACGCTCACTCCCCGGCTCCCCGAGTCGCAACAGCTGCACGGATTTTCCCTTCCGGCCGAACCGTCAACAATCAACGGCTCCAACAGCAACGAACAGACATCCGATGTATACCCGACGACCTCCGGCAAGATCTAGGGGTCGCCGGGATTTGTGTCGAAAATTGATCGGATCAGTCTTGCGAAGTCCGGGTGGCGAGACTCACAGTGGGAATAGTTACCTACTCTAAGCAAGTTGTTCCTCGCGGAACCGTGTGCTGGGGAAGGAAAGAGCATGACCATCGCGCCCGAGCGAGTGGAAGAAATCGTCGCGCAACGACCGCCCATGACCGGACGCGCCCGGTTCGTCCTGATCCTCGGCGGCCTGTCCGCCTTCGGGCCCCTGTCCATCGACATGTACCTGCCCGCGCTGCCGCAGATGGCAGGCGAACTCCGCGCCGCGGACGCGACCGTCCAGCTGACGCTCAGCGCGTTCATCATCGGGCTCGCCCTCGGCCAGCTGATCCTCGGACCGCTGTCCGACGCGATCGGCCGCCGCAAACCGCTCGTCGCCGGCCTCGCGCTCTACATGGTCGGCTCGATCCTGTGCGCCGTCGCCCCGACCGCCGAACTGCTCATCGCCGCCCGCGGCGTGCAGGCCTTCGGTGCCGCGGCCGGCATCGTGATCGCCAGGGCGACCGTGCGCGACTTCTACTCCGGCACGGCGATGACGAAGTTCTTCTCGCTGCTGATGCTGGTCAACGGGCTCGCCCCGATCCTGGCGCCGATCATCGGCGGCCAGATCCTGAACTGGACCTCGTGGCGCGGCGTGTTCGTCTGCCTGACCGTGTTCGGCGCGATCCTGCTCGCCGTCGTCTTCTTCCTGCTGCCGGAACCCCTGCCCGAGGAACGCCGCACGCCGGCGCGCTTCGGTTCCGTGATGCGGAAGTACGCGAGCCTGCTCCGCGATCGCCCTTTCCTCGGCTACGCGCTGGCCTCCGGGCTCATGTTCGGCAGCCTGTTCGCGTACATCTCCGGCTCGTCCTTCGCACTGCAGGGTGTCTACGGGCTCAGCCCGCAGGCGTACAGCCTGGTGTTCGGGCTCAACGGCATCGGCATCGTGCTCGTCGGCCAGCTGAACGGGCGCATCGTCGGACGTTTCCCGGAGCGGACACTGCTGACCGTCGGCCTCGTCATCGCCGGGGTGGCCGGGTTCGGCGTGCTCGCCGCGACCGTGCTGGACCTCGGCCTGATCGGGCTGCTGATCCCGCTGTTCATCCTGGTGTCGAGCATCGGCATGGTGGCGCCGAACGCGAGTTCGCTGGCGCTCGCCGAGCAGGCGCGGTCCGCCGGTTCGGCGTCGGCGCTGCTGGGCGTGCTGCAGTTCGTCGTCGGCGGGCTGGCGACGCCGCTGGTCGGGCTGGGTGGTCCGGGTACGGCGGTCCCGATGGGGATCGTGATGGCGGCCTTCGGCGTGCTCGCGCTGCTGGCCTTCGGGACCCTGACGCGGCCCTCGGTCGCTTCGGTGCCTTTGGCGGTCGCGCAGGAGGCCTGACCCCCTGAATCCTGACTCGGCGCGTGTTATGAACGGGACTTTCATCTCAAAATTTGCCATGAAAGTCCCGTTCATAACATCCCGAAGGATCAGACAAGCCCCTTGAGATCAGCCGTCTCCAGCTGTTCCGCGGTCACAGTCGCGCGACCGTCGACAAGGGCCTTCAGCGCGTCCCCGTCATCCCACTGGTTGACGTTCATCGCGGCCGTCACCTGCCCGTCCCGCGTCCAGAACGCCGTGAAGTCCCGCGCCGCGAGATCACCGCGCACCACCAGCTGATCGGTTTCGGGATCGGCGAGGCCACGGTATTCGCAGCCGAGGTCGTACTGGTCCGAGAAGAAGTACGGGCTCTTCAAGTACGGCTCGGTCTCCCCCAGCAGGTTCCCCGCGACATGTTCGCCCTGCCATTTCGCGTTCGACCAGTGCTCGACCCGCACGCGTTTCCCGTACCGAGGATGGAAATGCGCGGCGATGTCGCCGATCGCGTAGACGTCGGGCGCGGCCGTCCGCAGACCGGCGTCGGCGCAGACACCGCCGTCGTCGGACAGTTCCAGTCCGGCGGCGTGCGCGAGGTCGATCCGCGGGGCGGCGCCGACGGCGACCAGCACGACGTCCGCGGGAAGCTCGTCACCGCTCTGGAGACGGACGCCGGTCACCCCGTCCGGACCGCCGGTGAACCCCGCGACACCTTCACCCAGCCGCCAGTTCACCCCGTGCGCGGTGTGGAGGTCCTTGAAGACACCGGACACCTGCTCGCCAAGTACCGCGTGCAGCGGCGAGCTCACCTGGTCGACCACGGTCACCTCGGCGCCGTGTTCCCGGGCGGCCGCCGCGGCTTCGGTGCCGATCCAGCCCGCGCCGACGATCACCACCCGTTCGGCGTCCTTGAACGCCGAACGCAGTGCCAGCGCGTCGTCGAGAGTCCGCAGGGTCCGCAGGCCGGGGAGGTCGCCGCCGGGCACCGGCAACGACCGAGGCCGTGAGCCGGTCGCGAGCACGAGCCGGTCGAAGCGGTGCTCACCGCCCGCGTCGTCGTGCACGAGCCGCGAGCCGAGTTCGATCTTGGTCGCGGTGGCACCGCTCCGGAAAGCGATGTCCTTCTCTTCGTAGAAACCCGCGTCGTGCACCCAATCGGGTTCATCGGTATTGCCCATCAGCAGCCCTTTGGACAACGGCGGTAATTCGTACGGGCGATGCGTGTCGGTACCGAGCAGCAGGATTTCACCCGCGTAGCCACGTTCTCGCAGCGTCCCGGCGGCCGTCGCCCCCGCGAGGCCGGCACCGACGATGACGATCTTCCTGGGTTCGGACACAAAGACCTCCCGGGCAGGCGTTCCCTCGGACGCTACTCCGGTCCACCCTCGTCCGGCCTAGTGAAACCCGAAGTCGATCACAGGACGCACGGTCGGTTAACCCATCAGTAGGAATGTGGCGTAACCCGCGTCACGGCCCCGAAACCACCTCGTCCCAGCCACGAACGAGAAAGGGAGACCATGGGATACGGGAGGATGAGGACGTTGGCACCGCGGGACGAATGGTCGGTCGGCTGCCGGGATCTCGCGGGCAGGCGCCGGGACGTGACGGTGTTCGTGAGCAGCGACAAGATCGTGCTCGTGGCTCCGCCCGGCGAGGCCGCCGTACTCGGGCCGCTGGACGTGGGGCGCCTGCGCGCCGCGCTCCGCGACGCCGTGGTCGCGGTGGCCGAACATCCGGATCACAGTGAATGACAACTACCGTTCCTACTTCTGAGTAGGTAGAGTCGGCCCCGTTCGGAAGGAGCCGGCCATGACCACCTACTTTGTGACGGGCGCGACGGGTTTTCTGGGAAAACGCCTGGTCGCACACCTACTGCGGCGACCTGAGACCGTAGCCGTCCATGTTCTCGTGAGGGAGACCTCGCGCGGGAAGCTCCCGAGCCACGAGAAGCTCGTTCCCGTCACCGGCGATCTGACCGAACCCTCGCTGGGCATCGATCCCGCCCGCCTGGGCCACCTCGACCACGTCGTGCACCTCGGCGCGATCTACGACCTCACCGCGGACGAAGCGGCCAACCGCGCGGCCAACGTCGACGGCACCCGCAACGTCCTCGAGTTCGCCGCGGCCGCGAACGCCGGCCTCTTCCACCACGTCTCCTCGATCGCGGTGGCCGGGCAGTACGCCGGACGGTTCACCGAGGCCGACTTCGACCTCGGCCAGAGCTTCGCGTCGCCGTATCACGCGACGAAGTTCGAGGCGGAGAAACTCGTGCGACGGCACGGGAAAACGCCGTTCCGGGTGTACCGGCCGTCCGCCGTCGCCGGCGATTCGCGCACCGGCGAGATGGACAAGATCGACGGCCCGTACTACTTCCTCCCCGCGATCTCGCGGCTCTCCGCGCTGCCACGCCGTCTCCCGCTGGCCGCGCCGGATCTCGGCGCCACGAACATCGTCCCGGTCGACTACGTCGTCGAGGCGATGGAACACCTCATGCACGTCGACGCGCCCAGTGGCAGCACGTACCACCTCGCGTCGCCGCGCCCCCAGCCGCTGCACGAGGTCTACAACGCCTTCGCGCGGGCCGCGAACGCGCCGAAGATCTCCGCCGTCCTCCCCTCACGACCGTCCGGAGCGCTGAAGCGCGCCGGAACCCGGCTGGCGAAATCCGCGGCCGCCGGATTCGACCAGGTCCCGGGCGGGCGTTCGGCCCGCGCGGCGGTGCTGACGGAACTCGGCATCCCGCTCGAAGTCCTGCCCCATCTGAGCCTGGAGGTCGACTTCGACACGAGCGCGACCACGGCCGCCCTCGACGGCAGCGGGATCACCTTGCCGCCGTTGAAGGAGTACGCCGGTCCGCTCTACCGGTACTGGCTCGCGCACCTGGACCCCGATCGCGGCCGCCGCCGTCCGGGGCCGGAACCGCTCGACGGCCGCAAGGTGCTGATCACCGGCGCCTCGTCGGGCATCGGGCGCGCGTCCGCGCTCGCCGTCGCCGCGAAGGGCGGCGAAGTGATCCTCGTGGCCAGGCGCGCCGACGACCTCGAAGAGGTTCGTGAGCAGATCGTCGCGGCGGGCGGGAAGGCGTCGGCGTATCCGTGCGACCTCACCGACGGCGACGCAGTCGACGCTCTGGTCAAGGACGTGCTCGCCGCGCACGGCGCCGTCGACATGCTGGTCAACAACGCGGGCCGCTCGATCCGGCGCTCGCTTTCGCTGTCCACCGAACGGTTCCACGACTTCGAGCGCACGATGGCGATCAACTACTTCGGCCCGGTGCGGCTGACGCTGGGCCTGCTGCCGTCGATGACCGCGCGCGGGTTCGGCCACGTCGTCAACGTGACCACCCAAGGACTGCAGACCGACACACCGCGGTTTTCCGCGTACCTGGCGTCGAAGGCGGCGCTGGAGGAGTTCGGGCTGACCGCCGGCCGGGAAACGCTTTCCGACGGCGTCACCTTCACCTCGGTCCGCATGCCGCTGGTGCGCACCGACATGATCACGCCCACCGGGTCCTACCGCGGCATGCCGTCGAGCTCCCCCGAGCGCGCCGCCGCTCTCGTGGTGAAGGCCCTGGAGAAACGACCGGAGATCCTGAACCTGCCCGAAGGCACGGCCGCCGAGTTGGTGACGCTCGTCGCACCGAAGACGGCTCGGTTCTTCGCCCATCTCGTCTACCGCGCGATGCCGGAGTCCGCGCCGGAATCCCGTGGCCTGCCCCGGAAGGCTCCGCTCGCGTCGGTGGCGGGCGCGGTCACCAGGCTGGTCTGGCGCCGTCGTCCCTGACGTCGCTGCCGCCGGGCTCGATCGGGGGACGCCCCCGGCCGCTACCATCGGTTTCCGATACGCCGGGGGGTCGGCGGGCACGGGCCGAGGCAGTGACGAGCGGGAAGGGGCAGTGTGGACGTCGCCAGTCCCCCGGTTTCGGCCGGACCGGACGTGGCAGTGGTACGTCCGTCCCGGACAGTGCTGCGGCTTTCGCTGCACGCGGCCTGGGTGCTCGCACTCGCCTTCGCCACCGAACTCCGGGTGGGACGCTTCGGTTTCCACCCGTCTGATCAGGGCTTCATCCTCGCCCAGGCGTGGCGGGTGATGCACGGCGAGGTCCCGCACTCCGACATCATCTCCGCGCGGCCGCTGGGTTCGGCGTTCCTGCACGCCGTCGACTTCGTACTGCCGGGGCCGCTGTTCTTCGTCTCCAGCGTGCTCAGCATGCTGGAGATCATCCTGGCGACCATCGCGTTCGCCGTGCTGGTCACCCGTCGCCGGGTCCGTGACTGGGGCCCGGGGCTCACCGGGCTGACGGCGGCCGCGTCGCTGCTGAACCTCAACGCCTTCCCGCTGATGGCGTGGCACACGATCGACGGGATCTTCCTGACCGCCTGCGGCTTCTGGGCGCTGGATTCCGGGCTGCGCGAAGGCAAGGCGTGGCCGCGACGGCTCGGCCTGGTGCTGCTGGGCGCCGCGGTGTTCGTCAAGCAGAGTTTCGCGCCGGTCCCGGTGATCGCGCTGTGCTGGTTGCTGCTGCACCCTTCGCTGCGGGAGGGTGCGTTCCGCGTCGGCCGCTGGTGGGGACGCCTGGCCTGGGATCTGCTTGCTCTGGGCACTTTTCTGCTCTTCTACATCGGACTCGTCACCTTCGACGGCGGGCTCGGCGCGATGGCCGAGCAGCTCACCGGCGGCCTTCCCGCGTACGGCCAACGGCTTCTCGGTCTGTGGCTGGAAAATCCCGAGACCCTGTTGCGGGCCCCGGTGCGGGGCTTGACCTTCTTCGCGATCGCGGGAGCACTTCTCGCGCTGCTCGGGCACTTCCGCGACCGCGCCGGATTCACCGGCGCGATCGTCGCGCGGCTGCTGCTCTTGGCGGGTGTGGCGGTGGTGGTCGGCACTGTCGTCGACGGGCACTTCACCGGCGCGTCGCGCTGGGCGGACGTCCTCTGGTGGATCCTCGGTGTCGCGCTGCTGGTGAACTGGGTGGCGAAGGGGCGGTTGCGGTGTTTTCCCCGAATGGGCGCGCTGGTCTTCGCGACCGGGTTCATGACCAGCCTGTCCTGGGGTAACGACACCCCGACGCTGTTCACCGGGACACTGGCGCTGACGGCGATCCTGGAGCTGTCGGACGCGCTGCCGCCACTGCCCGAGCCGCCCCGCCCGCTCGGTCTGCTGGCCGCCACCGCGATGGGCATGGTCGCGGTGCTGGTGTCGGGCTGGGCCGTGATCGCGCACCACGACAAGGCCGCGTACTTGGACATGGCGCACGAGAAGCTGACCGGTGACCTCGGCACGGTGACGCCGTCGATGCGCGGGATCCGGACGAACCCGGGCACTTTCGCCTACATCTCCCAGATCCACGACTGCGTCACGCGATTCCCCGCGGGGCGGACAGCTGTCCTGCCCGACAACCCGTTCGCCTATCCCGCTTTCGGCCTGCGCAACCCGTTCCCGCTGGAATGGCCGCTACCGCTGGAAATCGT
Source organism: Amycolatopsis sp. NPDC102522 (assembly GCF_055584485.1). Taxonomy (NCBI): domain Bacteria; kingdom Bacillati; phylum Actinomycetota; class Actinomycetes; order Pseudonocardiales; family Pseudonocardiaceae; genus Amycolatopsis; species Amycolatopsis sp. NPDC102522. Next base: position 48,650 of record NZ_JBVJLY010000023.1, on the reverse strand, counting down.
CGCCGACGCCCCACAGCGCATGCTCGCGACGGCCGACGAACTCAACCGCGACGGCGACTACCTCGTGCTGTTCCAGACGGTGAGCATGCCGACCCTGGCCAAGGGCGGGCCGGTGCCCGCCGAGGTCGCGGGCGACGCGCCGATCTTCGACTACCTCGGGCTGGAGAACGCGCTGAGGTCGCGGCTCACCGGGCAGACCGTCACCTGCGGCAGCTTCATCGGCAAGTGGATGCCCCGCCCCTGACGCGTTTCGGGCAGTCAGTCGACGCCGGCGTCCTCGGGGCGCCCGGAAGCGAGACCGGCCAGGACGTCCAGAGCCGCGCCGAGCGTCTCGAGAGGCGGCGACGAGACCGCGAGCCGCACCGCGTTCGGGGCGTGGCCGGGGACGACGGCGAACGCGGCCGCCGGGGTGACCGCGATCCCGCGCCGCGCGGCCGCGGCGACGAAGGTTTCGGCACGCCAGTGTTCCGGGAGTTCCCACCAGCAGTGGTACGCCGCCGGATCGGCGCGCAGCGTGAACCCGGCCAACCGTGCCGCCGTCATCCGCTGGCGTTCGGCCGCGTCGAGCCGTTTCGCCCGTTCGACGGTTTCCAGTGTGCCGCCGGTGATCCACCGGGTGGCGGCTTCGACGGCGAACCGGGGCGCGACCCAGCCGCCCGAGCGCACCGCCGCGGCCAGCCGCTCCGTCCATTCCGCCGGGACGGCGAGGAATCCGGTGGTCAGCCCCGGGGCGAGCCGTTTGGACATGCTGTCGGTGAACACCGTGCGCTCCGGCGCGTACGTCGCGAAAGGAGCGATCTCGGGCCGAAGGAAGGTGTAGATCCCGTCCTCGATCACCGGGATGTCCAGCCGGCGCACGGTTTCCGCCAGCTCGACGCGCCGAGCTTCGTCCATTGTGGACCCGAGCGGATTGTGCAGGGTCGGCTGGACGTAGAGGGCGCGGACGGACGTGGCTTCGAGCGCCTCGGGAATGAGACCCTTGTCGTCGGTTTCGACTGGCACCAGCTGGACGCCGAGCCGCCCGGCGAGCGCCTTGACCACGGGGTAGGTGATGGCCTCGACGGCGAGCCGCTCCCCCATCGGCACGAAGGCGGCGATGGCAGCCGCGATGGCTTCGCGGCCGCTTCCGGCGAAGAGGATTTCCGGCGTCCAGCCGTCCTTCGCGAACAGTCCGGCGACAGCGTCTCTGGCCTGCTTCGAGCCTGTGACGCTCCCTGGCCGCAACGCCGCTGTCAGGACGTCGTCCCGCAGGAGCGGCTCCAATGCCTTCCCGACCAGCGCCGATTGCTCCGGGAGGACGGCGAAGTTGAGTTCGAGGTCGACCGTCGCGCCGCCCGGCTCGGCGAGCGCGGTCTCCAGCGGCGGCCTCCCGGCGCGGACGAACGTGCCCCGGCCGACCTCGCCGACCACGACACCTCGCCGGACGAGTTCGCCGTAGACCCTGGCGGCGGTCGAGTTGGCGATTCCGCGCTCACGGGCGAACCGCCGCTGCGGAGGCAGCCTGTCGCCAGGACGAAGCCTGCCCGCCTCGACATCGGCGGAGATCTCGTCCGCGACTATCCGGTAGTCCTCCATGCCTCCCCTTCGATCGCACCGAGAACGCACGCGGAATTGCACCGCGAAAGCGCACTGCGGATGATGCCATCGAAGGGCGATGTGAGCCGACTGCGACCTACGGAACACCACACCGGCGGACTACTAGGTTAGCCTAACCTGCGTGGAGACCGTGGAAACCCTCACCGAGCAGCGCACGACGTCACGCCTGCACGCGGACGCCCTGACGCTGGCCTACGACGGCCGGACCGTGGCCGAAGACCTCGGGGTGGTCATCCCCGACCGGTCTTTCACCGTCATCGTCGGCCCGAACGCCTGCGGCAAGACGACCCTGCTGCGCGCGCTCGCGCGGATGCTCAAACCCCGCCAGGGCTCGGTGTTCCTCGACGGTCAGGTGATCAGCTCCTTCCCCGCCAAGGAGGTCGCCCGCAGGCTCGGCCTGCTGCCGCAGAGCTCGATCGCGCCCGACGGCATCACCGTCGCCGACCTCGTCGCGCGCGGCCGGTACCCGCACCAGCGCCTGCTGCGCCAGTGGTCCCGAGAGGACGCCACCGTGGTCACGGAGTCGATGCGCGCCACCGGCGTCGACGACCTCGCCGAGCGGCTGGTCGACGAACTGTCGGGCGGCCAGCGGCAGCGCGTGTGGATGGCGATGGCACTCGCGCAGGAGACCGACCTCCTGTTGCTCGACGAGCCGACGACCTATCTGGACATCGCACACCAGATGGACATTTTGGACCTGTGCGCGCAGCTGCACCAGGAGCAGGGCCGGACGCTGGTCGCGGTGCTGCACGACCTCAACCACGCGGCCCGCTACGCGACGCACATGATCGCGATGCGGAACGGAGAGGTCCTGGCGACAGGTACACCTGAAGACGTCGTGACCGCCGACAACGTCGAAAAAATCTTCGAACTGCCGTGCCGGGTCATGCCGTGCCCCGAAACCGGGACCCCGCTGGTCATCCCGAAGGCGGGCCGCCGCGCCGCCTGAGGTTCGTCCGGACGACCGCCCCGATGGACGCACGCGGCTCCGACCCACGGCGCTAGGTTGACCTGGGGAGGTTCCATGTCTCAAGAAATCTGGTCCGAAGTAGACGAGTACATCTTCGACGCGCTCATCCCGTCCGATCCGACCCTCGACGCGGCTCTCGCCGCCTCGACGGAGGCGGGGATGCCCGCCATCGCCGTCGCCCCGAACCAGGGCAAGCTGCTCCACCTGCTGGCGAGGATGATCGGCGCCCGCTCGATCCTGGAGATCGGCACACTCGGCGGCTACAGCACCATCTGGCTCGCCCGCGCCCTGCCGCCCGAAGGCCGTCTCGTGACGCTCGAGTACTACCCGAAATTCGCCGATGTCGCGCGAAAGAGCATCGACGCCGCCGGTGTCGGCAAGCTCGTCGACATCCGCATCGGGGAGGCGCTGGACCTGCTGCCCGGCGTCGAAGGCCCGATCGACCTGACGTTCATCGACGCGGACAGGGTCAACAACCCCGCCTACTTCCAGGAGGCGCTGCGGCTGGCCCGGCCGGGCGGGGTGATCGTGATCGACAACGTCGTCCGCGCCGGGAGGGTGGCCGACGCGTCGAGCACCGCCGACGAGATCGTGGGACTCCGGCGGATGCACGAACTGATCGCCGCCGAACCTCGGGTCGACGCGACCGCGCTGCAGACCGTCGGCATGAAGGGATACGACGGGCTGACCGTCGTCCTGGTGACTTCCTAGCGAGGGGGGTCGGGGGGGGGGGGGGGGGGGGGGTTGTGGGGTAATCCCCCAAAACACAAAACACACACCCCCCCCCCCCCCCCCCCCCCCCCCCGCGGGCCGCCCAAACTAGAATA